>JAHLLR010000010.1 GCA_020444075.1 Deltaproteobacteria bacterium
ACGCCCGATTCAACATTTTCGCCAATTTCCGGAACTTTGATTGCTTTTATCATGGGGTCTCCTGCTTCTATGCGAACAAGGGGTTGGTGCGATCGGGGTCGATTTGCAACGCCGTCCGGGCTTTCTTTGCCGTGGCCACCGGTATGGCCTGTTCCCGAGAAAGGGCGGACAGGGCCGCAAAGGCGATATGCCGGGCGTCCACCTCGAAAAAGTCGCGCAACGCCTCGCGGGTGTCGCTGCGGCCGTAACCGTCGGTGCCCAGCATGACCACCGGACCGGGCAGATGGCGGGCTATGGTTTCCGGCAGGGCCTTGAGGTAGTCGCTGGCTGCCACAAACACCCCTGACTCACCCGCGGTCTGCTGCTGCAGAAAGGATGGGCGGGGTTTTTTTTCAGGGTTGAGGCGGTTCCAGCGATCCGTCTCCTGGGCGTCCCAATAAAGATTCTTGTAGCTGGTGACGCTCCACACATCGGCAGCGACCCCATACTCCGATTCCAAAATGTTCCGGGCCTTGAGGCACTCGTTGAGAATGGCCCCGCTGCCCAGCAGATGCGCCCTGGCTTTGGGCTTTTTAAGAGACGAAGAAGAAAATTTATAGATGCCCTTGAGAATTCCTTCCTCTGCGCCGGCCGGCATTTCGGGCATGGGATAGAATTCGTTGGTGATGGTCAGGTAGTAGACCAGATTTTCCCCTTCCTCCAGCATCCGCCGAAGCCCCTCGCGCACGATGACGGCGATCTCGAAGGCAAAGGCCGGATCGTAGGCCAGCAGCGAGGGGTTGGGCAGGGCCAGGATATGGCTGTTGCCGTCCTGGTGCTGGAGCCCTTCTCCGGCCAGGGTCGTGCGGCCGGCGGTGGCGCCCAGCAAAAAGCCCCGGGCCTGAACATCGCCGGCGGCCCAGATCATGTCGCCGATGCGTTGGAATCCGAACATGGAGTAGAAGAAAAAGAAGGGCACCATGTTGATGTCGAAGGTGGAATAGGCCGTACCGGCGGCGATGAACGACGCCATGGATCCGGCTTCGGTAATGCCCTCCTCCAATATCTGACCATCCGTGGCTTCTTTGTAATAGAGCAGGCTGCTCCTGTCTACCGGCTCGTAGTTCTGGCCCACATGGGAGTAAATGCCGATCTTGCGAAAAAGGCTCTCCATGCCGAAGGTGCGGGCTTCATCGGGTACGATGGGCACGATATATTGACCGATTTTTTTGTCTGCCAGCAGTTTGGCCAGCAGGGTTACCATGACCATGGTGGTGGCTACCTCGCGGTCACCCGACCCTTTCATGAATTCGGCGTAGAGGGTTTTTGCCGGCGGCCGGAAGATGGGCACCGACACGCTGCGCGCCGGCAGGTAGCCGCCCAGGGCCTGCCTCCGGGCCTTCAGGTAGTGGATCTCTTCGCTCTCTTCGTCGGGACGGTAAAAGGGGGCATCCTGGATCTGGTCATCGGGGATGGGGATGCCGAAGCGGCTTCGGAAATGGCGGAGTTCCTGTTCGTTGAGCTTTTTCTGCTGATGGGTGACATTGCGCCCCTCGCCAGCCTCACCCAGGCCATAGCCCTTGATGGTCTTGGCCAGGATGACGGTGGGCGTCCCCTTGTGCTCGACCGCCGCGCGGTAGGCCGCATAGACTTTCTGAGGATCGTGGCCGCCGCGGCGCAGCTTCTGCAGCTGCTCGTCGGTGTAGCCTTCCACCATGCGGGTCAGCTCCGGGTAACGGCCGAAGAAATCCCGGCGGATGTATTCGCCGCCGGACACTGAATACATCTGGTACTGGCCGTCGGGCACTTCCTCCATGCGCCTGGCCAGCAGGCCCTGGTCATCCTGGGCCAGCAGCGGGTCCCAGTCGTCACCCCAGATCACCTTGATGGCATTCCAGCCGGCCCCGCGAAAGGCGGCTTCCAGCTCCTGGATGATCTTGCCGTTGCCGCGCACCGGTCCGTCCAGGCGCTGGAGGTTGCAGTTGATGACAAAAATAAGGTTGTCCAGGCGCTCCCTGGCCGCCAGGGTGATGGCGCCCAGGGTTTCCGGTTCGTCGGTTTCGCCGTCACCCAGGAATGCCCACACCCGGCGGTCATCGGGCGGTTTGATCCCGCGGTCCTCCATGTAGCGGTTGAAGCGGGCCTGGTAGATGGCCATGATCGGCGACAGGCCCATGGAAACGGTGGGAAACTGCCAGAACTCGGGCATCAGGTACGGGTGGGGGTAAGCGCTCAAGCCTCCGCCTTCGGCCATCTCCCTGCGGAAATTTTCCATCTGGGTCTCGCTGACACGGCCCTCTAAAAAGGCGCGGGCGTAAATGCCCGGTGCGGCATGACCCTGGAAGAAGACCATGTCTCCGGGGTGGCCGGCGCTTTTGGCCCGGAAGAAATGGTTGAATCCCACTTCGTAGAGGGTGGCGCTGGAGGCAAAGGTGGAAATATGGCCGCCGATGCCCGAATGCTGGCGGTTGGCGCGCACGACCATGGCCATGGCGTTCCAGCGGATAAGGCTCTTGATGCGACGTTCGATCTCCCGGCTGCCCGGAAAGGCCGGCTGACGGCTCGCCGGGATGGTGTTGAGGTAGGGGGTGTTGGCGGAAAAATGGATGTGAACGCCGCGCTGCTGGGCCCGTACCTGAAGGTGGCGCAGCAGCTCTACAATGCGTGTCGGTCCCTGGTTTTCGTAAACATAGTCAAGGCTTTCGAGCCACTCCCGGTTTTCCAAGGCGATCTCCCGGGCAATGGTGTCGGCATCTTCGTGGGGCATGCGCACGTTCCTTTCCGTGGATGGGGGTAAACATGGAAGGCGGCCACTGTTCGTCCGGGAATTCGACTGGCAAAACCCGCCGGCAGAATGGCAATTTTGGCTGCGTGAAAAAAGACGGTTGCCGGCCATTCGGGACATTTCCTATTATTGAGGCGATACCGAACACCTGTCAATAGCGATGACATGTGCGGTTAAGGCCGATCGCATCTGCCCCGATCGCATCTTGCAACATGGCCAGCATATTGATATTGTTTTTTTGAATCACGTGGCGTCGGGTATATGCGCTTTCCCGGCTTTACGGTCCAAGACCTTCCTGTGACATCCGTCCCGTGAATCCGGCATGGTCAGATCCGGTGCCCGTCACTTATGCCGATCTTTTCATCATCGGAAACGGTAAAGGATAATGAAACTCAAATCAGCCCCCACCCGGGGTCGAACGCTGGATCATGCCGCCTTCGTGTATGATGCCCTCGAGCCGGTACTGCTGCTGGGGAAACAGGCTGAATACGACCGACATCTCCTTGCCCTTTTGAAGCTGACCGGGTCGGATCGTGTTCTGGATCTGGGATGCGGCACCGGCGTGCTTACCCGGATGATCGGCGACCGTCTGGATGCCGCTGCAGGCGGGGAGAGCGTAGGCATCGATGCGGCGGCCAAAATGATCGCCGTTGCACGGAAAAAGCGCGCCTCGGACCACTGCCGGTTCGAGGTGATGGCGGCCGAAAATCTCGCCTTCGAAGATGCCGTCTTCGATGCCGTGGTCTCGAGTCTCTTTTTCCACCACGTGCAGATGGACCTCAAAGAAAAAGCCCTGGCCGAAGCCTTCCGGGTGCTGAAACCAGGCGGGCGGCTGGTCATCGCGGACATGCACCTGCCCACCACCTGGATGGGCGCCCTGGTGTCCCACGTATCCCGATGGTTCTTCATGCAGCCCCAGATTGGTGAAAACATCCGGGGGGTCCTGCCCGAGGTCATTGCCGGTGCCGGATTCCTTCGCCCGGATATTGTCGCCACTTATTTCGGGTACATCGCCCTGTTCACCACCCGCAAACCGGAAGCGTGAAAATGAACTTCGACGATAATCTGCCCGATCCCATCGCCCGGATGGAGCAGGTACCGCTGTTACTGGACTTGATGGCGGAGCTGAAATCCGGGATTTTTCTTTACCGGGAGGCCGCGGGCCAGATTCTGCGGCAATGCGGGGTGACCCTCAAGGCACCCGCCGAAGCCACCTTTTCATTGCGGAAAAACTTTTTTTCCCTGTTGTTTCTTTACTCCTACCAGCGGGCCGGAATTCCCCGCCATCGCCGTATTCTCTACGCAGCGACGCTGCAGTGCCTCCGGGGAATGGTGACCGGCTGCGACAACCTGCTGGATGACGAATACAAACCGACCCTGGACACCGATATCCCCGCCACCGGGTATCGCTTCCGCTCGGTCATGGACATCATGGTTTCCGACCGGGTGCTCTTCCAGGTTCTCATGGATGCGTCAATCCGACATGAGATAGCCGGCGATCGGGTTCTGGCGGCCGCAATCGCATCCATGAAGACCATGACCCGCAGCGGCGTGGAAGAGGCTGCGGAGGAAGCGGGCATCACATCCATCCTGGAACCGGAGGCGATCCTCCAAACGATTCATCACTTTAAAACCGGGATCCTGTTTCAATGTCCATGGGATATCCCCCTGACCCTCGAAACAGTGGCCGAAAATAAAAGAGGCCCGCTGCTGGAGGGACTCCACCGGATCGGCATCGGCTGCCAGATCATGGACGACATGGTGGACATGGCCGGGGACATCCAGGCACGCAGGCACAACTATTTAGTTTCCCTGATTCACCACGGGCCACACCCAGCCGAAAAAGACCGGCTCGGAAAGATGATGAATGCGCAAAAAAGCGCGGGCAGGGGTGCCATGCCCGTCAGCGATTTTCCAGAGGCGATCAGACAGGCGTCGAAAACATCCCACCGGTTTCTGGCAGACGGCCTCGGAGCACTTTTTTCAAGCGAACACCAAGTGCTGGTATCACCCGCCATCCGTTTTCTGGAAGAGAGTATCGGGGTGCTTGACCTATTCAAGGAGGCGGAATCATGACACCCGGCGGTGCCGCGTATTGGACCCGGATCGCTTTTCTTTTCCTCGTCCGGTCCGGCCGCGCCACGGCCGCCCTGTCCGTCATGGTGATCACCGCAGTGGCCGCGCTGATCTTCCTCTCCGCCCTGGCCGTGGGCGTCAAGGATGCCATGCTGCGCAACACCGTGGGATTGTTTTCCGGGCATGTCACCGGGTACGACCTGCCTGATTCGATTCAGACGCAGGATCTCGTTGTCCAGGGTGTTGACGCCGTCCTGAAACGGGTCTATCTGCCGGGCGTTCTAACCGGGGGCCGCCTCTCTCAGCCGATGTTGCTTTGCGGGATCGACCCTGAACAGGAGACCGCTCACACGGCCCTGAAAATGAAGATCAGCGAGGGGCGGTATCCGTTGACAGGCCAAAGGGAGATCTTGGTCAGCCGCGATGTCGCACAGACCCTGGGCGCCCGGGTCGGCGATCGGCTGCGGTTCTCTTTTCAGACTGGCGGCGGCTTCCTTGAGTATTCCGTGTCGGGGCTTTACCATACCGGCCTGGATGCGCTGGATCGCGAAATGGCCTTCTGTCCGCTGGAAACGATGCCTGACAAAGGCGTTCCCTGGTCCGCCGCTATTTTTCTGACCGGCGGCGTCACGGCCGATGCCATCCTTAACCTTTACCGGCAGCATTGGCCGGAACCGGTTCGCTTTGAGTCCTGGGAGACGCAGATGCCGGACCTGCGGCAGCTCATCGACCTTGAGGCCATTTCCATGGCCATTGTCATTTTTCTCGTATTCGGCGTCGTCGCCATTGGCATTGCCTGTTCCTTCGTGATTTTCATCATCCGTAACATGCGGGAATACGGCATCATGAGGGCCATGGGCGTGACCACCGCCGAAATATCGGCACTCATCGTGGCCAAGGTAACCCTGATGAATCTTGTCGCCTGCAGTGTGGGCCTTTTGATCGGCATGGTTGCCGTCCTGGTTGTTGCCCATACGGGCGGCATCGACATCTCCGCGTTTACTTCCCACAATCGATATTTTGCCGTATCCGGTGTGATCATTCCGCGGTTGACGGCTTTTTCGCTGTGGGCACCTCCGGCGACGTCGCTGCTGTTCAGCCTGCTTGCGGCCGTCTGGCCCGCAGTGATGGTCGCCCGGAAAAAAGCGGCGGACATTTTAAGGCTGATTTGAACTTATGATTCAACTTTCCCACGTCACCAAAACGTTTCGATCCGGGCGCGGCCAGGTAAAGGCCGTCACCGATGTCTCCCTGTCCGTCGATACCGGCCGGTTTGCCGCCATCATGGGGAAATCGGGCGCCGGCAAATCCACCCTGCTCAACTGCATGGGCGGGCTTGAAATGCCGGACGGGGGCGAGATCCTCTGTTTTGGCACGCCGATCCACCGGTTGAGGGCCGGCAAGCTGAGCCTGTTCCAGCGTCGCCACCTGGGCTTCATCTTCCAGCGGGGCAACCTGCTCTCCTACCTCACGGTAGCAGAGAATATCGGCATGCCATTAACCTTGAACGGTATAGCGGGCAAGGTTCGTGACGACAGGATCGAGGCGTTGCTGGCCGATATCGGCCTCCCATCCGCGGCCACAGCCCTGCCCCATGAACTGTCTGGCGGAGAAACCCAGCGCGTGAGCGTGGCCCGTGCCATTGCGCATCACCCGAAGCTTCTTTTAGCCGATGAACCCACCGCCAACCTGGATACGGCGACCGGGCAGCGCATCGTTCAGCTTATGCGGGACCTGGGACAGGATCACGGCTGCACGATCATCATGGCTACCCACGACAGGGAGATAACCGATATCGCCGACCCGATCATCGGCTTGAAAGACGGACAGGTTGTCAGGGAGGAAAAATGAAGACGGTCAAGCGAATCATCATCTGCAGCATCGCCCTGACGGTCCTGGGCGGCTGTGCGTACCGACATTACCTGGGCATGCACGGCCCCTCAGTCCGCAACGCTCCGGACGTCCACGAAGGGGTAACCGAAGATGCCGAGTGCCTGGGCTGCCACCACCCGGACCGCAATCCCACGGGGCCGCCTACGTCTCACCCGCAATTCACCGGCTGCCTGAAGTGCCACAGCGACCCGCTCAAATGATTTCGTCCGTCATGAAGCGACTTATCGCAGCCGGCGGGACATCACGCGGCTAGAAACGCAAATAGAAAAACTCATACTCGCCGTCGTTGATATCGATCTTCAGGTTGTAGCCCCTGGCTTCGGCAAATACGATCCATGGCGGCCGACCGCCGCCGCCGCATTCGTAATTGGGCCAGAATTCGCCGGTTTTCGCGCTGTGGTAGGACAGCATCATGGCATTATTGTCCATGTCGCGGGCCTTTGCCTTGGCTATGGCGCTGGCTGTTGCCAGGTCCAGGTCAACGTCCTCAACGTTCATCGCTACCGTGTCCAGGGTATATTTATTAGATGTTGCTCGAAGCTCAGCCATCGGTGTATCCTTTCATTTCAGACCGGTGATAAAATCAAAATAAGAAGCCTTGGGCATTTGTAAATCAAAGGCACGTCGGTGGAACGCCCTGCTGTTTCCTTTTTTGAGCCATCGGGGTGGGATTTTTTCTATAAACCATTGGAAATCCGGGAAGGGGAATATGAGCAAGTTACTGGAAGCGACCAACCTGGCCGTGTTCTGCGATTTTGAAAATGTGGCCCTCGGGGTGCGGGATGCACGCTTTGCCCAGTTCGACATCGGCAAAGTGCTCGAGCGGCTGCTGCTCAAGGGCAGTATCGTGGTCAAGAAAGCCTACTGCGACTGGGAGCGGTACAAGGATTTCAAGGCGGCCATGCACGAGGCGGCCTTCGAACTCATCGAGATCCCCCATGTACGCCAATCCGGCAAGAATTCCGCCGATATCCGCATGGTCGTCGATGCACTGGACCTGTGCTACACCAAATCCCACGTAGACACCTTCGTGGTCGTCAGCGGCGATTCGGACTTCTCACCCCTGGTCAGCAAACTGCGGGAGAATAACAAAAACGTGATCGGCGTGGGTGTCAAGAACTCCAGCTCCGATCTGCTGATCGCCAACTGCGACGAATTCATTTATTACGACGACCTGGTCCGCAAGAAGAAAAAGGCCAAAAAGCCGGCCCGCAAGTCGCAGGCTAAAGGACCCAAAACCCCGGCCCCCGAGCCAACTCCCAAAGAGGATGCGGAGACACTGACCCAGGAAGCGCTGGACCTGGTGATGGAGACGTTGGAGGCCCTGGCCGAAGAGCGCGGGTCGGAAGATAAAATCTGGGGGTCCATGGTCAAGCAGACCCTCAAGCGCCGCCGTCCCGGATTCAACGAATCCTACTACGGCTTCCGCTCGTTCAAGCGCCTGCTGGACGAGGCCGCCAGCCGCGGCCTGATGGAGCTGGAGTCTGACGAAAAGTCCGGAGGGTACATTATCCGCAGCTTCCATTCGGAGGAGTGACCCGCCCTCAATCCATTCCACGGGGCTGGCCCATGCGCCACGGCCCACTCCGGGCCGTGGTCCACAGCAGGCAGTCGCAGCCGGAATCGGGCACGGTGAAGACGTCCATGCCGTGATCGAAGGGTTGGACCATGATCTCCAGTTGGCCGTCGCCGCCCGGGTCGGCCACTTTGGGCGAGGCAAACCAGGATGTCTGCCCGGCAAGGCAGCGGAAAAATTCCGGCCGGCGCATTTCTCCGCTGCTCTGGCCGGTGCTGCACACGGGATTGCGTTCGCCGCCGGTCGAACTGCCATCCAATGCGCCTGTCGAAGAAGAACCACCGGTATCGCTCCCACCATTTCCACATCCCGTCACAGTCAGAAAAAATGCAATCAAACCCCGGGCTAAAATGGTCCTGATCATCCATCCTCAATGACCGGTCGGAAAAAGAAAAGAGAGGTACCTGACCGATCGCCTGCAACGGGTATTCCACATTTAAAAAAATGGTAAATATTATATAAATCAAATAGTTGGATTAAGGCCACCCATCGTGCTGAAACGGCGGTTGACCATGCTTGCGCATTTGGTGGGCAACTGTTTGAACCCGATCGATCCGTTAAACAAATGCAAAAAAAACGTGCCGACAATTTGCATTTGTTTGAATTGTGTTCAGGGCCGGATGGCGTAGAATCGCAACATCACTCTATCAGATCCATCAACCCGTGAAAGGAGTCCTGAAAATGAGTAATTACCGATCGGTCAACCTATCCGCTATTGGCTTGTTTCTCTCCATTTTTGTTTTCGGCTGGATCCCTTCTGTTTTCGCCGGCAGCCCTGCCCCTGAAACCATGGCCGTCACCCAATCCGAGCGCCCCGCGGTGGAGGTGATGTTCGTCCTGGACACCACCAGCAGCATGACCGGGCTGATCGCCGCGGCCAAGGAAAAAATCTGGTCCATCGCCAACACCCTGGCTTCGGCCGATCCGGCGCCGGATATCCGCATGGGGCTGGTAGGCTACCGGGACCGGGGAGACGAATATGTTACCGTGCTCACGCCGTTGTCCGACGATCTGGACGCGGTTTACGCGCGGCTGATGCAATTTGAAGCCGCAGGTGGCGGCGACACGCCGGAGAGCGTCAATCAGGCCCTTTACGAGGCGGTGACGAAACCGGATTGGAGCAGCAGCCCGGCCGTCTACCGGGTAATCTTTCTGGTAGGCGACGCCCCGCCGAAAATGAACTACCCGGATGACGTCACGTATGTGCGAAGCTGCACCCGGGCCGCCCAGGACGATATCGTCATCAACACGGTTCAATGCGGCAACATGCCGGAAACCGTCCCCGTCTGGCGGGAAATCGCCCGGTTGGGAAGGGGCGAGACCTTCCAGGTGGCCCAATCCGGCAGTGCCGTGCTCGTCGACACCCCCTACGATGAAAAAATCGCCAGTCTGTCGCGGGCCCTGGACGACACCCGGATCTATTATGGCAGCGCCGATCATCTCCGGGAGATGGAAGCCCGACGGAAAACAGCCGACGAGATATACAGCGAAGCCCGGCCTTCCGCAGTGGCCAAACGGACGATTTTCAACAGCAAGGCAGCCGGGGCAAAAAATTTCATCGGTTCCCGGGAACTGGTGCATGCCGTGGAAGCCGGAGAACTGGACCTTGGCGAGATTCCCCAATCGGACCTGCCGGACGAGTTAAAGGGCATGAGCCAACCGGCATTGGCCGCCCTCATCGAGACCCGCAGCCGTGAAAGAAGACAGCTTCAATCCCGGATCGAAGACCTGGCCAAAAAACGGCAGCACTTTATCGAGGGTAAAGTCAGAGATGAGAAAGACGGGGGAGAAGATTCCCTGGACACCAAAATCTACCGCTGCATCCAGGCCCAGGCCGCCCACAAGGGCATCGACTATACCGGCGGTCCGGCATATTAGGCGGAGTCCTTTTCCACCATTCATTCCCGTGTACGGTGACAGTTGCCGCGGGAGTCTATGGCCGGCATTGATTTCCCCTCCCTGGATGATGATGTTGTTGTCAATAAAACCTCATCCGGAAGGAAGGCGGCCATGAAATCGATGATCATGACGGTGGCGGGAAATTAACTGGCGGCCCTTTTCGGCTGCCGGTCCATCCTGCCGGTTCACCCGTTGAAATCATTCCGCCTTCACCTTTTACACGGGTGACCATGAAGCTCGCTTGAAAACCAAGGAGGAAAATCATGCCGAAAATTGTTCGATTTCATGAAACGGGAGGGGCGGATGTTCTCCGGCTCGAAGAATTGCCGGATTTGGAGCCCGGCAAGGGTGAAGTGCGCCTGAAGGTCGAGGCCATCGGGCTCAACCGTGCAGAGGTGATGTTCCGCCAGGGCATATATCTGGAGGCACCTGGACTGCCCTCGCGACTCGGGTACGAAGCCGCTGGAACGGTGGACGCCGTGGGCGCCGGCGTAGCGGGCATCCAGATTGGCGATCGGGTCAGCACGATACCCTCTTTTTCCATGACCCAATACGGAGTCTACGGGGAGAGCGCCATCGTTCCGGCCCATGCCGTCGCCCGCTACCCCGAGACCTTGTCCGCTGTTGAAGGCGCCGCCATCTGGATGCAATACATGACCGCTTACGGTGCCCTGATTGAATACGGCAAGCTGAAGAAGGAATCGTCGGTATTGATCACCGCCGGCAGCAGCAGCGTGGGCCTGGCGGCGATCCAGATCGTCAAATCAGTAGGCGCACTGGCCGTGGCGACCACACGGGGCGGGGACAAAAAACAGTTTCTCCTGGACGCCGGTGCCGATCATGTGATCGTGACGGATGAGGCAGATCTGGCCGCGCAGGCCATGGCGATCACCGACGGCAGGGGGGCCGACATCATCTTCGATCCGGTTGCCGGTCCTTTTCTGGAAAAGCTGGCCCAGGCCGCGGCGCCTGGCGCCACGATCTTCGAATACGGGGCGCTCTCCATGGCGGAAACCCCGTTTCCCCTGTTCGATGCGTTAGGCAAGGGCCTGACCATCCGCGGATATACCCTGTTCGAGATCGTCAGGCAGCCCGCGTGCATGGCCCGCGGGAAACAGTTTGTCTATGACGGCCTGGCATCCGGCGCTCTCAAGCCGGTCATTGCCCGCACCTTTGCCCTGGACGCCATCGTCGAGGCCCACCGCTTCATGGAATCCAACCGGCAGATGGGTAAAATCATCGTGACGGTCTGAATTGGAAGGTAAAATGAAGGTTTGGGGTCAGGAAACATAACCTTCGGGAGGTGAACCCAATCTCTTCGAAACCGCTCATACGTGAAACCTTAAAGCTGAACAAGGAGATCAAGTCCCTGCAAGGAAATATGACGGGCGGTTGGCTCTATGGCGTTTTAGTGAAAATCGTTGGGCCGGGCCAAAGGAAAAGGCCGTGTTCGTCCTGTGCAAGGATGGACGAACCCGACCTTTTTTGTGGGAGGATCGGGCGGAGTTGAGGATAGGGTTTCGCACAAGCTTGAAGTCCTCACGCGCCAAACCCCAGGCTGTGTGCGCTTTTGATTTTTACGGTTCAATGGACGGCCCCCGGTTGTGCTTCACCCGCACCGACCGGGGGCCGCAGTGGATTCAGCGCAACTGAACGGTGACCTCACCGACCGTAATTGAAGTCGCCATATTCTTGATTGATCCATCCGAGCAGGTAAATTCATCATAATCGACGCTCACGAACATGCCTTCTTCAAGATCTATATTATACTGATTGGACAGATAATTGATTTTTACACCGTTGATTACTGTCAGCTCTAATGCATCATCAATGATGGATATCGTATTGGGTTTGGTTGTAATTGAATCGATCGTCCCTTCAACCGTTTCCGCAAATACGTTCTGAACGACGACCACACTCATGACCATGGCAAAAATTAAAAAGAGGCGTCCCCTAGATTTTTTCATTCTTTTTCTCCTATTCTTATTGATTTGATAGATGTGTTAATCGTTCTTGATACCCATCACCCCCGCTTTACACCTATAAACGGGAAAATGCCGGCAAGGTTACAAGCTTATTTTTAAATTGGCCTGATGGTTTTTTTCCAAGGAAGTTTGGCTCCGTTCTAAGAAGGCAGCGCAACGCCATTGACGCCGGCCGGAATCAGTTCCTATAATGCAAATATCCATCATCTCTGATTGCTGCGGCGGCCCTGCCCTCGACCGATCATGCCCGCGCTGCTGCTTTCTGACCCAAAGGTCGCTGCCTCAACTACCCGGGAACCTGGTTTCATGAAAATTACAGGCTTCCACCTATGGGTAAATTAGAGGCGAGGCCTGCATTTATGAATACCCGGCGAAAGTTACCGCTGTGGGAGGATAACCAACCTGTGGAAGGAGGCCTGACCGATGACCCAGTCCATGCGTATCATGACCGAAAGCCCGTTGAACGCCGAGACGGAGGCGGCGCGCCTGCGTTCCTGGATCACGCCCAATGCGGTTTTCTTCGACCGCAACCAGGGCAAGATCCCGGAAGCACCGGTTGATTTGAACGATTGGCGGTTGATCGTCGATGGGGAGGTTAAAAACCCATTGAAACTGGACATGGACCGGATCCAGCGGCTGCCCAAAGCCATCGTTGCCAATACCCTGGAGTGCTCGGGAAACAGTCGTTCGCTGCTCGAAAAGAAGGCCTCCGGCAACCCGTGGACTATCGGCGGCGTGGGCAATGCCGTCTGGGGAGGCGTCTGGCTGCGCGACCTGTTGAACGACGCCGGCCTGGCGGACCGGGCCGCCCATGTCGCTTTCGAGGGCATGGACACGCCTCTTGGCAAGGCCCAGATTAAATTCGTGCGCAGCATTCCCATCGCAAAGGCGATGTCATCCACCCTGCTGGCCTATGAGATGAACGGGGACCCCCTTCCCCTGAAGCATGGCTACCCCCTGCGGGCACTGGCCCTGGGATGGACCGGGGCCAACTGCGTGAAGTGGCTCAGCCGCATCACGGTGATAGAAAAACCATTCGAAGGCTTTTTCATGGACCAGGTCTATCGGGTTTTTCAGAAGGGACAGCAACCCGCCACCGGGGAGGTGGTCACCGCCATCCCGTTGAAGTCCATTATCACCCGGCCGTTGACCGGTGAGCGGATGGCGAAGGGATCGATTGTCGTGCTGGGCGCCGCCTATGCCGGCGAAGGGCACGTGGACCAGGTCGAGGTCTCGGTTGACGGTGGTGGTACGTGGCAGGCGGCCGAATTCATCGGTCCGGACGAACCCTTTGCCTGGCGGCAATGGCAGTATGTCTGGCATGCCGATCGAGCCGATGAATATACGATCAAGTCGCGGGCCACGGACGGCCAGGGCAGGCAGCAGCCCCAGACTGCCCCATGGAATTTTCTCGGCTACGGGAACAATGGCATCGATGAGCACGCGGTGACCGTTACCGTCGAGTAATGCCGCTGCTGCCTTTCAGCAGTATGACGCCCGGCGGGCAAGGGGGCCTCTATTCGGGTTTGCACCTGATCATGCGCTTGATGGCGTATTCCATGACCGGTTCATCATCCTGATTGCTCACCCGATGAAGAAATGAGACGATGCCCCGGTCCGTTTTTTTGGTCTGCCGCTTGTCCATCACGTCGATGTCGACACGGATGGTCTCGCCGATAAACACCGGTCTGAGCACCTTGAGGTCGACGCCCAGAAACGCCAGGCCCGTGCCATGCAGGATCCCGGAAAGGATCGTCAGGCCTTCGGCCATCGAAAAGGTCAGCGCCCCGGGAACGATGGGCCGCTTGTAGGGTGTCTCATCGGCCACGTAAGCCCGGTCCATGAACAGGGGCTCGAAAAAACCGAAGGACGTGGTAAAGTTGATGTGGTCCGCTTCGGTAATCGTACGGCGGTCCGTGGTGTATTGCTGTCCGGCCGAGAAATCCTCGAAAAAAAGTCCACGACTGTTCATGGAAGGCCCTTTCCTTAATCGAAGCGTTGAGGGGTTCATCTCCTTATTGAACTATTGACGATCATACGTCCACTTCCGGTTGACCCTATCCGTCAAGGCTTTTTTGCCCGCATCCGTCAGTCCCAGGCTGTCGATCTCGTTTTCAAACTGATCTTTGCTGCCGTGCCCGCCCGCGTATCCGTTGAGGCGCGCCACGGCGGTGGAATCGACGAAATCCCGGTGAAGCGGATAGATGCGTGCCATTTCAGCGTTCAGGTCATAATGCTGTTTGAGAATATACTTCTGGTGGTAGTCTTCGGCCATGGTAAAGGTGCGCAGCGGAGCCACTTCGGTTTTGACCCGCTGGCCGATCTTCTTTTCCACGGCCGCCTTGGAGTCCATGGCCAGCTGCTGCTGACGGCCGTCGTGAAAGAATACCGCATTCATGTACTGACGGGACCACGACCGTTCGGTGGGCTTGTGGCTTTGCCAGAAAATATCCAGCAGCTCGCTGTAGGTGATGCGCCGGGGATCATAATCCACCTGCACGGTTTCCGTGTGATCACCGATATGGCCGTAATCCGGATCGGCCTGCCGGCCGCCGGCGTAGCCCACACGGGTGCGAATCACGCCTTCGATCATCCCGAACCGGGATTCGATTCCCCAGAATCACCCCAGACCGAAGGACGCGGTCTCGAAAACCGCCGGCGCCGCCGCATCGATGGGCGGGATTGCCGGGGCATCGGTTTTGGTTTTATAGGCCAGGTTCATGGAAGCCTCCGTTGTCTTTGCTTCATGATTAGTCGGTGAGTCCATCGTCGGGGAACAGGCCCCCAGAAACGACAGCATACTTATAAAAAATAAACACCATTTGGCGGTTGTGCAGCCTCTTTTTTTCATTGCCGTGCCCTCTCTTTCTAACTTTTCGTCTTCACCCGTGAAACGGTGAAACCATTCTTCCGATCAATGAATACAGTCAAACGATAACCACGAATGAACGGGCCGGGTGTAAAGATTCAATAAAGATTGACGGGATAACGATCGAAAGGGTTCCCGATTATCAATCCCATGATCGAAACCGGGCAATAAGCTTGAAGGACCGCCTCAAAGGTTTTTATTTGGCTGACGATGGGGTATGGTTCGAAGGAATCGTTCGCCGGCAACTTTCCATGGATTTTATCAACGCCTGATCCGGAGGGGGCAATGAAAAAGCAGGTTGACCCATGCATGCACAGCGCCGAGCACATCCTCAACCAGGCCATGGGACGCCGGTTCGGTTGCGACCGGTGCTTCAGCGCCCATATCGAGCGCAAAAAATCCAAATGCGACTACCGGTTCAACCGGTCGCTGACCGACGAGGAATTGAAATCCCTGGAAAACGACGTCAATGGCGTGATCGAGGCCGGCTTGCCGGTTTCCGAGGAATATATTTCCGTCGATGACGCCCGGGAGCGGTTCAATCTGTCCCGGCTGCCGGACGATGCCGGGGATCGTGTGCGCATCGTGAGTATCGGCGACTATGACCACTGCCCGTGTATCGGCCCGCATGTGGTTTCGACCGGAGAGATCGGGAAATTCCGGATCGCATCGTCCGGGTTTGACGACGGCGTCCTGCGTATCCGCTTCAAACTGCAGCGGCCCTGAACGGATGGTCCGATGCAAATGTTTGATTTTTTAAACACGATTGATATAGATCCCTCATGGAAAACAACAAAGATACCGGCCCCCACCGATTCAGCATGCCCGCATGGATCAGTTGCGCCCCGTTCGAGCACTTGCTGGGAATGGAAATTGTCAGGGCAGAGGCGGGCGAGGCGGTATTGCAGATGCCCTTTTACAGGGAGCTGGCTCAAGGAGCCGGTCTGATGCATGGCGGCGCACTGGTGAGCCTGGCCGACACCGCCGTGGTGATGGCCATCAAGAGCGTTCTGATGCCGGGAACCCACTTTGCCACCATCGCCATGGAAAGCCGCTTTCTCCATCCCGTGAAAAAAGGCATCCTGTCGGCAACGGCAACCCTCGTCGAACGCAAGGGCGCCATCCTCAAAGGGAGCTGCGATATCCATGACGAAGCGGGCCGTACGGTAATGACCTTTACGTCTGTTTTTAAAATCGCCAAGGATGCGACGATCAAAGATATTCGTTTTGGAAAAGCTTCAGCGAATCGGCGCGATCAAGGTTCCCAGGATTTACGCTGACCGGCTGTCGACCGGCCAAGAACAATCCTTTTAAGTGCCTACCTCACACTTTTATACCCGGGGCGGACTCCGTTTCTGGAAAAAACGATCTGCCACAGCTGGTTTCTGCGGGCGCGGAAGGAACCTGCGCAGGCCAGCAGATAGTAAGTCCACATGCGGAAAAACCGCCAGTCGTAGGCATGCTTAATACGGTTCCAGTTCTCCATGAAGTTGCGGTACCAGGCCAGCAGCGTGGGGTCATAATCCGGTCCGAAGCTGTGCCAGTCCTCCAGAACCAGCAGCTTTTCCGCCGCCGTTGAAATCTGCCGGCTGGATGGCAGCATGGAATTGGGGAAGATATATCTGGAAATCCAGGGGTCGCAGAACCTTACCGAGCGGTTGCCGGCGATGGTGTGCAGTAAAAACAGTCCATCGGGTGCCAGGCAGCGCCGGACCCGGCGCATGAAGGTGCGATAGCGGCCGGCCCCCACGTGTTCGAACATGCCTACCGACACGATGCGATCGAAGGTGCCTGACATGTTGCGATAATCTTCCAATTGGATGGTTACCGGCAGCCCTTCACAGCGTTGCCGGGCCAGTTTCACCTGCTCCTGAGAGACCGTGATGCCCACCACGTCGACACCATATCGTCTGGCCGCATAGGCGGCCAGGCCACCCCAGCCGCAGCCGATATCCAGGACACGCATGCCGGGTTGAAGGTCCAGCTTACGGCAGATCAAATCCATTTTGGATTCCTGGGCCGCATCGAGATCGCCGGCATCCTTCCAGTAGGCGCAGGAGTAGTTCATCCATTTGTCCAGCATCAGTGAAAACAGCTCGTTGCCGATGTCGTAATGGTGTCTGCCGATGTCATATGCCCGGAAACGACTGGGGGAGCAGGTGACGGCCGCTTTTGCCCCGCACCACAGGGCCTTTAATGATTTTTTGGCCTTTTGGTCCAATCGGATTTGCAGGATTCGATCGAAAAACTGATCCAGTGCCCCGCAGTCCCACCAGCCGTCCATATAACTTTCTCCCAGGGCAACGGATCCGCCGGCAGCCAGCCGTTTATAAAAAAGGTCATTATGCACCCGGATATCCCAGGGCCGACTGCCATTGACGGTGATATCGGCGTATGCGAACAATTCCGGGACCAGTCGTTCGGGAGATGTTTTTTTCATGATCCGGCCTCCTCTGTTCGGGTTGTTCTTGCACAGCGGCTTTTTTTGAAAGCAACCTATCGGCAGCCTATGGGTATTTATGGATCGCGAGGAGGGCGGTCAACGAATCCGGATAAATGAGAAGTGATCGTATGCAGGCCATTCAGCAGGTGCGGGTCATCATCCGAGGCTTTCCGAGTTTATGTCCAATAATAGCACAGCCAATCGATTTGAAAAAGGGCAAAAGCAGAGGGGATGGTCGAGGGAGTGAAGCCTCCCGGTGTCCACCGGGGGTCATTCACAGCAGGGATGACAACCGTTTCCCCGTTCGCTCGGTAACCGCGTTTCAGGGGATGGGGAAGGCGATCACTTCTGCCGTCCGGAAATTGCGGAATCGCTTGAGGAAAAGTCCCATCAACCTATTATTTCAACCCCCGCTGCGGCCCTCGATGACTTTGATGATCCGCAGCAGGGTTTCGTTTACGGGTGTGGGCACATGATATTCTTTTCCCAGGGCCACCACTTTCCCGGCAAAGATCTCCACTTCTGTTTTTCTGCCGGCTTCCATATCCTGGAGCATGGAGGTTTTTCCCGTCGGTGATAGGCGGGTAAAAATGCGATCCCATTCGTCGAGGTCTTTTTCGGTCAGGCCGATGCCGGCTTTTTCGGCAAGGGCAATCACTTCCTCCATCAGCGACCGCATCAGCGACCGGGCCTCGGGCGACGATTGCAGGAGACCATATGGGGCGCGCAGTACTGCCGAAGCCTGGTTGATGCCCACGTTGATCATGAATTTCCACCACATGGCGCGCATGATGTCCGCCGGGACCTCGCTGGGAATTCCCGCGCGGTCCAACGCTTCCTGAATACGCGCCAACCCGGGGCCGCTGCCGTCATCCTTCACCGGACCAAAAATGATTTTTCCGGGATTGGCATAGGTGAAGCGATCGTTCTCACGCATGGCATCGATACCCACGGCGACAGCGTAGACCAGCTTGTCCATGCCGCAGGCGGCCCCGATGGTCTGCTCGCTCTCCAGCCCGTTCATCACCGACAGGATGGCCGTTTCCTTGCCCGCCAGCGCGGTGATGTCGCTGACGGCGCCGGCCAGATCGTGGTGTTTCAAGGCGACAAGAATCAGGTCCGCCGGCTCGGAAACCTTGTCCGGGTGAACTACGGGGACGTTGTACAGCCTATCATTTACAGTGAGGGTTTTGTTCTTCAGGCGCTCATAGCGCTCACCCCTTGCCACGAAGGATACGGAAAATCCGGCGGCATCGGTGAACATGGCCGCATAGGCCGCCCCCATGGCACCGGCTCCAACAATTGATATTTTTTGAATTATTGTCATGGTTTATGCTCCTTTCAGATTACCTGCATTGTCATGGAGGTTCGGCCTAAAAATTTGCAGCAGGCAAAATTGACGGGTTCGTAAAAAGTCCGATATCTGCGTTACGCTTCATCCCTCGTCACTGCGGCGTACAATAAGTTCGCCTCATTTCTCGGGATTCGCAAGCCTTGCTCTCGAACTTTTTACGAACCCGTCGGAAATTCGACTTTTTACGCCTTCATCAAAATTGTTTCGGCACCATTTAGCTTTACAACCTGTCAGATAGGTTTCCAGCGATGCACTCCAGCCTCGCTTAAAAATACATCAGTTTCTATATGTTACCTGTGGTACCGATTTTGCTTTTGATCTTTTCGTAAGGAAGGGTCGGCCGGTTCAATTCACCGGTCGGCTGCATTGAACCGGATTTGCCGCGCCATACCTTTAATCCACATGGAAAACACCGGAAAGGAGACATCCATGATCCTGTCACCCTGCAGAGATTGTTTGAACAACCAAATGGATAAAAATTTTTGCTCGGGTTCCTGTGTTCTGTTGAGCCGGTTGCAGATGGTTCAGGCCAGCCGAATGGAACCGCAATCATCGTCCGCCGTGGATGCCGGAGATGAGGATCGCTACCGGTTGATGAATATTTATGACTTCAGCAGGCACCGTCTGGATGGTCTCAGTCTATAGCCAATCGCCCTATCAGTCATGCCGTTTGCCGGAAGGCGGTAACTACACCGCGGGCCCCTGATCATTCCAGAGACGGATCTTCTCCTATATGCCGGAAAATTCTTTATCTTTTCAAGGTGATCGGAAAGGTCGAGGCGGTCAGTCACCGAAAATCACCGGACAACCAGCCAGGTTCCCAGCAGCATCAACCCGATTCCGGAGAGGCGGTAGAGGTCGAGGGGCTTCAGATCCGCACCGAGAATGCCAAAATGATCGATAACGGCGCCGCTGACAAACTGGGCCGCAATGATGATCGTCATCGCCGACACCAGCCCCAGGCGTGCGGTGCCGTATCCGATGGTGCCGACGATCACCAGGCCCAGCGCTCCGGCGGACAGCGCATACCAGGGCACCCCCTGCCAGGCAGCCAGGTTGGCTCCCCGGCTCACCAGCATGGCCAGGCCGATCAGCAGCCCTCCGCCCCCATAGGTGATGAATACGCTTTCCAGCGTGCCGATCTGTTTATCCATCAGCGCCATGAACTGAGCCTGGAGGGTTACCGCAATGCCGCCGATGGCCGCGATGATGATCAGGGGTATCGGTGTGCCCAATGAGGGTTTCCTTTCTGTTTCAACAAGGATGTTGAAAAACAATTGCGCTTGGCCATACGGTTTGTTCCTAATGTTTTGACGAATGGTTGTGATTAGCCGCATCGGCGAAAAATGGCAAGGCCGGCGTTTCTTTTTTCCCGCCACCCCCTGGAAAAGGACTGCGCAGCGGGGACATGGCGGTCTTTTCTCCGTATTCCTCCGCGCACCTTTTCAGCCCCGTTCCCGGCCTGATTTGAAATTCCAGAGTGAGGCCTTATCTTTCTCTATCTTTTGTTAACGGTAGTTTTAAAGAGGCATGTTTTAAGTGCGAAGATAAGTCCTGCTTTCAGGTATAAGCCCGATGAGCACTCTCACAGGCCTTCAAATTTTGGGAGACATTACCACCATGCCATTGCTGGAAGCGCGACACATTTCCAAAACCTATACCGTGGATCACCGCGCCATCACCGTGCTGGAAAAGGTTTCCTTGTCTGCCGAAAAGGGGGAATTCATTGTCATCGCCGGCAGCAGCGGCAGCGGCAAAACCACTCTGTTGACGCTGCTTTCCGGACTGGATCATCCCACGTCGGGTCAGGTATTCATCGACGGCAGTGATATCACCGACGCCTCCGAAGAGGCGTTGGCGCCACTGCGCAACCGAACCATCGGTTTCGTGTTTCAATCCTTTCACCTGGTGCCGTCCATGACCGCCAAGGAGAATATCATGTTTCCGGCCGAGCTGATGGGTGATCCTGACGCGGAAGTGCGTGCCGGGCGGCTGCTGGCCCGGGTAGGTTTGTCGGCCCGGGCGGACAATCTGCCCAGCCAGCTCTCCGGGGGCGAAAAGCAGCGCATCGCCCTTTGCCGAGCCCTGATCAACCGGCCCAAGCTGCTTTTTGCCGACGAACCCACCGGCAATCTGGATTCGGAGAACGGCAAGATCGTGCTCGCCCAGCTCATCGACCTGAAAAACGAACACGGGGCCACCCTGGTGCTGGTGACCCACAATCCGGAAATCGCCCGGGCCGCCGACCGGGTGATCTCCCTTAAAGATGGACACCTGACAGGATAACCGCCCATGCGTCATATGCCGACAATTCTTCGCCAGGTGCGTCGCTCATCCAGGCAGGCCGGCCTGTTCGTACTTTGCGTGGCCCTTTCGCTGACCACCCTGACCGCCTTTTCCGGGTTCTCCAGAAGCGTGGGCCGCGCCCTGCTCGATGACGCCCGCTCTCTGCACGCCGCCGACATTATCATCAAATCCTACGACCCCATCTCCGCCCCGCTGAATCAGGCCATTGATCAACTGGCAGAACAGGGCCGGATCGTGCGGGCCAATGTTCACGAATTCTACAGTGTGGTGCGGGCGCCTGACGAAAAGGCATCCGTGCTCGCCAGGCTGAAAGTGGTGCAACCGGGCTACCCCTTTTACGGCCAGGTCGTTTTGAAATCGGGTCGCCCCTTCAGGCAGGTGCTTGTCCCCGGGGGCTGCATTGTGGAGCAGACCCTGCTGGATCGCACCGGCCTGAAGGTGGCAGACCGGTTAAAAGTTGGCTACACCACCTTGACGATTGACGACGTGGTTACCGTCGAACCGGATCGCCCCCTGGATCTGTTTGCCTTCGGCCCACGGGTCTTCATCCACCATGCAGACCTGGACGCCCTGGGCCTGATGGCCACCGGCAGCCGCATCCGCCGCGTGGTGCTGCTCAAGGTCATGGACCCGCTTCAGGTGGATGCCATTGCCGCCCGCTTGAAACAGGCATCCCCGTTCGATGGCGAAGAGATCGACACCTACCTTACCGCCGGATCCGTGGTTAAACGGTTCCTGGACAATTTCCTTTTCTTCCTGAAACTGGTGGGGCTTTTCATCCTGATCGTTTCCGGGCTGGGCATTCAGAGCACCCTCACGGCCCTGTTCAACGAAAAGCAGAATACCATTGCCGTGATGAAAACCCTGGGCGCTACCGGCCGGTTCATCACCACCCATTTCATGCTCATGGTCTTTATGCTGGGGGCCGCGGGAACCGGCGCGGGCATCCTGGCCGGTGCGGCGGTCCAGGGCCTCCTGGCCTGGATGCTGGGCCCCTTATTGCCCGGGCGCCTGGGCTGGGCCATTTCCTGGATCGGGGTGGCCGAGGCCCTCATGCTGGGATTTACCGTGGTCGCCCTGTTTTCGTTCCTGCCCCTTTACCGGCTCAGGGAGACGCGTCCGGTGGTCGTCTTCAACCGCCTGCCGTCCGTCGGCACCACACGCTGGCCCTATTTTCTCTCCGGCCTGCTGGTCCTGCTCTTTTTTCTCGCCCTGGTGCTGTGGCACATGCGCGATATCCGCTTTGGCTTCTATTTCGTGGGCGCCGTCACCGGCCTGATCCTGGCCGCGGCCCTGCTGGCCCAACTGGCCCTGTGGACGATAAAACGGCGGCCTGTTCGTCATCTGGCCCTGCGCCAGGCCATCAAGGGGTTGTTTCGACGGGGCAATGATACCCGTGCCATCATGATTACCCTGACCGCCTCACTGGCCATGATCTTCGGGGACCACCTCATTGAAAAGAACCTGAATGCCACCTTTGTTCAGTCCTTCCCCGCCGATTCGCCCAACGCCTTTTTTGTGGACATCCAGCCCGACCAGACCGATGCGTTTTCAGCCGCTATCGGTCGCCCGGTTCAATTTTACCCCATCGTGCGGGCCCGGATTACGGCGGTCAACGGCGAGGCTATCGACCGCAGCCGGGAAGGCAGGCCGCGGCGCGACAATCTGTCGCGGGTTTTCAACCTGACCTACCGGGAGGCGCTGCTGGACGACGAAACCCTGATCGACGGCGACACCCTTTTCCGAAAGGACTGGACCGAACCCCAGGTGTCGGTCATGGATACGGTGGTGGAGATGCGGGAGATGAAAATCGGCGACCGCATCAGCTTCAGGATCCAGGGAGTGCCTTTGACCGCGCGTATCTCCAGCGTGCGAACCCGCGACAGCCGTTCCTTGAGCCCGTTCTTTTACTTCGTCTTCCCGGATGCGGTGCTGGAGCAGGCCCCGCATACCCTGTTTGCCGCCATGACGGTGGCTCCCGGGCAGGTGGGGCCGCTGCAAACGTCGATCGTCTCCCGGTTTCCCAACATCAGCGTCATCGATATGTCCCAGACCATCGGCATCCTGGCCCGGCTGATGGCCCGCCTGTCTCGGATCGTGCGCGTTTTCAGCCTCTTCAGCATTGCGGCCGGCATCCTGATCCTGGTGAGTGCGGTCTTCGCCACCCGGGCCGAGCGGACGGTGGAGTCGGTTTACTACAAGATCCTGGGGGCCGACAGGCGGTTCGTCTTCACCGTTTTCGCCCTGGAAAACATGCTGGTCGGCCTGCTCAGCAGCGCCCTTGCCCTGATCATGGCCCAGGCAGGCGCATACTGGGTGTGTATGGTAAAATTCGATATCGGCTACCGACCGTTTTTATCGGTGTCGCTGGTGATGGTGGCCACCACCGTGGCGCTGGTGGTCTCGGTGGGAATGACCGCCTCGCGGTCGATCATGGCCAAAAAACCGGTGGTATATCTCAGGGAGCAGCAAAATGAATAAATACGGATCACAAAAAGGTTTTTTGAGATAGTTTTTTTTCTGACAGGTTATAATTATGAAAAACGGAATAACGGTTCCGGCATCTCATCTGCGATACGGGTCAAGGCTGAGGGCAGTATTTGTCCTGCTGTTGGTCGGCCTGATGGTCTCCGGCTGCAGCCAGGAGCCGCCGGCTGAAAAAGCCGTCGTGGCGGCCCAACCGCCTGCCCCGGCCTACGAGGGCACGATTGTGGCTGTGGGAGACAGCCTGACCGCCGGGCTGGGCGTTCCCGAAGATCAGGCCTATCCCGCCCAGCTGGCCCGCCGGCTGCAGGCCGATGGGCGCAACTATCAGGTGATCAATGCCGGGGTGAGCGGCGAGACCAGCAGCGGCGCCCTTTCGCGTATCGGGTGGATCCTGTCCAGCCTGTCGCCGGACATCGTCATCCTGGAAACCGGCGCCAATGACGGCCTGCGGGGCCTGGATCCCGATCTGCTGAAAGCCAACCTGGACCGGCTCGTCAGCCAGTTAACGGCCCGCAACATCCAGGTCATCCTGGCCGGCATGCTCATGCTGCCCAATCTCGGCCCGGACTACACCCGGGCTTTTTCCGAGATCTATCCGGAAATCGCCGAGAAGCATGGGGTCATCTTTATTCCCTTTTTTCTCGAAGGCGTGGCCGGAAACCCGCAACTCAACCAGCCGGACAACCTGCACCCCACGGCTGACGGCTATGCCCGTATCGTGGAGACGGTCTATCCGTATGTCGTCACGGCCATTGAACGGCACAAGGCCATGTAAACAGGCCTTGCCCGGCGATACGCGGCATCCCGCCGGAGGCAAAACGGCGCCGGATGGCGGATTGTTTCCGGCATACGAAAGGTTTTTCATCTTCGGCGAAATGTGATACAGCATGCCTCCTGTTTAACCCATAGACCCTCGCACAAGGAGATCCATCGTTCGTGTCCTGGCACACCATCAGATCATTCGGCGCAACCGACTACCCGGCGGTCATGCGCTATCGGGATCCGGGCTCGCAGTCATTCCGGTTCCGGACATCGACCAGCTGTGCATTAACCCGGGAGATGCGCAAGAAAGACAAGTGGTATGTCGGCGGGTGGAAAATCCATCTGTCCATCTATCCCGCCGATTATGCCAGGGCCCTGCTTGCCTTCAGATTGTTTGAAGATCGCATGGCGCCCACCGGCCTGGTCTACAAGTACGCAAGGTCGAGACGGTTATATGAAAGCTTTTCGGGCGAGGTGAAGGGAAAATTCGCCACGATCTATTGCAAGGCGCCGACGGACATTCCAACGGTTATCTATCTGTTGAACCAGATATTTACCCAGGAGGGCATAACGCCTGTGGGCAGGACCCAAATCAATAGGCTAGACGGGCTGAAGCACGAGCTGCCCCTGACCGGCGGGTACGGCTTCGTCAGATACGGGGCCTTTTGTTACACCAACGGGATCCTGGATCTGACCGATGCCAACCGGGAACCGATGCCGGACAACCGCCGTCGTCCTTTTCCCCAATTCACGGATCCGACTCGACTGGAAGGCGAAATGGCCGTGTTTGCAGATCTTGTCGAACGATGATCCCGGTGGTTTCCGGGCTTCAAAGACTTCGCGCCACCCCTGACGGCTCCACCATCCAGCCGCTATTTCTCGCGTTGGCGGAAACCGGCATTGATTTCCAATCGCTCCAATGAGAGCGCGATCACATCTCTCAGACGCGGTTGTTTTCGCTGTAAATGGTTGCAGAAGGTGCTGGTGCGATCCGGATCCTGCAAGCCGGGGCCGGGCACGAAAGCGGCCACCACCCGTTCGAACAAAAGGGGATGCATCCGCTCGATCCGCGGGAAATTGTCGACAAACCAGGGCCACAGGCGATCCATCGCCGCCGGGTTGCCGGCGGCGGCCACCAGTGGCATAAAACGAATTCGATCGGGAACCTTCTCCAGGGTGTAATCCAGTGCTTGTTCCAGCAAGGGCCATGCGTTGAAACTGCCCAGGGCGCCGGCCAGGGTCATGCGTTCATGCTCGACACTACTTGCTTCGAAACGGCCAATCATGGCTTCCAGGGCCGTCCCGCCGCCCGAAACGGCTCCGGCAGTCATCACTCCCCTGAAAATATCGGGGGCGATTACGGACCCGCCCAAAAATGCATTGAACTGATCGGTCAGGAAATCGAGGGTCTGTGGGTTACCGATCAAGGCGCCGTGGACCAGGAGCTGGTCGCGCAGCATGGCCGTGGTCTGCGTTTCATCCGGGGCAGGAAGATGGCCGAGGGCGTCCAGGGCTCCATTCATCAAGGTCATGGCCAAGCGGGCCGTGCGGGTCCGGATTTCCCCCCGGAGCAGCAAAAAGGCTTCAAACAGATGACTGTCCAGACTGGAAAGGGGCAGGTAGGCCCGTTCACTGAGAAAGTTTTCGGCCATGTCCAGCAGCTTCGCCATGGGGACGAGACCGGATTTGACCAGTGCGAACAGATCGTTCTGCAGGCCCCAGCGATCCAAGGGCGGCAATTGCTGGCCAGCGACCATGACGCCCAGCCGGGTCAGATTTTTCGCATCGTTGTAGCAGACGTGGTAGAACCCGGTTTGTCCGGTGTTGATCTTGTAAGCGGCGGTGTTTGCAGGCAGGGCGACGTCGGTTTGTTTTTTTCTGAGCAGGATCGTTTGGGTGTCCGCCGCGCCGTCCGGTGAGTAGGCGGTGATCGTTACCGGCACCAGCCATGTCTGCGCCGCATCGTTGGGCAGGAAGGTAAAACGCCGTTGGCGCAAGGAGAGCGTGTTGTCCTTGCGTTCGGCGGTGATCACCGGAAAGCCCGGTTGGGTGACCCAGTTGCGCATCAATTCGGCCACGGGCATGCCGGATGCGGTCGACAGCGATTCCCACAAGTGATGGCTGGCGGCATTACCGTAGGCGAAGTCGGTCAGGTAGCGCCGCAGGCCCGCCTTAAAAGGATCGGGCCCGATCCAGGCCTCGAGTTGTCGCAAGATGCTGCCCCCCTTGCTGTAAATGATGGGCGCCGTGCTGGTGGTGATGGCTACCGGGGCGCCGCCCGGCATTTCGATGGCGAAGGTTTCATTCAGGGCGTCACGGGACAGGGCCGTCTCGGTCTGGCTTCTGACGAACTGATCCCAGATTTCCCACGCGGGATAGTGGTGATCCACCATGCCGTAACCGAAGTAGGTGGCAAAACTTTCGTTCAGCCAGAGATATTTCCACTCCTCGGGCGTTACCAGATTGCCGAACCATTGATGGGTGATTTCGTGCGCAATGACTTCGCAGATGCGTGCCTCCGCTTCCCTGGACGTCACGCCGGGTACGTTTAACAGCAGGTTTTCGCGAAAGGTGATCGCCCCCCAGTTTTCCATGGCCCCGAAGGCGAAGTCGGGCACGGCAATCAGATCCATCTTGGTCAACGGATAGTCGATATCATAGTAATTTTCACCGTAGGCCAGTGCCTTGCGGCCGAATTCGCGGCCGAATTCGGTCTGGTCCCCCATCCCCGGCAGACAGACGGCTCTCACCCGGCGGTCGACGGCATCCTCGTGGATTTCAAAGGGGCCCACACCGAAAAACAACAGGTAGGTGGACATTTTGGGAGTCGGGTGGAAGGCGACCCGCCGCCGCCCGTTTTCGAGGTCGGTGATCGTTTGAATGCCGGTGTTGGAAATGGCCGTCAGGTTGCTGTCGATGATCATCTCTACCGAAAATACCGCCTTTTGCGCGGGGTGGTCCAGGCAGGGAAAGGCGCGCCGGGCATCACTTTCCTGAAACTGGGTGACGGCAATATAATCCGGGGCCTTGTCCGCTTTGATCCGGCTGCGGTAGAAACCGGCCATGCGATCGTTGATTTTTCCGGCATAGTCGATGGTCAACTGGAAGGGGCCGGAAAGGGGCTCGGGCAGATGGATGGTCAGGTTGGCATTGGCCGGGTTCACGGTGAACGGACAATCGATGAGATTGTCATCGGACCCGTTTGGTTGAATCCGGCACTGCCAGATGGCCAGTTCCGCACAATCGAGGGTGAGGGTATCGGTCGGTTGATCGGCATTGGCGGAAAGGGTCATCCGGCCGGCAAAGGAAAAGCGGCCAAGGTCCGGTTCGATGGTGAGCTTATATTCCATCGGTGTAATGGAAGCGGTCATGCGGATCTCCATGATTGTTGTGAAGGGTTGCGCGAACGGGTGCAAGGGCCGCGGCAACAGATAATTTCCCCCTCCGTCGGCGAATTACCGCGTACTGATTTCTTGCCGGGAGTCTAAAAAAAGCGGGGCAGAATGAACCGGCCGATCGTGTAGGCCACCCCGGTGGAGATGAATATCCCTGCGGACACCGAGTGGACCCAGAAGGCGCCACCGATCCTGCCGGTCTTTTTTTTCGTATGCGTAATATAGGTTTTGTAGAGGGCCATGATATTCGGCGCCAGCATGTTCCGATCTGCCAGACCGCGGTCGAACAGGTATTGGGCGATGATTGAAAATGAGCCGGCAGCAATGGCCGCGGCAACTCCCATAATACCCAGTATTGTGTAATCTGCAGCAATCAAAGGGGTACCTGCCTGGAGAAACGTCCGGTTAGGTAAACTACATGACCATGGTGAGCCGAATGTTAATGCCGGGTGATCCAGCGCAATGGCTATCCCCATCCCGGCTGATGGTGGATAAACTTCCAGCAAAAGACCGTGTTAACAATCCATCTGTCGCACGAAAAGGGCCGGTTAATTTTTAAATGTAAAGCGGTTTGCGTCTTTGACGGTAAAACCCTTGCCGGTGAAATCTTTTTTTTCATTGGCCATGCGTTTGTCGGCGATAGCCTGGGACCGGTAAGCCACCCGGGCGCTGGTGACAAAATCGGCGTCGTTCATTCCCTGTCCTGCCAGGTATTTTTGAAACTGCTCCTCCATTTTACGGATCAGCACCACGTCAGCGACAAATTCCTCTTCACTGTAAGTTGCACCCGATACACTGGCAACAAATACGGGGGTGATATAGGCGGTCTTTTCCTGCAGGGAATAGCTCACGATATAGCAGTAGCCTTTTTCTTTGGCCCAACAGGACGGTGCGCTGACCATGAGCACCAGAACCATGGTGACCATCAGCTTCAGACAGGTTTTCTTCATATGCAGCCTCCTTTTCAACACCAATTCTTGTCATGTCGCGTAATGCAGATCAAAGCCACGCGAACCCGTTTGTGTCTATGGTGTTTAAAGCGTTGACCGGCGTGGGTGCAACGCCTGAATGGTAAAGCCACAAATTGATATCATTATACCTATCATGCCATGAAATCCGGTGCAACCGTGCGATCGGTCGGTTTTTTACCCAACCCTTCTACCGCGACCGGCTGACACCCACTCAGGGCCGCTTGCCACTTTCGTGAAAGGCTTCCAGGCTGCTTCGGTCGATCATAACCCTGCCGTGCTCACGCACGGCGCGAATTTCGTCAAACTCGACCAGCTGGTAGATCACCTTTTTACCTACGCCGATAAATCGGGCCGCTTCGCTGACCGTTAATACCGGCACCTCAATATATTTGCTATTGTCGTTCATCATTTGGTGAATCCTTATGGTTGTCGTCCCCGTGCGGCATCTGGCGAATCGATGTTACCGAGCACATTCCGATGGCCGCGGGGGTTGATTGGAAAAGTTGGGCCGTCCCTTCTCGGGCGCTTTCAGTTGAAGGGATGGTAAGCATCATTCCATAGGCTGCAAGGGTGCCGAAAAAAGGCGCGTTGTGTCCTTCCGGAGATTCTGAAACCCGGATCATTCGTGGTTCTACGGTTGTAAATGCAAACTGCATTCTTATGTTTCAGGTAACTAAAACACCGGATAGCAAACGGAGGAGACAATGCAAAGCCCCTGGACATACAAAAACTTTGAGATAAGGGAAGGCCTGAAGCCCGGAAGCGAAACCTTTCGATATTTTTTCAGGGTTTTCGAAAATGGTGAGAAAAAGTGCAATTACTGTGTCTGGATCGTCGATGACGCCCTGACCCGATTCGACCCGTCCACCGATTTCAAGGCAATCGCCGCATCCTGCAAAGCCGCCTGGCATCAGTGGGTCAAGGGGAAAATAGATGGGGGCGATTTCCGGAACCGGGTGTTGAAATTTGAAAAAACGGGCGAACAGGAGATAAATCTGTCGGACATGCAAGAACATGTCAGGCCGGAGTGATCCGGACGCAAAACGAAAAGGGGTATCGCGGGTGACGACCCCTTATAGCCTGAACGTCGATATCGGGTAAGGTCGATTACCCACAGCACAGGAGCGGTGCGCTTGATGGAGCGTCTCATGAAACTGACTACCGGATTCTTTTTTTTGGTATTTCTGGTCCTCCCCCTGACGTGTTGCCTGGCCGCGGACATGACCATCGTCACGGAAGAGAACCCGCCGTTCAATTATACCGAAAACGGAAAACTGACCGGCGCTACCACCGCGGTGGTCCGGGAAATCACCCGGCGCCTGGGTGTTGCGGGAGACATCCAGGTCATGCCATGGACCCGGGGGTACAAGCTGCTCACTAGCGAACCCAACGTGGTTCTGTTTACCACCGCCCTTACCCGGAAACGGGAGCCGCTATTCCAGTGGGTCGGACCGCTCTACACCGTTCGGTTGGGTTTTTATGCCAGAAAAAGTGATGCGCGCCGGATCGATTCTCTCGAAGCGGCAAAGCAGGTGGGAGCCATCGCCACCTACAAGGACGATTTCAGGGAACAACTCCTGACATCGCTCGGATTTTCCAATCTCGACAGCTCCAAGAGTCCCCAGAGCAATCTCCGCAAACTGATGTCCGGGCGGGTGGACCTTTGGTTTTATGACAATATCGGCCCTTACCAGGTGGCCCGTGAGGCAGGGATCGATCCGGATGAAATCGAAGAGGTCTTTACCTACGAGCAGCACTTTTCCTACATTGCCATTTCAAAACCCACATCACCGATGATTGTGCAGCAGTGGCAGGCCACCCTGGATGACATGAAGGCGGACGGCACGTTCTGGTGGCTGACGCGTAAATGGCTGCCGCCGGAAACGCTCATGGTATCCGAACGCCAGCCCCCCACCGGCAGGCCGTTTCCTCTGAAGCTTTACACGGAGGATTCACCGCCGTCTTCCTATGAAGAAAAGGGCCGGATCAAAGGTCTGTCCACCGAAATTGTTCAGGAAATTCTCCGACGGATCGGCCAGCCGGATACCATATCGTTGGTCCCGTGGGCCAGGGGATACAAGCTGGCTCAATCCGATGCCGGCACAGCCCTTTTTTCAACCACCCGGCTTCCCCAGCGTGAAGCCCTGTTCTCCTGGGTGGGGCCGCTGTACCGTCAGCGCTGGGGGTTCTATCGATGGAAAGGCAGCGGTGTCGATGTGCCGGACATCGAGGCAGCCAAAAAGGTGGCTCGCATCGGTACCTACAACCAGGATGCCAAAATGCAATACCTGCAGGCATTGGGGTTTGAAAACCTGGTCCCCACCAATAAAAACATTACCAATGTGACCCACCTTAAGCGGGGCCATATCGATTTATGGGTCAGTTCGGATTTCAATCTGCCGCACCTGGCCAGCCAAGCCGGTGTGTCCGCGGACCAACTGGAATTGGCTTACGCCTTTCTTAACGTGGGCAATTATATCTCCTTTTCAAAATCAACCTCACCCCATGTTGTCCGGCTGTGGCAGGCGGTACTGGATGAAATGAAATCAGACGGCAGCTACCAGAGGATATGCAGTAAATATAACTATGCGCCGCAATAACCGGCGGCTCACAGGGAATCGCGCTTGATCTCAACAAAGAACAACTCCCCCAGGTCTGTTTCACAGGGTACCCCCATCCGAGGCATTGGGTCGCTGAGGCGCCGATCCATCTCCACCGAGCTGGCTGTCAGCCTGGTGCTGCTGGTGTTCCTGGTGGAGGGGATTCTGCTTGTTTTAATCTACAACCGGCAGGCAGACGAGCTGTACCGTCAATTGCAGGCAAAAGCGGATGAATATGCCGTCAACCTGTCCGAAACGCTGGCGGTCCCGATCTGGGATTATGATGACGAACAGATCCGGCGCATCGGAGAAGGCTTCGCCCGGAATGATCTGGTCGCTTCGATCCTCATCCGCGATGCCGGGGGGACCGTTATCTTTGAATTCAGCCGGAACACCACGGAGAACCCGATCGTCCGGGACGTGCCGATTGTCCACATCGGCAAGCCGATCGGCCAGGCGCGGATCTCTTTATCACTGGACGCCTATCGCCAAGACCTGAAATGGCTGCGCAATACAGCCATCCTTCTTCTGGCGGTATCCCTGGTGGTCATTATCATTGCCACGGGAATCGTATTGCGGGTGCTCATGCGCGTGCCGCTGGCCATTCTCCGGCAGGGGATGGATCGAGTGGCCCGGGGAGACTATGACTACGGGTTTGATGAGGTCCACCATAATGAGTTGGCCGACATCGCCCGACGGTTCAGCAAAATGGCCGACCGGATCCGCGAACGCGAACAGTCCTTGCAGAAAGAGGCCGCTGAACGCAAACGGGCGGAGGATAAAAGCAGGGAGAGTGAAGCCAGGAGCCAGGCGATCCTCGATGCCATTCCCGATATCATGTTCCAGTTCGATCGCGACGGCCGGTTTATCGATGTGCGGGGAAAACCGGGAAACCTTACCGTATCCCCTGATCAATGCATCGGGCGGAAAATCGAGCATGTCATGCCCGGCCTTATTGCCAGGATTTTCCGGAATCAGCTATCCCGGACCTTCGAGACCAGGCAGGTGAGGGTTTTCGAGTACGACCTTCCGATCGAAGATGTCATCAGGTATTACGAATGCCGGCTCGTAGCGGTATCGGACGATCTGGCACTGGGCATGGTGAGAAATATCTCTGAACGGGTGACCGCTGCGATGGAAAAAAACCGGTTGCTGGACCAGCTCCAGCGGGCCCAGAAAATGGAGGCCATCGGCATGCTGGCCGGCGGTGTCGCCCACGATCTGAACAACGTCCTGTCGGGACTGGTCAGTTATCCGGAGTTGATCCTCATGGACCTTCCGGAAGAAAGCCCTCTGCAAAAACCCATCCGCACCATCCAGCACTCCGGTGAAAGGGCCGCCAATATCGTTCAGGATCTATTGACCCTGGCCCGACGGGGGGTGTCCGTCGCAGAAATCGTCAGTTTGAACCAGGTGGTCCGGGAGTACCTGCAAAGCCCTGAATACCAAACGCTGCGGAGTCACCACCCCGATTTTCAGCTGGAAACGGAGTTGGCCGACGACCTTCTCGATATTTCCGGCTCCCCGGTCCACCTCGCAAAAACCGTGATGAACCTGATTTCCAATGCCGCGGAGGCGACGATGCGTGAGGGACTGATCCGCATCGAAACGGGAAACCGATACATCGACACCCCCATTAAAGGCTATGACGACATCAAAGAGGGTGATTATGTGGTGCTGACGGTGAAGGACAACGGCATCGGCATTTCGCACGAGGACATCAACCGGATTTTCGAGCCGTTTTACACTAAAAAAGTGATGGGCCGCAGCGGTACCGGCCTGGGCATGGCAGTGGTATGGGGGACTGTCAAGGATCACCATGGGTACATAGACGTCCAGAGCGCTCCGGCGCAAGGCACCACGGTAACCATTTTCCTTCCCGCCACCAAAGAACTCCGAATGCAGGCGAGTGCACCGGAAACCGTTGAGAACCTGATGGGTGACGGTGAGCGGATTCTCGTTGTGGATGATGTGAAGGAACAGCGCGAAATCGCCACTGGAATGCTCACCCGGTTGGGCTATGACGTGGCCAGCGTTTCCAGCGGCGAAGCTGCCGTTGACTATTTAAGGGAGCAACCGGTCGATCTGCTGGTGCTGGACATGATCATGGACCCCGGTATCGACGGCTTGGAAACTTACCGGCGCATCATTCAGATCCACCCCGGCCAGCGAGCCGTGATCACCAGCGGGTTCTCAGAGTCCGACCGGGTGCAGGAGGCCCGGAAACTGGGAGCCGGCGACTATGTGAAAAAGCCGTATCGGCTCGAGACCATTGCAAGGGCGGTTAGAGACGTGTTGAAAAATCATGGTAAATCGTGAACCGCTCCCAACCGGTCGATTGACGGTCCGGGGACCCTCTGGGAGAAATCGCGAAATATCAACATCCATCCCTTCCCTTCCGAAGGAGCCTTCCGCCATTCAGGGTACGGCTGGAATCAATCGCTTGCTATCGTTTCGGATGGTGATATGATAAAGCCACGACGGGCTGATACGGGTTCGTTTCAAAATATCAGGCAAACCATTCTCTTGCCTGGCTTTCCCTCAGACACATCACCTGGATGTGTGGTTTGAAACTTCTTTATAGGAGATTAAAATGAACATCTATGTAGGGAATTTGTCGTTCGATGTCACAGAAGATGATTTGCGGTCGGCGTTCGAAGCCTTTGGCAAGGTAGATACCGTCAACATTATCAAAGACCGGGATAGCGGCCGGCCCAAAGGATTCGGATTTGTGGAGATGTCTTCAGGAGAAGAAGCCAAAAAGGCCATTGAGGCGATGAACGGGAAAGAATTCAAAGGGCGGGCCATGAATGTCAATGAAGCCCGTCCCAAGCCCGAAGGTGGCCATGGCGGCGGCCGACATGGGGGTGGCGGCGGCCAGGGGCCCAGAGGAAGGCGCGGTGGTGGCCCGGGTGGGGGCGGCGGCCGGCGATACTAATCGATTTTCTCCCGGGTTTGCTCATTGCACGCCTTGAGGTAGCCGACTCAGTGGCGGTTCAGGTGTTCGCGCAGGCGGCGAATTTCAGCGTCGCTGAGCAAGGCCGGCCACAGGTGGTGCTTTTTAAGAAGTGCGCTGTTTCCCTTTCCGCCTATCCCTCGCCCGGCAATGGGTCGGGGGACAGGCGGAAAGGGTTTGACTTCAGCGGTTCAATTTGCTGTAGGTGCTGCGCATGTCGCGCTTGAGGATTTTGCCGGTGGGGGTCTTGGGCAGGGCGTCCACGAAAACCACGGATTTGGGCACCTTGAACCCGGCCAGTTCCTTCCTGCACAGGTCGACGATCTCATCCTCGGTAATGGTTTCCCCTTTGCGGGGCACCACCACCGCCGTAACCGCCTCCACCCACTTGGGATGGGGTGTGCCGATGACGGCCACCTCCTCCACGCGCTTGTCAAGGTAGATGGCCTCTTCCACCTCGCGCGTGGAGACATTCTCGCCCCCGGTCTTGATCATGTCTTTCTTGCGGTCCACCACCGCGATGTAGCGATCATCGTCCAGCACGCCGATATCCCCGGAGTGAAACCATCCGCCGCGCATGGCCGTTTCGGTTTTTTCCGGCTCCTTGAAATACATGATCATGGCGTGGGGACCCTTGCCGCAGATCTCGCCGGGGATGCCGGCCACGTCAATGGGCTGGAAATCCTCATCCTCCAGCCGGGTTTCCATGTTCAGACCCGCCATACCGGCCGACCCCAGCTTTTCCAGGGCGTCTTCGGCCTTCAGGATGGTGTGGTAGGGCGCCAGTTCGGTCTGGCCGTAGTAGTTGTAGACCTTGCAGCCGGGCAGCCGCGCCATGAGTTCCTTGAGCACCTCCACGGGCATGATGGACGCCCCGTAGTAGCATTTGGTGAGGCAGGAGAGGTCGTAGCGCTCGAAATCCGGATGGCGCAGGATACCGATCCACACGGTGGGCGGGGCGAAAAACATGTTGGCCCGGTAACGGTCGATGGTTTTTAAAATCATGCCGATGTCCGGCACCATGAGAATGTTGGTGCCGCCCACCCAGAAAATGGGGTTTAAAAATACGTCCCGCTGGGCGCAATGGTAGATGGGCAGCGCGTTGACATTGATATCACCGCTCTCGTAGCCCCCGTCGATGATGGCTCCCATGTACTGGGCCATGAGCGCCTGATTGCTGATGATCACCCCTTTGGGAAGGGACTCGGTCCCGCTGGTATATGTCATCTGGCAGGGATCTTCGATGTGCAGGATCACGTCGGGCTCCGTGTCCGGGGCGGCTTTCATCCAGGCGTCGAAGCCCAGGAAACGGTCATCCGCCGCCGGCTGGCCACCTCCCTGGTCAGACCATATCAGATGGTTCACCGTCGGCATTTCGTCCAGCACCCCCTCCACCAGCGCGAAAAGGGCGTCTTCGACAATGAACACCTTGCTTTCCGAATGGTTGATGCAATAGGTGATGTCCGGGCCGCGCAGCAGGTAGTTGATGGCCAGGTACACCGCCCCGATCTTGCAGCAGCCCAGCCAGGTCAGCACATGGTGGATGGTGTTGTGGGCCAGAATGGCCACCCGGTCGTACTTGTTGACCCCCAGGCCGGCAAGGGCGTTGGCCGTCCGATTGGCGGCTGCCTCCAGTTGGGCGTAGGTGAGGGACCGGTCGCCGAAAATGATGGCCGTCTTGTCCGGGGAGTGGTAGGCGGTTCGACGGATCATGTCCGCGATGACCCACCGATTGACCCGGTTGTAGCGGTCCATGAGAAATTCGAGGTTCTCCTTGTTCAACTTGTTGAACCGGGCTTTTTGTTCATCGGTCATAGGGGTGCAGGGTGCCGTCATTCAATAGCCTCCTTGTTTACTGATGGGTTTCCGAACAGTCGGAGCGGCCATCGGTGGTTGTGGGTGCGGAAAAAACGGTTCCGGACATGCCGAACGCCGTTAGTTGGAGCTGAAAGGGCTGAACTGAAAAGAAAAAATGCCCACAAAACATACCGGATGTCAATGCGCAAATTGGAGGGGCATCGTGTTCATCAGTTCAGATTCCTTTAACCTGGGGGGCGGCTGTTGATCGCTGGAAGAATATGTGTTTTTATAGCAGCCGGCAACGCCAATTGAAACCATCTGAGGGTGCATCGCATGAAAAACCTGATCATTGCCACCGCCGTTCTCATTTGCCTGCCGCTGGGGTGTGCGTCCATTTCGGAGCACGGGAAAATGGAGGCGTACGGACGGACCATGGACTCCTACGGAACCGCCCTGCGTCTGTCGGATTTCAACGCGGTGTGCCAGTATATCGATCCGATGGTGATGGGGCGCAGCGATTGTATGAAGCGATATGAGAACATGAAGATCGTCAGTTATGACCTGCTTGGGGTCACTGTGGCCAAAGACAGGCGGGAAGTGACCCAGGCGGTTGAAGTGGAATACTATTTTCTCGACCGCTATGTGGTCAAGAAGATCGGATTTGAACAGTCGTGGCGATACAGGGAAGACATGAAAGACTGGCTGCTTCAAACCAGCCCGCCGCATTTTGAACCGCGATAGCGAGCGCATTCCCCGCTGCTTGCGGCGGGGTCAGCGAGCGAACCGGAAATCGATTTTCATCCTTACGGTGAAGATTCCCCGCGGTTTGCCGCGGGGTGGATTCAATAAAAATGGCTTTCACACCTATTCCGGACCCCGTTGGTGGTGTCCGCCGTCGGTGTCTTCCCTACAGGGTTTTTCTCACCTGGGCCGCGCCGGCGGCCAGACTGCGGATCTTTTCCACGGCAACCTCGTAGGGGAGGGGCGCCATGCCGCAGTTGGTACACGGATACAGCCGTTCAGGCGCTACGTGCGCCATGACCGAACGAATGGTGGCGGCAACCTCGTCCGGCGTTTCCACCCGGTGCCGGGTAACCGCAACGACACCCACCATCAACCCCTTATCCTTCAGCAATTTCATCAGCGACAGGGGAACGCGCGAGTCGGCGCACTCCAGTGAAACCTGGTCGATGCGGCTGGCATTGAGTGCCGGAAAGATTTCTTCATACTGGCGCCACTCGCGGCCCAGGGTCTCCTTCCACCGCAGGTTCTCGTCGATACCGTAGCCGTAGCAGATATGCACGGCGGTGGTGCATGAAAGTCCGTCGATGGCCCGGTGGAGTGCGTCGACGCCCCATTCCTTCACGTCGTTCATGAAGACATTGAAGGCCGGCTCGTCGAACTGGATCAGGTCGATTCCGGCGGCCTCCAGCTCCCTGGCCTCGGTGTTGAGGATCTCGGCAAAGGCCATGGCCATGTCCGCACGGGTGGTATAGTAGGCGTTGGCGATGGTGTCGCAGATGGTCATGGGGCCGGGCAGCGTGAATTTGAGGCGCCGATCCGTCTGCGCCCGGGTGAAGCGTGCCTCGTTCAGGTGAACCGCCTGCGGCCGTGAAACCGGACCGGTGACCGTGGGCACATCTACGGTGTAGCGGTTGTCCCGGATACCCATGGGCGTTTTCTTCTCCCAGTCTATCCCCTCGAGACTCTCCAGAAAGCCGTGAACAAAATGGATACGGTGCTGTTCACCGGCGGTGACGATATGGATGCCCGCAGCTTCCTGATGGCGCAGCCATTCCACAGCTGCGCGCTCCTTGGCGCGCTCCAGGGCCTCGCCCGCGAGGCGCCAGGCCGGCCAGAGTTTTTCGGTTTCAGCCAGGTAGTGCGGTTTCGGCAGACTGCCGACGGTGGTGGTTTCCAGCATGGGGCGCCTCCTTCGTTAAGCGTTGGTTTTCTCGGGTTCCGGGGAAGCGGTTGATACCTTATTCATATCTTGTTTGAACCCGGATTGAAACCGAATGTTTGACCCAAAAACAGTCTATGTGCCGACTTTCTAAACGCAAATGCAAGATCTATGGTCGTTATTTTGAGCTGATGTGTGAAGAAATAAGATTTAAGATCATACGGTTGGCTGGACACTGCAAATTTCAGAGCAGGCCTTTACCCAACAGGGGGGAAGGTCTAATTGCAAAAGGCGATAAAGTTGGGGATGGCGATGGCCGCCAGGATACCGATAACAGCAATAACGATCATCAATCCGGTATGTGTAAAACCTGTATTAGCCATCTTTCTCATTTGGGCTGCATCTAAGTTTTATTCGGATTACAAAAAATCGACTTTTTACGAGTTCATCAAATTTGAGTGGTATCAACAATGCCCGAACTGAAAATATCTTTAAAATGTTTTACGCTTATACGAGTGAGCTTTTAAAAGTTCATTGCAAATTCATTGCCATAACAGTATATCTAACTATTGCAGATAATTGGTGAAGATGCTGGAGGATCAGACACGTGGAAAGGAAAAATATCGCGGGTTTTTGACAATTATTGGAAAATTAATTTCACAGTTTGTCACTGAAGCAGCCCTTGACGCGACACGGGCTGCAAGGCTTCCTTTTGGGTTGACTGCCAGAACAAATTTAGGGAAAATCCGGGATGGGTATCGAGAACGGAGAAGAAATGTTTTCGTTTAATCGTGCGTGAAGCCCGGTGACGCGGTGGCAGGATTCGACTGCGCCCAAAATCATTTCAATTCAATAAACGGAATCATTTCGAATAGGAGCAAATTATGGCTGGGGGTTGGTCCCGGGATGGGGCTGTGCAGGATCAGATAGACGCCAGTGTGGAAGACGCAGTAAAACTGGCCAGGAGTCGGATGCCTGATGGCGAGGGCCGGTCTCATTGTGAGGAATGCGAGACGGCTATCCCGGACGCTCGCCGCAAAGCAATCCCTGGAGTCCGTTTATGCGTCACCTGCCAGTCAGCGCGCGAAAAACAGCAGGCGCCTCTGGCTGGATTCAACCGACGCGGCAGCAAAGACAGTCAATTGAAGTAACGCATCGCTTTTGAGACAGTAATTTTTTTCTATCCACACCCCAAAAGCAGGGGAGGGGTTGCGGGGCGGCGGGTCCGTCTATCCATACAGGAAGGATCAAAATGCCTTGTAACCAATTTCGAATAACGGGATCTATAGGGTCAGTGGAAATGCCATCAACCTCCATTCCACTCTCACTCCTCAGAAGCCCCGGCAGATCATACCTCTGTCGGGGCTTTCTTCATGAGCAGGTACCTCGACGATCCCGACAACAATTGTTAAACCCGCCATGTCTATTGGTAGAGGGAATCGATGACACACCGGTATCAATTAAGCGTACACAAAACAGCACAACTCAGATGCCCCATGCATCAATACGCATCGTAACTATCAGTAATTTTGTAGAATTAAAAGATACAGAAGGTTGGCATGAGCCATGCTAAATGATCGGGTGACGGCACCATAACATTTTTTCTGTACGATTCATGGAAAGGCGAGGCCCAATTGGGGGCCTCGTCCATTTTTGGGGATCGACGGGTTGAGGCAGGTTACTTCGAGGTTTATTCTCAGTTTCGTGATACCACCGATACATTGAATGATCGGCAAGTGTCAACGCGTAGACAGGGTCACATCGCCAACTGTTGAATCTGGGCTACCAGGTGTTCCTTGGTGTGCCTGACGTCCTCCAGGGCTTTTTCCGGCCCCATCCGGTCAATCTTGAAGTTCATGTACTCTGTGACTATTCCGTGCGCCCGGTCACCCGGAATCAGCCGACCGGCTTCGTTCAGGATCGTCATTATCTCAAACATGGCAGCGGATCTATCCATCATGAACCCTTTCTGCGGTATCCCATCCGTCCGCAAATACCGGTTAGAAGGAAGATTGAGGTGGATGAGTCGAATAATGTCGCCATCATTATACAAGATGTTGATTTCTGTCAAGCAGCTTTTCCCACATATAGTGCATTCATCCATGTATAGAAAACGATTCGGCCCCAAATGATTATGTGGAAACCCGAAGGGATCCACTTTTTTCATGGTTTATGATTGAGACATTAAATTTGGCGGGGGCGTGCTGCGGAAAACGAACGGATAGAATTGTAAGCTGTCTTTAACAGAACAGTGAAATAATTTACTTATCGCCCAAGCAAACAATGGCAGAAAATATTCAGGATTATAAATAAAATCAGGCACGCCAGATTTAATTACCGGGTCAATTATTTCTCATTTTATTAGGAGTGAAAATGAAAAATGGCGGCTGAAATCACCGGCTGGGCATCCTGACTTTGGCAGGCTAACCCAGCACAGAGAAACTGCTGTCACCCACAATGTCACGATTTCGCGAAAAGAAACCCGTATTCAAATTGAAACCTGTATGCTTCAGCCCTATGGTCACCGGTTCAAGGTCGTGATCATGTCCGTTTTCACAGGCTTCGATGATTCGGGCCATGATCTGTCCAATGACCGGTCCGTTTTTGTACTGGTTGCCGCTGGTGCCGATGGCAAGATAAAAACCATCCAGATCTGATTTGTCATAGATTGGAATCCAGTCATCCGACACGTCGTAGAGATCGGCAAATCCTTTTGGACGGTTCGGTATGGGAAGGTCGGGGATACGGAGCGCCAGACGGTAAACCTGTGCCCGCCACTGGGCGTTGGTGACGGTGCGGTTGAAATGGTCCGGGTCATCAACCCAGTCGAGCTTATCACAGTCCGGGTCCTCACTGCCCACCAGAATGATGTTTCCGACTTCGGGTCTGTGATACCCTGCCAGATCCCCATCTCCTACGGTTATCCCCTCATCTTCATAGGAAAACCGCTCAGGAGAAGGAACAAAATGCACTTCGTGCCGGAGCGCCCTTGTTTTTATCTTCATTTTTTTGTCGATGCCGGCGAGCCGGTTGATAACAAAGGAATGCGGCCCCGAGGCATTGACGACCACGGGAGCATCCAATGCCTGCCCGCTTTTTAATGTTATACCGTCAACCCGGTTAGCATGCTTCCGGATTTCCGCCACTTCGGAATCGAACATGAAGGTTGCGCCGTTAACTTCACTCGCCTGCTGGATATTTTCAACCGAAAGCTGAGGATCGTTAATGTAGCCGTTGTTGGGAAAAAACAATACAACCGGACTGATCTTTTCCACAGGAGGATTGAAAAAACCGGGGTCATCGGGCCGCTTGGGCGGGAAAAATGAATCATCTACAAAATGAGGCATGCGCTTGAGCAACTGGTCCGGAGTCCAAATTTCATAAGGGATCTTCAGTGCGTCATGGTGTTTGATATATTTGCTCCAGTCAAAATCCTTTTTGTTTAAGACGACAGCTCCTGTCTGAATAAATCTGGCAAGGTTTTTCGAATTTTTTTTATTGAGATATGCCGCCCAATTTTTCCAGTAGAACGAACTCTCATAGGCCACCGCCGTTCCTTCCAGAGTGGAATAATGCGTTCTTATGATGGCGCAGGTCGAGCTGGTGGAGCCGAGTCCGGCAGCCGGCAGTTTGTCGACAACTAATGGCTTGTATCCTTTCTTGGAAAGTTCAAAGGCAATAGAAGCTCCGGTGATACCGGCACCGATAATAATCTGGTCATAGTGTTTCGTCATTTTATCCCCGTCATGTCAGATGGCTTCCACTGAAAAAGCGTGTCACCCCAGTTGAAACCCGAATTTCATGGGATCTTCCCGGTGTGATATTAATTGATTGATTCCTGTAATATAGGCTTGGGATGAAATCCTTGGGATGACTTTGACGAATCCGTCTTCTTCATAGGCCCGGACCACTCTTCCCTTGAAACGCGTCCCTGTGATGCTTTCATTGATAAAGACCTCGTCAATGGCTAATTCACCCCTGGCATAAAGGGCCGCCATCTTGGCGGATGTGCCTGTCCCGCACGGGGACCGGTCTACTTGACCCGCACCGAACACCACAACATTCTTACAGTGTGCGTCCGCATGATCGGGCTCATCATATAGCTCTACAACATCTACGGTTTTAAAGTAAGATTTCTCCTTAAAGTCAATCCGGATGGTTTCATTGACCGCATCACGGAGTTTCAGGCATTGTTTTGATAATTGGGCCGATTGCTCAGCGACAAGGGTTAAACCCAGTGCTTTTGCCGGACAGAGTATAAAAAATCCGGCATTAAAAGCGATGTCCACCGTCACTTCACCCATTCCGTCCATTTTTACCTGCAGATCTTTCTGGTACAGGAATGCGGGCACGTTTTCAATTTCCACATCAATAACCTGGTCATTCCTGACCGTCGCCCATCCGGTCACCAGCCCATCCGGGGTATCCAGCAGCACTTTTGTCAATGGTTCCTTTCTTTTGACCATTCCCAATTCGACAGCGGCGGAAATGAGTCCAATGGTGCCATGCCCGCACATATACGGGTATGCTCTCGGATAGTCTCCCGTGCTCAGGAAGATCACCCCCAGATCCGCATCCGGGTTCACGGGTTCGACAAGCGCGGCCCCGAACATATCATTATGCCCTCTGGGCTCCCGCAGGATCATGGTGCGGATATGATCATGATTTTTTTCAAAATAATCGCGTTTTTCAAGCATGGAATTACCCCGGATCCTCGGTAGGCCACCGACAATGATCCGGGTTGGTTCTCCTGCGGTATGGGTATCGATAACACTGATCACGCGATCAATCATAATCCCTCCGGGGCATATCCCACTGGGTCATCCAAGATCACTGATGAAAGACCTGATTCATCATTCGACATTGGACCGACCCATGGTAAAAAACAATGGAATCAGGGTTGATTAAAATGATTTTCAACACCCCATATCCTGTTTACAGCCAATTGAAAATGAATTGGAACTGACCGGCCGGTTACCTTTCCTTGGACTTTGTCTCAGGTAAATTGCCAGTTCTAACGGAGTTTCGCAACTTTTTTCTGGCGGATGGATGTTGTTGATCCTTAGGAACGTTGATCCTGAACATTAGCAGTAGGGGGTCTTGATGAGGTAGGCGGGGGGAAATAAACGGGTTATTCATCTGAGGTCGCACTTGATTGAAGTGTGGAACAGATGGAATTGACCGGAATCTGCTGGATTTAGAAACGGAAAAGCCCGATGCGGGCATTTGCCTCGAATTCAACGATGAGATCGACATCGCTCATGTCTGTGGCCTCATTTCGGACCGATGAACCAAACAAGTATATCTTGCAGATGGAATAGCGATCCAGCAGATTTTTTTGGGCGTTTAGGATGGTTATAATCTTCTGGCGATTCATTCAGAAATGCCTGGCGGCGAAGTTGCGTTAACCGTAAAGTTAACGAAATAAAGAATGGTGGAGGCGGCGGGAGTCGAACCCGCGTCCGAAAACATTCCACACTGATATCTACATGCTTGTCCTGATCTCTAAGTTTCGCCTTTGGCAGTCTCCATCAGGCAGGGTACTTCAAAGGCTATCCTGCTAAAATTTCGCCGTTACTGTAACAGGCATTCAGATTCGGCTATCCCACTAGTCGACGTTCTATCCAGGTTCGCGGGAGAAACCCGGTAGAACGGTAGCATTAAGCTGCTACGGCGTAGTTATAATCGTCTGCGATTATGTTTATTTCCCACCGGTTTTACGAGATGGTAGGAACTCGGCATGCAATCGGTGCTTCTTTATCCCCGTCGAAGCCGTTTCGCCCCCAATTTGTTAAAGAACTGTCTTGACGGTATATTAACGCTCGGACCTGGCGATGTCAAGCAGGTGCAGAAATATTAAACGCCCCTGAAACCCTTTTCAATCAAGGGATCAGGGGCATCGAGTGTTGGGTATTTTCAGGCTATTCCCCCAGATAGGCTTTCCTGATCTCCGGGTTGTCGAGCAGTTTTTTGGCGTCATCCTCCAGGGTGATGTTGCCGGTTTCCAGCACGTAGCCTCGGGAGGCAACCTGGAGGGCCAGGTTGGCATTCTGCTCCACCAGTAAAATGGTGGTGCCTTCCCTTTTGTTTACATCCTTGATGATATCGAAAATCTGTTGGACGATCAGCGGTGCCAGTCCCAGCGACGGTTCGTCCAGCAAAAGGACCTTGGGCCGGCCCATGAGTGCCCTGGCGATGGCCAGCATTTGCTGTTCTCCGCCGGACAGGGTTCCGCCATGCTGCTTATGGCGGTCCTTGAGGATGGGAAACAGTTTGTAGACATACTGCCGGTCCGCTTCGATGTCGGCCTTGTCCTTGCGAAAGAAAGCGCCCAGAGTCAGGTTTTCGTCCACGGTCAGGCGGGGAAAGATCCGCCTTCCTTCCGGTACCTGGCACAGGCCGGCTTCGGGCAGGATTTCCGCCGCTTTGCCGTGAATGGGGTTACCGTTGTACCAGATTTCCCCCTTGTCGATGGGAATCACGCAGCAGGTGGTCATCAGTGTGGTGGATTTTCCGGCACCGTTGGCGCCGATGATAGCCACGATCTCTCCCGGGTACACCTTGAGGGAAATTCCCTTGAGGGCTTTGATGCTGCCGTAGCTGGAATAGACGTCTTTCAGTTCGAGAATCGGTTGATCAGCCATCTATCCCTCCCTCTCTTCGCCCCGGGAGCCCATCCGCTTGGCCGGTATGAGGCCGGCAGGCCGGAACAGCATCATTACCACCATGGACATACCGAACACCAGCATACGGTAGGTTTCGAATTCGCGGAAGACCTCCGGCAGGACGATCAGGGCGGCTGCGCCCAAGATGATGCCGGGGATGGAGGCCATGCCGCCTAACACGACCATGCTCAGCACCATGGCCGATTCGAGGAAGGTGAAGCTTTCCGGACTGACAAAACGCATGCGGGCACAGAAAAAGGCCCCGGCCAGCCCGGCGAACAGTGCGCCCATGGCGTAGGCCAGCAGTTTGAGCTTGAAGGTGTTGACCCCCATCAGTTCGGCGGCGGTCTCATCTTCACGGATGGATTCCCAGGCCCTGCCGATCCTGGAATAGTTCAGGTGCCTGACCGCGATGATAGTGAAGATAGCCAGGCCCAGGGCGACGTAATAAAGGTATTGCAGTTTCTTCAGTTCGAGCAGCTCCAGGCTGAAGCCGTTTTCGAAACTGGGAATATAAATGCTGGGCGGGTTGATGCCGAGAATGCCGTTGGGGCCATTGGTCAGCGACATCCAGTTGTTGAGCAGGATGCGCACGATCTCCCCGAAACCCAGGGTCACGATGGCCAGGTAGTCGCCGCGCATGCGCAGCGTAGGGTACCCGATGAGGCATCCGGCAGTTAACGCCAGGGTTGCCGCAATGGGCAGGCAGATCCAGAAGGAGATGCCGAAGTGGATATTCAAAAGGGCGTAGGTGTATGCCCCCACGCCGTAAAAGGCGATATAGCCCAGATCCAGCATGCCGGCCAGTCCCACGACCACATTGAGCCCCAAGCCCAGACAGACGTAGATCAGCACGTTGGTGGCCACGTCCTGGGCATAGCGTCCGGTAAAGAACGGATACAAAAAGGCCACGGCCAGCAGGAGGATTATCCAGGCCCAGGTGGGCACTTTGCCCGAGGCCAGGCTGACGGAGTCCCGCATCCCGGCGAGCGGCCGGCCGATGGTGTCCAGGCTGCCGCTTTTGTTCATGAGGTAAAGCAGCAGGCAGATGGACGTGCCGACGGCGATATAGAGCCAGACGGTGAATGTCCTGTCGAAAGACAGGGTGCCGTCCGGGTGGATGCCCAGCAGGGGCCACAGCAGTCCCATCAGCCACAAAAGGCCGATGGTGTAGGGTTTCCAGACTTTCTTAAACTCGTGTATCATCGATATTCTCGCCCATGATTCCAGTCGGTTTGAAGTAGAGCACGGAGATCAGGATAATAAAGGCAAACACGTCCTTGTACTGGCCGGAGATATATCCTGCACCGAAAATTTCCACCATGCCGATGATCAGTCCGCCCAGCATGGCCCCGGTGATGTTGCCGATGCCGCCCAGCACGGCGGCGGCAAAGGCCTTGATCCCTGGCAGAAAGCCCATGTCGTAGCGCACCGAGCCGTAGTAGAGGCCCACCATGATGCCGGCGGCGGCGGCCAGCCCCGCGCCGATGGCAAAGGTCAGGGAGATGATCCGGTTGCTGCTGATGGACACCAGGCTGCTCATGACCTTGTCCTGGGCCGTGGCGCGCATGGCCATGCCGATCTTGGTCTTGAACACCAGGATGTTGAGCCCGAACAGCAGGAAGATGGTCATCCCCACGATCATCATCTGCAGATAGCCGATGGTGATATTTCCAAGATTGACTCCGCCCTGGAACAGTTCGCCGGGATAAGCCTTGTCATAGACGCCCTGGGTCAGCATCAACCCATTGGAAAGGAAGATGGACATGCCCAGCGCCGAGAGCAGGGCGGCCAGGCGCGACTGGCGGCGCAATGGCTTGTAGGCGATTTTCTCGACACCCACGGCCAGGAAGGCGCAATACCCCATGGTCAGGGCAAAGGATGCGGCCAGGCAGAGTATGGGGTGGGTGTCCATGTATCCCAGTCCGGTAAAAAAACTGAGCAGGATCACCCCGACATAGCCCCCGGTCGCAAAAAATTCACCGTGGGCGAAGTTGATCAGCTGGATTACACCGTACACCATGGTGTACCCCAGCGCGATCAGGGCGTACAGGCCACCCAGGGTGATGCCGTTTATCAACTGCTGAATAAAAAATTCCATAGAAATCGCTTTTCAGATTGGTGCTTTCAGTAAATCCGATAACGTTGACCGCCCTGTCAACCTGGCAGGGCGGTCACGTCACATTACCGACTTATTTGAGCAGTCCCTTCTCAGGCGACCAGTAGGGCACGAACTCGCCTTTAACAACCTTGAAGGCGATGTAGGACGATCCGGAGTCGCCGTTGGCCTTGAACTTGATCCGTTTGGCAACGCCGTCGAAATCCATCTTCATGATCTCGGCCTTGATTTTGGCCGGATCGGTGGAGCCGGAGGTCTTGATGGCCTGGAGCAGGACGGTGGCTGCATCATAGGCGTAGGTGGCGTAAGCGGCGATGGGGCCGTATTTGGGCACGTAGATTTTCTCGAAGGATTTGTACTCGGGGGTGGTGGTATCGGTGAACCCGTAGGTCAGGTAAACGCCTTCGGCCGCATCCTTGGCGACTTCCATGAACTTGGGCTGGAACATGGCGTCCTGGGTGACAATCTGGGACGTCATACCCAAACGTTTGGCCTGCAGCGCCATCAGTGCGCCGGGAGAGTATCCCTGCAGGGACATGTAGAAAATATCGGCATTGGCGGCTTTGGCTTTGGTCAGTACGGCGGCGAAATCCTTGTCGCCCTGGTTGACGTGATCATGCTCGACGACCTCGATGCCCAACTCCTTGCAGGCTTTGCTGACGCCGTCGGCCAGTCCCTGGGAGTAGGTGGTCTTGTCATCGACGATGAAGACGGTCTTGGCCTTCAGGGAATCTTTGAGGAACTTGGCGGCGGCCGGCGCCTGATCATCGTCACGGCCGCACAGGCGGAACATGTAGGGCAGACCGCGGTCGGTGACTTTTTCGTTGGTGGAGGCCGGGGTCAGCATGGGGATGTCTTCTTCGGCCAGGGTCTCGGAGGCCGGAATGGTGGAAGACGAGCAGTAGGCGCCGACGACACCGACCACTTCCAGGTTGATCAGCTTGTTGGCGGCGGCCACGGCCTGTTTCGGATCACAGGCAGTGTCCTGGGCGAACAGCTCGATCTTGTCATAACCGGGGATTCCGCCGGCTTCTTCGAAGACCTGAATCGCGGTCAGCACGCCGTTTTTAATGTCGGTTCCATCTGAGGCATAGGGTCCCGTCAGCGGGCTCATGGAGCCGATCTTCAGGGTTTTTGCAGTCGCCGTTCCCATGATGAAGGGGACGACCATCAGGCCAAGTACCAGTGCGACGAACAGTTTTTTCCTCATTTGACGCTCCTCCTGTTGATTAATGATTTTTACTTGCCGGCTGACCCAGGTATGCCTCGATCACCTGGGGACTGGACTGGATCTCTTCCGGCGTCCCTTCGGCAATCTTCACCCCGTGGTCAACACATACAATACGATGACACACGCCCATGACCACTTTCATATCGTGCTCTACCAGCAGCACGTCGATCCCGAGTTCGCAAATCCGGGCGATATCCTTCATCAGCGCCGAACTTTCCGACGGGTTCATGCCGGCGGCCGGTTCGTCCAGCAGAATCACCTTGGGCTGGGAAGCCAGCGCGCGGGCGATTTCGAGCCGCCGCTGCAGGCCGTAAGGCAGGTTCGAGGCCACCGTGTCCGCATACTTGTCCACGCCCATGAATTTGAGTGCTTCAAGTGCCTTGCTGCGGATCTGCCGTTCCTCCCTGCGCTGGGAAAGCGTGCGGAAAATAGCGCCCACCACCCCTTTTTTAGACCGGCAGTGCCGGGCCACCATGGCGTTTTCAACCGCCGTCATGGCTGAAAAGAGTCTTATGTTCTGAAAGGTCCGGGCCACCCCTTTTGAGAAAATCTCATGGGGGCGCTTGCCCAGAATGTTTTTTCCCTCGAAGCGCACTTTGCCGGAGCTGGCCTTGTAGACGCCGGTGAGCACATTGAAAACCGTGGTCTTGCCTGCGCCGTTGGGACCGATGAGGCCCACGATTTCTCCTGAGTTGATCGAAAAACTCAGTTGAGACAGGGCCACCAGCCCGCCGAATCTTACCGTGATGTTGTCCAATTCTAAATGTGCCATAACACCCAACCGTTAATTCTGTTGACGTATTGAGCCGCACCCACGGGCGGCTTCCGAATCATGCCTTGCGCTGCCGCTCCCGCATTTCCATGTAGCCGTTGAATCGCCTCACGTGGGTCCGGGCGATCTCGCCGGCCTTTTCTGCATCCCCGCTTTCCATGGCCGCCACCACATCCTCGAGATCCTGAAGGTTCTCATTCATTTCCGGCTCTTCCATCACCAGAAACTCGTCATAATACCGGCGAAGGTTTTCATGAATGGTCTTGAGAATCGATATGTAGATGGGGTTGCCCGTAATTTTGGCAAAATACAGGTGGATGTTTTTGTCGGCGGTGAGAAAATCGGAAACGGTTTCAGCACCCTGATCCACATATTTCCGGGCTTCATTCAACAGCGTCTTGAGAATACGCCGATGGGACGCTTTCATTCTTGATGTGGCCAGGACCACCACATCGCCTTCCACCCGTTCACGGAATTCGGCGATGTGCCGCAGGGATACCTGATGGGAACGAATCAACAGATCCAGGCTCTCGGTTACGAGATCCGAGGAGACCGTTTTGACGACGGCGCCACCGCCCATTCCCAGCTTGATCTCAATAAGCCCCTTTTGCTCCAGTACGCGCAGGGCCTCGCGAAGGGTGCTCCGGCTGGTCTGAAGCATTTCTTTGAGTTCGCGCTCGGCGGGAAGCCGATCCCCCACTTTCAGTTGGCCGTCAATGATGGCCTCCTGGATCTGCTCGACCACATCCTGGAAAATTCGGTTTTGTTTGGCAGCGCGAAACAAATGGGTCATCGATCAGCAGCTCGATCCTGGGTGAACATGAAAATCTAATGGCATAAAAGAGAGCCTGAAATAGCCACTCCGGGGGAGTGTTCGGTTCATTTTCGGAATGGTCTGACCATTTATAATATTTGGTTTAAACTGTCAAGATGATTTTTTTACAAAATGGCATTTACTTTATGCATCCCGATAAGTTTTGAAAAAGCAGTCTGGCCGGTGCCATACGCCGTTTCAAAGCCGTCGGCCGGCACCATTGCATAAATGGCGTTCAATCCTATTTGTGTTAATACAGCGGCAGAAAACTTCCGTTAATGTTATTTCCAAGGCGAATAAAAAAAGGCCTCTCCACCACGGTGGAAAGGCCTTTTGCGGCTTTCGTTCCAGGATAATGCGCCGATTAATTTTTCCGTTTTTAAACGGTCGGGTGCTCGGGATCGCAGCCAGACGTTATGCCATTCGAATCAGAAAAAACAATCAACGTCGTATAGCTTAATCATTGATCAACGACTCTACCGGGGTGTATTTCAGTTCGAATGCGTCGGCGACGGCGCGATAGGTGACCTTGCCGTCGATCACGTTGGCCCCCAGCCGGATCTCTTCGTTTTCCCGCATGGCTTTTTTCCAGCCCTTGTTGGCGATCTGCAGCGCATAGGGCAAGGTGGCGTTGGTCAGCGCCAGGGTCGACGTCTTGGCCACCGCCCCGGGCATGTTGGCCACGCAGTAGTGGATCACCCCGTCCACCACGTAGGTGGGGTTGCCGTGGGTGGTCGCCTTGGAGGTCTCGAAACAGCCCCCCTGGTCGATGGCCACGTCCACCAGCACCGAGCCCTTTTTCATGGTCCCCAGCATGTCCCGGGTCACCAGCCGCGGCGCCTTGGCCCCGGGAATCAGCACGGCGCCCACCACCACGTCGGCCTCCTTGACCAGCTTGCGGATCGCCGCCGGGCTGGACATCAAGGTAAAGCAGTTGGCCGGCATCACGTCGCTCAGGTAGCGCAGCCGGTCCAGGTTCATGTCCAGCAGGTAGACCTTGGCCCCCAGCCCGCAGGCCATCTTGGCCGCGTTGACGCCCACCACGCCGCCGCCGATCACCACCACCGTGCCCGGGTCCACGCCGGGGACGCCGCCCAGCAGCACCCCGTGGCCGCCCTGGGCCATCTCCAGGTACTTGGCCCCCTGCTGGATGGCCATGCGCCCGGCCACCTCGCTCATGGGCGTCAGCAGGGGCAGGCTGCCGTCGGCCTTCTGGATCGTCTCGTAGGCGATGCTCACCGACCGGCTCTTGATCAGGGCCCGCGTCTGGGTCTCGTCGGCGGCCAGGTGAAGGTAGGTGAACACGATCTGCCCTTCCCGGATCAGATCATACTCCGGCGGCAGGGGTTCTTTCACATGCATGACCATGTCGGCCGCAGCGAAGATCTCTTGGGGGGTGTCGACCATCTTCGCCCCGGCCCTGGCGTACGATTCGTCGGCAAAGCCGCTGCCGGCCCCGGCGCCTTTCTCCACCAGCACCGTGTGGCCGCTGTGGATCATCACCTCGACCCCCGCCGGAGTCATGCACACCCGGTTCTCTTCCGTCTTGATCTCTTTTAAAATGCCGACAATCATGATTCCTCCTTATCAGGTTCAAAGAATTCCGTGCCGATGAAATAATGACTTTGGAAAAAAGTAACTCGGATCCACGCAAAATGTCTGCCAAAATAATGCGGTGGGTCAAGGATCTGGATGAAAATTAAATGACAGATTAAACCCGAATCCGCAAACTATGATATTGATGTTTTATTTAAACAGGTTGAGATTTTTTTGGAATCGGCTGATCCCTGTTGCCGATCACGGGGAGCGGGTATTGAAGAGGTGAGGGATGTTTATAAAGTGGAAATATTAATTGCCACAAACGGGATAAAATAGAGGTTAACCTATTTATATATTATCGTATATTCAAAAATGGAAAATAATGTTGCCAATGGACATTTTTCATTCCACTGGAGCTGTCAGGGATGGATCCTCGGAAGGACTTTTTCCAGGAGCCGCTTCGGGATGTGTGGATCCATTGCCGTTATTGGATGCAATCAGCGCCCGGCCAACCGGGCGAAATCCTCAAAGGCCGTACGGCTGTCGAATGCATAGGAAAATCCGGTTTTTTCGATAAACCGTTTCGGAGACGCCACCCACGAATAGCGAAATAACCCCAGGGCGGCACTGGGAAACCGGGTGATAAAATGCAGGCGCAGGGCCCAGGCGATCCGATTCAACGGATAGAGCAAGCGGCTGGGCACCCATACCGGGCGATTGCCCATCAGGCGGACCATCTCGGCCACGGTGATGGTTCCCGCTCCGGCAATGTTGAACGTTCCGGATACATCGTTTTTCAGGCAGTGCAGAATGGCCCGCATCAGATCCTTTTCATGGACGAACTGGAGGGGCGAGGTCTCCTTGGGCAGCACCACCAGACGTTTTTTCAGGTGGTGGGAGAGCGGGTTGTCCATGGTGGGGCCCACGACGAAGCAGGGTCGCAGCACGCTGACCGCCATTTTCGGATGCTTTTCGGCAAACGGTGCAAGGATGGCTTCGATCTCCCGTTTGTTCTTGGCATAGGTAAAATCTTCATTGCCCCGCAGCGGATCGGTTTCGGTCAGGGGTACGGGGTTATCCGGATGAAACCCATAGGCGGTGGCGGAACTGGTGACCAGCAGGCGCCGAACGGCGGCCCGGGCGGACGATTCCAGGACATTGCGGGTTCCCTCCACATTGATGCTCTCCATCAGGGCGGTATCGTGAAGGGGCGGCAGGACATAGGCGGCGTGGACCACCGTATCGACGCCGTGCCGTGTCATCAGGCCGGTCATCGGCCGGCGTACGTCCTGTTCGTAGAATCTGAGTTTTTCGGGAGCGGCAGCCGGTCTGCGGATGTCGATACCCATCACGGTCTCAACCGTTTCATCGGCACAGAGGGCCTCGGCCAGAGTGCTTCCGATATACCCGGAAGCACCGGTGATGAGCACCTTTTTCATTCCCTGTCCCCTTGCGTTGCGGCTTTGGAAAACGCCAGCATCTTGACCAGCGGCCGCTGGAAAAACGGAAAAGCCAGGGTTGAAAAGCGCAGCAGGCGCATCATCCAGCCTACCTGCCAGTGGCGCCGCCGGCCGTGGGCGGCCCGCCAGACCACCTTGGCTACCTGTCCGGGGGTGATGTGCACTCCCAGCCGCGACACGCTGGCCGCCTCCACGGGCGAGGCGGTGATCATCGGGGTGCGCACGTAGGGTGCCATGACGTCACACACATGGATGCCCAGGGGCTCGAACTCGATGTTGAGCGCCTCGGTCAGGGCGCCCACGGCGGCTTTGGTGGCGGAATAAACGGCCAGTTCCGGGGTTCCATAAAGGGCCGACGCCGAAGACATGCTGATGATGCGCGCGCCGGGGGTGGCCTTCAACAGATCGAAACAGGCATCGATGCCGTTGAGGATGCCGGTGAGATTGACGTCCACCGTCCGTTTTTTCAGTTCCAGGGAGATGGTCTGGTGGTGGCCCATGTAAAGTACGCCGGCATTGTTGAACAGTACGTCCAGTTGTCCGCCTGTCCGTCGGGCCAGATGATCGGCAGCCGCCTGTACGCTTTCCGGCCGGGTCACATCCACGCTTCGAAAGCAGGCGTTTTCATGGCCGATCCGGTTCCCCAATTCCTCCAGGGCCGGTTCGTTTACATCAAAAAGCCCCACGAACCAGCCCTTTTCGGCGAAGACCAGGGCGGTTTCCCGGCCGATGCCCGACGCGGCGCCGGTGATGAAAATGCTCTTTTTCACGCTACCTCTTTTCCAGAATGTGGATGCACATGGCCGCCTCTTCGACCCCGATGTTGCCGCCGCCGTTTTCCGCCAGGCCCAGTCGGGCCCCTTCCACCTGGCGCCTGCCGGCGTCGCCGCGAAGCTGGATGCCGATCTCATAGATCTGGGCCAGCCCCGAGGCCCCGATGGGATGGCCGCGGCACTCCAGCCCGCCGCTGGTATTCACCGGCTGCTTGCCTCCCAGTCTGGTCGCGCCGGTTTCCGCCCAGGGTCCCCCTTCGCCCATGGGGCAGAACCCCATGGCCTCGGTCTGGTGCAGCTCCCCGTAGGCCGTGGCATCGTGAAGCTCGGCCAGGCTGATGTCGGCAGGCCCGACCCCGGCCATCTCATAGGCTTGTCCGGCCAGCCGTTCCCCGATGTCCTGCCCGTCCAGGTCACGGTCCGTGCCCGTTCCCAGCACCGAGGCGCGAATTCTTAAAGGGCGGGCAGTGGACAGTTTTTTCAGGTAGGCTTCGGAGCAGACGATGGCCGCTGCTGCGCCGTCGCCCACCGGTGCGCACATGGCGCGGGTCAGGGGATAGGCCACGGGCTTGTCCGCCAGCACCTCTTCGACGGTCATGTCCGTCTGATACTGGGAGAGCGGGTTCAACGACCCGTGCCAGTGGTTTTTGGCACAGATGGCGGCCAGTTGCCGCTGGGTGGAGCCGAAACGGCTCATGTGCCAGCGGGCGCCCATGGCGTAGGCATCCATGAAGATGCTGCGGCCGTCCCCGGGCGGGGTCTGGTCGGCCGGGATGTCGATGGTGAGGCTGCTGCTGACCCGTTCCATCATTTTCAGGTGGGCCTCGAAATTCCCGACATCCATGCAGGAGGCATAGGCGCCGAGGGAAACGGCCTTGTTGGGATGGGTAATCTTCTCAGAGCCCAAAGCCAGGGCCACGTCAAACATTCCCGCCCGGATGCCGGTGGTGGCCAGGTGAAGGGCCGTGGAGGCCCCGGCGCAGGCGTTTTCCACATTGGTGACGGGAATCGCTTCGATGCCCATGGAACGCAGGATCACCTGGCCGCGGATGGAGTGCTGGTTGGCGAACATGCCCCAGAAAGTGTTGGAGAAAAAGGCCGATTCGATGTCCGGCTTCTCCAGGCCGGCGTCGGCCAGGGCCAGGCGGGTGGCCTCGTGGGCCATGTCCCGCACGTCACGCTCCGGATACTTGCCGAAACGGATCATGCCCAAACCGATGATGTAGACGTTATTCATTTGTTTTTCCTTCCTGAATTTATCGATTGCGTAATACATGAGAAAATTCTAGGGGTAATGCCAAATGCCCAATGAAAAATGTCAAATGAAGGAATCCTAACTGTTATCGTTTTAGGTCGAATCCCATTCTTAAATCGGCCTTTCGGTCTTGATCGTTGGCATTTTTTCCCGAAGGAAATCGTGTTTGTCCAGAACGGGTGGATTTGGGTTCAGGCCAAGGCCGCAGGGATGTTGAAACCGGAGGCGTAGCTGCGCTACGTTGAGGATTTCAACTTCGTGAGAACACCGGCCTGGGCCGAAAGACGCCCGTTGTGGGCGGACACGCCCTATAGGTGGTGCGCCGCCGTAATCATCAGCGAGTCGTTGGCGCCGTCTTCGATCATGGCTGCCCGGGCATCCCGGAAAAATTTTTCCAGGGGATACTCCCGGCTCACGCCATTGCCGCCGTAAATCTGCACGGCATCGCTGGCCACCTCGAAGGCCGTGTTGGTGCAATAGACCTTGGAGGCGATAGAGTACTGAATCATGGGCGGGGTGTTGTTGTAATTGTAGATCATGGCTGCCCGGGAAAGCGCCCGAGCCGCCTCTATCTTCATGAACATGGAAAAGAGCTTGTGTTTGATCATCTGGTGCTCGAACAGGGGCTTGCCGCCCTGGATGCGCTGTTTGGCGTAGGCCAGGGCCTCTTCGTAGGCCGCCCGGGCCACCCCCACGAACAGGGCCCCCATGGCGGCATTGGCCGTGGAGAGGGTGACATCCAGCATGGACTCGTAGCTTTCCGGGTCCACGAGCATGTATTCACTGGGAATCCGGACCCCGTCGAAATAGATCTCACCCTGGTTGAGGGCACGCTGGCCCAACTTGTCCAGGGGACGGCCCTTCTTGACACCGGGAAGATCCAGGGGAACGATGCAGATGCCGCCGCCGGCCATTCCCCTGGACGGATCGAGGGTGGGGTAGAGCAGGCAGTGGGTGGCGATGGTGCCGTTGGAGACCCAGGCCGCCTTCTGACCGTCGATGACCCATTCGTCGCCTTCCCGGCGGGCCCGGGTCTGCCCCGAAATGGCGGGGTCCGCGAAAGTCGCGGTGAACGGGCTGAGGGTGTCGGTGCCGTGATCCGGTTCGGTGATTCCCCAGCAGCCGATGAGGGAGGCGTCACTGCACTGGCAGAAGGGTTCGATGATATCGTCGATCAAGCGGTCCGAGGGGACCATGGAGGCGAAAAAGGCCGGAAAGCAGGATATGCCCAGACCGATGGCAAAATCCACGCTGCCCCAGGCCAGTTCTTCCAGAACGATATGAGTTTCAAGGGGATCGGTGGCCAGCCCGCCGTAGGAGTCCGGCAGGAAGATCGTATGATATCCCAGATCGTAGCCCTGCTTCATGGTCTCCCAGAACAGGGGACTCTTAATGACGGTTTCGGGGTCGTCGATTTTGTCCAGCTCTATGCTGGCCGGACGCAACACCTCCCTGGCAAACCGGTGGGTCTCTTCTTTCATGGCATTCTGGGCTTTGGTCAGGTCGATGTTCAACTCGGTGTATCCGATCATGGGATTCTCCTTCGCTGTAAAAACTTCCGGATATTGAGAAAGGCATCATTTGGAATAAGCGAATACATTTTCCGCTTCGGGTGAGAACTTTTGTTTAAGCACCCGGTCCAGGGCTTTTTCGGAAATGGTTTTAGGTATTTCATCCACCAGTTGAAGGTAGGTGGGGATGAAATTGGCCTCCAGGTCCCGGCGACACATGGCGAAAATATCCGCCGGGTCGATGGCGGCACCCTCGAAGGGGGCGATGGCGGCCACCAGGTCGCTTTCCCCCGGTGCACCGGAAGCGGCCGGAATACCATAGACGCATACCTCGCTCACATGCGGATGCTCGCCCAGCACCCGTTCGATATGATCGGGCTGGATGAAATCACCGGCCCGACGCAACTCGCTGCCCTTGCGATGGCGGAAAAAGTACCAGCCCTTTTCGTCTTTGGTAACGATGTCCCCGGTACGCAGCCAGCCGCCGCGGGTTTTCTCCTCGGAAGCCTGGGCGTTGTCCAGGTAATCCACCTTGGTATCCCCCTTCATCATGCGGCAGATGAGTTCTCCCGGATGGCCCGTCGGCACTTCCCGGTCATCGTCATCCACTATTTTGAACTGCATCATGCCGGGGATGGGTTTGCCGAAGGAGCCCACCGGCCCCACTCCCGGCGGTTTGTAGGCGAATCCGCCCTCCACGGCGCCGTACCACTCGAGGATCTTGACCGCAAAGCGATTTTCGAAATCCTGCCAGATGGCAGCAGGGGTACCGGCGCTGATGACGGTTTTCACCGGGTTGTCGGCGTCGTTGTCCCGTGGCGGTTCGTTGAAAATGCCTGCCATCATGCCGCCCAGCAGGGAGAAGCTGGTGCAGCCGTGAGTGCGGCAGATGTCCCAGATCCGGCTCTTGGTGAACCGGGAGGAGAACACTGCCTTGATTCCCGAACCGATGGCCGGAAAGAGGGTGACGGCCTGGGCGTTGCCATGGGTGAGGGAGAGGCCGGTGTAGAGTACGTCGGAGGGTTTGTACTTCCATACCAGCTTGGTGACGATGTTAAACATGCCGAAGCGGTTGTTGCGGATCATGACCCCCTTGGGGTCGCCGGTGGTGCCGGAGGTGTATATGATCTGCATGGGATGGCGCACGTCCATGATCTGCTGGCCGACCGGATCCCAGGAGGTCTTCTCCAGGGTCTCGTTCAGGGCGGGATAGGTATCCGAGATCGGCAGGTGCTGATCCCTGCGCCAGGCCACCAGTATGTTTTTGAGGCCGGGAACCTGACCCGCCACCTCTTCCAGTTGGGGCAGCAGTTCACCGCTGACGATCACGGCCTTGACATTGGCGTGGGTCAGCAGGAACCGCAGGCGGTCTCCCCGGCTGCGCGGGTCGATGGGCACCATGACGGCACCGATCACCGGTCCGGCCAGCATGCTGTATGCGAATTCGGCATGGTTGCGCATGAACAGCGCATAGGTATCTCCTTTATCAAGACCGAGGTTCAGAAACAGCCGGGCAATCTTATTGGAATTCTCATAGATGGTTCTGTAAGTGAGAACGTCGGCGTCACGATCGCCATTTTCGAAAATTAGTATTTCCTGATCCGGCCTGTCTTCAGCCTTCATTTCTATAAAATGAGAGACGATGGCCTGATTCAGATAAGCTTTTGATGACATGGTCCCTAACTCCTTAATTGAGAATTATCGAATCGGGAATTGAGGGGTTAACCAGCGACACCCCATCCAATTTCTCAATCCCTAATCCCTCAATCTTTTTCCTATTAATCCTCGACCGCCCCGATGAAACCGCGGTTATAGGTGGGGAACTCTTTCGCGAAGATTTCATCCCAATGCTCCTTCGTCCAGTATTCGTGACGATCGAAGTAGGGATTCTTGCTGGCTGCGCTCACCGAAACGCTGATGCACACGTCCACATCGGTGATGATCTCAAGGGCCAGGGCCGAAAAGGCCAGGGTGGAGAAAACCCGGCAGTGAAGGCCCAGCCGATGAGCTGCGCTGGCAGCGGCATTGGAGGCGATGCCCAGGTTGATGTTTTTGAACAGGCAGGAGGGCCCGTTGGCGGTGAGGGATTCCATTTTTTCGGCGGCATTCAGCTCTTTGCAGGTTCGGAAACCGCAGGCCCCGCAGTTGTAGTTGAAGTCGGAGCGGCGCTTGTCCCCCATGATCAGCAGCGCACAGGGTTCCTTCATCAGCTGGACCAGGTGCCGGCCGTCCCTGGCGGCCAGGGGTGACATGTCTCCCAAAGAAAAGCAGTACTCGGCGATCTGCTCCATCTCCTCTTTGCCGATGGAGATGATTTTTACCGTGTTGCGGTCATTGAACCGAAAGCTGTTGTGGGCGGCCAGGGCCATCAGTTCCACGGCCCGGTTCATCCCGGCATTGACCATTGCATCCATTTCGACGATTGCCATATTTTCCTCCGGTGTCAGCTGTAGATGGACCTGAACTGGGGCCACAGCCGGTTGATCATGCGGTCGTTCATGGTGCGCTGGTTGATCTCGTCATACTTGAGCGGGATGTCCCGGAACGGGCTTTTCTCAGTGACGGAGATGGCTACGGCCAGGGAGAAGCCCGTGTCCCGCGGCAACAGTCCCATGCGCATGGCCGCGGCACCCACGGACCAGTAAACCCCGTAGTCGATGCCCAGGTTGCGGGCCTGGGCGATCATGCCGTCCACGGCGTAGGCGATGTTGGTGGCCCGGAAGGTGCACAGGGGGCCGGTGAAGGCTACGTCGGGGTCCGCGGGGAGCTTCTCTTCTTCCTTGAGATATTCACAGACCAGTTTCCCGCACATGTTGCAGTTGATGTCTGCCGGATCGGTGAGGCACCGCAAGGAGGTGGTGACCAGCAGGGCGTCGGCGTCGCGGACCATGGCTGCGTCGCGCCTGAAAAATCCCCAGCTTTTCTTGGTGCCGGCCATGGTTTCCATCTGCTGGCAGATGTCCTCGATGTCGCATTCGTCTTCGACGATGTGGATGGTGCATTCGCCCACGCCGCCCACCCGGGGGGTGGTGGTGCCCGAAGCCAGAATCAGGCGGGCGGCGATTCTGACGGCCTCCGTCCGGTCGGTTTCGTATTGTCTGATGCTGCGTTCCATGAATTGCCTCCTTGTGCGTTAATCCACGGGCAGTCCGTGGGAGCGGGCCCACTCCGGATAGGCTTCATAGGCCGGTTTGAGCAGGGGGAGCAGTTTGAGAATTTTAGGCATGGGTCCCTTGGCCTTGATCAATCCTTTGGCCAGGGCGATCGGCATGGCGATCTGTTTGAGCCAGAATTTATGGCAGGTGTCGCCGCTAAGGGTCATCTCCACCGTGGCTTTGTCAGCGTGGCTTCCCCAAGCGACTTGGCCGTGGGTCCCGTCACCGGGGGTGACCCATAATTCAGCGTTGGGGTCGGAGATGTTGAACTTGATGGTGATGCCGGACTTGACGAACTTGGGGCCGAATTCCGGATCGGCCAGCAGCTTTTCGAACAGCCCCCCCAAAACGGCCTGCATCTTCTCCTTGTTTTCAAATACGGTCATGACGTCTCCTTTTTCTGATCAACCGTTATCATTCAACAGCCCGCCGTTCATATTGCAGGCCGGTCTATCCTTTGATTCATGGGGTGCCCGTTTTCATATGCGGCGCCAGCAGCCTCCGGATGGCGTTCTGGAAGGAAGTGATGGCCCATTCGGTCGAATGGGTTGAGGGGTCCATGTACCAGCGGATGGCGACACCCTGGTAGATGGCGGAAATCGTGCGGGCGGTGGCCACCGGATCCAGATCGGTGAAGTCGCCGCGATCGATTCCTTCGGCCAGGGCGCCACTCAGCAGGGTCACCCAGTTGCCGATCCAATCGTGAAAGATCTCCCGGTAGTCGGCGTTGTGTACGCTGATGGCCATAAAGTCCAACAGCAGGGGGTATCCGACGGCCATGTCCGGATTGTCGACATCGTACAGCCAGTCAAAGGAGAGCACCTTTTCCAGGGGCGTGTCGACCCGTGCCATGGTGTCCCGGCCGCGTTGGAAAATCCTGTCGAAAAACTCCTGGAACACGGATTTGAACAATTCGTATTTGGAGCGGTAGTAGTGGGCCAGGCCCCCCTTGGAAAGCCCGGCGGTGCGGCAGATGTCGTCCATGGTCACGTTGGCGCATCCGCGTTCGGCGATGGTCTTCAATCCGGCTTCGAGGATCTGTGCCTTGCGGATGGCTTCCAATTCCGGAATGGGGGGCATAGTTATGCTTCCTGTTGCGATCTGCCGGCGTTGGCATCTGTTCGGGGCGGCTGTGCCGACGACCTGCCGATCGTTAATCAAATGTTATCAGGTACAATTAAAAATTTTGGAATGGGGAAACCGACCGGCTGTAATATAAACCGACTGATTGGTCGATGGACACTAATATTTTTTTGAACGAATAATGTCAAGATTAATTTTGGCATGTAGATTTTTTGTGAATAGCATTCATTGAAAGAGGCGACATATCGTTATGCAGCGGGGTAAATGGCGGTCGTTTGAGAGCGCCGGGGGCGATCGGCCAGGGAGGCCCAATGATGGGGACGGCGGCCGACACGGATTGCCCAATCCGGAGGGCCGACAATCCGGCGGTCAGGGGGCGGGCATCAGCCATACCGCACCGGCAAAGCGTTTGGCGGCGCCGGTGCGAACGAAGACATTGGTGTAGGCCGTTTCGCCCGGAGACGGCGGCGCGTCGAGTTCCACCATGCCGTTGGCATCGGTGAGGCCGTATTGAAGGGTATTGGTACCTGAAAACTGGAAGATTACCTGTTGATCGGCGGCTGGCTGAACCACCGCACACGGGACCATCTTTCCCGTGGGTACATCCTCAATGGGGGTTCGGTTTTCACTGTTGGTGACGATGGCATTGGCAACCACCAGATCGAGGATGCCCAATCCGAAAAAACCGATTTCGATAATGGCTGGCAATACGCCATGGAGCTGTTTACGGCTCACCGTTTCACGGGAGATCATTTCCCGGCACATGGGCGTCTGGGTTAGCCGCAACCTCCGGTCTCCCGGGTTTTTGAAGGCGTCGAATTGAAGCTCCACGGTGCCGCTCAGGTGCTTTTCGCCTTCCACGATGGTGGTCTGGCGGGGGCTGGAGGAGGTCAACGAACTGGCGCATCCGGCAGTCAGCAGGGCCAGCCCTGCGGGGACGATCACCATCCATCTGAAAAACCGCAGTTTCATGGCCGGCTCCTAATCGATTACAGGAAACATGTGGTGGGTCACGATAAAATTGGTCACCCGCTCCGACAGGGCAAAATCGATGAACGCCCGTGCCTGGGGGCTGGGCTTGCCGCGGGTTACCAGTGAAAAGGTCTGGATATACGGATAGGTGACATCGGTGATGGCCTTGCCGTCAATGTCCAGCATCTTGATATCCGTTTGGTCATAGGCGGCCACATGGCCGATGAAGGAGACGGCTCCCGGGAGATAGCGCACCGCTTCGACCGCCGCCGTGGATTTCCAGGTCATATAATCATAGCGGATGTCGTTCATGTGCATGGCCATGCGCTGAAAATTTTCAAAGGCTGCCGTATCCTTCCCCGGAACGATCACCGTTATGGGCATCTCCGTCCCGCAGATCGGTTTCCAGTTTTCCACTTCGCCGTTGAATATCCGGCGTACCTGATCGCCCGTGAGCGAAGAGGCCGGGCAATCACGATGAACGATGATGGCCATGGGGTCCCTGCAGATGGGGATTTCGATAAGACCGCTTTCTATTTCATGGACGTTGAGCGCTCTTGCGGAACCGGCAATCTCACTGAATCCGTTGAGCAGTCGACTGATGGCCAGGTTTGACGAGGATATGTGGGTGTTGACGGTAATGCCCGAAGTTTCGATGAATGACTGCATCAGCGGTTTTCCAAACGCTTCGGCGACCTGCGCGGAGCAGCTGAAATGCATGGCTTCAGCACAGAAAACCGAACACGCCGGCAGCAGATTCAACAGGACCACGGCATGAAAAAGCAAAAAATGACGTTTCATTGCTAATCTCCTCGGGTTCGGGCATGGAACGGGTATGGACAGGCAGGATTTTTAAGCCGATGTTTATACCGTCAACACTGCCTAAAAGCAATACCCCCGATTTCAGGCCCCGGGGGAGGGGGGCAATGATCGGAAGGGCAGGGAAAATACCGCTTCGCGGGTAACGGTGAAGGTCCGACGAAAACGCCCTGCCCGGGGGATGCGGTCGGCGCGCTTGTGGCGCCTTGACGGCAGCCGGTATCAGGTGTCTCAGGCCTGCGGGGAGGATTGGGGTAAAACCCCCTCTTCCGATTTCCCGGATGATTTTTCATCGCTGGCCGGCCTGGCTCTGCGGCGCCATTTGATCGGTTCCCACAGCCCCCTTTCGGAAAAGCATCCCCATGCCCAGCGCAGCCAGGAAAGCAGGCTGAAGGCCAGCCAGAGGGACCAGACCAGCATGAGCAGGTGGTAGATCCACTGGGGCAGGCTCACCACCCAGGGGGTAGGCATCGTTCCGTCAATGCGGTCCTGGGTCCAGTTCAGTTGAAAACGCGTGGAGTGATTGCCGGCAATCTGCATGTCCGGGATGCCCAGCAACCCGCGTTCAATGGCGGTGTAGAGACCCACCAGGGCCGCCACGGTCAGGATCACCAGCAGCAACTGGATGCCGTTGAAGGCCAGGGCCTTTTCCGGCGCTTTCCGGCAGCGGATCCCCATGGCCAGCAGCCAGCCCACAACCAGCAGGGCAACACCCGCCGGCACCTGGGTCAGCCCGAGCCCCAGCAGCAACCAGTGGTGGGTGCGAAGGGGCGTGACCGTCGTTTTTCCCAGGCCCACCGCCACAAGGATCACCACGATCAGATAGCTCCAGAACAGAACGGCCGGTCCCAGCCTGGGCCCGCCAGCCAACAGAATCCAGCGGTGATCGGGCATGTAAAAGGTCACGGCGGCATTGACGGCGGCACCGCCCACGTTGACCCGGGGGCCTTGAACCCGGGCCATCGAATCGTTTAATTGATTCCACTCCAGGACCACCGTCTGGCTGCCCGGTTCCAGCGGCACGGTCACCAGTTGGCCGTCCTGACGGATGGGCAGGCTTTTGCCATCGATTGTGACCGCCTGCAGATTGGCCTGCGCCGGCAATTCGATCTGATGGTGCCCGCCTTGGCTGGAGCGGATGCCGAGGGTCAGCATCGCACGGGAAAACCGTTGCCCCGGGTTCAGTGTCAGCATGGACCGGTCCACGGTGATCGTTCGGCCGGTTACCGCCTGGGGTCGGGACACGTCAATGGCAACCTGTTCCCCCGGCCACGGACGCCACTGCGGCTGCCAGTTGCGGTCGGCATCCTGATGGTGGACCGCGGCCAGACCCGACGTGCGGCAGCGCCACATTGTCGCGGCATCCAGGGTCCAGGATTCTGTCCAGCCGCCGTCCCGCGGCGCCGTCAGCAGGATCGTCGGAGCAATCGGAAGGGTCGTAGAAAACTCCGTTTCCATTTCATCCGGGCCCAGTGAAATCTGGGCAATCCCCTCTTCCACGTGAATGCCGGGGGTGGTGACCACGGCATTTTTGATCAGCGGAATGGAAAGCAATACCGGCACGCCCGGTTCGGTGAGCCGTTGAATGCGGGTCGTCACCTCCCACTGGATACCCAGGTGCAGGGTTCGCGCCACGTGAAAAAAGGGGGGAATATCGGTTCGGGAAATTTCCCTTGGCGATTCGCTGTCGCTCTGCATACGGGTCAGGGCAATCGTCGCTTCCATCGTGCCGTCAGGTCCAAACCCCCGGGCCTGCCACCCCACACCCGCGTAGGTGCCCACATGGGGAACGATGGGAAAGGTGATGCGAACTTCGTCGGACCCTCCCGGCGATCCGATCATCTTGACCTGGTGAACCCCCTGGGGCAAAACCATCCACAGGGTGCCCCGGTCGTCCCGGGAAAGGCTTTTCACGGGTTGGTTGTCCAGAATGATCCGGTCCGGTTGCCAGGTTTCCAGGGTAGCGGGCAAGGGGATGGCCGTGTCGACCTGGGCATGCATCTGCATGATCAGACGAAGCTGGTCAGGCGTCGCTGCAAGCTCCATCCGGCTCACATCGGCACAACGGGGAAGGCAGGGTGCCGGTTCGAGCAGTCGACGCTGGAGTTCGTCCAACAGGGGTTGGGGCGGAAAGGCCTGCCCGGCGGTTTCGGCCCGAAGCGACTGGGACGGGGCCAGAAAAATCAGTAGCAGAATCGACGCGGTCACACTTGATATCATCGGTGCCGGCAGATGCCGGCGCCAGTTGCGTAAATCCAGAACGGCCACGATCATCAGAAACAGCAGCGCCACCCGAACCAATCCAAGGGCCAGGTTCAGGGTCGGGGAAACCAGCCACAGGCGAATCTGCTGGGTGCGGTCCACCGGTCCGTTCCAGCGGAGCTGCACGGATCGCCACTGCCAGACCGGCAGACCGGGGCCGGTCTGGATCAAGGCATCGGGATCCGATAAAAACCGGGTCTGACGGGATTTCGTATCGGGCTGGGACAGCTGGATTTTGTCCGCGGCCTTGAGGACCCGTTGGCCGACCGAAGCGGGTTCGGGCGCGGCCCTCCTCTCCGATTCAAGGACCATGCCGGTTCCGGCAGCCGATGGCCGGTAATGGATTCCTTCGCCTCCCTCGGCCAACTGAGGATAGACAGCGGTGCGGACCTGCTGCACCATAAAAGGCAGCGATATGGTGATGAGGGCAACCACCGCGCTTGCTCCCCACAGCTTGACGACCGTTTTAAACCAGCTGCCGGGAAGATATTTCAACAGCGCCGCCACGGCAAGCAGATGAAGCCACACGTGCCGCGGTGCACCCGTTTCATGGAAGATCAGCACCAGTGTCACCAGCGCAAGCATACCCGTTGCCCGGCCTCGGATTTTGTAGGCGCTGGCGGCGATGATCAACACCAGGAAAAAGTCCAGCAAGGTCCAGCGCTGAAGCCATGCCCCGGGAGGAACATCCACACCGGCCGCGGAAAACAGGGTCCAGCCCGGAGGCAGGTGAAGCAAGCCGCGGACGCTTCTGAAATCGTGGTCCCAGCCGATGGCGGGCAGATTCGACGAGGTGCGCGGCAGGCGGCTGTCCGCCTCCAGAAGCAGCTGTCCGCGACGCAGTTGAACGCCGGGCGAAGGACGATCCCCCTGAAGGGTGATCAACTGGTCCTGGCCATCCACGGCCACCCGCCCCAGTTCCATGGGGGCCTCCAGGGACAGATGCCAGGTTCGGCTCAAGGCGCCGTCAATGCGGTCATGGACCGTAAACCCCGACCCATCAAAATCAAGCCACCAGGTGCGCGTCAGGTCCAGCTGGTCCGGAGCGGGATCCGGGTCGCCCCGGCGAATGACCTCGAATGAGAGGGCGGCACCGGGCTTGAGCTGGTAGGCGGGAAAGCCTTTCCATTCGTCGGGCATCCGGGTCCGCGACGGCTCAATCGTCGGTGCTCCCAGAACCTTGACCATGCGCAGGTCATTGAAAGCTTTGAAAGACCATATCTCATCGCCGTAATGGCTCTCTTTCGTGGAAAGGGATTTCACCGGACCATCCAGCCGCACCGTCACCCGGACATCCCAGCGGCCGGGGCGGGCCTGAACCAGCAGGTCACCCGCCGGGGTCAGGCGGACGGGCAGCGGGCTGTCTATTTTCATCGCCAGGGCGCCGTCGGGCAACAATGCGGCCAACCGGATCTCCCGAGCCCGGCCGGAAACCTCGAGCAGGATCCGGGTGATCATCCGCATGGGAATATCGTCTTCGATCAGCCGGAACAGGGTGGCCGTCATGGTGTCCTCCCGACGGGCGGCACCGCCTTTGCCGTGGAGCCGGAGGCGGCCGTCAAGATCTATGTCCGGATCGAGGACTTCCCGCCCGTCGATGATCAACGATAGAATGCCCGTGGCCGCAGGCACCTGAAGTACTTCCGGCAGCGTGTTCCAGACAAAAGCCCCTTTGATGCGGTATTCTCCGGCATTCAGCCGGATGCAAGGCCGCCCGTTGCGCTCCACCACGGGCAGGGCTTGACCGCCGGCGGACACCGATTCGGGCCAATGGGTCTCGTCGCCGGGAAGGGTCACCCAGGTGGGTGAGTACACGGTTGCCTGCTGTTCGAACAGGCCGCCCTGGTCCCCCACATCCACATCCAGTTTCGACGGCCACCAGCAGCGGTGTATCGTTCCGTTGTCAAAGTGGGCGGGGCATTGCTGGTCCGCCTTATCGTGAAGTACCCATTCCTTCCAGGGCTCCAGAGATGCGGGGATTTCCATCACCTGTTCCGGCGCCGCGGCCGCCACCACCATGCCGGCAAAAGAAAGCAGGAACAGGCTAAAGACAATCGATGCTGCGCGGTTCATGGTACCTCCCGGAAGATGACGGGTAATTTTCTCATCAGGCGCTTTTTTTCTGTTTGTCCCGCAGGGCGGCATGGGCAGCCGCCAGCCGGGCGACGGGCACCCGGAACGGGGAGCAGGATACATAGGAAAGTCCCAGTTCATGGCACAGGGCGATGGATTTGGGATCGCCGCCGTGCTCACCGCAGATGCCGCATTCCAGGTTCGGTTTCGTGGTCCGCCCTCTTTTTACGGCCATGTCGATGAGTTCTCCCACACCGTCCCGGTCCAGGGTGGCAAAAGGATTGGCGGGGAGGATGCCGGATTCCATGTATTCGATGAGAAACCCGGTTTCGGCGTCGTCCCGGGAGATGCCGAAGGTGGTCTGGGTCAGGTCATTGGTGCCGAAAGAGAAGAATTCGGCATGGTCGGCGATCCGGTCGGCGGTGAGGGCGGCGCGGGGCAGTTCAATCATGCTGCCGAACTTGTAGGCGATCTCCATTCCATTCTCTGTCATGACGGCCCTGGCTTCGGCCTCCAGCACCGAGCGCTGGCGAATCAATTCATTGACGTGGCTGGTGAGCGGAATCATCACCTCCGGGTGTACCTCGATACCCTCTTTCACCACCATACAGGCCGCTTCGAAGATGGCCCGGACCTGCATGGTGGTCAGTTCCGGAATATAAATGCCCAGGCGCACCCCCCGCAGGCCCAGCATGGGGTTGGCTTCCCGCAGGCTCTGGGCCCGCTTTCGCAAAAGCTCCTTCTGGCGGATTTCAGCCAGCAGGGTATCGATGGCGGTCATGTCCGCTGCGTGTTTGAGCCGGATCTTCAGGTCGGCCAACTCGGATACCAGCTCCACCAGGTCCGGCAGGAATTCGTGCAGGGGCGGATCGATCAGGCGGATGATTACCGGCCGGCCCTTCATCACCCGGAAAAGTCCTGCGAAATCCTGCCGCTGGAAAGGCAGCAGGGCGGCCAGGGCCTCGCGCCGCTCCACGGGATAGTCCGTCAGGATCATCCGCTGAAAGTGGGGCAGGCGGTCGGTTTCGAAGAACATATGTTCGGAACGGCACAGGCCGATGCCCTGGGCGCCGTACTCCAGCGCCCGGCGGGCGTCCTGGGGATAGTCGGCGTTGGCCCACACCCCCAGGGTCCTGAATTCATCAGCCCAGGAGAGCAGTTTGATCAGCCAGGGATCTTTGATGTCCGGAACCATGGTTTCCAACTTGCCTTCGTAGACCACGCCGGTCGTTCCGTCGATGGATATCCATTCACCTTCATGGATGGTCTGGTGGCCGACGGTCATCAACCGATTGGTCAGGTCGATGGTGATCGTCGAGGCGCCGACCACCGCCGGTTTCCCGAATTGTCGGGCCACCAGGGCTGCATGGCTGGTTCGCCCTCCGCGGCTGGTGAGAATCCCCTGGGCGGCCAGCATGCCGTGCACATCGTCGGGTTTGGTTTCCGGCCGGGCCATGATCACCGATTTTCCGTCCTTTTTGGCCCAGGATTCGGCCATGTTCGCATCGAAGGCCACCTGCCCCACGGCCGCTCCCGGAGAGACGTTGAGGCCCCGGGCCAGAAGCCTGCCCCCCGCGGTGGATTTGGGATCAAACTGCGGGTGGAGGAAAAAGTCCACCTGTTCCGGTTTGATCCGCAGCACTGCGGTCTGTCGATCGATCAGCCCGTCTTCGGCCATCTCCACGGCAATGCGCACCGCTGCCTGGGCCGTTCGTTTGCCGTCCCGGGTCTGGAGCATCCACAGCTTGCCTTTCTCGATGGTAAACTCCATGTCCTGCATTTCCCGGTAGTGGTTCTCCAGCAGTCGGGCGATACGTTCGAATTCGGTGTAGGCCGCGGGCATCTCCTCTTTAAGGAGAGAGATGTCACGGGTCATGCGGATGCCGGCCACCACATCCTCGCCCTGGGCATTGGTCAGGTAGTCTCCCTCCAGATGGTTTTCCCCGGTGGACCCGTTGCGGGTCATGGCCACACCGGTGGCGCAGTCATCGCCCATATTGCCGAAAACCATGGTGACGATGCTGACTGCCGTTCCCAGGTTGTGGGCGATGCCGGCGGCCGTGCGATAATCTACCGCCCGTTTGCCGTTCCAGCTTTTGAACACTGCCTCAGTGGCCATTTTGAGCTGTTTGAGAGGGTCTTCGGGAAAGTCGTGGGTGGTGTGGCGGCGGTATACGGCCTTAAACTGCTGCACCACCTGCTGCCAGGCCTCGGCCGGCAGCTCGGTATCATTTTCAACGCCGGCAGCTCTGCGGGCAGCCGTGATGACGGCTTCGAACGGTTCGTCGTCAATGCCCATGACGACACTGCCGAACATCTGGATCAGTCGCCGATAAGCATCATAAACAAAGCGGGGATCATCGGTAAGACGGATCATGGCCGCCACGGTCTGGGTGTTGAGGCCGATGTTGAGCACGGTATCCATCATCCCGGGCATGGAAAACTTGGCGCCGGATCGGCAGGAGACCAACAGGGGGTTGTCGTCACTGCCGAAGCGTTTATCCGTTTTGGCTTCCACGGTTTGAAGGGCTGACAGGACCTGGTCCCACATGCCCTTGGGAAAGGTGCCACCTGACTTGAGGAAGGCATTGCAGGCTTCGGTGGATACGGTAAATCCGTGGGGAACCGGCAATCCGATCCGAACCATCTCAGCCAGGTTTGCCCCTTTGCCGCCCAGCAGACCCCGAATGGCATCTTTATCCTCGCCCACATAATTTTTTACGGCATCCATTTCATCGAAGCCAAACACCCATTTTTTGGTTTGCATACCCCCTCCATGTATTGTCAAAAGGCCAACCGGCTTTTCAGTTGAAAGAGAAAAGGTGACCGGTAAAATCTGCTGACACCAGCGGCCGTGAGCCACCAGGGCTGCGTTCCGGCCCATGACGGCTACGATGCATTTTAAATATGAGCGGTAAAGTAAAAAGAAGCGATCCACCGATCTAAAAAAACGAGCAAATCGTTCCTGTGCAGAGGTGGCCCACCACGATTGTCCTGGATCACTTCATGGGATGAAAATAATTTTAACCGGTTGGTTGGGAATTTGCAATTTTATTCCGAGGATCCAAAAAAGGAAACGGTTAATCGGGATGATGCCGATTAACCGTTAAGGAGGAGAACAGATGAAAAATTATTAGGTTGACATTAGACAAAAGCAAACAGCTTGCCAAATTTCACTTTTAATGTAAAAAAAACAACAGAACAGCATTAAAACAGTATAATTTAAGCCAGATATGGTTTTGTTTCCATTCCTGCCGCTTGCTTACCATCGGCAGCGAGCGTTGAATCGTCATGCAAAAAAATTCAAGATTTTAAACCCTCCGCAGGCAAATTCTATCATAACCTATTCATTTAAATTTGAATTATGCTTGTTTTGCCAAAAATTCAAGATTTTAAACCTTGTTCCGGCCATTTTTAATTAATTGCATAACCGATTGAAATAAATAACCAATTCAATGTTTTTGATTTTGAACCGGTGCTTTTGAACCCCTCCCGTTTCCCGGCGGTGGATTTCCGCCTCGGGTAGATTGCCCTGCGGTGCGCCACGGCGAACACGCTGATTTTGGCATGGAAACCGGCTTTCCTGCCTTGACAAACGGCAAATCACGCTCATAATTGTTCAGCGTTGCCGTCGAACTAATTATAACCATTGATAAAAACTTGATGAAGAAGGATTCAGGAGAGCCCATGGACGCAAAGCAGGAAACCTATCAGTTTAAAACCGAAGTACAGCAGATTCTCAACCTGATCATCAATTCCCTCTATTCCAACAAGGATATCTTTCTGCGGGAATTGATCTCAAATGCATCGGATGCCATCGACAAGGTCCGGTACAAGGCGGAGACCGAGCCGGGCATCCTGGGTGAGGATACTGAGTTCAAGATTCAGCTGAAACCCGATGCCATCAAGCAGACCTTCGAAATTTCAGACAACGGCATCGGCATGACCTACGAAGAGGTCATGGAAAACATCGGCACCATCGCCAAGAGCGGCACCGCCAGTTTCATGGAAGCCCTGGAGCATGCCAAGGGGCAGGAGACCCTGATCCCCGAGTTGATCGGGCAGTTCGGCGTAGGCTTTTACAGCGCTTTCATGGTGGCCGATAAGATTACCCTGGTTACCCGGTCTGCCGGTGCGGATGCGAACCAGGCGGTCAAATGGGTCTCCGCCGGAGACGGATCCTACACCATCGAAGAGACCGAGAAGGCCACCCGAGGCACCACCATCACCCTGGCGTTGAAAAAAAAGGAGAAGGACGAAAAGGATTTCACCGACCAGTGGACCATCCGCAGCATCGTCAAGCAGCACTCCGATTTTGTCAACTACCCCATCACCATGGAGGTTGAGCGCGACGAGCCGCTGCCCGATGAAGAGGTGATCAAGGATAAGGATGGCAAGCCCATCGGCGCCACTACCCGAAAGGTGATGCGCGAAGAGACCCTTAATTCCATGAAAGCCATCTGGACCCGCAATTCAAATGACGTCAAAGAGGAAGAATACGAAGAGTTCTACAAGCATTTGAGCCATGACTGGAACCCCCCCATGGAGCGGCTCCACCTTAAATTTGAGGGAACCACCGAATACGATGCCCTGCTCTATATCCCTTCCAAAGCTCCCTTTGACCTGTTCACTCCGGATCGCCGCCACGGCATCCATCTCTATTCCAAGCGGGTGTTCATCATGGACGATTGCAAGGAATTGATGCCCGACTATTTCCGGTTCGTAAAAGGTGTGGTGGATGCATCGGACCTGAACCTGAACGTCAGCCGCGAGATCCTGCAGCAGGATCGGCTGGTGCTGAACATCCGCAAGAATTTAGTGAAAAAGCTTTTCGACCTGCTGGGGAAAATGGAGGCGGAGAAATATAATCAGTTTTACGATGAATTCGGCGCTGTCTTGAAGGAAGGGATTCACACCGACCCGGCCAGCAAGGATAAAATCGCTCCACTGGTCCGCTATAAGACCACCAAATCCGAGGACGCCTGGGTGTCGCTGGATGATTACGTGAAAAATATGAAGGCCGACCAGAAGGAGATTTACTACATTACCGGGGACAAGCTTTCCGCCCTGATCAACAGCCCCCACCTTGAAAAGTTGAAGGAGAAGGAATTTGAAGTCCTGCTGATGACCGACCCGGTTGATGAATGGGTGGTTCAGTCATTGACCGAGTATGACGGCAAGCCCCTGAAGAGCGCCGAAAAAGGTGACCTGGATCTGGGCAAGGTAGACGAGACCAAAAAGGAAGCCTACCATGCGCTGTTCGGTTTCATCAAGGGCCACCTGGAGAATAAAATAAAAGAGGTGAAACCCTCCTCGAGGCTTAAAGATTCGGTATCCTGCCTCTCCGGGGACACCTGGGATATGAGCGCATACATGGAGAAGCTCCTCAAGGCATCCGGGCAGAAACCGGCCGAGGTCAAGCGCGTCCTTGAACTGAACATGGATCACCCGGTGGTGGAAAAGATCAAGACGCTTTTTGAAAACGACCGGGACAACCCCGTACTGAAAGACTACAGCCAGCTTTTACTTGACATGGCCGTGGTGAGTGAAGGCGGGAAACTGGACAACCCCGCCCGCTTTTCGAAAATGGTGGGCGATCTGATGTCCCGTGCCATGGGATAACACTGAAAGACAAGGCCAGGCTGCCCGGTAGCACGGGCAGCCTGGCCGGTTGCTTGCCCATCCTCCTTGTAACTTGACGGGCCTCTTACGCCGCATATTTGAAAGACAGCTTTACCCGTGAACGAAAAGCGGTAACCTTGCCCCCTTCCACCTTCATGTCCAGTTTCGTAATTTCCGCCACCCGCAGATCCTTTAATGACTTGGAAGCGGTTTCCACTGCATTTTTTGCCGCATCCTCCCAGGAGACGGTACTGGTTCCCACCAATTCGATGACTTTGTAGACACTCTCACTCATGATTTCCCCCTTTTTGGTTTCCGGTTTGAAAAGGGAAGACCCGCCGAAATGACCCGTTCATTTCATCGGATGATCCCATGGGCGAACAATGAATAACGTCAGCAACGACCCATCAGAAAGCGCGGTTCACTGGAAAAGCAGCGTTTAACACCGATGAACAGGCACAAATAATCAGGAAGGAGTAATATGTATATAACCTAATATGGGCCTGCCGGCCGGTCAAGGAAATTTAGTGTCGAGGCATTGTCGCCGCATTGAAATGACCGTAGAAATCAGGTAGTATCGCTGATCCATATCGGTGATCGGCAGAATTGTTCAGCGATCAGCAATCAGATAATCCGTGTAAAGGACCCATTACCGCCCATGAAGCAGGTGAAGTGGCTTTTTCATCCCATCCTGGTGTTTATCTTCTCCGTCACCGCCCTGGTGGCCTCCCTTTTTTTGTATATTTATTGGTATATGGAAGTCAGCAGCGGCTTGCGTTCGGCCATGGAGCGGTTCAATCTGGAACAGGATCAGGTGTTTGCCGCCGACACCTGGGTGGTCATTCTGGTCCTGAGCATACTGATCGGGATCATCCTGCTGGGAATCTTCATCATTTTCGTTTTCAGCCAGAAAACCACGCAGTTGTATCGGATGCAGAACAACTTTATCAACAACTTCACCCATGAACTCAAAACACCGGTGACTTCCCTGCAGCTTTATCTGCAGACCTTTTCAAGGTACGAACTCTCGCGGGATGATCAGTTAAAATACATTCAGTACATGCTCACCGATGTGAATCGCCTGACCGAAAATATCAACCGCATGCTGAACCTGGCCAAACTGGAAAGCAAAAGTTACATGGGCGAGTTCGTTGTTTGCGATATTGTCAAGACAGTGAATCAGTTCCTGGAAGAGAACGCCCACCTCTTCAAAGGCTGTCAGATTACGGTCCACGGCCCGGAAACCGGCACCCTTTACCAGCGGATCAACCGGCACTTGTTTGAAATGCTGATGATGAATATTCTGACCAATGCCATTAAATATAATGCCTCTGAAACGCCGCAGGTCGCCATCTTCATTGAATCCACGCGCCAATGGACGCACATTCGGTTTACGGACAATGGCATTGGTTTGGACCGAAAAGAGATGAAAAAGATCTTCCGTAAGTTTTACCAGATCGGCCAGTCGGACAACATGACGGCCAAGGGAAGCGGCCTGGGCCTGCACCTGGTGCAAAACATCGCCCGTCTCCACAAGGGGAGGGTGCTGGCCGAAAGCCCGGGACGGGGCCAAGGCTCCACCTTCACACTGGTCCTGCCGGCTCTGAAATAGCGGATTGCAACAGGAGTAGCCATTATGGAATCCACCAAAAAACGAATTTTAATCATCGAAGATGATCTTCACATCGCCGAAGGCATCCAGCTGAACCTGACCCTTCAAGGGTATGAGGTGGAAGTCGCACCTGACGGCGTGGCCGGCCTGAATAAATGGAAGGAGTTCGGGCCGGATTTAGTGATTCTGGACATTATGTTGCCGGGCATAGACGGTTTCTCTATTCTTCAGGGCATCCGGCTGGAAGATGAGCGGCTGCCCATATTGATTCTTTCGGCCAAGGGAGATCCGGATGACCGGATCAAGGGGCTTGCCTTCGGCGTAGACGATTACCTGGCTAAACCGTTTAACTTAGAAGAACTGCTCCTTCGCGTCGAGCGCCTGCTCAAGCGCGGCGCCTGGAACCAGAAAAACGGCGTGCCGGTCCTCCCATCCTTCGACACCTATGATTTTGGCGACAATCACATCGATTTTAATACCCATACGGCCCGCTGCCGTCTGGGCGAGATTTCCCTGACCGAACAGGAATCCAAGGTGCTAAAACTGTTTATCGCCAATCGCGGGAAACCGCTCTCCCGCGACAAGCTGCTGCAGATCGGCTGGGGGTACTCCAGGAAAACCACCACCCGCACGGTGGACAATTTTATCGTCCGTTTCCGCAAATATTTCGAGCAAGACCCCAGAAGCCCGATCTATTTTAAAAGTCTTCGATCCATCGGGTATCTTTTCGATCACGAGCCTGAATGACCTTTTAACCGACTGGATACATGTGGAAATCCTGTTTTTAATGTAAAAACACGGTCAGGCGGGATCTTCATCAGGATGGTTTCACCAAATGCCATCTGCAACCCTATTTTATGGCAGTTTGACAAACGCTGGTCCGCCTCATTATTAACCAACCGGCGTCGGGTCGAATGTCATCAGCCTGAACTGAATTTCTAATCTGCCATGGAGCGATTCATGCACTGGATGGCCCACCCTTATACGATTTCACTGGTTGCCGCATCTGTCATTTCACTTGCACTGGCCGGTTCGGCATGGAAAACCGCCACCACCATCCACACACGATCCTTCACGATTCTAATGCTGGCCGTGTCCTTGTGGTCGACCATGCATATCTTCGAACTGGCCGCATTCAGCCTTCCCGGAAAAGTCTTCTGGGCCAACATGCAGTTTTTCTGCATTGTTTCGGTTCCCCCGGCGCTGCTGGGCGTTGTTATCCGATACACCCGCCGGGACCACCTGATCACCCCTTTTCGCGTGGCACTGATCCTGTCCGTTCCCCTGCTCATTGCGGCCCTTGTCTGGACCAATGACTTTCACGGGTGGGTTTTCACCGGGGCGGAGATCGTTCATGTGCCGCCTTTCGATCTTCTTTACCGGCATTTCGGTCCCGGGTTCTGGATCCATACCGGATACTGTTATCTTATCATGATGGTTGGAACCTTCCTTCTTGTCCGGTCCATGATTACCACTCCCTCCCGATATAAAGGACAGGTCATCTCCCTGCTTGTCGGCATTTCCGTACCGTGGATCGGTAACGTCATGTATATTTTTAGGATGCCGCTATTTTCTGATTTTGATATGACGCCCGTTGTATTCACCATCAGCGGCATTGCTTTCGGGTGGGGTGTCTTTCGCCACCGGCTTCTGGATGTCGTTCCCATTGCCTATGATGTGATGCTCAACAACATGCAGGATGCGGTATTTGTTTTTGACCGGCATCAACGTGTTCTGGACCTGAACCCCGCTGCCGTTCGGCTGACCGGACAGAATCGTAAAAATATCCTTTCCTTGACCGCAGACCGGCTGATTCCAGGTTGGTCAGACCGGGTCGAAGCCATTGGAAAAGGAGGTCAGCGGCAGCAGGTCTGTCTGCGAAATGGCCAACAGGATCGATATTTCGACCTTGTCGGTACCCCGCTCAAACGTGCCAATTATCTATTCGGATATCTCGTCGTACTCCGGGATATCTCTGAGTACCGTAATACTCAGCTGGCCTTAGCTGACAGTGAACGACAATTCAAATCCCTCAGCGAAAATGCGCCGATTGTTATCTGTACCCTGGACCCTCAGGGGGTTTTCACCTATGTCAATCCGGAGTGGGAAAACGTACTCGGCCATCCCAGAGAATATGTAACTGGCCGTCACTATTCAGAATTCGTCCTGCCTTACCATCTTGAAAACTATGCCGGAGCCTTCCGAAAAGTCAGGGACGATAGAAAAGTTTTATCCGGCTTTCCCATAAAGCTGCTTCATTCGGATGGTTCGCGGCGGTTCTTTAGTATCAGCGCATCGCCGAACCTGGATACACAAGGGGAAATTTATAACATTATCTGTCTGTTGAAAGACCTGACGGGGGAACGGGAACTGCAGGACCAGCTTTTTCAATCCCAGAAGATGGAGGCCATCGGCACCCTGGCAGGAGGTGTTGCCCACGATTTCAACAACCTGCTGATGGGCATACAGGCAAACATATCCCTGGTGCGAATGGAAACCGACCAAGGTAAACCCTGCGCGGAGCGGCTCGACAGAATCGAGTGTCAAATCCAGACCGGTGCATCGCTGACCCACCAACTTTTAGGATACGCCCGCAAAGGAAAATACCGCCCGACGCTGCTTTGTCTGAACCAGCTTATTCGGGAGACGTTGAGCGCCTTTGGCCGGACCCGCAAACAGCTGACCCTTGATTTCGATCTTCTTGAGGATTTGCCACGCGTTCATGCTGACCGGGGGCAGATGGAACTGGTGTTGTTGAACCTGCTGGTCAATGCTTCGGACGCCATGCCGGACGGCGGCGTCCTGACCGTGAAAACCGATTTGCATACCGTTTCTCCCGTCATCAAGCCGACCATGGACCTTTCTGAAGGCGATTATGTCCATCTGCAGATCAGCGATACCGGGACAGGCATGGATGAAAAGACGCTGGAAAGGATATTCGAACCCTTTTTTACGACCAAGGAGATGGGACGGGGAACCGGCTTGGGCCTTGCTTCGGTATACGGTGTGGTAAAAAACCATCAAGGCGCCATCACGGTTTCATCGCAACCGGGAGAGGGGACCACATTTCACCTATATTTTCAGGCGGCATTGGACGCCTGCCCCGCACCTGGATACCCACGGCGCCTCCATACCGGAAAGGGCCGAATTCTGCTGGTAGATGACGAACTCGAATTGCTACAAGCGGGAGTCGCTCTCCTGGAAGGCCTCGGGTACAGTGTTACTGCGATAGATAATGGTTCCGAAGCCCTCGATCATCTATCCAGCAATCCCAATTCTTTCGATCTGGTGATTCTCGATATGATCATGCCCGGCATGGGGGGGCGTGAGTTGTATGGCCATATTCGCCGTCTTTTTTCGGACACGCCGATTTTACTGTCCACCGGTTTCAGCGATGCTGCCGGAACCACAGAAATTCTGTCCCATCGCCGGAGTGACATTATCTGCAAACCCTACACCGCAGAAGCCCTTTCGCAGAAAATCAGCAAAATGATGCTGGCCCCCGGGAATCAATCAGTGTCATCAACCTCCAAGGCCTCCTGATCGATCGCAATTCCCTTGAAATCGATTGCCAGCCGGCTTTCCCCCCTCAACCATAGAAAAATTTTACATATGGAAACTTTTTTCCTATTTGTGCTTTCATTTTTTACCTATTTTTACTCGAGCCTCTATCGGATAAGTTCACAACTATCTGAAATAAAATGGTATGTGATTGTATTGAGCCGATAGCGTGATTCTTGCATGTTAAGGATCAAGAAAATCGCACATGACCTGTTTCCGCTTGCCGCGAATGAACCATTTCCGTGATGCCTGACGGGAATATCCTGACTCTATTGCAACCGAGGACGACCTGGATCCAGATGAAGACGACGGCGATTCATGACAACGGCGGGCGGCGTACCGGGGTAGACCGACGGCAGTTTACTTATGCGGTCCATATCCCTGAACGCCGCAGCGGAAAAGACCGCCGCTCCAACCGAAACCGTCGAATGCCTCGAGGGGCGGCCGGTTCTGTGCAATCCAAGGCCCTTTCCTGAAATATAACCGCGTCCTTGTCGTTTTCATTCCTTTAATCAGACAAAAACACGTTGCCGGATAAACATTTATCATTGGCCGTCGTCACGATTTCACTTTTTTGCGACCGTTTGGCGTGCCGTCCGAAGTCGAATCGTGAGACATGAAAAACGGCCACCCTGCCTGGGTCATTTCGGCAACGTGGCCGTCCATGAGGAATCTGGCGCTTCGACTATCTGACCGATCAGCATCTGTTGAGAGCGTTACGGTTGTGCGGAAGCCAGATGATCCCATTTGAAGATACCTGTCCCTTTGACGATGTTTTTCAAAGCGATAAATTCATCCATGGGCATTTCCCCCGTGCCGATATTGACCATCTGAACCGCTTTTGCGGCAGGTCTCGTATCGGTGCTGGCGCTGCGGCCGGCCACTTTATCGCGAAGTGCCTCGAAGTCTGCACGGACCATCTCCACCGGGCCGTATCGCTCCGGGCGATCGAGGGGGGTTGAAATCGCCGGCACGACATCCGGCTGCCGCCCCCGGACCATCGCTTGCAAGGCGATAAATTCGGATTGTTCCATCTGCCCCAAACCGATGTCGACCATATCTGCCGACGCCTGGGTTACCGTCACCAATGCCAGGACCACGATTGCTAAAGTTAGTTTTTTCATGCGCCCTCCTTTGAAGTTTATGTTTGTTTTTATATGAACATGACGTAATGTTCATATTTGAGGTCAAACATATGGGCGGCCGCTTGTTTTGTCAAGCTAAAAATGAACTTTTATTCATGTATTGGCGTTTTTTAATACAAAACAGGGTAGATTTAACAGGCAGGCTCGCCTGATCGATCTGAGGCGTAGATGACAAAGGCCTGAGGTACACGCGATATTCGTGCGCCGGCAGGCCTTTTCAAGCAGGTTTAACATTCTATTGTGAAATCAGTATCGGTGGTCGGTCTGCGATTAGGGACAGATAAAAGTGAAACCATTGTTCGGCATGGTATTGTTTCTGGCTACCAGTTTGTTCAGGTTGCAAAATTCACTGGTCGCCATAGATCCGGTACCGATATCCACCATACCGTTATTCGCTACGGATTCAGTCGCTTCCTTCTGGGCATTGCCCGCTGCCATCGTCTGCCGGATGGCATCCACATCCGCCTGGTTGAATTCAGCGACCCGGGTGTCTTGCGGTCTTACTGTGGAAACGGAAGCAGACGGCTGGTAGGCTCCGCTTACCAGCTGCCTCAGGGTGTCAAATTCGGCCTGATCCATTCTACCCATTCCGATATCCACGCTGCCTGCCATGGCAACTGCTGCCATCACCATCGTTGCGATCGTCACTGCTGCTATATATGTGAATTTTTTCATGGTAACCCTCCATTTGGTTGACCGGTAAAGTTCATCGAGATTGATCTTACCAATAAAATCAGTCGGATTTTCGTTATGTCAACATGTACACAACAATATTTTTGCTTTTATTGACCCGGGGGCGGGAATTGGGTATTAAATCAAAAGGGAGACCTCGCAATGACAGAGATAATAACGAAAACCAGAATTCCCCAGCAAAAAAGGAGTATCGAAACCAAACGCCGCATCCTCGTGGCGGCAAAGGACCAGTTTGCGAAGAACGGTTTTCACGGTACCAATGCCAAGGAAATCGCCGCGGCGGCCGGTGTGTCCGTGGGCAGCTTCTATTCCTATTTCAAGGACAAGAAAGAACTGTTCATGGAAATTTTCAGGGAACACATCGAAGAAAAGATCGTACGGATATTAGGCGAATATCGCTTCGATCCGAGCCATCGAAAGGAGAGCGTCTACCGTCTGATCAAAGCCATGCTGGATGCACACGAGCCCTATCCCCAGTTCCACCGGGAAGTGCTGGCCATGCGCTATTCGGACCCGGAAGTTGAAGCCGTATTCAATGAAATGGATCAGCATAGCCTGGGTCACGTCGAGCGGTTTATCGAACAGTTTCGCGATAAACTGAGGATAACGGACATCAAGACAGCAGCCCATGTCATTTCAGCCGCCGTGGAAGAGATCATCTGCTCGATCACCATCTTCGGCCAAGACCAAGAAGCCGATCGGCTGATTGACGGTCTGGCGGATATGATTCACCGCTACCTGTTCGACTAACCTGGCGTCTAAATAAGATTTGGCCAGGCCCTAAGACGTTAACGATTGCCAGCGAGGATCATATTCCCTCCTTGAACACCGCTTCACCGCTGCGTGGCGCCAGGCCCCGCCCGTACCCATAAGGTTTGTCAGGACCCGGTTAAACTGCGGTCGCGGCCAGCAGAGCACCGGACACCGCCATTACAATGGCGATCATTCGGGGTGGGGTTACCGGCTCCTTCAGGAAAATGGCGGCCAGAATAAAGGTAAAAATGGTGGAGAGCTGATTCAGTATGGCCGCCACGGAAACCAGCGTATATTTAAATCCTGCCAGCCATGCCAGCATAGCCATGTAATTGCCTACAATGGATGCCGGCAGGACGATTTTCCATGCCGATGAGGGTAACAGTGCTCCAAGGATCACCCGCCTTTCGGGATGGATCACCGCAATTACGATCAAGCCGGCAACTCCGGCGAGGAGCCTGACGAAGCTTGCCCACAGGACGCTGGTCTCTTCCAGAAGCGGCTTCACCATAACGACGCTCCCGGCAATCAGGATCACTGCCAGCACCCCGAAAACAAGCCCCAGCCAGAAATCCTTCCGGGACATCATCACCGAAGATTTGGAACAGGCATCCGCTCCAATGGCCCCAATCACCAGAAGGGCGCCCAAGATTCCTTTTACCCCGATGGATTCATTCAAAAACAGGGTGGATATGAAAATAATAAACGGCAGGTAGAGGCAATCCACAACGGCCCAACGGCTGGCGCCGAGTCGCTTGAGGGCCATAAAAAAAAAGGTGTCGGCCAAGGTGATGCCTAAAAAGCCGGATATGCAGAACAACACCCAGTCCTGGGCCGGTCGGACCGGAAAAAGGATTACGTCCGCGAACCAGAGCGTGGGAACCAGCAGCAACAGGGTGACCACCCCCTTGAACAGGTTCAAGGCCATCGGGGAAAAGGTTTCGCCGCTTTTTTTGAACATGATGACAGCGGCTGCCCAGAAAAAAGCGGCTCCTGTCGAGCAGAGAATACCGATCAACTGCATGAACGGACCTGTCGGGTGATGGCCGGATCAGTGCTTGAGCAGAAACAGATGGAGATGACGGGGATCCAGGTTGCCAGGCTCCACAGCTGCCAATTCGCGTTGAATGTCGTTGAAAAGCGCTTCGAACACAGTTCCCAGACGATCGGACAGGTCATCGGAAGACCGGCGTGATGCCGCCGCGGCCCAATCAAGGAATTCGGCCCTTTTTCGATCGCCGATAATGCGTTGGCCCTCATGGTCCGTCCAAAGCGATGCATAGATTTCCTTAAATGCTGAAAGTGAAACGGCAAGGGTCGGCGTATCCGTATTAACCGGCGGTGTCTTCAACAACGCCCTGACCCACAGGGTGAGCAGAAGATTCTTGTATGTCAGAAATCGGATTTCCGCAATCGGTGCAATGGTTAAATCCATGTTCTTGAACAGTTGGTCGATAGCGATCACCTGGTTCAAACCCCGACCGGTGGCTTCGATCTCCTCACGCGTCAGGAAATTGCGATAGCTGGAACCGGCAGTGGACGGATCGAAAAACCGTGGCGTATCGATCAACAATCCTCCCAACAAGCCCAGCCATGCCTCGTCCCAGAAGGTGAGATCCAGCGATTGAGACTGAAACCAGCTGCCTTTGCGCCAGCGGGTGGCCTGCCACTTAAGCTGCAGGGCGCTGCCGAATCCGGTTCTGAAGATATCCGCCAGCAAGTGACGCTGTAAAAGAGCGGATGCCATGGGGGCTGGGTGGTTGACGGTGCTATCGGTCATCAGTTCAAGGCCGATGCTAAGGTACCCGCTGACCTTGGAAACCACCGATTTCAATTGGTCGCGGTTCGAAATGATGGTCTGGTCGGCAGATATGACCTGGTTGCACAGGCCGGCCAGTTCTCCCTGGAGCTGCTGGGTCACATGAACTTCACCAATCCCCTTCAAAGCGCGTACGAACAAGTTGTCCCCCTCGAGGAAGGTGGCGGCAAACTGGGCTACCGGAAATTGGGGATCATCCGGCGATGGGGGGCGAATGGCCTTTTTCCCCCTGGCCGCGAGATCTCCGGGCTGCAGCGGTTGATAGACGCCAATCGCCTCGTGAAAGGGTAAAAACCCTTTTTCGGCAAGACGGACGTTGCGCAGCCGGAACAACTCCTCCTCGATTTCATTGGGAATCAGACTCACTGATTCCATCAGCAGGCCCTGAAAGCGAGGATGATCGAAATCCGAAATACGGCGCAGCAGCTGGCTCAGCATCTCATTTCGTCGAGTTTTGGCGGCTTCACTTTCCGGCGTGGCTACAGGATAGTCCACGAAACGCACGTAGAAGGTATCGTCATCGGTAAAAAAACCGTCGTCCAAATCTGACGAAAACTGATCGGATTCCCTGACCCGGAGTTCAATATTCCGGAACAGATACAGTTCCAGGAACTCCAGTCGTTCATCGAAACACCATTGGACCAGTCGGTCCGGATCCGCACGAAGCAGCAACTGCAGCCAGGTGGTGGCCTGCGGGTAGTTCAGCTGATCCTTTTTCCAGACCTCCATATCCAGAAAATAATCCCACTGGCGGTTGGAGGCCAGGGCAATCAGGGGAAGGGCGTTGTCCGTACCCAGATCATGGATGAGAAAATGCAGATCCTCCTCAGGAAACGAGTGGACCAAGGCTGCCGGCTGCGGGTGGTCGATGATAATGTCCATCACCTGTTCAGATGGCATTGACAGAATACGCCGTCGGGTTTCGGCCAGGTGCCGGATTCGATCGGAATGGCTGAGGGCAGGTGGGTTGGTTTGCGTCACGGAAATATCACTCCTCTTGTTGAACGATACTGCCTGTACAATAATCAGAATTTTTATAAAAACAAGGATTTCTGTATGGATCAGTCCTGGTGCCGATCATTTATGCGCATGATCAGAAGCAGGCCGGGAAGTGCAATAAGGGTGCAGAAAATGAAAAATCCCGGCCATCCCATGATCGTCGCCATGTAGCCGGTGGGTGCCGAAGCCAGTACCCGAGGGATGCCCATGAGGCTTGTCAGCAGGGCATATTGGGTGGCTGTGAACCGTTTGTCCGTGATGCTGGCCATATATGCCGCATAGGCTGCGGTGCCCATTCCTCCGCTCAGGTTCTCGAAAGCGATAACCGCAGAGAGCGCTGTCAAGTTAGGGCCGATAGCCGCCAGCAGCGCAAATCCCGCAGTAGAGACGGCCTGAAGAATCCCGAAAATCCATAGGCTGGGAAGGATGCCGAGTCGGATCATGATGATACCGCCGAAAATGGTGCCGCTGACGGTTGCCCAGAATCCGAACAGCTTGACCACGGCACCGATCTGGGTTTTGGAAAAACCGATGTCCAGGTAGAAGGGGGTGGTCATGGCTGCAGCCATCGTGTCACCAATTTTGTACATCAAGATAAATGCAAGGATCCACAGGGCGTTCTCCCGGTTGAAATACTCAACCAGCGGATCCACCACGGCGGCTGTGAGGGTGGCGGGAAAGGATGCCACGCGGGGTTCCGGTGTCAATAGGGTGGTGATCACCCCCGGCAGCAGACACAGGGCCATGATCAGGTACACCCGGGAAAAGGGCATATGGTCGGCCAGAATGAGTCCCCCGCCGGAGGCCAGGAGCATACCGACGCGATAGCCGTTGATGTACAGCGATGACCCCAGGCCCAGTTCGTGGTCGGGAAGGTCTTCGCGCCGATAGGCATCCACCACGATGTCCTGGGAGGCGCTGAAAAAGGCCACGGCCAGCGCGGCGACGGCCAGCAGTTCAGGGTGGGCAACCGGATTGCTGAAACCCAGCCAGATCAAGGCCGCCATCAAAGACAACTGAGATACCAGCAGCCAACCCCGCCGCCTGCCCATCAACGGCAGGGTGTAGCGGTCGAACACGGGTGACCAGAAAAATTTCAGGGTATAGGGCAGCCCAACCAGGGACATGAGCCCGATGGTGGTCAGATCGATCCCTGCCTCCTTCATCCACGCCTGGAGCACTGACAGGGTAAGCAGCAGCGGCAGGCCGCAGGAAAAGCCCATCACCAGGGCTACCACCATGCGGCGGTTGATAACTGCTGATGCAAGTCGTTGATGGTTCATAGGATCCATATGCTGGTGCCATTTAACAGCAGGGGCGGCAGAAATTTTTTCTGCCGCCCCTGCTGTTAAATGGAAGACGCGAGGCTTCGATGGGTAGAAGAATGATCGAACCCTTAATCGATTTAAAAAGATGGATTCTAATGGAAAGCCCTCATCGGTTTATCGGCGTCATCCTTCCAATAATTGGTCCGGCGTCACGATGGGACCGAATTTGGCCTTCAGGGCAATCAGGCCGCCGCGCTGCTCCCGAAGACCGTCGAAGAGCTGTTGGGGAATCTTTTCCTCCTTGCCGTAAGCCGCCATTTGCAGGTCTATTCTGGCCAGGATGTTATCCACGTAAATTGAAAACTGGCGGACGTAGAGATCCTTCGGGTAGGGTTTGTCGACGATGGTTTCGAAAAGCATCTTTAAGTCTTCGTAGCGGGGAATGAACCCGATGGGTGTTTCGATGGCTTCCACATCGCCATGGGCGCGGCGTTCCAACCACCCCAGCCAGGCCTTGACGTCCTTTTTTTCTCCCAGCAGTTTCTTGCCGCTGCCGCCGCGGGCCTCATGGGTGAGAAAATAGTTAAGTCCCGCCATGATCGGCCGCTTGTCGTCGGCGATGGCGGCACTGCCGAAAAAGTCGAACTGGGCCTTCATGTAGTCGCCCAGTGCGCCCGGAATGAAGGGGGCGTTGGCCCACGGTGCCCGCTTCACACCGGAGGCGCCCACTTCGGTGGCCGTGGCAGCCGAAACGATGCAGGCACCGATAATCACGCCGTGGTCGGAATTTTTTGCGACCCAGACCGGTGGCATGGTATCGCTGTCCCGGCCGCTGTAAGTGATCACACGGGTCTCAACCCCTTCAGGCGCCTCGGCTTTGTCCGAATAGTTGGCCAGGACGGAGGAGGAAATGGTGCAGCGCGCGTTGGGGTGAGAGATGGGGATCTCCTTGCCATTGGAATCCGTCAGGCCTTTTTTCCAGGGCCCTTGGAAGTTGCGCCCCCGAGTGGGTTGGGTTTCTCCATTGCCCGTCCAGTGAGGAACGCCGTTTTCGTCGATAACCACGTTGGACCAGATTACTTCGGAGCCGGGATTTCTCAACCGGTCCATGAGCATGGGATCACCTTCCCCGTTCACATCCTCCACGATGCCGAAGATGCCGCACTCGGGGTTGATCGAGCGAACGCTGCCGTGGTCGTCGATCCACATCTGGGCCAGGTCGTCTCCTACGAAATGGTTGCCGGCCATGGCTGTGGTGGTCTTGCCGCAGCCGGATGGTGCGGCACCCGCCACCCAGGTCACCCGGCCGCCGGTACCGTCGATACCGGTGATGAACATGTGCTCAGCCAGTTCTCTGCCATTACCTTCATAGACAGCCTTGTCAACGGAAAACCGGTGGTTCCCCTTTTTCAGCAGAAGGGTGTTGCCCGCGTAGGTGCAGTTGAATGCATAGGTGGTGCGGTGACTCCGGTCCATGAACACCCGGGCGTTGGGCAGGTCTTCGGGCCGGTTGAGGCCCTCACTGTGGATATTGGTGTAGAAATGTCCCAGCCGGCGAACTTCTTTTTCGAAATCGGCAAAGGCGTTGCGGTATAGGATTTCGGCACTGTGGCAGACATATGCGGAGCTGGTAATTTCGAGTGCCGGGTTGGAGGCAGCAGCGCCCACAGGGCCTCGAATATAAAGCCCCACGACCATGGTCGCACCGCTCATGATACCGGCCATCTTCTCGCGCACTTCAACCAGGGCGTCATCTCTTAAGAACTTGTTGGCCAGGCTGCTGATCTTCTCGCCGGGATTGGCGATGTAGAAGGTTCGGTCAATGATTCGGCCCTGCTCCTCTTTAAGATCGAAATGGATCGTATGCCCTTTCATGGCAAGTACCGCCTCTTCCCCCTTGTTAAGGGCCAGTTGGCGGATAAACTGCCGATCCGCTTCCGACCCGGTGTTGATAAAAACCCGGGCGGGATCGCACATGGCGACAGCGTTGGCGATTTTGAGCAGGATCTCAGGATGGCTCAGTGTCCGGATGCGTGACAAATGCTCCTTGTCCAGCCGTTTCTCGAACAGACTTTGAGCCTGTTCGACATTCTGGATTCCCCCCAAGGCTTTGACGATATCGATCCCCTCATTTTTTTTCAACATGCAGTTCACCCCTTTTCGACTGTAAAAAATATGTTCCGCACGGCATTGCATCCGGTTCAGGACATGGATTCAGTTCTTTTGCCCGCGACTCTGGCAGCCAATGATTTCCGGCTCCGGCATGTGCCGATCGATCCATTTCATCACCTTGTCAAACTCATCCCGAAATCCCTGCAGCGCCTTGCCCCGGTGGCTGACCCGGCTTTTCTCGGCCATGGTCAACTGTGCGAAGGTTTTATTCAACGGCGGATAAAAGAAAACCGGATCGTAACCGAACCCGTTGGCTCCGGCAGGGGTGTGGGTGATGGTGCCTTCGCAGCGGCCTTCATAAGTCAGCGCCGGTCCGCCGGGCACGGCTATGGAAATCACGCATTCAAATACCGCGGTTCGGTTGGTCTGGTTTCCAAGCGCCTCCAGCAATTTGCTGCCGAGCTGGGCATCGCTGGCATCGGGACCGGCCCAGCGGGCACTGTGAACACCCGGCGCACCATTCAGCGCCTCCACCATCAGTCCCGAATCGTCGGCAAGGGCCGGATACCCCAGCACCCTGGCAGTAAAACTGGCCTTTTTGTAGGCATTCTCATCAAAGGTATCGCCATCTTCCACCACTTCCGGGATTGGGCCGAAATCGTCAAGATTTTTAATGGTTACCGGAAAGGGGGTGAGCAGGTCACGGATCTCGGCAGTTTTGCCCTTGTTGCGGGTGGCAATGACAAGTATCCTGTTTCTTTTCATAAGTCCTCTATTCTGGCGGGATAAACGTGATTGAAGTATCATAAAACCGGTTAAACATCCAGTCATAATCGGTTGATCAACCGTATCCACAATTTTGGTGGGGCAGTATGACAAAGCCACCGTTGATGGTTATTTTACGATAATAGAACCGGATTCAACCCGCCTATTTCATAAAGCGGCGTCCGAGTTCAAACCACCGGCCATCATCCGGTGGCCCGTAAAAATCCAAAACCAGATACCCCTGCAAGTTGGGGATGCAATGCTCGTCAAGGAGGATGCACCATGACCGACAAAAAAGCCGATAGTCGTAAATCGAAAAAAAAGAGTAAGCAGCCGGGCAGCGATCGCACCATTGCGGATAACTGCGGTTGTTTTCAAGTGGTCGATGCCTGTGGCTGCCGCGTGGTTGACCCGTGCGGTTGCTACGTAAGCCAGTGCTGTTGTTAAGCGGCGGTTTACTTTAGCCGCGGAATCAAAAAAATAACGGGGGCCTGTCAATCTGCCAGGCCCCCATTTTTATGGAATCAGCACGGTGCTGCCCTTGGTTTTGCGTCCCTCCAGGTCCTGATGCGCTCGGGCCGCGTCTTCCAGCGCATAGGTCTGTCCGATCGAAATCGTTACCGCTCCTTTTTCCACTACCGTGAACAGATCCCGGGCATGGGCCAATAGATCTTTCCGCTGGGCTGTATAGGTCATCAAGCTGGGGCGGGTGAGAAAAAGAGATCCTTTTGCCGCCAGAACCCCGAGATCCAGAGGCGGAATGGCTCCCGATGCCTGGCCAAAGGAAACCATGGTTCCCATGGGTCTGAGGCAGTCCAGAGATTTCATGAACGTCGCCTTGCCCACACTGTCATATACTACGTCCACACCCCGCCCGCTGGTAATCTCTTTTACCCGCTCAGCAAAATCGGTTTCCCGGTAAAGGATGGGATGGTGGCAACCATTTTTTTTGGCCATAGCAGCCTTTTCCGCCGATCCCACGGTGCCGATCACCTCGGCGCCCAGGTGCTTGGCCCACTGGCAGACAATGGTGCCGACCCCGCCGGCCGCCGCATGGATCAGGATGCGATCGCCGGCCTTAACCGGATAGCACCCGTTAAGCAGGTACCGGGCTGTCATGCCCCGAAGCATCATGCCTGCCGCCTGTCGAGTGGAGATGCTGTCGGGTAGACGGACCAGCCGATGGGCCGGAATACAGCGCGTTTGCGCGTAGGCGCCCGGCGGGATGCCGGCATAGGCTACCCGGTCCCCCGGCTTGAATTCAGAGACGTCAGCACCTACCGATTCCACAACACCGGCCCCTTCCAGGCCTATCACGGCGGGAAGTGCGGGCAGCGGATAAAGCCCGGTTCGATGATAGACATCGATAAAATTGAGTCCGACAGCCTCCTGGCGCAGCCGCACTTCCCCGGACCCCGGATCTCCGGGATCATGGTCTTCCCACTGCATGACCGATGGGCCGCCCGTTGTATGAATTCTGATTGCTTTGGACATGGTCTCCTCCTTTAAAAAAATGATCCAGATCGATGACGACGAATCTCATTGGGTTGATTGCCGGTATCACCAACTATAAGCATGGGTGGTCCAAATCCAATACCATCAATACGCTTCATCGGGGCGGTCTGCCGTGCTTCAGGATAGCCGGAAAGCACATCCGCGCGGAATCATGAACTTGCCGTTTTTCCGGTAGCCGAATCGTGATCCGTCTGTCCATCAACAACGCCTATAGATAATCCACCCAGGACCAGCGGATAACTCCCTCCGTGGTGTGTTGCACGAGGTACTGGTTCTCAACTGCGAATTCGATAGCTGCCCGGATTCGTTCGGGCGGATGGTCAAGTTCACCAGAAACCCGGTGGATCAGTTTTCCCAATGGAGGGTTATCCTTTACGTCCGAATTTTCAGCCGGCCAGACCCCTTTTTTTTCGAGGAGCCGCTTCATCATCATATCGTAAATGACCACCGTGTGCTCCAGGCGGACCAGGGGCCAGGTTTCTTCGACGGTGGCTCGTCCTTCTTCGCGGAGCCGGCCGATCTTTCCCAGCCACTGGTCGAATTGCCGCTCACCATCGATCACGATGGCGTCAATGGTTTCCGGTCCGACCGCGGCCGTGCGGATAATTGCGCGATTGGCATGGTATCGTCGCCAATCGTCGGACAAAATCTGCAGATCATATTCATCGATCCGCTCCCGGACGTCGGTGCCCGGAAAGGGGGCCAGAATGTGAAAACCATGGCTGACTCCCATGGCCTTGAGTCGCTCACCGAATGCCAGCGTCTCCGCCAGGGTCGCTTCGGTCTCACCCGGCAGGCCCAGGATGAATGAGGCGTGGGGATCGATGCCGCAGTCCCGGCACAGCTGCACCGCATGTACGACCTGGTCCAGGGTGATACCTTTTTTTATCCGCCTGAGCATGTCGGGGCTGCCGGATTCCACACCGAAGCTGACCGTGGTGCATCCGGCCTGGCGCATCTTTTCCAGCACCTGGCGGGAGACCGTGTCCACCCGGGCAAAGGAGGTCCATTTGACTTTCAGACCGCGGTCCAGGATCTCGTTGCATACCCTCAGGCAGTGCTCCCGGTTGGCCGTAAACAGATCGTCGGCCAGGTTGATCTGGTGAAATCCCAGGGTGCTCAGACCTTCCATCTCATCCACCACCCGGAGGGGGTCGCGATAGCGCACCCGTGCTCCCACCATCTTGCGCCCCACGCAGAAAATGCACTTGAACGGACATCCACGGCTGGTGGTCATGCTTATCGGCATGCCCAGGGCCCGGTAGCGTCCCAAAGGGATCAGGTGGCGGGACGGCGGGGCCAACTCGTCCAGATCCGCCAGCGGCGGTGCGGCAGTAGTCTTGATCCGGCCCCCGTCGCGGAAGGCGATTCCCGGTACGCTTTCCCAGGGAGCCTTGATCTCAAGGGCCTTGGTCAGGGCTACCAGGGTATTTTCTCCTTCGCCGCACGCCACCACGTCCACCTGGTCTCCGGAGTGCAAAATTTCCGTCGCGCAGAAGGTGGCGTGGGGTCCACCGAGTACCGTCGTGATTGACGGATCCAGCGCTTTGATTTCTGCGAGGACCTCCAGAGCGTGGTCGACGGTCATGGTTACGGCTGTGGCGCCGGCCAGATCCGGTTTGAAATCCCGCATCGTGGATGCCAAAAAATCCCGGCTGAAAGGAAAGACGACACAGTCCAGCAGTTTGACGTGGTGTCCGCTCCGCTCCAACGCGCCGGCCAGAAAAGCCAGTCCCAGGGGCGGGGACGGGGTTTCGGAAATGGGGTAAAAGGGGTTGATCAACAGTACGCGCACAGTTAAATATCCTTTGATAAAGGGAAGAAATGGATCAGGCTTGGTTGATGAAATCGGTTAGAATTGCCTGGAAGAGCTCTTCACCGATGGCAAGGCCCATATCGATGAACTGGGGCCCGTAACGCCGTCCGGTCCGGGAACGGAAGGTGTCTCGGATCTTTTTCAGCAGGGCCATGCCTCTGGGATAGTGATCCACAAAGGTGGCCAGAGGCGGGTTTAAAAAGCCGACCATATCCCAGAGCGTATGATTGAAATTATCCGGCCCCCAGCGAAACTTGTCCGCATCATACAGGCAGTCGGATATCATGCGGGACCGGCGGGACGGCAGTCGTTCCGGGTGGGCAAAAGCTTCATGGTTGCGGATGGCCGTGCAGACATGGGTGATCTCATCGGGCACCAGCGGATAGGTTTTCAGGATATCGCTCGCCGTTTCGGCTCCTTTTTCGGCGTGGGACTTCTCCTTGCGGCAGATATCATGGAGCAGGCCGGCGCACTGGGCCAGCAGCAGGTTCCGCTGGACCTGGTTTTCCGTTTGGCCGGCCAGCCGGCTTTCGATAATGATCAGGGTGCCGGCGTCGATGGCCACCTTTTCCACGTGCCCCATACCATGGCCGAAATCGTCATCGAGGCATCCGGCCATGTCTTTTCGGAGCTTGATGATTGAGGGGTCGCACTGGAAAAACCTTTGAGAATCCGTGACTTCGGATGGATGAGCGCTGTAAAAATCAGGCCGGGGATAACGGGCCACGATCATGCGGGCGATCTTTCGAATTTCCAGGTAAACAGCGTCCATTGGCAGGTGCCACCACCAGGGTGCAGGCGTTAAAAAAGAACCGCCGATTTCACAGCAATGGGTGAAACCGGCGGCAGACGGTCATCGTCGTAATGACGGGAAAGGCAAACACGGCTTTTCAGGGGCCGCCACCTTCCTGTCGTCTGTTTTCATTCCACTTTGCATTCAGACCTTACTGTTGCCGGCGGCATGGTCGGCCCTTCGACGACCGATTGAAGATCGCCTGCGTCGCCTTTTCAGTAACCTTTCCAATGCAATGCAGAATCAATGACGACAGGCTAACCCTCCATGGAAAGGCCGTATGGGGTGCCACAAACCTTCCACTTGCCATCTTCTTTGATCAGTTCCAGCGTCTCTTCGAACTCATGGGTCTGGCCTAATCGAAACAGCGAGGCCACATAAGCGAAGACCGGGTGGATGCAGGTACGGTGACGTCCCTTCAGATGAATGGTGGCGGATTCGGCGTCCTGGGCCAGCGTTTCGGTTTCCAAATGGGTAATCGTCTGTTTCACCATCCCGGTGCCGAAGCCGCGGGCCTTTGCCTCGTCGGTCATGGCCTGGAGGTAGGCGGCGACTACCGGTTCATCCTCATCACCGGCCAGTTCACTGCACATATACTTTTCCATATTGGCATCCAGGAGAAAATAAGCCTTTGAAAAGTTTATGGCCGTTCCCGTGGCAGTTTGCCTGCAGTCTGCCAGGACAAACACCACCTGAAGACATACCGCCAGAATCACCACCAGTATCCACGCTGAATTGCTGCTACGGTTTGCCATGCTCGACGCCTCCTTGCAGAATCACCCCGGCAATTGCCAATTGCATTGCCAGGCCTGGGTTACCGTATACGGATTTTAAGGAATCGGGAAAAAAATCAGAAACAACCGATACCATGGATCATGTTATTAAACAAGTCCTATGTGGCCGCGGGCAGGGCAGCAATGAGCCTTGACAGCTTTTTCGACCATTGGTATACAAGTGATAAAACTTTAAGTGTACCTTGATCCGAAGCCTTCATGCGGCCATGGATCGGCGGCTTTATCAGGGTGCCGTCGGACGGCCATGGACCCGGGATCCGTCCGCCGGTGGCGGAAACGGACCCATTTTCATCCGTGGCCCCTTGTTTTTAATGGAAAATCAGGCTAATTGAACTCCCCACCACACCATTCAACGCTTTACGGAATTTTTCCTGTCGCTTTTTTGAAAACCTGATTCAACAAAGGGGGAACCGATGACCACGCACGAAACCATTGAATTTGACGTTCTCTTTGTCGGCGGCGGACCCGCCAACCTGGCCGGTGCTATCCGCCTGATGCAACTGGCTGCGGAAAAAGGCCGGGAACTGGAAGTGGCCCTCATCGACAAAGGTGCCGCCATTGGCTCCCACGCCATCAGCGGGGCGGTGATGAATCCCGTGGCCATCGCCGAACTTTTCCCGGACTACCGGGAGCATGGATTTCCCGTGGAGCAGACCGTCCGCGGTGACGGTTTCTTTTTCCTTACCCGACAGCGCAGTTATAAGTTGCCGCTGGTGCCGCGCCAGATGCACAACACCGGTTTTCCCATCGTCAGTCTCTCCCGGGTGTGTCGGTGGTTGGGTGAAAAAGCCGAGGCCCTGGGTATCAACATATTTTCCAGTTTTGACGGCAAAGAGATCCTGCTGGCCGACGACGGCATCACCGTGACGGGGGTTCGCACCGGCGACAAAGGGCTGGGAAAGGACGGCAAGCCAAAACCCAACTTCGAGCCGGGAATCGACCTGCTGGCCAAGGTGACCGTGCTGGGAGAAGGCGCCCGGGGCAGCCTCATGAAAGTGTTGGCCGACAAACTGCCTATCCGTTCGGGCCGGCTGCCCGAGGTGTTCGAGACGGGTATCAAGGAAGTGATCCAACTGCCGGAAGATCACTTTTTTGCCGGCAGTTCCTTCAACGATATCCATACCATGGGATTTCCCCTCGATCTGGACACCCCTGGAGGCGGGTTTGTCTATGAAATGGCCAAAAACCGCATTGCCCTGGGTTTTCTGGTCGCCCTCGGCTACGAGGACCCGTCGCTGGACCTTTACGACACGTTTCTGCGGTTCAAGCGCCACCCGATGATCCAGAACCTCATTCGGGGTGGGAAGGTGGTCGAACAGGGAGCCCGCACCGTTTCCACCGGCGGCTGGTTCTCCATGCCGCAGCTGGCCGTGGACGGCGCCCTGTTCACCGGAAACGGCGCGGCCATGCACAGCACCCCGGCCATCAAGGGCATTCACCTGTCCATGAAGTCGGGCATGCTGGCCGCCGAGACCATCATGGACGCCCTTGCGGCCGGCAACACCAAGCGTCACACCCTGGACGGATACAGCCAGCGGATCGAAGCAAGCTGGGCCGGTGCGGAGCTTCGGGAAGGCCGCAACTTCGCCCAGGCCCTGGCCAAAAAAGGGCCGATCAAGTGGATCCATCTGGCCGCCCAATACCTTTCCAGGGGCAAAGGCCTGATCGACCGCCTCCCCGCGGTGGACGACGCCACCACGCTTGCCCCCCTGAAAGGCGAAGCAGGCGGTACCAAACCGGTTGAAGAGCAAGCGAAACCGGCCAAGGACGATCCGGCCATGGTGGACAAGCTCACCGGCGTCTACCTGTCCGGCACCCTGCACCGCGAGGACCAACCCAGCCATATCCTCATCCACGACCAGCGGGTGTGCGTGGAAAAATGTTACCCCGCCTACGGCTGCCCCTGCACGCGATTTTGCCCGGGCGATGTCTATGAGATGGAAACCCGCAAAGACGGCAGCGGCATCAATGGCATCAAAGTTAATTTTACCAACTGCCTGCATTGCAAGACCTGCGACATCAAGGATCCCTTCCACAACGTCACCTGGACCTGTCCGGAGGGCGGGGAAGGGCCAAACTACAAACAGGCCTGACCGATTCAGGCCATCCTATCAGGAGAACACCAGACCATGGATAGCAAAAAGCGTTATGATGTCATCATTGTCGGTGGCGGGATCATGGGGTCCACCACCGCCTATTATCTGACCCGTAAGGATCCGGCTCTGAAAGTGGCTGTTATCGAGCGGGATCTGGCCTATACCCGGGCCTCCACCACCCTCTCCATGGTCAACGCCAGGATCCAGTTCAGCCTCAGGCAGAACGTCGAGATCTCGCAGTACGCCTTCAATGTGCTGGAACGCTTCGAAGACGACATGACCGTGGCCGGCCAGCGTCCCCGTATCTCCTATCACCGGGAAGGCAACCTGTTCCTTTATGAAGAAGCTGCTGCGATCGATGCCAAAGCGGCCCTGGCGATGCAGCAGGCGCTGGGATGCCAGGTCCAGTGGTGGTCGCCGGACGAGGTCAAGGCCCACTATCCCCTGTATGCACCGGAAGGATTGGCCGGCGGTACCTTCGGGGCTCAGGACGGCCATTTCGACGCCTACGCCGTACTCATGGGGTACAAGGCCAACGCCCGAGCGCAGGGGGCCGTCTACGTCGAGGATGAGGTGACCCAACTGGCGGTCGACAAGGGGCGGATTATCGGCGTCAAGACAGGCTCCGGTGCCACCTATGCATCCGCGGTCGTCGTCAACTGCGCCGGTGCCTGGTGCACCGAGTTGGCCGGAACCGCCGGCGTGGACCTGCCCGTGAACCCGGTCAAGCGCCAGTGCTTTTGCCTGGACACGGCCGTCAAGCCGGACGGCCCGCTGCCACTGACCATCCTGCCCTCGGGATTGTACTTCAGGACGGAAACCGGGGGTATGGTCCTTTTGGGGAAATCAATGGCGGAAGACCCGGTTGGCTTCGATTTCACCTGGGACCAGAACCGGTTCATGGATATCCTGTGGTTGGAGCTGGCCGAATTCGTTCCGGCTTTCGAGCGGCTGAAGCTGGTGCGGGGCTGGGCGGGCCTTTATGCGGTCAACACCCTGGACGGCAACGCCATCCTCGGTGAATGGCCCGAACTCAAGGGGTTTTACCTGGCCAACGGCTTCTCCGGCCACGGCCTCCAGCAGGGGCCGGCCGTGGGTCGCTACATGAGTGAACTGATCATCGGTGAAACGCCGGCGCTGGATCTGTCAATTTTTAATCCCCAACGTATTCTCGAAGGCAAACCCCTGGCAGAGGGGGGGCTCGTATAATGGAAACTCCGATTCCTGTGGATATCGTCCGGAACAAAATCCGTGACAGCAAGCTGGCCAGCGTGGGGCTGGCCTCCATCCGTGAACTGAACCGGCTGGTGGGCGAAATCGAAGCGGCATCCGGGCAGCGGTTTATCCGTATGGAGATGGGCATCCCGGGTATGGCCCCGCCGGAGATCGCGGTGGAGGGCGAGATCGATGCCCTGAAAAAGGGCGTAGGCGCCATCTATCCGCCTTTTGACGGCATCCCCTGCCTGAAGACCGAGATCTCCCGTTTCGTAAAGCAATTCCTGGACACCCCTGTGCAACCGGGCCACTGCCTGCCCACCGTGGGTTCTATGCAGGGGTGCTTTCTTTCCATGATGATGACCGGCCGTCGGATCAAGGGCAGGGACGGTATTCTGTTTCTCGATCCCGGGTTTCCCGTGAACAAGAAGCAGGCCCAGGTGCTGGGACTGCCCCGGGAGAGTTTCGACGTGTACGACTTCCGGGGTGACCGGCTGCGGGATAAGCTGGAATCCTACCTGTCGACGGGTCGCATCGGCGCGCTGATGTACTCCAACCCCAACAACCCCGCCTGGATCTGCTTCACGGAAAAAGAGCTGGGCATCATCGGCGAGTTGTGCTCGCGCTACGACGTGATCGCCCTGGAAGACCTGGCTTACTTCGGTATGGATTTCAGGCAGGACTATTCCCGGCCGGGAGTGCCGCCCTTCATTCCCACGGTGGCCCGCTATACGGACAACTATATTCTGCTGATCTCCAGTTCGAAATCCTTCAGCCTGGCCGGCCAGCGTATCGGCATGACGGCCATTTCCGATCGCCTGTTCGAATCCACCGGCGACGGTCTGGCTCGCTGGTTCGGCACCGACCGGTTCGGGTACGCCTATATCTTCGGCGGCATGTATTCGCTGAGCTCCGGTGTGTGCCACAGCACCCAGTACGGCCTGGCCAAACTGCTGGAAGCGGTCAACGACGGCAACTATAATTTTGTCGAGGCGGTCAGGGAATACGGGGAACGTGCCCGGACGATGAAACGTCTGTTCACGGAAAACGGTTTTTGCCTGGTCTATGACATGGACGAGGACCAGCCCCTGGCCGACGGGTTTTACTTCACCGTTGCTTATTCGGGTTTCACCGGCGTCCAACTGGTGGAGGAACTGCTCTATTACGGCATCAGCGCCATTTCCCTGGAAACCACCGGCAGCAGCCGCACCGAAGGCATCCGGGCCTGCGTATCGTTGACGGGGAAAGATCGCTTCGGGGAGTTGGAGGAACGTTTGAAGCGGTTTGACGCCGATCATAAAAAGGGCTTGCGCGCCCTGGACTGAATCCTGCGAAACTCATATCCGTGCCTCCTCCACAGCATGGCAGGCGACAATGACCTTGTTTTCAACGGTTCGCGCCTCAGGCACTTCCTCGGCGCAGCGCGGGTTGGCGTAAATGCAACGGCCGTGAAAGACGCATCCGCCGGGCAGGTTGATGGGGGTGGGCACCTCGCCTTTCAGTTTGACATGGCCGCTTTTCTTGCGACCCAGTTTGGGAATGGCGGAAAGCAGCGCCTGGGTGTACGGGTGGCGGGGGCTCTCGAAAAGGGACTTGGCCGGGGAGAGTTCGCACAGGGTGCCTAAATACATGACCGCCACCCGGTTACTGATGTGTTCCACCACCGACAGGTCGTGGGTGATGAACATATAGGTAAGACCCCGCTGGGCCTGGGCGTCCATGAGCAGGTTGAGGATCTGGGCCTGAATGGATACGTCCAGGGCCGACACGGGCTCGTCGGCCACGATGAACTCGGGGTCCACCATCAGGGCCCGGGCGATGCTGATGCGCTGGCGCTGCCCGCCGGAAAACTCGTGGGGGTATCTGGCGGCCCATTTGGGATCGACGCCGACTTGGGACATGACGGCCGCCACGCGGTCTTTCACCTGGTCCGCCGATATTGACGGGTTGTGAAAAACCACCGGCTCTTCCAGGGTCTGCATGACGGTTTTTCGCGGATTCAGGGACGCGTATGGATCCTGGAAAATCATCTGCATTTTGCGGCGGAATGGCAGCATCTGCTGGCCGTTCTTGTTGTCGATGCGTTCTCCCCGATAGAGAATCCTGCCACTGTTGGGTGGGTAGATGCCCAGGGTGGTGCGGGCCAGGGTGGATTTGCCGCAGCCGCTCTCGCCCACTACGCTGAAGGTCTCCCCGGGGGCGATGGTGAAGCTCACGTTGTTCACCGCCTTGACGGTGGTGCGCCGGTGGCGGAGCTTGCCTTTTTCCAACCGCAGGCGGTCCAGCAGGCCGCCGGAAATGTCGAAATGCTTGACTACCTGTTTCAGGGCCAGCAGGCCGTTTTCATCGGTTTTCATCTGGTTGGGTTGTTCGGTTGTCATCTTGTTCCCATGCTGGGGTCGGGTTTTACCATATGGCAGGCCACCATTCGGGTCAGGTGGTCTACAGGAATAAATGGCGGTTCCTGGTTCCGGCAGATGGTCTCGCAAAGGGGACAGCGCGGGTTGAAAGCGCATCCCGGCGGGATGTCGGTCAGTGTGGGCATCATCCCGGGGATCTGGTTCAGGCGGGCGCCGGGCTGCAGGCTGCCGGGAAGGGCCTTGATCAACCCCTGCGTATAAGGATGCTTGGGATTATTGACCACCCGATCGGTGAGGCCCGATTCCACAATTTTGCCGGCGTACATGACCGCGATCTTTTCGGTCACCTGAGACACCACCCCCAGGTCGTGCGTGATGAGGATCAACCCGGTATCTTCCGACTCGCACAGCTGCTGTAAAAGATCCATGATTTCGGCCTGGATGGTCACGTCCAGGGCCGTGGTGGGTTCGTCGGCGATAATGATTTCCGGGTCGGTGATCAGCGCGATGGCAATGACGATGCGCTGGCGCATGCCGCCGGAAAATTCGTGGGGATACTGGGCCAGGCGTTTTTCCGGTGAGGGGATCTGAACTTTTTTCAGCTTTTCCAGGGCGATGGCTTCCGCTTCGGGACGGGTGATCCTGCGGTGAGCCTGCAGGGTTTCCACCATCTGGGTGCCGATGGTCAGCACCGGGTTCAGGGTCATCATGGGGTCCTGGAAGATCATGCTGATATGATTGCCACGAATCTCCCGCATCGCTTCTTCAGAGAGTGCCGCCAGATCCTGGCCGTTGAATATCACCCGGCCGCCGGAGATGAATCCCGGCTTGCTGATCAGGTTGATGATGGCGAACCCGGTGACCGATTTGCCGGCCCCGCTTTCACCTACCAATCCCATGCGCTCGCCCTTGTCCAGGTTGAAGCTGATGCCGTTGATGGCAGTCAGGTCGCCCTGTCTCAGGCCGAATTTGACTTCGAGGTCGTTGACTTCCAGTAAGTGTGACATAAAAGGTCCGAACAATGTTAAGTATTACGTTTTAAGTGTTAAGGAAAGGCGTCTCGCTGCTTCTTAACACTCAAAACGTAACACCGGGGTTTTCTATCCCTTATACAGCTTGGGGTTCAGCACATCCCTCAGCCAGTCGCCCAACAGATTGATCACCAGCACCAGCAGCACCAGAAATATTCCCGGAAACAGGGTGATCCACCAGGAACCGGAGAAGATGTATTCGAAACCGGATCGGATCAACGAGCCCAGAGAAGGCTTGGTTACCGGCATGCCCAGTCCCAGAAACGAGAGGGCTGCCTCGCTCATCACGGCGTTGGCCACCTGAATGGTGGAGATGACCAGTACGGATGTCATGGTGTTGGGCAGCACGTGGCGAAACATGATCCGCCAGCGGTTCAGCCCGATCACCCTGGCCGCCTCTACGTATTCCTTGTTTTTTTCCCCCATGACCGCCGCCCGAACGGTCCTGGCATACACCGGCCATTCCGCCAGGCCGATGATGACGATCAGCAGGGGTACGGCCAGGTCCTCATAGCGGCCGATGCCGAAGGCCAGCTGAAAGATGGCGCTGATGAAAATGGCCACCATGAGGTAGGGAAAGGAAAGCTGGATGTCGGCGATGCGCATGAGCACGGCGTCGATCTTTCCTCCCAGGTAGCCGGCCAGCAGGCCGACGACAACGCCGAGACACCCCTGCAGGATCACCGCCCCGCAGCCGATGAGAATCGACAGCCGCAGGCCATAGATCATGGTGCTGAGCAGGTCGCGTCCCTGGATGTCGGTGCCCAGCAGGAAGGCCGCCTCACCGTTTTCGGTCCAGGACGGCGGCAGTTCCGAGTTCATGATGTCGATATTGGCCGGGTCATAGGGATCGTAGGGGGAGAACACCGGCGCCAGCAGCCCGGTGACCAGCAGGACCAGCAGGACCGCCAGACTGAAGATGGCGGTCTTGTCCTGTTTGAAACTGAAGAGCAGATAGGATGCCTTGAATCGGCGCCAGGTTCGTTTCATTTTCTTCCCGCAATCCGGATGGTGGGATTCACCAGTCCGTAAATGATATCCACCACGGTGTTGACCACCACGAAAACGGCCCCCACCACCATCAGATAGGCCACCAGCAAAGAGATGTCCGAACGTTCAACGGCTTCCAGAAACATGAACCCCATGCCCTGCCATTGAAAGACCGTTTCGGTGAGGATGGTAAAGGCGAACATGATGCCGATCTGTACGCCGAATACGGTGATCACCGGCAGCAGGGTGTTCTTGAAGGCGTGGATAAACCAGATGCGTTTGCGGTGCAGCCCCTTGGCCCAGGCGAACTTGATGTATTCGGTTTCCAGGACTTCCATCATCTCCGAGCGGATCAGACGGATGAACAGCGGCAGCATGATTGACGCCAGAGAAAAGCAGGGCAGAATCAGGTGCATGATGCCGTCCACGGTAAACAGGCCGCTGTCCCATCCGCCCAGGCTGACGGTCTCCCCGCGCCCGTATGAGGGCAGCCAGTTCAGCTCAACGGAGAAGATATAGATGAGGACGATGGCGGTGAGAAACACAGGCACCGACACCCCCAGGGTGGAAAACGCCATGGTGAACCGGGAGAAGGCGCTGCGCGGATAGATGGCGGAGAAAACACCGATGGGCAGGGAGATGAAGATGATGATCAGCGCCGCACCGAAAACCAGCTCGAGGGTGGCCGGCGCCTTGGCGGCAATGACCGCAAGGGCCGGCTTCTTATGGAAAAAAGACACCCCCAGATCCCCTTGGACGGCATTTTTTGCGAACCGAAGGTATTGGGTGACAAACGGATCGTTGAGTCCCAGCTTATCCCGCAGCAGCTCCCGCTCGGCCGGTGTGACCCGCTCGCCCACCAGGTCCCGGATCGGGTCGCCGATCTTGTTTTTGATGGAAAATCCCACCAGGCTGATGATCAGCATGACGAAAAGGGCTTGGGTGATGCGTCGAACCACAAAAGCAAACATTAGTGCTGTTCCAATGAATAGATTGCTGTAATATCAAAAAAATAAAGAATTCAGGAGTCAGTATTCAGAATTCAGAAGAAGGTATCCCCTTCGGCTCATTCGTTTGAATAAAAACGACGGACCATAGGGACATCATTTTGCTTCTGGCTTCTGACTCCTGGCTCCTGAATACCATGGTATGGTTCAGACGAAACGTGATTATCCTTTATAACAATCCAAAAAGGACGCTTTCCGTGTCAATATTTTTCATTTCACCACGATGTCCCCGAAATAGGGAAAATTCATGGTGTTGATGATCGGGGCCACGTTTACGTTTTTCTTGGCGCCGTAGGAGTGGTTCTGCCAATGGAACGGGACAAAGGCCGCATCGTCGTAGAGGATCTGCTCGATCTTCTGCAGCATGGCGCTGCGTTTGGCCAGATCGGTCTCACTCTGGGCGGCCAGGGTCAACCGGTCTACTTCCGGGTTGCAGTAGTTGCCGCTGTTGTACTGGCCGTAGCCGGTCTCCTTGTTGGGGCACATGACCAGAAATTCGGAAAAATTGCCTGAATCCTCGGTGTCCGAATGCCAGCCGATCAACTGCATGTCGGCCACCTGCGCGTCGAACTCATCCCAGTACTGGGCTTTGGGCATGGTCTTCAAATTGACTTTGATGTTGATTTTGGCCAGCATGCCCACTACGGCTTCGGCGATCTTCTCATCGTTGACATAGCGGTTGTTGGGGGCGATCATGGTGCATTCAAAGCCGCTGGCAAACCCGGCTTCCGCCATCAGGGTCTTGGCCTTTTTCAGGTCGTAGCGGGGCACGCAGTTGGCGTTGTAACCGGCATAGCCCTTGGGGCTCTGCTGACCGGCGGGAGTGGCGGTGCCCTTCATGATCTTTTCGACGATGCCTTCGTTGTTGATGGCGTAAACGATGGCCTGGCGAACCTTCTGGACTCTAAACTCAGGGCGGCGCTTCTGATTGAGCTGCACGGTGATGATGCGGCCACCGGGATAGGTGAACAGGTTTACCTTGGGGTCTTTTTCGATTCGTTTAAAATCCTGGGGGGGCACCGGGGAGATGAAGTCCACGTCACCGGAGAGCAGGGCAGCTACGCGGGTGGCGTCTTCCTTGATGGGGGTCAGGACAATCTGCCCCACGTTGCCCGGCGAGGCGGTGTCCCAGTAATCGGAAAACCGATCCATGACCATTTTCACTCCCTGCTCGCGTTCGGCGACCGTATAGGGGCCGGTGCCGGATTCGTGGGTCAGGGCAAAGGAGGGGCCGATCTTGACGATGGCGTCTTTGGGCTGCCCGCTCTCATCCGTGCCGGTATAGAAGGCGCTGTCCATGGGGAAGATGTAGGTGCACATCCTCAGCAGCAGGGCATAGGGTTTCTTGGTTTTGATGTCGATGGTGTAGTCGTCGACGATGGCCGCTTCGGTAAACAGTTCGAAAAGGCCCTTGAAGTCGACGCTCTTCTTCAGCCGTTCCAGGGTGAATTTGACATCTTTGGCCGAAAAGGTGTTGCCGCTGTGAAACTTGACCCCTTCACGCAGATAAAAGCGCATGGTCAAGTCGTCGATGCGCTCCCAGCGGGTGGCCAGGCGCGGTTCGATGGACATGTCCTGGGCATAGCGGACCAGCGGGTCGAACACCCAGTGGGAATACTGCAGCATGCCACCGGAAAGCTGCACGTGGGGGTCGAGAGATACCGGGTCGGCGTCCAGTCCTACCTTTAAGGTTGTGGCACCGGCTAGGGTCCCGAATCCAAACAGCACGGCAAGGGTCAGGGTTACTGCAAGACATTTTTTCATTTAACTCCTCCTCCTGGTTGTAGTGATCGTGGCAGCCCCGCATCCGTCGATGCATCCGGCTGGCCGTTTTCAAGAAAAACCCCCTTGGTTGTCAAGCCGACAGCGATTCATCCATCAGATGGAACCATGCCGGTGAACAGTCCCAAGGATTGCCGTTCCTGCCAGGTCCGGCCGGTTCATGAACAATTCAAACGTCTCATCACATCCGTACGGGGCGAACAGCTGCCGGAAATAGCGGATCAGGTTGTCCGGGTAATTTTTTTCCAGCCGTGGGTCGACGGCGCTGCGGCACTGCCGGGTTTCTTTTCTGAAGAGTTCGATCATAGACGGTGAATCCGAAGTAAACCCCTGAAGGTTGCCCTGCTCGCGGGCCGTGCTATAGTCATGGCTCTTTTTGCCAAAGAAAAACACTTTCGGATCGTCGCGGTCATCGCCCTGGATCATATAATCGAACCATGGGCAGCGTTCCATGATCCAGGTGCGGTGCTGCTCCGGATTGGCCCGGATGGCAGCGGCGGCATTGGCGAAAAAGCGCAACACCAGGTCGGGTTGGTTCCCCTGATCCGCCTCCATGACCTTTTTAACATATTCTTCCAGGCAATGCCGACAGATAAAGGTCTCGAACCGGGTCCCCTCGTCACAGCTCTTTCGAAAAATCGCTTTGCGTTCCTTGAACAAGGCGCTGGTAAATGCATGGTAGAAGCTTTTGTCAGGCGTATCATTCCTGTTCGCGTCGGGCGTTTGCCCTAAATAGAGCTCATCGGGCATGAACAGGACCGATGGCGCTTTTTTCACCAGGATCTTGGTGCCGCCCATCCGCTCCATGGGAGACAGCAGCAGCTTGACATGGATGTCGTCATAGAGCGACAGGGTATTTCCCTGTATTTTACGTTTTCGATTATTTTCCAGGATTTCCGGAATGTCCGGTTCGTCCAGTGCCTGGTAGTCATATCCGGCCAGGACCGAGTTGATTTCATCGATGGAATAGTTCAGGGCCAGCATGACAGAGGCGATTTTATCCTTGCCCGGCCGGTTGATGTTGTCGTTGACCAGTTTGGTCAGGTAGGTATGTGAAATGCCGGAGGTCTTGCTGATCGTATTCAGCTTCAGGCCACTGTTTTCAATGATTCCACGGATGATGTTTTCAAAAATGCGCATGGTTGATATGGGGAAAAGAAGGTTGCCGCGAGCCAACAAAGATGGAACGGATATAGCGAAGTTGCATTAAAGATGCAATAATTTTTTAATTAGAGTTGGAATGAAAAT
>JAHLLR010000128.1 GCA_020444075.1 Deltaproteobacteria bacterium
CTTTCGGCCACATCCAGAGAGCGGATGCCGCCCACCAGGATCAGCGGGACGTCCACCTCACCTTTGAAGGCCTGGGCCGCATCCTTGAAATAGGCTTCTTTGTCTTCCGAATTGATGTTGGGCCGGCTGGGTGACAGCTTGCCGCCGGTGAGCAGCCCGCCGCTCAGCTCGATGGCATCCAAACCTGCCGCCACCATCTGTCTGGCGGCCTGAATGCTTCCGGCTACGGTTAACCCTCCGTCCGCGAAATCCTCACAGTTCATTTTCACCAGAATGGGGAACTCCTCGCCAACCGCCTGCCGAATGGCCCGGATGGTTTCCACATGAATGCGGACGCGATTATCGATCGTTCCGCCGTAGTTGTCGGATCGATGGTTGAACCATGGAGAGAGGAACTGGCTGAACAGGTAACCATGGGCGCTGTGCAACTGGATGCCGTCGAAACCGGCGATGCGGGCCCGTCGGGCGGCGTCGACATAATCGTTTTTCAGAAGTTGGATGGCGGCCACGGACAGTTCGATCCGGGGGGTCTGGGAAAGTCCGTCAAAATCGGACACCACCACCGGTGGCGTACCGATGGCTTTCTCCAGGGCAAAATGGCCGGCGTGGGCCAACTGGGCCACGATTCTGCCGCCTGCCGCGTGGACGGCGTCCGTCATGGCTTTCAGGCCGTCGATCAGGCTGTCGTCATAGATGCCCAATTGCCAGGGGCTGGCCTGGCCGTTTTTGGCCACATAGGCGTGGCCGGAGATGATCAGGCCGACGCCGCCGGCGGCCAGCGCCACCATGGTGTCAATCAGTTTGGGGGTGACCCGGCCGTCTTCGGTAGCCATGCCTTCCCAGGTGGCGGAGCGAACGAACCGGTTGGCCAGGGTCATTCCGTTGATGGTGCTGGATGCAAACAAAGGGCTTGCGGTCATCTTGATCTCCTAAAAAAGTCCCCTCACCCTGTCCCTCTCCCTAAAGGGGCGAGGGGACGTCGGCATCGCATTGGTTCACCCAAGGGACGGTTCAACATTATACGTCTTCCGCTCCCATCACGGGGAGAGGGCCGGCGTGAGGGGTGTTTACGGTTCAATTTTCGTTGAAAAAACGGTCATCCCTGGTTGGATAGCGAAACGGTAAGCGCCTCGCCATCCCGGGTTACCGGATAGGTCTTCACCGGCTTTTTGGCCGCACCGCCCACCGGCTGGCCGTCATAGGTGAACGTCGACTTGGAGACGCTGCAGCACTGGATGGTGTTGCTGCCGGCGATGGTATCGATGCGACGGCCCATGTGGGTGCAGCGGTTGGCAATGGCGTGGTATTGCCCGTCGTCGCCGTGGAATACCAGCAACCGGGGATCGATCCCTCTGCCTTCCAGGCGCACACCGCTGCCGGGCACCATCAGTTCCGGCATCCGGGTCAGATCGATGTGAACGGATCCGTTCTGTACGGACCAGGATTGCGGGTCTCCGGGCATTGGAGTTTCGCAGATGCCGAAAAGTCTTTTCAGAAATTTCATTTTTACTCTCCCGATAAAATCATGTAGTCGTTTTGACCACTGGTTGAATATCCGAGCATTTACCTTGACCCCCTATAGTGTCCGTCCAGGAATGGTAGATTTTGGTTCAGGCCAAGGCCCGAGCGATGTTGAAACCGCAGGCGTAGCATTGGCTACGTCGAGGATTTCAGCAGAGCGAGAACGCCGGCCTGGGCCAAAAGAGGCCTTTTCTGGGCAGACACTAAGCCGCTTCAACCCGACACGGCACATACCGGTGAAGCGGCGTGGCGGCCAGCGGGTCCCGGTTTGTATTTTTAGTCAGCCGGTTCACATTGGGCCCTGTGACCGTTCCCTGGTAATTGAGCCCGAAACCGTGGGGCATGACTACCTGGCCGACCCGGGTTCGGGAAGAGACTTCCAGTTCGATGGTCTCCCGGCCGGCGGCGGTGAACACGTTCACCTGTTGGCCATCCTCAAGCCCCAATGCCATGGCGTCGTCGGCATGCATGGCCAGGGTACAGGCACGGCAGCCCTGGTTCCATGCGGGATTGCGCATCAGGGTATTGGCATTGGTTCTGACATGGCGGCCGGCCATGAGAATCAGCGGGAAGTCGGGATCGGGAGCCAGCGCCGCGGCTTCCCGTTCGGGAGTGAGGTCTGCGATCCAGGCGTCCATTTCAGGGATATGAAGGTCGATCCTGTCGCTCGGCGTCCGGATGGCAGACATGTTCGCCGTCTCGTCCGATTTTCCCAGCCATAACCCCTCCGGGTGGTCAATGATGACCTGAAACAGTCTCTCCCCGAAATTGGCGCGGGGGTGCAGGCCGGCCAGGGGAACCAGGCTGCGGTTCCTGATCATCGATTTCACGATGGTCGGCAGTCTGCCCGGAGCTGAGCGTATCGATTCCCCCCATCCTTCCTCGACGAACCCGGCCCGCAGCGCGTCCTTTCTCAATTTCCCCGGTGCGGTGAAGAGCAGTCCCCACAGGGCGGCCAGGTTGCCGGAACCCATTTCTCTGCCGAGGGTCTTGGACAGGATAAACGGGATGGCCTTCATCAGGCCGGGGGTGGACCGAGCCAGGGTCATCAACTCCACGGCAAAGGCGAATTGGTCCTTTTTAGCAACCTGGTAAAGGGCTTCGGGGAGCGTGGGAATCAGACCCATAGCATCGGCGATGCGCGTGAAGATTTCTCCGCACTCCAGGGGCTCGCCGTCGGGTTCGATGATGGGACGGCGCATCTGGAAGAAAATTTCCGGCCAGGTCCAGGTGAAGAAGGTGCCGTCCCAGGATTCGTAGCCGGAGCGTGCCGGGAGAACGTAGTGGGAGAGCCGGGCTGTCTCGGTCATGGCCAGTTCGATGGTGACGAGCAGGTCCAGGCGATCGAACGCCTTTTCGTAGGCGGTCGTGTCCGCGTAGGAACGCAGGGGGTTGCTGGCGCAGACGATCACGGACCGGATGCGGTCCGGGTGATCGCTGAGGATTTCTTCGGGCAGTACGTTGGGCGGCGAATAGCCCATGAGGATGGGAAAATCGGTGGCCACGGTTCGCCAGTTCTGGGGATCCCGTTCGTCGGTGTGGGTGCCGATGGGAATGAACTTGCCCGGGATGACGTTGCCGCCGGGCACGCACAGGCGCCCGCATACGGCCAGCAGAAGGTTGTACAGGCAGGATGCCAGGGTGCTGTGACGGTTCATGTAGATGCCCAGGTCGGTGTGCAGGCACCAGCGGCGCCGGCCCAGTTCGCGGCACAGGTCGACCACCGGGTTGACGTCGAGGCCGCACACGGCCAGCGCTTCTTCTACCGCAAAATTTTCAAACCAGGGGCGGACCCGGTCGAAGCCGGTGGTGTGGTCCTGGATATATGCCCGGTTTTCCCAGCCGTTTTCCAGGATGATGGCGATCATGGCCCGCACCATCAGGGCATCGGTGCCCGGTCTGACGGGCAGGTGAATGTCGGCGAGGCTCGCGGTCCTGGACTGCCGGGGGTCGATGACCACCAGCAGTTTATCCGGGTTCCGGGAAAATTCCTTGAGCACCAGGGGGGCCCGGGGCATCTGATGGCTTTCCATGCCATTCCACCCCACGGCCAGCAGCATGTCCGCGCGGGGTTCATCGGGGATGTGAAAATCGGTCTGCCGGCCGGTGTGGCGGCCGCAGGCCCAGAAATAGCCGGTCAGTTCCTGGGCAACGGCGTTGTAGTGGTACTGGGAGCCCAGCAGCTTCATCAGCGTGCGGCCGAATGCCGCCTCGAAGTGGCAGCCCTGGCCCCCGCCGCCCATGTAGGCGTAGGATCGGGGACCGTGCTGGCCCACCACCGCCATGAGCTTTTGGGAAATCTCACTGATCGCCTGCTCCCACGAGATACGCTCGAATCCGGCATCGGTGCGCTTCAGCGGGTGGGTCAGCCGATCGGCGTGGTGTTGGTGATGGGCCACGTTGAGCCCCTTGCGACAGGCATAGCCCCGGCTGCGGGGGTTGGCCTTGTCGGGCCGCACCTTGACCATGCGGTTGCCGGCCACCTGGACCTCAAGTCCGCAGTTCTGGGCGCACAGCACACAGCCGGTTTTCTGCCATCGGGCCATGACTGTTTCCTTACATCAACCCCCGTTCCTGGGCGATGTTCATGTAGGTTTCGAATACATTTTTCGGAGGCAGGTAACGGCTCTCCTCGGCTTTCTGCTTGAGGGTGATGGCCTCGGTGGGGCAGTCGGTGACGCACAGGCCGCAGCCGATGCAGCGGTCCAGGTTGACCTGAGCGGATTCCTCGACGGTGATGGCGTCCATCTGGCAACGCTCCACACAGGCTTCGCAGGCGGTGCACCGGTCGCCATCCACCTGGGCGTAGTAATTGGTGTGCACTGCCCGGGCCGGCTTGTCCAGGGTTTTCATGTTTTTAAGAATGCCGCAGCAGCAGCCGCAGCACATGCAGATGTTCATGGGTTTCTGCTGGTTGCCCGGCTGGAGCACCAGTCCGGCGTCGACACCGGCTTTGAGAATGTCCAGGGCTTCGGCCTTATCAATGGACCGGCCCAGTCCGTTCTGCTCATAGTAGTAAGCGCCCGCGCCAAAGGCCAGGCACACTTCCTGGGGCTTGTCGCACCCCTTGCCCACCATTTTCTGCTCTTTGCGGCAGATGCAGGGGGAGACCACGATTTTGGACTGGGCGTTGATGATCGCTTCGGCTGCTTCATAGGGCGTTACCGCCATGCCGGCGGAGATGCTCTTCGTTACCGGTACCACCCGCATCTGCTTGGTCTTGACATTGACCCAGCCTTTTTTCAGCAAGGCAGGCATATATTCGTTGACATCGCGGACCAGCCCCTCGTCCAGGCTGTTGAGATGATACTCCCAGATGCCCACGACAAATTGCGCGGCACTGTAAAGATTTGCGCCTTTTTTGGAAATCCTGAAAATCAGACCTTTTTTGGCCAGCTCCTCCAGGGATTCGGCCAATTCCTCTTCGTCCCTGCCGGTGCGTGCCGCAACAGCGGCCGCCGATTCGGGCATCATGGTCAGGGTCATGGCGATGTCGGCTTCTTCGGGAGCGAACAACCGTTTTAAAATCCGCAACTCAACACCGGATTCGGTGCTCGGGTAGCCGGCCGGCAGGTTGTCCAGGTGCTTGGCCAGTTTTTCGTAGACATCGGTCATGGTCGTCTCCTTTGGTGTGATTTACATTTTTATACCGATAGGTATATGTAATGGTTCATGTTGGCCGCTGCATGTCGGTAATCTTCTCTTCCGCCATGTCGATGGCATTGAGCATATAGGATTCCTCGCCGGTGACTTTCGACAGGACGCTACCCCCTTCCATGAGGGCGATGAGGATCTCGGCGCTTTTTGCGGCATCTGTTGCCGGATCAATGACGCCCTCATCGATGCCGTCGGTGATCAGGGAAATGATGCTATTTTTCCATTTCGCCAGGACATCCACGGCCATCTTGCGCAGTACGGCGTGGGTATCGTCGGCCTCTACGGCGGTGTTGAGAATGGGACATCCGCCGTAGGAAAGGATCATGCGGTAGATTTTGCGAAAGCCGCGGGGGTAGGCCAGCAGTTTGTCCCAGGTCGACCCGGCAGCCTTGAGTTCCTTGGAAAAGAAATCGAAAATCAGGTCGATGTTGTGCTGAAAGGCGTGCACAGCCACATCGTCCTTGTCCTTGAAGTTGCCGTAAATGCTGCCCTTGGTCAGGCCCGTGGCCGTGGTAAGGTCGGACATGGAGGTACCGGCATAGCCCTTTTTGTTGAAGATGGGGGCGGCGGATTCAATGATCAATTGCCGGGTGCGTTCGGACCGGGGGGGGATGGCGGATTTCATGAAATCGTTGATATACCAAACGGTATATCAAGTCAATCCTGAATTTTTCAATGGCGTCTTTGCGAAGTTTTTATTTAAAATAAGCCATCTACATACAAAGGTTTCAGATTGGTGGACTCGTAAAAAGTCCCCATCGTTGTTATGGCTTCAGAACTGATGCAAGAAGGCCGAGAACATTTTAGGTGTAACTCGTTCCGTCCCAGCAGTGCGTGCACAGCTGGTCCTTTGGCAGGCCGATGGCTGCCACCAGGTCGTCCATACGCTGGTATTGGAGGGTCGTCAGGTGCAGCTTCTCCCTGATCCGGTCGATCATGGCCAGATTCCTTTCAGAGCCGTGGCGGGCATATTCATCCAGGTGCCGATCCTCGGCTCCCTCCAATGCCTTGATTGCCGTGCGGCCGGCGAGGTCGAGGGTGGAGCGCGAGGTGGAGAAGTTGAGAAACTCGCAGGGGTGGATCAGGCAGGGGCATGCCGGACGCATGTGAACCTCTTTGGCGCCGTATTCGAACAGTACCTGTATGTTTTCCCGCAGCTGGGTGCCCCTTACGATGGAGTCCTCGCAGAAAAGGATGCGCTGGCCGTCGATGAGCTGGCGAACGGGGATCAGTTTCATGCGGGCCACCAGATCGCGCATCTTCTGGTTCTGGGGCATGAAGCTGCGCGGCCAGGTGGGGGTATACTTGACGAAGGGACGCCGGTAGGGCAGCCGGCGCTGGTTGGCGTAGCCGATGCCGTGGCCGATGCCCGAGTCCGGGATGCCGCCGACGAAATCCACCACTGTGCCGTCATTGTTGGCCAGGGCCGCACCGCAACGATTGCGCACGTCCTCCACGTTGATGCCTTCATACTCCGATGCCGGGTAGCCGTAGTAGACCCACAGGAAGGCGCAGACCTGCATGCGTTCGCCGGGAGGTGTCTGCTGCTCCCAGCCGTCCGGGCTCATCCGGATCACTTCGCCGGGGCCAAGGCAATGATCCACTTCGTAGCCCAGGTTGGGAAAGGCACAGGTTTCGGAGCTGACCGCAAAGGCACCGTCGCGGCAACCGATGGTCAGCGGCGTTCGCCCCAGCCGGTCGCGGGCGGCAAAGATGCCCTGGTCGGTGAGCAGAAGCATCGAGCAGGAACCTTCGATGACTTCCTGCGCGTTTTTGATGCCGTCCACGAAGCTGTCGGCTTCGCATACCAGCATGGCCACCACTTCGGTGGGATGCACCTCGCCGGCCGTGGTGTCGGAAAAGTAGCTTCGGCGCTTGAAGGCCCGCTGGACGAGCGCCTCCTGGTTGTTGATCTTGCCCACGGTGACGATGCCGAAGGTGCCCATGTGGGAGCCCACGATCAGGGGTTGGGGATCGGTGTCGCTGATCACGCCGATGCCGAAATGGCCGTGGAAACGGTTCAGCTCCGCTTCGAACTTGGTGCGGAAATAGCTGTTTTCGATATTGTGGATGGCCCGCTGGATGTCCGTGTCGTTGCATACGGCCATGCCGCCGCGGCGGGTGCCCAGGTGGGAATGATAGTCGGTTCCGTAGTAAAGATCGGATACGCAGTCCGATGTTGAAACAACGCCAAACAATCCGCCCATGGTGCTCCCCTTTCCGGTGGCTTTTGCCCAAACGAAGCAGTGATTTTTTCGGCCCAGAACCGAAAAACGGCCGAAAAATAAAATGAATAGTAGGGGGTAAATTAAGCGGGACTTAAAATCAAGGGAAATATATCCTGAAGAAAAAGGAGCGCCATCGGGTTAACGGGTGGCAGGCGACCGTTTCTGCATGGCAACGGCCGCAGCGAATGCGGCAAGACCCACCCCATCGGCCCAGTACTGGGGCCAGAAAAGGCCGGCGGCGGCAATCCAGAACAGCATTGTCTCCGGCCAGGTGGTCCGGCGGATGAAATAGCGCTCAATGGCCGAAGCGAAGGCGATGAGTCCCAGCATGGTGGCGATCATGGTCACCACCACCTGCCAGTGCAGCAGTTCATAACCGGCCCCCATGCCCAGCAGGGGGCGGTAGGCCATGATGATGGGAATGATGTAGAGCCCCTTGGCCAGTTTCCAGGAAGTAAAGGCCGTACGCATGGGATTGGCACCGGCAATTCCGGCACCGGCGAAACTGGCCAGGCTCACCGGCGGGGTGACGTTGGCGTCCTGGGAGTACCAGAAAACGATCATGTGGCTGACCAATAGCGGAACGCCCATGTCAAGCAGGGCCGGCCCGGCCAGAGTGGCCAGAACGATATAGCTGGCTGTAACCGGCAGGCCCATGCCCAGAACCAGGGATGCAGCGCCGATGAGCAGGATGGCCAGCAATTCAATCCCATAGCTCAGGTCCAGCACCAGGCTGGAAAATTTCAAGCCCATGCCGGTCAGCGTGACCATGCCCACGATAATGCCGGCGGCGGCGCAGGCCACCGACACCATGATGGCGCTCTTAGCCCCTTTTTCCAGTGCCTTCACTATACTTTTCAACTCATTCAGGCAAAAGACCACGGAGGAGGGTCGTTTTTTTTCCATTCCCCCTATTTGTGGTGCTACCGCCCAGCGAACGGTATTGGCGGCCAGGCTGGCCGCCAGCGTACTGATGACGGCCACGAAACCGGCCATCATGGGCGAGTAATTGTTGACCAGCACGTAGATGAGGATCAGCACGGGAATAATGAAATGGAGCCCTTCCTTGAGCACCTTGCCCACCCGGGGCAGGCTCTCTTTGGGCTGGCCTTCAAGGCCGTATTTTTTGGCTTCGTAGTGGACGAAGAACAGGACGGTGACGTAGTACATGATCGCCGGCACCAGGGCCACCTTGATGATGGTCAGATAGCTGGTGTTGGTGAATTCGGCCATGAGAAAAGCGCCGGCGCCCATGATCGGCGGCATGAGCTGCCCGCCGGTGGAGGCGGCCGCTTCGATGGCCCCGGCCACATGCGGCCGGTAGCCGACTTTTTTCATCATGGGAATGGTAAAGGAGCCCGTGGCCACCACGTTGCCGACGGCAGAGCCCGACACCGATCCCATGAAACCCGAGGCTACCACCGAGGTTTTGGCCGGCCCGCCGGAAAAACGTCCGGTGAGGGCGTAGGCCAGTTCGATGAAAAAATTGCCGCCGCCGGTGGATTCCAGAAAGGCGCCGAACAGGACGAATACGAAAACAAAGGTGGCCGCCACACCGATGGGCAGGCCGAAAATGCCTTCGGTGGTCAGCCACAGAGTGGTGGTGATTCGTTCGATGGAGTAGCCTTTGTGGATGATCAGCTCGGGCATCCATGGCCCGAAATAGGCATAGAGCATGGCCACGACGCAGATACCGGTCATAACCCTACCGATGACCCGCCGGCAGGCTTCCAGAACCAGCATCGTGCCGACGATGCCGACCATCAAGTCTGCCGGCAGCCAGTCCCCCTGACGCTCGAAAATTTCGGTGAGGTTGATGCAAATGTAGGCCGTGCACCCGATCGATGCCGTTGCTAGCACCCAGTCCATAATTACCCAGAAATTGATCCGATCCTTGCGGGCGCCGAGAAACGGCGGTCTGAGCAGAAAGGTCAGTGTCAAGATAGCACCCAGATGGATGGATCGCTGGACCAGGGCCGTAAGCGCCGCGATGCCGGCGGTGTAGAGCTGATAAAGACTCAAACTCACCGCCACCACCATGACCACTTTGGCGGTGAGGGTTACCAATGCCGGGGTGCCGCTGCTGGCTTTTGCTGGATCGCTATTGGCCATATGAACACGTATGCTTTCTTTCCGGTTGGTTTTGCTTTTTCGGTTATTCTTTCATTGGGTCGACCATCGAGGGTGTTGCCGCGTGCGGGGAAAAGTGCCGCCAATAGCGGTACAATAACGATACCGGTCTGGCAGAAAATTTTACCGCCGCATGGGGGGCCACCGCGCTCAGGTTGGTGCGGGTGCCGCGCCAGACGACCGTATGGTCCACACCGACACTGCCGATGCGCAGGACAAAATTACCGGTGGGCATATGCATATCTTCGATCACTTCGTAAGGCCCTCGTGTGACCATGCGTCCCACGCCCGGCATTTTGCCCATCCCCGCGCCGAACTTCAGATAGCGCTCCTCGTCAATGAAAATACGCCCCGACGGGTCCAGGCTGTGTGTCTCCCAGATCGGGGCGTTTTCCACCGAAT
>JAHLLR010000129.1 GCA_020444075.1 Deltaproteobacteria bacterium
GCGGCGGATCGGGCAGCGGCAGCGGCGGATCGGGCAGCGGCAGCGGCGGATCGGGCAGCGGCAGCGGCGGATCGGGAAGCGGCAGCGGCGGATCGGGCAGCGGCAGCGGTGGTTCTTCCAAATAGGACGCGATCCTCCTCGTCCGTTTATTCTGAGCATTTTCTATTATGAAAGATGAAATTGCGTGGCCAATATGCATACGATAACGGCGGCCGGCGAAGCTTGATAAGTCGCCGGCGGTTCACCTACGCCGTTCATATTCCGAAAAAGACAGGAGGGCCTTGGACCAACAGCCTCCGGGCAAAGTTCTTTCAACTCCCGGGTATTCCGACCGCGTCATCTTTTTCCCCGCCGCCAACGCCAGGGGTTGAGGGCGGTGTCTGCATGAGAAGTGCACGCAGACACCGCATCATGACGGCCCTCAAACCGTTGTGATCGCCTTTGAAAACATACACCCCCGCGACTCCTATTCGTTTTCCCGCTCGCTGACTGCATGCACCTTCCCAACGGTTCCCACCCCGAATTCATTACATCTCGGTTGACCCTTCAGGACTTCCCATTCGCCGTTGCCGCAAGACGTCGTGGGCATGACAACCGTTCGGTCGGCAAGTCGCCGCGGGTTGGATCGGTCATAGCATCAGGTCCTTGATAAACGCGGAAAGCTGATTCAGGTTGCCGCATGGGCGCACTTCGTTGCAGATGGACTGGTAGGTTCGCATCTCGCTGTCGCCGGTATACCAGAATTGCTCCGTCTCCGGGTTGAGCCAGATCAGGCGGCGGCAGCGGCTGCGGATTTCCTCTACGATCCGGACTTCGGGGTTGGCATAGTTGGAGCGGCCGTCGCCGATGACGATGACTGTGGTTTTCTTGTTGACGGCATCCATGTGAAGGCGGCGAAACTGGCGCAGCATCAACCCGTAATCCGTGGAGGCGCTGTAATCGATGCCGGCTTCGGTGAGCACTTTTTCAATGGCCCGGTCCACGGTGTGGTTTTCGAAAAAACGGGTCACCTCGGCCACTTCGGCCACAAAGACGAAGCTTCTGACCCGGTCGAAACATTCCTGCAGCGAGTAGAGCATGTTGAGCATGAACCGGGCCGATGACCAGACCGAACCGGAGATGTCGCAAAGGACGACAAGCCTCGCTTTACGCGGGGGCTTTTTCCTGAAGACGATCTCCACCGGCACCCCCTGGTATCGGGCGGCCCGCCGCAGGGTCTTTTTCGCATCCAGTATGCCCCGGCTTCTGGCCGCATACCGCAGGTCCGCCGTGTCCTTCAATTTTCTCACCAGACTGGCGATGGTCTCGCGCAGCCGGATAACCTCGGACGGGGAAAGGGCGTTGAAGGCAAGATCCCCTATCCCCTTTTTGCGTTCGTCACCGGTCGGCTGCTTGCGGATCAGGGGCGTGTCCGGCACCTCCTCACGGGTGAGCAGGTTGCGGGCGACGGCCATTCGCCGTTTCAGGTGCCGCTGAACCTGCTGGCGGGTTTCCCAGTGAATCTCATCCCGATGACCGGCCAGAAAACGATCCACCAGCTCGGCTGCGCGATCCAGGGCACGCAGCACCGGAAACCGGCGCACCAGCGCACCCAGGTTGCTTCCCGGTCCCTGGCGCCGGCTGTCACCGTCGGTCTGGATCTCCCGGAGCAGCTGCAGATAGGCCGACGGATCACCGGCAATGAAATCGGAAATGGCCGCCAGTTCGGGATGGCTACCTTCGACCGCCTTGAGGCTGTCCCGGATGGCGTCGCTGTGAATTGCCAGGGAACCGGCATCGGCCACGTCCTCATCGACCTGGAGTTCATGGAAAAAGAGATGGTAAAGGTGGTCGAAACGATGCTGCTCCCGTCGGCTCTTGGCGAAATTGGCCCGCATGACGGCGTTTACCTGCCGTTCATCCAGCAGGTCCACCAGGGGGATCTGGGCCAGGCAATCCAGCACCTCGGCGGTGGAGATCCGCAGGTCCGCGGCCCGGGCGCAGGCCACGAATTGTAAAATCAGGTCGATCATTCAGCTGAAGTTGACAACCTGCCTGGCCTGATCCCGGACCTGGCGGGCGTCTTCCCTGTGCTTGCAGATGACGTTCAGCGTGTCGGCCACCGCCTGCGGGGAGAGGGTCTCCACCTGAAGGGCGATCAGGGCATGGGCCCAGTCCAGGGTTTCGGAAATACTGGGGATTTTTTTCAGATCCATGCGGCGGATGCGGGCCATGGCGTCCACCATCTGGCGGGCCAGGCCGTCGGCAATGCCGGGTACCTTTTTGCGGACGATGGCCAATTCCGTCTGCACGTCCGGGTAGTCGATATACAGGTGCAGGCAGCGGCGCTTGAGGGCGTCGCTCATATCCCGATAGCTGTTGGAGGTGAGCACTACGAAGGGAATATGGACGGCTTTCAAGGTGCCCAGTTCGGGAATGGTGACCTGGTGGTCGCTGAGCACCTCCAGCAGAAAAGCTTCGAATTCCGGATCGGATTTGTCGACCTCATCCACCAGGAGCACCACCGGTGCATCGGACCGGATGGCTTTCAGCAGGGGGCGCGGCAGCATGAACCGCTCGGAGAAGAAGGCATCTTCCTGGCCGGCGATGCAGTCCACCGCGTCGGGGAGGTTGGCGGCACCGGACACCACCTCGCTGATTTTGTCCTTGACGATCTGGGTATAGAGCAGCTGCTTGGCGTATTCCCATTCATACAGGGCCTTGGCTTCGTCCAGCCCCTCGTAGCACTGAAGGCGGATCATCTGCCGGTTGAGGCTGTGGGAAACGGCTTTGGCCAGTTCGGTTTTGCCCACCCCGGCAGGCCCCTCGACCAGGACCGGCTTTTGGGTGCAGGCGGCCAGAAATACGACCGTGGCAATTTCACGGGTGCAGATGTATCCGGCTGTTTCCAGGGCGGTGCGGGTGTCAGCGACACTCGAAAAAGACATGGGGTTCCCTTCTCCTATTGAACGGGTGGAAAAAGCCGGTCGGCACGCGTGAGAGCTGGCTCATGGATCTGCAATGGTCGGTCGTGGCGTCAGGATGAGGCGGCCGGGCGCCTTTTAACCTTATAGATCACGTCAATGCGGTTTCTGGCGCCGTCTTCCAACTTCAGCGATGAGGGCTGAAGCACTAGACTCACCGTTGCCGTGCCGCCGGTGGTGATGCCCTCCAGGGGGATTTTTTCGGTATATATGGTCTGAATGTCTTTGAGCATCAGGCTGCCGCCCACCACCTTGACGCTGTCCGGCACCATGCGGACATCTTCCAGGATCAGTCTTTCGGACAGCTTGCCGGTCCAGTCCGCCTGAATGGGAAGGGTTTTTTCAACCGGTATGTCCAGGTTGACCTCCAGGGCCTGGGGATCCACCTGTTTGAGCTGAATTCCCGGCGGCAGGGCGATGCTGTCCCGGGCGATGGGCACCTGATTTCTTCCGGCCACCGCATTGGCCAGGTTGAGTTTTACTTTGACCTGGTCGGGGCGAATGGATTTGATCAGGGTCCCCGAGCCGCTGAGCTGAAGCCTGACGCTGCTGGCCGATGCCGAAAAAATCTCCATCTTGGGGTCCCGATTCATGAATTCGACGGGAACTTCCAGGGTCACCAGGGTCTCGAGTCCCCGGGCAAAACTGAACCAGATGCCTGTGATGCTGGCCAGGCAGACCATGGCGGCCACGCCCAGTTCAAGCACCTGCCGTTTCAAGCCATTGGAGGTGGTTATCTCGCCGGTGTGTTTGCGCAGCACCCGGTCCAGCTCGATGTTGTCGTTGATGGGGATGATCGATTCGTCCTTGAACACCGTGACCCGGCCTCGTTCTTCGGAAACCACGATGACCACGGCATCGCTCTGCTCGGCCAACCCGACGGCGGCGCGATGCCGGGTGCCGAAGTAGGAAGGCAGGTCGTTTCTTTTCGAGAGCGGAAGGATGGCGGCGACCTCCACGATTCGATCCCCCTGGACTATCGTGGCGCCGTCATGCACCGGTGTGCCGTGCCAGAAAATGCTCAGCAGCATTTCCCGCGATAGCTTGCCCTCCCAGGGAATACCGCTTTGCACAACCGTTTCAATGCCTTTTTGCAGCGGAAGGACGATCAGTGCACCCAGCTTGCGGCGGGCCAGTTCGTAGACGCTCTCCACGATGATGTCCACCGGGGTCTGGATCTGACGCTGGGGAATACCCCAGAAAAATGATTTGAAGTCGCGGGTTTGCAACACGCTGGCAATTTCGTTGCGAAAGACGATGATGACGATCAGGGCGGCCGCGGCGATGATACCCTGCATGGCCCAGCTGGTGACGATCAGGCCCATGTTCACCGCCATCCGCTCCAGCATCCAGAGCATGGCAATGGCCCCGATCATCCGGATCACACTGGTACCCCGAAACAGCACGTAAAGCCTGAACAGGATATAACTGTTGAGCAGGATGTCGACGACGTCCTGCCAGCGCAGTCCGGTATGAAATTGAATCAACGGCTCCATGGGGGTCAGTCCGTTATGCTGAAGCGCAGGGTGCGCATGAGGTTGTCATTTTCATCAGTAACCTCAACCCGCCAGGGCCCCTTGTCCGATTCCCGGAGCTGTACGCTGGTGAACGACGCCCATCGGGGCGGGTTGATGGTCAACCGCTTTTCGGTGACCAGGTGGTCGTTCTGATACCATTTATGCTGAATGTAGGTTTTTTCGGGCACCGGGTCGAATTCCGTGAAGCAGGATACCCGGCCCAGTTCTATGGAAAAAACGACGGCCGGGTTGGCTGGCGCGTATTCCTGAATGCTCTCGCACATGACCGCCCGGACCAGCGCCAGCTTGTCGGAAGCCTTTGCGTCCTGGCCCCACAACGGCTTCGGAGAGGCAACCACCACGGTCAGGAAAAAGACCCATACCAAGTTTCGGATTGTATCTTTCATAGCGTCCACAGTAGCGCAATCACTTTTTTTTTCAAGAGGAAAACGGGACCAGAGGAAAACGGGACCAGCCGTGGATTGCACGAAATATCCCAAAGGCTTCGTCAGCCGGGTGCAGCGTGCTTCGAACCCGCCCAATGGGTATGGGTGATGTTCGACGAGAGATCTCTCAATTGAAGATTCCCCGCAGTAAGCCGCGGGGAATGCGCTCGCTATCGCGGTTCAAAGAACTGAAAGGGGCGCTCGGCGTTGGCTGCCGGGGGTGAACCGGCAAAATGGGATGGGGGTGCCGTGGAAAATGGATCCTGGACAGATGGGCGGCCCCGGTGTCACAGGGGCTTTCTTTTGCGAAGCAGTTCGGCCAGAGACCGCTGGATCAGTACCTGTTCGATAGATTCCTTATCCCGTAATTTTCGAAGGGTATCTGCCTCCAGCAGCCACCCGAAACCCAGGTCGTCGAAAAAGACGATTTCCTTTTTTTTATCCATGGCCAGTGCTCCTTTATGTGGTGACAGCCAGTCGGTGCATGTGGGCGATAGGCGAATCGCCGTTGGCGACCATTGTGGTTCATTGAATATTGTATCGCCGGTTTTCGGATTTCCTTTAGTGAAGAATTATAACACGGGAGACGGTTTCAGGCGGTGGAGGCGGGATTCGGGAACAGGATCTGATGCGGCGGCGGTCAGGGCCGGCAAAACGGCATTGACGATGGTATCGATTTCGTCGTCGATCTGTTGATACCGGATATCGTCGACGTCCAGGTAGATCCGTTTCTCGTGGGGATAAATATCGTTCTCAGGATCAATGTAAATGGCGCGATAGACATTTTTACCTAATAAAATCAGCGTGAAATCCGCCTTCGGGCAAATATCTTCAATAACCCGGCCGGCATTTCCCGGATGGATGGCCATTGGCCTTTCCGGCGTGAAAAAAACCGGGAGCCGGACGGTAGAATCGGTCTGGCCGGAATCCAGGCGCTTTCGAGCCAGCCCTTCCAATATGGCTTTTTTGAGATGATCCAGTATGACTTGATATTCACGGGAGGGGGTCACGGCCCCGGCCGGTCCGGGTGATGCCTCGAACATGGGATTCATGGACGGCAGAATGGCGATGGTGACCAGTGATTGTTGCAGCGGCTTGCGTGCAGGGCATGCCCACCGGCGGTAATTGGCAGACTGGTCCGCCGACAGGGTGAAGGCGTCCTGTTCCGCCGCGCCGATTCTCCGCAAGGTACTGACAAGAAACGGATGCTCCATGTACCGCAAAAAGGCGGGCTCCGATTGAAATACCGCCTTGAGGAAGCTGAATTCCGTTTCGGTGAGGTTCATGGCGGCCAGTTCGGCCTCATGGGCATCACGGCTGCCCGGGGCGAACAACCCTTTACAACGGATCATCGCTGACAGGCCGACTTTCTCCCCGTGGTTGAGCTTGTGGACCAGAAACAAGCGCGTGGCCATGAGCTCCACGCAGGGATAGAGGCTGTCGTGTTCTCTTTTTCCCTTGAAGAGATTCAGACGGCGGTCGTAGTGATACAGCACCTCGGAAAGGCCTAAGATGTTGGTGTCCAGCACCATCAGCTCTGCCCGAAGGGGTACCGGTCCGAACATGCGCCTGGAAACCAGGTCGAAGTCCAGGGGAAGGTTGAGCCCCCGGGTGGCCCAGGCGGCGCGTTCCGCCGGGTCCCCTGCCTGGCCCAGGACGACCTCCATGAGATAGGCCAGGGTTTCACCGGCGATCTGTTCGGCGTCGGTCAACTGCGTCGTCTGGAGCGACGGGGGCACGGCACGGTGGGGGGCCAGCGGGCTGCATGCGGCGACGAGAAGGGCATGGATCACCAGGAAAAGTACCGGCAGCTTGAAGAAACGGGTCATCATCCGGTAACGTGCTCTTCCAGCAGGACAACCGCCCGCGAATGTCTGCCATCGCATTTGAGAATCAAGGGCTGATCCAAACGCACATGGTTGAGATGGTGGTCGGAAAATACGATCGGAAGGGCCTGCAGGGTGTCCCAACGAATAAAGTCGCCGTTTCCTTCGGAGACCGTCAGGTAGGGGATCCCGTTGGCGGTGATATGTTGAAAAAAGTGGGATCCATGGGATGGGTCGGCTTTCAGCATGGCGTTGCGTATTTCCACAATCGCTCCCACGCCATCGATGTCATGCCATTTTACCGGGATGCCCAGCCATCGGTCAAAGGATCCCCATCGCCCCGGACCCATCAGCAGGTAGGGTCGTTTTTCCTTCAGCAGGTTCTGGTTGACTGCAGCGATCGACCGGGCAATCTCCACTGTGTCCTTGGGGTCGAAAGTCTCGGGCCTGACGAAGACGATGTCGGCAATGGTTTGTTTGCGGCCATGGCCCAGGGCCTGGGTGGAGCAGCACAAGGCATTGGCCGCATCCTCATCCGTCACTTCCACATCATGCAGATCCTCCCCGGCGGACATGGGGCGCATCTGGAGAATATTGAACGTCCCCTTATGATCGGTGTCGCCGGTCAGGTTGATGGAAAATTCGAACTCAACGGCGCAGCCCATGCCATGCCGGCCCATGGCAAGCAGATCTTTGAGCAGTCCGGGCAGCGGGAAGCTGTCATATTTGAGTACCGGCGCAAAGGTGAGCACCCGGCAGCCGGGGATATTGACGGTGTCCCGGATGCGGTGTTCGGCAGGAACGTAGGTCCCGGCCAGGCGCTGAACCGGTCCTTCGGCCTCGGCATCGTCAAGGTGGCGCTGCTCCACATTGACGCCCCGTTCAAAGTAGAGGCCGTCCGGAACGCCCTCCATGCCCAGGGCCCAGAACTGGCGCTGGGCGTTGGCCAGGATGTCTTCGATGTTGGAAAACTGGGGCAGCACCTGGGGGTAGGCCGGCGAAAATCGAAGCGACGGTTCGCCTTCGGGGATGCCCCGGCCAAACCCCATGACGATGCGTGCCACCCCGTCCTCCGCCTTCAACGGCGCCACCGGATAAAAATTGTTGGATTGGGCGATGCCGGAGATGTCCGGGTAGAAGAACCTGCCGTACCGGCGGCCCACCAGCTGCTGGATGATCACGGCCATCTGGTCCCTCCGGATCCGGTAAGCGGTGCCGCTTAAAAACCGTCTCGGGTCCCGGAACCAGGTCGAGGCGTATACCAGCTTCACGGCGGTGATCAACTGGTTGCAGCGGACGGAAAAATCCGCATGGTTATTGGGAACCATGTAGGTTTTGTAAAGGCCGGTGAACGGGTGGTTGTGGACATCCTCGAGCAGGCCCGAACTCCTGATTGACAAGGGCTGGTGAACGGCTTCCAGGAATTGTTTCAATTGATCCGCCAGCCAGGGGGGCATTTCCCCCCCGAGAAACGCCTTGGCGATCCGGTCATCCGAATCATTCGCCATGGCTGACGGTTCCAGCCCGTTGTGGGAGACAAAGGCGTCGAATCCTTCTGTGGTGATCACCAGGGTCTGAGGCACCTGGATGGTGACATCCGGGTAGCGTTCCTGAAGGTGGAGGGACCGGCGCAGCAGGTTGGACACGAAGGCCAGGCCTCTGGCTTTCCCCCCCAGGGATCCGGTGCCGATCTTTACGAAATCGGAGATGCCGGGGTCGTAGTCCCTGGAATTGAAATGCACCACCACACCTTTCTGGCGCCATTTGCGAAGGGCGTGGATATGGGTGATGATGTACTGCCGGATGTCGTCTGCTCCGGAAAAATCGGCGGCCTTGGCCTTTCTCAGACGCGAGGCCATGGCGATTTCACCGCGGGCCATGATCCAGTTGGAGAAACGGTTCCGGGTGGCATGATAGAGCAGGGATTCATCGGGTACGGTCGGCAGGATCTCCTCGAGGGCTTTGAGATTGGCGGCACGGGCGATTTCGCTGCCGTTGGGACGCCGGAAGACGAAGTCGCCGAATCCCAGAGCATCCAAAAAGAACTGGTGGATTTCGGCCAGCAGCTCGTCACTGTTCTTGTCCAGAAAGGCCGCCGGGACCCGTGCGGCCAGATCCTTGTTCCGGGGCTCGTTGCTGATGAGCAGAAGCGGCAGGTCCGGGATCGCCCGGCGAACCTCGCTCAAGAACGCGTAGCCGGCGTCGGCCGTGACCTGGCCGTCTTTGGGGTAGCGGGTGTCTGAGATAATGCCGAACAGGTACTCACCGTATTGCCGAAACAGGGACATGGCCTGCTCGTAACTCTCGGCCACCAGAATTTTTGGCCGGGCGCGCATCTTGAGCAGGCGGTGCTCCTGATTCAAGCTCTCTTCCAGCACTTCCTGGGTCTGGTTGACGACCTCTTTGTAAATCAGCGGCAGAAAATAAGAGGTATACAGGGGAGAATCCTCCACCAGAATCAGGACTCGCACCATGGCTTTCTGGGTGTCGGCGGCCACATTGAGCCGGTCTTCCATGCTTTTGACGATGGCCAGCAGCAGGTCCGAATCACCTGACCAGATGAAGGTCTGGTCGATGCCGGAGATGTCCCTGCCCTCCGGCGGCGGGTAGATCCCCTTGACGCTGTGGGCCAGGAGCACCACCGGCAGGTCGGCATGGGCGCGTTTGATCTGCTGCCCCAGGTCGAAGACGTCCATGTCATCCAAATGGGGCATGGCGATAACCAGGTGGAACGGCTTCTGGGCCAGCATTTCCATGGCCTGGGCGGCTGTGGCCGCCTGGGTGATCCGCGGCGGACGGCTGAGGTTCAGCCCGCGGTACTCGTTGATGATCTTGGATGCCAGGCTGCCGTCTTCTTCCAGGATATAGGCGTCGTAGGGACTGGCCACCAACAGGATTTCAAACACCTTGTTTGACATCAACTCGTGGAATACCTTAAAGTGGGTGTCAAAATCTTCATTTTGGAAGAATACCGGCAG
>JAHLLR010000130.1 GCA_020444075.1 Deltaproteobacteria bacterium
CTTCTGACTTCTGACTTCTGACTTCTGACTTCCTGAACGCTTCACCGAACGTCCATCCCTTTTCTACAATCCCAGATCCTGGTTGATCAGGATGATTTTGATGCGGCCTTTGGGAAAGCATTTTTCCGTGATGCACCAGGTGTTGCAGATCCGATCCGGACTGCTGCAGTCCATGCACACGGCCGTTTTCATGCAGGGTGTCTTCAGGCCCGGATGCCGGATCGCGTTGGCCGGGGCCGCGACATTCTTGACGCGCTGCAGGGCGTCGTCCAGGGTCGGCACGATTTTGTTGCGGCCGATGAACAGCACTACATGCGTTGGCCCGAAGGTAAGCCCGGCCACCCGGTTGCCCACCATGTCCAGGTTGACCAGCACCCCGGTTTCCGTGACGGCGTTGGACCCGGTGAAAAACAGGTCGGTCAGCAGGGCCTGCCGGCGTCGCTCCAGCCGTTCTTCCGGGGACGTCCGCGCGTCAAAAGGGTCGATCAGCTGGATACCGGGGTTGGATTTGACGGCATCCAGCACGCCGGTGGCCAGCATGGTCATGGAGTCTCCCCAGGCGGCGGTTTTAACTTCGATTCCGGGGAGGATGTCATTTTGGAAGACGGCCCCGGCGGTCTGGGTGTCGGCGGCGGTGAATACGTCGAAGTTATTTTTTTTCAGGGCTTTTTGGCACCTTTCCAGGCGCAGTTGCCAATAGGTGTCGATGGGATCGGGCATGATGGAGGTATCTCCGAGAGTTGTTGTTTCAGTTGTTTGTTTTAATCAGTTTATGACAAAGTCGGCATGGTTTCAAGCACGCAAAAGGTCAACCGTGCACAAGGCAGGCTCCTGGAGCAAGGGCACGGCACAAGGCCTGCCCCTACGGCTCGCAAAATCCATGGTGGTTGGAATTGGATTTTGAAATCTGGAGGGGTGCGATGATTAAAATCATCCGGCGTGGTATGACGAAACAGGCAGGCGTAGGGGCACCCCTCGTGGGCGCCCTCGACCTGGTGGTTACCCTGTTGATGAGCAGGCACGAGGCATAGGGCAGGCACAAGGCCTGCCCCTACGCGACCACGCAATCCGCCTCCATCTCCACCAGCCAGTCCGCATCGATGAAGCGACTCACTTCCACGAAGGTGCTGGCCGGGCGGATCTCGCCGAAGAATTTTCCATGGGCGCTGGCCGCCTCCTGCCAGCGGGCGATGTCGACCAGCATGATGCGCGTGCGGATGACATCCTCCAGGCGGCCGCCGGCTTTTTCGATGGCCTCCTTGATGATCTCGATGCACGCCAGGGTCTGGCGGTAGAGATCGCCGGGATAGGCCGTGCCCCCGCCGGGGGCGATGGGGGCGGTCCCTGAGACGGCAATCGTGTTTCCCACTCTCACGGCGCGGGAAAAACCGATGGGTTTTTCAAATGGCGACCCGGAACTGATCAGCTGTCTTTGCATGGCGTCCTCCTGTCGATTCGGGGATGATCGATCACCGGCCGCTAAGACGGTCGGGTGAATTCGCGCAGAACGGTTGTGGCGTAAGCTCCGGACGGCAGGGTGAAGGTCAGGCGCAGCCCGTCGTCCACTTCCGCGAGAGTCAGATCCGCGGGGTTCAGGATGGCTTCCCGGCGCGATCCCGGTGAACGGAACGGTCGGAAGTCTTCCAGGGTGAGGCTGAACCGCTTTAACAGCGCCGCTTCTTTTTCACCGGCCGCATCCATGGCCGGTTTCATTTTGAATCCGAAAATCGGGCCGGTGGTGACAATTTCTCCAGCGGTGAAGCGCCGGCATTCGATGGCCGGATCCTCGACGGTGAACATGCCTCCCGTGTCGGTCTTTTTTACGATGTCGCCGGCCAGTACCTTGCGGTAACCGCCGGCCTCCATGCGCTGCTTGAGCCATATGTTGAACAGCGCCGACTGGACCACCGACACCATGAACATGTCCTTGCGTCCCTTTTTCCCGGCCGAGAAAAGGGCGAATCCGCGGTGGATGTTCTGCATCCCGTGGCCGAATCGCTGGGGGCCGTAAAAGTTGGGTACGCCGGTCTGCTTCAATCGGTCGGCAATAGCCAGAGCACGGGGCAGGGCATCGGGTTCGGGATGGCTGACCACGACGGTGAAGCGGTTGGCGGCCACGTGGCCGGTTTTGATTTTATTGCGATGACGGTCGATAGATAGAATCTCAAATGGCAGGTCGGCCAGTGCCTTCTCGACGCCGGCAAGGGGATGATTGACACCGCAGCGGAAGGAAAGCGTCTGCACGACCACCGCCGTTTTGTCCTTGCGGCCGCCCCAACCCACGTCAGACGGGGCCAGGCCCAGGTTTTTCTGCATGATTCGGGCAGCATCGGCGGTGTTCCATCCGGCTCGGCGAAAGGTGACATAGACATGCTCGCCTTCGCCGCAGGCGGCATAGGGCAGAATCTCTTCGACCACAAAGTGTTCCGGTGTGGCTTTGATACCCCCGCCGATGCCCGGCAGCGGAGCGGCGGCAAAGGGCAGGGGCGATATCATGGCAATGGCGGCATCCGCCCGATCGGCAGGTTCGATTGGATCATCATCCGGTTTCATGGGTTCTCACATGCATTTATTTGGGTTGTACCGGCGCGGCGATGGTTCGCATTGGATGTCAGCCGGATGGCTGGGTCCGCAGGATCCGATAATGGTTAAACAGCAGAAAACCGCCCCAGACTACGGCCGCCATGATCAATAGCGCGCCCACCCCGTGGGACATCCGGGCGATGGTATGGTCGAAGCGGATCAGGCCGGTTTCCTTGAGGATAAACTCCCAGTCGTGAAACCCATAAGGAGAGCGGCTGCCGACATTGCCTCCCAACAGGGGCATGCTCAGCGAACGGGCATCGTTGATGTACGGCGCCAGGTCGATGAAGTTCTGGCCCATCCACCACAAGCAGAAGGATCCGGCGAAGGGATCGCGCGTTTTTACCAGGAAAACCGCCAGACATATGGCCGGCATGAGCACCTGCATCAGGCTGCCGCCGAGGGACGTCATCACCCGCCCGAAGGGGCGGAAAAAGAGATGGCCGGCCTCGTGAAAGGGAAGATTGACCAGGTGCCAGAAACTGCTCATCGTGGCGTCGGAAGCAATGGGGGTGAAGATGAACCTGATCCCCCACCAGGTGAGAATGGCCAGAAGCACTGCGCGGGCGCCCCATGAAATGGGATTCACATCGGTCGGCATATGGAACAGCAGGGCGGCAAGGATGCCGGATTCGGCCTCTTCCGTTTCTTCTTGATCGGTTGACGGAGGAACAGGCGGCCCAAGCCGTGGCACCGCCTTGCGCTGGCGCCATTTGGCAAAGACGATGCCGCAGCTCGGGCACTCGGTGTTATCGTCAGCCTGTTCGTAGTTGCATCGGGGACACTGCATCTTGAATTCGTTGGGTTTTCGGGTTTGCTGGTTGACCATCGGCAGAACATCTTTTGTCTCAAAACCGTCGGCCTTCAGCCTTAAATCCTTTTTTAAAGCAGGCTGATGGCCAGGTCCGACAGTTCGCTGCGCTCTCCCTTTTCCAGGTTGATGTGGGTGTAAAGGTTCTGGCCTTTCATCTTTTCGATAAGGTAGCTCAGCCCGTTGCTCCGGCTGTCCAGGTAGGGATGATCGATCTGGTAGATATCTCCGGTGAGGACGATCTTGGTGCCTTCGCCGGCCCGGGTGATAATGGTCTTCACCTCATGGGGCGTAAGGTTTTGGGCCTCATCCACGATGAAAAAGACTTTCACGATGCTTCTTCCGCGAATGTAGGACAACGGGGTGATGACGATCTTCTCCTCATCCAGCAACTCCTTCACCCGGCGTCCCTGCCCGTTGCCGTTTTTTCCGGTCTGGTTGTTTTCGATGATCGACAGGTTGTCGTACAGGGGTTGCATGTACGGGTCCAGTTTGGACTGGATATCGCCGGGTAGGAAACCGATGTCCTTGTTGCTCAGCGGCACCGACGGCCGGGAGATGAAAATCTGCCGGTAGTAACGCCTCTTTTCCAGGGCGGCCGCCAGGGCGAGAAGGGTTTTGCCGGTGCCGGCCTTGCCGGTTATGGTCACCAGCGGCACCTCCGGGTTGGTCAAGGCGTCCATGGCAAAGCATTGTTCGGCATTGCGGGGCCGGATGCCGTAACTGACCTGGGTGTCGATGCGGCGGATGATTCGGGTCTGGGGAAGAAAGACGCCCAATGCTGACTTGCTTCCGTTTTTCATTACCAGGTATTCGTTGGCGAGCAGGGGTTCCGCCACCTGCAGAACATCGGCGTCCATTTCGAAGGGCTTGGCGTATAGCTGGTCAATGACAGCCGCGGGAATGTCTTCCACCACCCGGGTGCCCTTATAGATATCCGCCGGGGCCTGGACCCGGTCCGTGCTGTAGTCCTGGGCCATCAGGCCGATGGACTTGGCTTTCATGCGCAGATTGACATCCTTGGTGACCAGGAAAACGCGGTCAAAGGCGTTTTCACAGGCGATGTGATAGGCGGCGTTGAGAATATGGTGGTCCGGTTTGTCCGGAGAGAAGTTCGTCTTGAGCTTGTCGTGAAACTCCCGGTCCAGGCAGACGGTGATTTTTCCTTTTCCGGGACCGATGGGAATCCCGCCGTTGAAGATGCGATCCCCGGTCAATGCGTCCAGGGCCCTGGCAAACTCCCGGGCATTGCAGTTCAAAATCTCATTTCCCTTCTTGAAACGATCCAGTTCTTCGATGACGGCGATGGGGATGACAATGTCATGCTCGTCAAACTGGTTGAGGCAGGAGCTGTCATGAAGGATAATGTTGGTGTCCAGCACAAAGGTTTTTCGTTTGCTCGTGGAAAACGAAATCATCGCACCTCCTGGAAATCATGGATGGTTGCCGGCGGTCCCATTGACCGTTCAATACAATGATGCGGGTCCGGGCCAGACGGGTCTTCCGGTTTCATGGCCGTTGGGTATCGTTGCGGGGAAGGGGCCGCTTGTGCAGGGACGACGGTGGTGAATAAGACGGATTGGGGCATTCGACCTTGTTCGAGTTTAGGATCCAATGTCATTATCAGACTCAACATATAGCATGCGGACCGTGTCGAGGCAACAATATCTTCCATTTTCTGCTTTTCTGATCCGCTGCCTGAAATAGCTGCCGTACCCGCCATGAAAGCCTTGAAGCAGCCTCAATATTGAGGTATATAACAAAATTCGTCGACAAGGATGCGGCGGGTGGTTCGTCGATGATCGATTCCATCCGGCAACCTTGTCTTTTGTCCGTCTAAGATAAATCGTATGCCCTGCAATGGTTAGCATGGCATGAGGGAGATCCAGAAAAATGAAAATCGCTTTTCCGATAGTTGAAAACAAAGGGATAGACAGCGACGTCCACGGCCATTTCGGTTCGGCCCCCTTTTTTGTCTTTGTGGACATCGATACGGATTCGGTGGAAATTTTTGAAAACCCGGATCAGGACCATCAGCACGGTGCCTGCAATCCCATGACCGCTCTGGGGGGGCGCAATGTGGATGGGGTCGTCGTGGGCGGGATCGGCGGCGGCGCCCTTAAAAAACTCAACAACGACGGCATTACCGTCTACCGGGCCGTTGAAGGAACCGTTAGGGAAAATGCCCGGTTAATCAAGGCCGGCAGCCTGCCGGAATTCGAGCCGAACCAGGTCTGCGGCCACCATCACGGCGTTCAGATCGGTGGGTGTGCCCACTGATGGACTGATGGAAAGCGGTTTCAGACATTAGGGGTAAAAGGAGGGACGCATGCCACTTTTTGACTTTTTGTGTGCCGACTGCGGACATGTGGCCGAGATTCTGGTTTTTACCGAGAAAACAACGGTCTGTTGTGAGCGCTGCGGCAGCGGCAATCTCAAAAAACTCATGTCCGCCCATTCATCCCTGTCCGGTACCGCTTCCGCGGCCATGCCCGGTCCCGGGGATACCGCCTGCTGCGGATCGTCGCCGGGCCATGCCGGCTGTGCCGGACCGGGAAGCTGCTGCGGGAGGGCCTGAGGCCGGAAGTCTGAGATCTGAGGCCGGAGTTCAGGAAACGGAAGGCAAAGGTTTGCCTGCCCCCCATCGGTCCTGCCGGATCACCGCTGCTGGAGAGAATTCAGCCGGCCGATCCAGGTTTGTTCCCCCTCCCGGTCCCCCATGGACCGGCAGCAGCGGATGAGCTGTTCGACGATCCGGGGATGATCCGGAAATCCTTCCAGACATTGGCGTGCCTCCGGGTAACGGTTCAGCCGCATCAGGCTGTTGGCCAGGGCCATGTGCAGGTCCGCGCTGGTTTTATGGTGGGCGATGCCCCGCTGCAGGACCACCACCGATTCGTCAAACCGGCGGAGATGCTGGTAGACAAGCCCCAATCCCCAGAAGGCGCGGTGGTCCGGATGGTATCCCAGAGATCGTTCGAACAGCATGATAGCGGTCTCCAGGCTGTTCTCAACCATTGGGTTCATGGCATAATCGCCGTGGCTGAATGTCAGGGCCAGCCGGGATAGGAACTCGGCATGCAGCGGATACAGGTCCGGATCGTCCACCAGATCAATCTTCCCGGCAAATTCCGGCAGAAGGGCATGGTATCCCTGCCTGAGCCGCCGTCCGAATTCGAGCACGGTCGCCTGGCTCAGCGTCTCATCCGTTTCGAAGTAAAGCATGTCTTCGACCCGGTCCAGCCAGATGTCATCGGAGGCGCCGGTGCGCCGCTTGAAATCTTCATAAAACGCCGTGCCGGGAAATAGATCCAGGATGTAGAAAATGGCCGACAGGGGGCGGATACGGCGAAGCAGCGCCAGGCTCTCTTCGATGGTTCGATCGGATTCGCCCGGGGCGCCGTAAATAAAGTACGCCCTGGCCATGATGCCATAGCGAACGGTCAGGTCAAAAGCGCGGCAGATGGCTGCTTCGCTGATGCGCTTGTGATACCGATCCCGGATTTCCCGGCTGCCGCTCTCCACACCGTAGCTGATCTGGATGCATCCGGCCCGACGCATCCAGCCCAGCATCTCTTCATCCACACAATCCACCCGGGAAATGGCCGCCCAGACGACGTTGAGGCGGCACTCGACGATCCGGCGGCAGATGTCGATCACCAGGCTCCGCTTGAGGGTAAACGTATCGTCGGATACGAAGAAGAACGTGACCCCTTTTTCCCGGAGCCGCGCCATCTGGGAGACGAAGTAATCGGCGCTGTGAAACCGTACCCGCCGTTTCCAGAATGCCGGCGATCCGCAGAAGGTACACCCTTCCGGGCATCCCCGCGTGAGGGAAATGTGTTGAAAGGCGAAATGGTCGGCGGGCATGGGCAGGCTGTCCAGGTCCGCCAACGGTTCCCGATCTCTGGTTTTAAAGGGTTTTCCTTTTTTTCGAAAAGCCAGGCCGTCGATGTGAATGGGCAGGGCCGCTTTCCCTTTTTCCAGAAAGCGGATCAGCTCCAGAAAGCAGTGCTCCCCTTCACCCCGCACCACATAGTCGATCTCCGGAAAATGGGTCAGAAAATGTTCCCAGAGAAAGGTGGCCCCCACGCCGCCGAACACCACGGTTGCGTTCGGATTGATCTTCTTGACCATGCGGGCGATGTCGATGCCGCCCCAGCGGTTGGCATGCAGGATCGAAAAACCGACCACATCCGGCCGCTTGTCGCCCAGCACCTGATAAATGCGGTGGGGGGCTTTGCCCAGGTTGTGACCGTTGAGAATGTCCACCGCATAGCCGTTGGCCCGCAGCATGGCACCCACGGAGTAAAGCCCCATGGGGATGGCGCTGACATCCTCCTCGTTGATGCGCTTGTCGAGAAAATAAGGGTAGACGAGCAGTATTTTCATAATGCGGGTGGCAACGGCCATCGAATGCTGAGGTTGTGAAAATGCATCTTCTGCCGGCGGATGTCCGGTCAGTTCATCGGTTGCTGCCGGCAGGAGAAATCATTCCTTCTGCAGCGGAGGCATCAGACTTTTTTGTTGCGTACGATCATCACCGAGCATGGCGCCTTGTGAGAAATACGTTTGGCGACGCTGCCGAACAGAACCAGTCCCATGCCACTGAGGCCGAAGGCCCCCACCACCGCCAGATCGGCATCGGTTTCTTCGATGAAGCGGATGATTTCCGTGGAGACATGGCCGTCGCGGACCACCAGTTCGCAGTCGACCGCATCGGGGATGCGGTTGCCATAGACTTCCTGCATCCGTTCGTTCAGGCTGACCACCAGATTCTCGTCGGGATGCTCGGGCAGCATCAGATCGGTATCGGTGAGCATCGGGTTGACCACCGGCGGCAGCACATGGACCACGTACAGCTTGGCGTTATACCGCTGCGCCAGGTCGAGGGCCGTCTGGAAAGCCGCCTCTGAATGATCGGAAAAATCGCTGCAACAAACAATCTGGTTTATGCCCATGGGGGTCTCCTTTCGTCATGAATGATCCGCGGGCATCAGTGTCCGCAGGATATCCTCTTTGCCGACCACACCCACCAGCATCCCTTTTTCCAACACCGGAAGGGTATGGAGATTATGGTCTACCATGAGGGCTGCCACGGTTTCGATGCTTGAATCCGGTCCGACGGTGACCGGGTTGGGGGTCATGGCATCCGAGACGGTCGTGGCGGCGATTTTGCGGACCGCTTTTTCGAAGCCTTTCATGGAACTGAGACTGATATACCCATCCAGGAAAGAGAACAGAGAGGGAACGGGAAGTTTTTTCTGCTGGGCGATGATGTCGCTCTGGCAGAGGATTCCCACCAGCTTGCCGGTGTCGTCCACCACCGGCATACCATTGATCCGGCGGTCCAGCAGGATTTCGGCCGCTTTGACAATTTCCGTGTCGAGGGTGACGGTGACGGGGTTTTTGGTCATGATCTCTTTTACCTGCATGGCGGCACCTCCGGTGTGGGACGTTCTTCACCGCGAAAGAAATTTTTTGCGGTTGAAAAATAAGCCGGCGACGATATAAATGGGTTTGCATCCGGCTTTTTTCTCTTAGTGTAAGTGAGGCCGGCCGACCTGTCAAAACAAATCCGATGCGGATCGGCGGGTGCCTTGGAGAACCCATCTTGAGTGATTCCAATCCATACCGACCTTATACCGGCCCCCTTTTCCGCAAAACGACGCAGTGGGTGTACCTGAAAGGACGATGCGGATGAAAACGGCACGGCAAACCCCCGATGGACGCCGCCATCGGACCATCCACAAGAGGATGGTGCCATGACCTCCAAGACGAAAATGGCACTGGTGATGGCGGGTGCCCTTGCCGGCATACTGCTTGCCGGCACCGGGATGATGGACAGGGTCTTGTCGCGATGCGGCCTCGGAGAACTGGACCGTGCCAACCACCGCTATCTGGAGGAATCCTATGACAGCGCGCTGGAGGGTTTCCTGGTGCTGTCGGCCGTCAAGAGCGGTCTGGCCGTGATTGAAGGATCCGAGGTGGGCATCGGCTTCAACCTGCAGGTGGGGGACCTGGTGCAATCGGTCTACGACTATGTGGATATCGCCTGGAAGACGGTCTTGGCCGGAGGAACCATCCTGTTCATGACCCGGCTGGCCTTGGACGGGGTGGCCATGGCGGACCACTTCGTCATGGCGACGGCTTTCTTCTTTCTGTTGCTGCTGGCGGCGGGACGGTATTTTTTTCCGGACCGGAAAGGGATCGTCCAGTTTCTTCGGGCGCTTACCACCACCTGCACAGTTGTGACGGTGCTGCT
>JAHLLR010000131.1 GCA_020444075.1 Deltaproteobacteria bacterium
CAAGAAAGAGGCCTTGAAACTGGACGACTGGCTAAAAGACGCCGCGCCCAGCACCGAACTGCGCAAGTGGTTCGGCCACGACCCGGCCAAGTGGCCCGAGTTTCAGCGGCGCTACCGGGCCGAACTCGATGAGCATCCATGCGCATGGCAGCCGCTTGTTGAAGCCGCGAAGGCGGGCAAGGTGACGCTGCTGTTCAGTTCGCACGACACGGAGCACAACAATGTCGTCGCGCTGAAGGCTTACCTGGAAGAACGGTCGGACTTTAAAAAATAATTCTATATGGAGGTGACATTATGTTTGTAGCGCTAATCTCTTTTCCACCCATAAAAGCTGGCAAAGATGCAGAATTTCGAGAATGGTTTGCCGCGACGAACCAAGAATTCTCCACGTTTGAGGGTTTTATCGGGAGGAGGCTATTGAAGCCTTTTGATGATGGCAATTGTGCCGCTATCGTTGAGTTTGAGAGCCAGGACACTTTCAAGGCAATGCAAGGCAGTCCTGCCCATGACAAAGCAGGTGCGCATGTAATGCCGCTATTTGACGGCAATCCCACACCTCATTTTTATCAAGTCGTCATGGGGTAGGTCCGATTCTTCAAACAGGAAAGAGGTTCCATCGTGACAGAGATCACTATTCTCGACCCGGATTTAAAATTTATGGGGTCTATCTACCAAAATAATGTAATTTAGCTTTCGATTGTTGGTATCGAGGCTTTTGTAAAGAATAGAAAATTTTTAGTAGAAATGAAAAATATGGCATCATAACAGTCATATATTGTCATTTAACTTCTTTTGGTAGACCCCAAATCTATTGAATCGGTTATGTCTCAAGGCGGACATGACGTTAAAAAATGCTATCAGTCACAACATGTTCGGTGGCATGCCCCATATCGCCCGAGTATAAACCATTTCCTCGCAAGAAAATGATTGCCGCCTCCTGGGGTTTAAAAAATAAACTGTTAACCGATGCAGACGTCTGGCTGTGCCACAACTGCGGTGATTGCTCAGTTTATTGTCCTTGGGAGGCAAAACCGGCAGATGTGATGTCAGCCATCAGGATGCAAGCGATCATTGAGTACGCATGTCCGAAGCCAGTTGCAAAATTTTTTTTAACCTCCAGATACCTACCTTATTGTTGATGATTCCGATCATATTATTTGTTGTCATTGGTGTACCAACCGGATTGTTGGATTTTTCTCCAGACGGTGAACAAATTGTTCACTCCCATTTTTTTTCCACATGGCTTGTTGACAATTATAATGTTCATTTCGATAAAGAAATGTTGACAGTGCTCGTCATGGGGGTTGATGCGGCAACCACCAGGGCTAAATCGTCTTTGGAAAAAGGGTTTGCCGATGCGGAATAGGTGCCGGCTGAAATAAGGAGGCGTGTTCGAGCACCATAAAAGATGTCATGTCGGCAATGAAAGAGATGTTGTTTCTAACGGATAAAGTCGATCATGCAGGAACGATGCTTTCCGATATTTCCACTGAATTGCGCGATCACGACCGGCGGATAGTTCGATTGCAAACCATCGTCGAAATTGCCAGAAATCAACTCCGCATAACTGAGTGAGTAAATCGGTTTTCAACCGTCTTCCGCGAATAGGACCGACCAAGCCGCCTCAGAACCCACCAGCAGACTCAGGCCATCTTTAACGGGTTGCCCGCATGGTTCTGCCCCAAGCGTTTGGGCGATATGAGCCGATGCGGGAGAGAAGTAGACCTTGGCTTCACAATGAAGGCGTCCCGATTCATGGCGAAGGAAAACCGCCGCGTCATCGGGGCAGCCGGTGTTGGCATATGCTGACCGAAAGGCGGCTTCAACTCGACCCACGCCTTGGAAGGCCAGCATCGCGTCACCGAGATTCTTACAAAACCATAAGCTCATTACGGTCCTGTCATCCAGCATCAGTTAATCACCGCCGTACAATGGGCAGCTGAGTTGTTTTTTTGGTCCACCCGGGTTCATTTTTTTCCGATGCACGCATCCTCGGAGCAGGCTTCCTTTCCACCAACCGACATACTTGTTCCCGACGGTTTTTTACCGCTTTTATCCGGTTGTATCGCTTCTGCAGGCGTCATGGTTGTGGGTTGCACACCTTTCCCAATGCACGCCTCATCCTCGCAGACCTCTTTATTGGATACGGATATGGATGATCGGAAATTGTGGTCCTTTGCTTTTGCGCCTTTGGGCGTCGTGTTCATTGCGGGCCTCCTTCAGCTGAAATACTTCATGAATTGAACCCGATCGAAGACGGCGGGATTGCTCGCCGCCTCCTGGCTCATTTTACCTCTAAAGTCCGAGAGGCACGTGTAACTGTGGTCGGTCATCCATTTTTTCAAGGTGTCCTGCATGGTGCGAATGTGTTCCGGTCCATTTTTATACAGGCTGGACACCACCTGCACGGCCTTGGCACCCGCTAAAATTTGTTTGATTACCGCATTGCCGTCATGAACGCCGGTTGAAGCTGCCAGATCGCAACCCACCTTATTGGCCATGATGGCAATCCAACGCAATGAAATGGCCAGTTCCGCCGGCGTGCTGTATACAAAAGAAGGCTTTATTTTGAGCTTGTCAATATCGATGTCAGGACTGAAAAAACGGTTGAAAAGGACCAGACCCGCAACACCCGAATTGGATAGCCGTTGAATAATCTGCCCAAGATTTGAAAAATAGTAGCTGATTTTGAGTGCCACCGGGATGGAGGCGGTTTGGATGAGCCGTTCGATCACTTTAAAGTACATGCTTTCCTGTTCCTGGCTGGATCGACTGAAATCCGACGGCAGGAAAAACATATTCAGCTCGATGGCATCTGCACCGGCCTCTTGAATTTGTTCGGTAAAAGAAATCCACTCATGCGAATAAACACAATTGATACTGGCTATAATCGGGACGGACACGTTATTCTTGGATCCTTTGATCAGTTCAATGTACTTTTTTACTTTTTCACCTTTTAGATGAAAATCGTAGTAGTCGAACTGATCCAGATTGATGCCGGCGGCTTCCGCTTCTTTCAATATATCTTCATGCTCGAAAACAATCTCTTCTTCGAAAATGGATTTCAGAACAATCGCACCGGCACCGCTCCGCTCGAGTTTCTGTATTTTTTGGATAGAATCGGTTAACCCGGAACTGCCTGCAATAATCGGATTATGAAGTTTCAGGCCCATGTATGTAGTGGTTAAATCCATCTTTTCCCCTTTTCATAGGTTATTAGTTGCTTTGGGCTTTTGCTGATAAATTAAAAGCGAGACCATAACAACACCCTTTTATTTAAGTATTTGATTACGTTAAACGGTCACATTTTTCTTGCCGCCGAAATAGCGCATGAACTGAACTCGCTCGTAAACGGCTGGGTCGGTGCTGCGTGCCTGGCTCAGCTTCCCTTTAAAATCAGACAGGCTGCGGTATTTTTTACCGCTCATCCAGCTTTTCAGACCGTCGAGCAGTTCCTTTAAATATGCGGGTCCTTGCTTATAAAGGCACGACGCAATTTGTACGGCATCGGCACCGGCCAGGAGTTGTTTCACAACAGCGGCGCTATCGTGCACGCCGGTGGAGGCAGCTAGGCTGCAATCGACCCGGTTGGCCATCACGGCGATCCAGCGCAGTGAAAGGGCCAGGTCATTCGGGGTGCTGAATACGAACGAGGGTTTGACTTCCAAGGTGTCGATATCGAAGTCAGGGCTGAAAAATCTGTTAAAGAGTACAATTGCCCTGACCCCGGTGTTGGACAAACGTTGGATCATGGGACCCAAATCGGTGAAATAGGGGCTGATCTTAAGTGCCACCGGAATGGAAACGGCCTGGGTTGTCTTTTTGGCGATTTCCAAATAGAGAGCCTCTTTCTCTTCGCGTGTATGTTTGAAATCGGTGGGCGGAAAAAACATGTTCAGCTCCAGTGCATCTGCCCCGGCCCGTTCCAGGTTTATGGCATAAGATAGCCATTCCACCGAATAAAAGAAACAGTTGATGCTGGCCATAACGGGTATCGTTACGGCCTCTTTGCACACTTCGACCAAACCGATATACTTTTTCAGGTTCTCTTCTCGGATCACGTAATCGTAGTATTCAATGGGGCTGCGTTGGCCGTCGTAGTCGAAATATTGGGGGGCGCCATACTGCTCTTTTGCTGTTTTAATAAAATCGGCATATTCGTACATCACCTCTTCTTCGAAAATCGATTTGAGTACCACGGCGCCGGCTCCGTTGGCCGCCAGTGTTTTGACTTTTTCAATCGAGCCGGTCATCCCGGAACTGCTCACGATGATCGGGTTGGATAGTCTCAGGCCCATGTAATCGGTTGTCAAATCCATGAATGTCTCCTTTCTAAAACGGCACAGATGGGGGGGCCGTCAATGCATCAAGTCCATGTGCTTGATTTTTTGGACAGTTAAAGGGTTCTTTTCAGCCATTTTTCGGTGTCCTCCGGTTTAATGTAAAAACGAGTCCGACAGCCAATAGGGCCAAAGCTAAAAAAACCACAAATCCATGGGAATAACCGACATTGCCTTTGATTTTGACAATAAATCCCATCAGCGGTGGGATGACGAATCCTCCGAAGGCCCCAAAACCGCCCACAATTCCTGCGGCACCACCAACCGCGGTCGGACTGTATTTGGGGACCAGTTTGAATACTGCGGCATTGGCGAATCCCATACCCAATGCCAGAAGAAGGGTGCCCGCGACAGCCAAGGTGAATGCATCGCCGGAGAGAATCATCATCAAGGCGCCCAACGCGACAACGACGAAGGAGAGAAGTGTCGTTATTTCTCCGCCGATGCGATCGGCGGCATAGCCGCCCAGCACCCGTAAGAGGCTGGACGAAAGCGAGTACAGGGCGGTGAGCAGTCCGGCCTGAACCAGCCCCACGGCATACAACTCTGACCAATAGGTCGGAAACCAGACCGTCAAGGCAATAAACCCGCCAAAGGTGATAAAATAAAAATAGGTCAGTACCCACGTGCGCCAGTCGGATCCAGCCTTGCGTAACGAATCCATGGCTTTGCCTGAAGGAAGCAGCTCTTCCCCGCAGGCCAATAGCAGGGCATCCGGATCGATTTCAATGCCCATTTTCCGGTATTGAAAATAGGGGGCATCCTGCATGTAAATTAATACCAGGACGACGAGTAACACAAGGATCCCCAACCAAAGCACATATGAGAGGGTGAATCCCAGCCAGACGACCAAAGATGGAAGGAGCAGGGCAAACAGACCCGGGGCCAGGTTGCCCAGACCGGCATAGATGGCCAGTGCGGACCCTTGGGCTTTTTGTGGATACCAATAGGAAACCGAGGGGATGCCCACTGAAAAGGTGGCAATGCCGCATCCGCTTAAAATCCCGAACAGCAGGAAAAATGGAAAGTGGGCTGGACGCGGCTCCGGATACAATCCGAACATGAGGGTGATACCGGCAACACCGAGGGCGGCCATGGTGAGAAGAATCAAGATCGGTTTTTTCCCTCCGGTACGATCCACCATGGCACCGAAAGGAATCCTCAGCAAAGATCCGGTCAGGGCCGGACTGGCGGCCAGCAGCCCCATCAGCAGCGGGCTTAGGGTCATGGTCTGCTTGAGCGTGGGTACAATCGGGCCGAAGGCGGATACGCCTGCAAACCCGCCGAAAAATGCGATGGTCGACCAGGTTAAGGCTTCTTGCGGGCTGGATTTGGCGTAGCACACATTTTCATTCATCGGAATCACCTCACTCGCTGCACCCAAACGTTACAATCGACCGGCAACCGCGTTAGCGGATAGACCTTGGCGCCCAGGGCGTTGGTACTCGACGACGAAACAGGATATGGCTTCTGAAAAAATAGGTCAGCGGCAGGCTCCAAATGTGAACCAGGCGGCTGAAGGGTGAAAAACCGAGCAAGGTCCATGCCGCGATCACATGGATTTTATAGCTCAAGGGAACCGTTTCCATCAGCATGGCATCCGGCGTGAAGGTCACGATGCCGCGGATCCAGGGCGCGACGGTCACCAGCACGTTGAAATGCCCGAATATCACGTTGAAAATCCCGGCGCCGACCACGACCACCAGCGCGCCGATGGTAATGGTGTCGTTGAGCCGATTCACCGCCTGGACTCGAGGGTGCGTCAGGCGTCGCCGCAGCAGGAGCAGCACGCCGACAAAAGCGGCCAATCCGACCGCCAGGCCGCTCCAATAGGCGATCGTCAGATGCGTCTGGCTGTCGATGCCGAAAAAATCAAAGACGCGTTGCGGAATCAACAGGCCGCCGGCGTGGCCCAGGAAGGTGAACACGATGCCCCAGTGAAATAACACCGATCCGGGCAAGAGGGCTTTTTTTTCCAGGAACTCGCTGGAGCGGGCGTTCCACCCGAAGCGGTCGGTGACGTAGCGATAGCCGTGTCCGACCACGAAGGTGGTGAGGCAGAGGTAAGGAAAAACGGTAAACACGAGCGTATATAAAAGGTCCATTGGTATTCCTCCTACGGGCTACGCATTTTCTTGTGGCGGACGGCTGCCGTTGTCGACCGATGCGCCGCGTTCGGCGGCCATGCGGACGATCGGTTGTAACAGGTCCGCATAGACCGGTGCTTTTTTTTCCAGACGTGCCACCAGCAGCTGCATGCCCTGTAGGCATTGCCAAACCGCTGCGGTATGCTCCGGATGCGGACAGATCGCGAGAAATTCCAGCATCATGGGCAGATAGTCAGGAAGCTCGCCTGTGATGCGCGTCCACCCGGCCTGCTCGTAATTGTGCTGCAGGTGCGCCAGCGCAGCGGCCCGTTTTTCATTGTCGCCAAAAGCGTGCCAGGTCATGTTCATGGTCGTTTTGGGATCGATGTCGAAGACGGCCGTATATCTTTCCTGAACTTGGATAAGACTATGGGTGTTAAGCTCGTTGACGAACGCCTGGATGGCTGACCAGATTTCCGCCGGACGCGAATGTTCGGCCACGGACGAAATCTCATCCAGGCGGTTGAACAGCTCCTCGTCAGGATAGTGCAGCAGCACAGACAGCACGTGCAGCGAATCGGTCGGGTGATCGATCATCTTAGGCGCTTCCTTTGCTCACTTGGTCAAACGGCTTGGCCAAAGCCGCAGCAGCCCTGCCGGGCGTAATTATCGTTATCCTGAACAGGCTTGGTCGGCAGGACAAAACGATCCTCCAGGCGTGCCAGTGCCAGCAGGCGGTACATCTTTCCGACCGTTTCTTCGTCGAGTCCCACCGCATCAAGCACCTCTGTATCGGACCCCTTTTCCACCCGTTGGGTGCGCATGTATTGGCGGACGGCCGAGAGGCGTTTGAGGGCCGTCCTGACCGGCGCCTCGTCACCGGCGGTGAGCAGGTTGGCCAGATAGGTCATGGGGATGCGCATGTGATCGATGGTATCCAATTCCCGGGAAGGCTCAACCTGGCTGCTGACCGGACTCAGCGGCGGTACATACCAGACCATGGGCAGGGTGCGAAATTCGGGGTGCAGCGGCAGGGCCAGGCGCCACGCCTTGATCAGGGCATAGGTCGGTGATCGTTTGGCGGCTGCCAGCATGTTCGGCGCGATGCCCTGGGCGGCTGCGCGGCGTTCGACATCGGGATCGTTGGGATCGAGCAGGATCTCCAGGTGAGCCGGGTAGACGGCCTGGTCGGAAGCTACAGCCGCCGTCTCGGCGATGCGGTCCGCATCGTAAAGCAGGACACCCACGTAGCGGATGCGGCCGACGCAGCTGTGGGCGCACAGGGTGGTCAGGCCGGCTTCGATGCGCGGATAGCAGAAGATGCACTTTTCTGCCCGCCCGGTTTTCCAGTTGAAATAGACTTTCTTGTACGGACAGCCCGATACACAGTAGCGCCATCCCCGGCAGCGTTCCTGGTCCACCAGGACGATGCCGTCCTCGTCGCGTTTGTAAAGGGCGCCGGACGGGCAGGAGGCCACGCAGGCCGGGTTGAGACAGTGTTCACACAAGCGCGGCAGCCAGAACATGAATACGTTCCGGAACTGCAGGTAGGTCGCAATCTCTAAATTTTTAAAATTGGCGTCTCCAGCGCCGGTTTCTCCCAGGCCGGCCAGATCGTCTTCCCAGTTGGGACCCCACTTGAGTTTTATCGGTTCGCCGGTCAGACGGGAATGGGGACGCACGGATGGCTGGTGCTTGCGTTGGGGGCTTTCGATCAGCCGTGCATAATCATAATTCCACGGTTCGTAGTAATCATCGATGGTGGGCAGATCGGGATTGTGAAAGATGTTGAGACCCTTGTGCAGGCGGCCGCCGGCCTTGAGCCGCAGGCCGCCCCGGCGCATTTCCCAGCCGCCCCGGTAAACCTCCTGGTTTTCCCAGCGTTTGGGATAGCCGATGCCGGGTTTGCATTCGACATTGTTGAACCACATGTATTCGGCGCCCTCGCGGTTGGTCCACACGTTCTTGCACGGAATGCTGCAAGTATGGCAGCCGATGCACTTGTCCAGGTTCAACACCATGGCGTATTGGGCTTTAATCTTCATACCAGTCCACCTCCCCGGCTTTGCGCACGATGATCGTTTCGTCGCGCTGGGACCCGATGGGGCCGTAATAGTTGAACCCATAGCTGAGCTGCGCATAACCGCCGATCATATGGGTGGGTTTGACGACGATGCGGGTGACGCTGTTGTGGGTGCCGCCGCGTTTGCCGGACAACGTCGATCCCGGCGTATTGATCAGGCGTTCCTGGGCATGATACATGAAGGCCTTGCCCGGTGGGATGCGCGGGCTGACCACCGCCTTGGCCATGACCACCCCGTTGGCATTGAAACACTCCAGCCAGTCGTTGTCCCGGATCGCGATCTTCCGGGCATCCTCATCGTTGATCCAGATCGCTTCGCCGCCCCGAAACAAGGTCAGCATGGTCAGGGTGTCCGAATAGGTGCTATGGATCGACCACTTGGAATGGGGTGTCAGGTAGCCCAGCTCGATTTCCCGATCCGGCTCGCGGCGTACCTGGATGGAATCGGCGTTGAGCATATCAATCGGCGGCCGGTAAACGGGCAGGTGTTCGCCAAAATCGAGCATCCAGGGGTGGTCCTGGTAGAACTGGGCCCGGCCCGTGAGCGTCCGAAAAGGGATTTTCTCCTCGATGTTGATTACAAAGGGCGAGTAACGCCGTTCCTCGGATTCGATGCCGCTCCAGACGGGCGAGGTAATAATTTTACGCGGCTGGACGGTCAGGTCATCGAATTTGAAACGCTCGCCCTGACGGC
>JAHLLR010000011.1 GCA_020444075.1 Deltaproteobacteria bacterium
AAACATCCTGAGTGCCCTGGGTCATCTGTTCGGAGATCGCCGACAGTTCGGTTGATGACGAAGAGAGCGTGTTGACCCCTCCGGCGATATCCTTGATGATGCCTTGAAGCTTTTCGATGAATGTGTTGAACCACCTGGCCAGTTCGCCGACCTCGTCCCGGGTGTTGACTTCCAACCGCATGGTCAGGTCGCCTTCCCCCTGGGCAATGTCCTTGAGGCCGGCAACGGCGGCGTTGATCGGTCGGACAATAGTCCTGGCCGCAAACAAAATGGCAAAACCAGCTATCAGGCCCGCGATGATGGCCACCACAATGTTCGAATTTCGGATGGAAATCGAGGTGGCCTGAAATTCCTCCTGATTCTGGGTTGCGCCGATTGACCAGCCGTTCACACCCACGGGGGCGAATCCGGCAATTTTAGGAGTCCCTTTGAAGACGTATTCTTCCACACCGGTCTCACCAGCCATCATCCTTTTGTTGATGGCGCTCATTTCAACGATGCCGGAGGCATCGAGTTTCAGGACAAATTCTGGTTTCGGATGGGCCAGAAACAGGCCTTTTTTGTCGATCATATAGCCATAGCCGGTTTGACCGATTTTACGGCTTGGAATCACCTCCGTAAAATAATCAGCTTTGATCACCAAACCGAACGCGCCAATAAACTTCCCGCCATCCGACTGAATTGGAACACAAACAACGGCAATTGGTTTGCCCGTGCTTTTTGAAATCACGATATCACTAAAAACCGCCTTGCCTTTTTCTCTGGCCGTCTGGAAGTATTCACGACTGGCGATATTGGAGCCTTTGTACTCCTTGCCGCTTTCTAGCACGCCCGTATAGAGTTCACCTTTGGCATTGGCAAGAAAGATCCCCTGGTAATGGCTGCCCATATTGCGGAATTGTCGACCCAGATTTGCATAAACACCTCCGATCAGCAATTCATTGGCTTCGACACCGAAATTATCAACCGCTTCGCTCAGATCGATTATCTGTTTTTGGCTGGCCATGGTTGCGGCCTTATTAATTTCGGATTCAAGAATAGTGCGGGTCAGTCTTGCCAGGTCCGACGCGATTCCCTGAGCCTGGTGCTTGGATAGATCCAGCAGCGCCGTCTCGGCTTTCGTATAGGAAAGATAACCCACAACGATTAAAGGAATCAGGACCGCGGCCACGCCGCCGACAATCAGTTTTGAAGAGATCGACCGAAGATTGAGTTTCATTTTAGGTGTTCCTTACCAAATATATGAATTTTGAATACGACCAAAAAAAAGGATCAGGAAAAAATTGAAACCTGATCCGCCATGCAAATGGGTTATCGACATGTTCTTACGTTACTTTAAAAAAATGGTAATTTCCCAGGGAGTGGCAGTGCCTGAAAAAAGGCAGGCCACAGAATCCGGTAGTCTGCCTTTTCACGGTGAAGTAAAATTTTCTTTTCTGGATAATATCGTGGAGCGAATCAACAGCTTGGCTATTCGCGCACCGGGTTGAAGGGGATCAGCGGCGGCCTGCGCTTGACGCTCCAGTTGAGAGGATGGCCTTGATGGTCAGTTCCCGGGCAATGCTGTTGTCCTTGACCGTCCGGCGGCGGAAAGCCACATATCCATCCATGTCGTCATCGGACAGCAAGACGGCACGTTTGTGACCGATCCGGGGCAGGATGATTGCCGTTAGCCTTATTTTGAGTTGTTCGAGCGGTCGAGACTTGAACCCCCGGTATTTCATGTAAAGAACGGACAGATTGAAAAACGTCGGCCCCTTGGGACCGGTTTTCGACGGCCGACGCGTTTTCAACCCAAGTTCGCTGTCGCGCTGGAGAGCCTTGAGCTTGCCTTCCGGGCCGCGCCCGAAATATTCATTGACGACGCCCTTCTTCCCTTCCGGAATCCGGTAATAGACAATCCAACGCCCGTCTTTTCTTTGCCTCACAACCATCAGACGGTCCTTCCGCTGCCGCCAGGTACCAGCAGGCGCATGCGTGAGTATCAAATCATGACCGTAAACGAGTCCTGAATTCAGCATTATTTTTTTTCAAATGTAAATATTTGCGCCCGCTGTCACTTCTGTTTGTACAATTTGTAAAGAATGTCCCTGACTCGCCAGACCTTAACGTTTATTATTTGTAACGATTATAGATTTCTTCTAAGGTGCCGTCTTTGCGCATCTCCTTAATTATTTCATCGAATTGTGACAGAATTATAACGAAAGATGAGTTTTTCCGGACACATAAATGAAACGGGGCCGAATCAACTACATTCGGTATTTCAATAATCTGATCTTGAAAACCAAATTTTTTGATATTAAATAAAACCCCCTGGGAAGTATCCACAAAGACGTCAACCCTTCCGGCAGCTAATTTCTTCAACGTTTGAAAAACATTGGAGGTCCACTCCACTTTCATGCCATTAAGCTTCTGTTCCGCCCAACCACTTCCAAGATAATGTCCGATTGTGAATCCTTTCAACTCATCTATTTTTTTCACTTTTTTTAAAGCTTCGGTTTTGGGGCCATCTTTTTGGGTGAACAGCGTAAACGTTACCTGGACAACTGGTTCACTATTAACTTTAGTATAGGCTTGCCGTTCAGAAGTGGGAACAGTGACAAAGGCATCCGCCTTCCCTTTCTGGACCATCATTTGAGCCCTCGTCCAGGGATACCCTTTATGTGAAACAATTATTCCCATCCGGGCATGGATGGCTTCTTCAATAATGTCCACCAGGATGCCATTCATCTTGCCATTTTCTTCCCAGGAAAAAGGCGCCCCATCGGAAAAATATACAAGTTGCATCGTATCTTGCGCAAACGAGGGAATGGCAAATAAAAAAGCAGCCAAAAGAAAAAAAATCTTTTTCATTATCGGGTACCGCCCCAACTTGAAGCGTCAATCTGGCTCCTCAAGTTTTGAAATTCATCGGGAGTGAGTTCAAAAATGAAATCCTGGTGAAACCGGTCTATATTCCTCGGCACATCTCTTTTCAGGACCGTGGTTTCCACTTCGTAGAGTGTGGCAAGATCCCTGTCCAGCATGGCCTTGGCCCCGCGAAACCTTCCCTGATTCCGCCTGATTTGCTCAGCCGTCAGGTTTCTCGATTAATCTTGACTATCACTTTGGAAAATGGCGAAGGCCGCAAAATATGTTGTCTGTTATCCCATCCCCAACTTTTTTTAAAAATATATGCAATACACAAAAACCAACCCTTGCATTGAATGCGGCGCCTGTTGCGCCCCCTTATCGGGCTTCTTTTTATTGGGGCGAATCGGACCTGTGTACCCTCAACGGTGTGCCGTCCGAGTTTCTGGAAAAACTCAACGATTTTCGTTTCTGCATGCAAGGGACCCAAGGATCCAGACCGCGCTGCATCGCCCTGATGGGCATCATAGGGAAAAAGGTCTCCTGCTCTATTTATGAACGACGAGCATCGGTTTGCCGGGAATTCGAGCCTTCACGGCAGGAGAGCGCCCCCAATGAAAAATGCGACAAGGCCCGGGCCCTGTGGGACCTACATCCCCTGACTCCCGAAATCTGGTTTTCTCCGACCAACTTCCCTAAAGCAGCCTAGCCACCGAGTCAGATTTGATGCAGAATGCGATTGCCCTCATATGTACTTTCGCTTGCTCGATTTCAGGACCAGCTAAGTGATAAACTGATAGTTTTTGACCCAGCCGGGCAGATCTGTTGGAGCTATTTCCAAAACGATAGAGACGAACCGCAAGATATAGTATGTGCCGTATTTATCAATAATTCGATGTGGAGATATCACAAATCCTACAAGACCTACTTTATCTTATCCACCGACCTCTAATTTTCTCAAATTCTCCATCTTTATGCATTGCCCTAATTGTTTCATCGAATTCTGACAGCAGTTTCAAAAATTTTGACTCTTTATGTATAAGCAAATGAAATCCGATCTGAGAAACAGGGGCATCAAATGAAATAATATTATCAAATTGTAATTCTTGATACATCCCTTTCTTCTTTATATTCTTAATAGCGTGCAACACCATTATTTCATCCTGTAAAAAGACATCACCCCTATACGCGGCAATCTTTTTACATGCAGAAGAAAGATTAGGTGACCAATCGACGCCAAATTGGCTTAGGTTCTTTTCTGCCCATCCGTCGCCAATGTAATCAATGATTCTTAATCCTTTTAGGTCAGCCAAAGATTTTATAGAACTGATTTGAGCAATATTAGGATTGTCACGTTGAGTAAATATTTTATACTTCATTGTAAATACCGGTTCTTTGCTCGGTACTAAATATTCAAGCCTTGCAGGAGTGGGGATCGTTACCAGAGCATCAGCTTGCTTATTTTGCACAAGTAATTGTGCGCGTTTCCAAGGAAAGACTTCGTATCTGAGCGGTACCCCCATACGCCCCAACGCACTACTAATTATATCATAAAAAATGCCTACCGGTTTTTTATATTTGTCTGCTGATATATATGGAGCAGCATCCATATCATCGGCAACAAAAAAGACGTTCTCTGATAATACAGGACTAACTAAAGTTAAAAGTAAGACAATTGTATATATTATCATTTTACAACGGTGTAATTTCAATTTTGTTGCCCTAAGTACTAATGTTGAGATAATTGATTTAGTGGAGGGATTGTTCATTAACGATATTTTAATTGATATCATAAGATAAGGATCATCATATAGTGGTCGACCGAAAAATGGATCCGATTATGATTACATTTTGTTTTTTTTGTATCGCATGAATCAGTCGGGTTGGTATTCGTTGAGATATATCCCTCAGGAAAAAGCTTTGTCAATACCGGGTTTATGCACCATTACATGTAACCAAAGCAAGCATCCTCATAAGATACATAATTTGTTTGGTTGAGAAATCAAAGCTGCTTAATTTCTATCTATTTCAGATGATAATTAAAATTTGCCTTGAGGACCGACCCTCAACCAACAATCATTACCTGATTTCATTCCCTGTCAACTCCTTTTAATCCCCTGTTGTTGCCCAGTTTACCCCTTTGTTTTTACATAGTGTACCCTTTTTCATCATAAAACCCACCCTCCTGGGCTCCGACCAGGATCCAAATCAAGACATCGATGTGCAACTCAATGCAGCTATGACCGCTGCATCTCCGGGGTGCTCCAGAAAATCAAGGCCGCCGATCAGCAATTGAACCCTCCCCGCGGCAAGCCGCGGGGAATCTTCACCGTATGGATGAAGGTCTATTTCCAGTTCGCTCGCTAACCCCGCCGCAAACGGCGGGGTTAGCACTCGTTATCGCGGTTCAAGATCGAGATGAAACGGTTGGATATCGATCTTGAAAAACTGGCCTATGATGATACCGCCTCGGCCCGCCATCGAGAGATCGAGGTCAAAGATAAAATGCCCGGCGCGATCGCCATCATCCTGTTCATCCTGATCGGGGCGACGATGTGGGGATTATTCAGCGTGGAGGTATCGGAGGTTAACAAGGCCATCGTTTATTCGTTGGCGGAATCCCTGGGAACGATGACAGTAACAGCAGCGGCATGCTACCATGGGACGACGAGGGGCAGCGCCAGGAAAGACGGGTTGATCAGTCGGATGGCAACGGTGGGAAAGTGACAAGCATTCCAACGCAATCAAGAATCAGCCCTTTTCCGGTCGACCGCCGCCGGTAATTTTTTCAGCGGCCTGGGATGCCGGCTGACGCCGGCCGGGAAATCCAACTCACACCTTTTTTGTCCCCGGAAAATTTGGTCTCGAATTGCCTCCGACCCCACAAAAAAAAGACCGACCATACAAAAGCTTGTATGGTCGGTCTTTTTCGCTCGTAAGTGGTAGGCGCGATTGGATTTGAACCAACGACCTCTTCCGTGTCAGGGAAGCGCTCTCCCCCTGAGCTACGCGCCTATATGAAGTGAAGCTGATACCACCTGATCATAGAGGTGTCAAGGGAAAATGAGACACTTTTTGTCACCGGTTCTCCTCGACCTGCTGAAGGATGTTCATGCCGATATAAACGTAGTGAAGCCCGGAAATCGTGGTCAGGGCGGCCGTCGCCCACAGCAGCAGATGTTGCACGGTCAACAGTCCGTCCATGCCGGGCGCCATCAGAAAAACAAACACCATAACGGTCTGTGCGGCTGTAGTCCATTTGCTAACGAGGCTGGGTCGGATCCGGAATTTTTTCTCCGTCAGGGTGAAAATGGCGATGCCGATGACAATCAGGATGTCCCGCGACAGGACGATTACCGCCAGCCAGTCCGGGATGATTCCCAGAATGGCGAGGCAGACAAAGGCTGAAACCAGCATCACTTTGTCGGCCACCGGGTCCAGGTAGGCGCCGAGAATGGTCCGCTGATTGAACCAGCGGGCGATGAGGCCGTCCAACCCGTCGCTGATCCCGGCCACGGCGAAGACGATCAGGGCCAGAGACAACTGGTTCCGGAGCAACAGGATGACGAACAGCGGCGTCAACAGAATCCGCGTCAGCGTCAGGATGTTAGGGACGTTGATGGCCCTGTCCGATCGTTCGGGATTCATGACTTCAACATCACGGGTTCACCAGACGGATGCGGATGGTCTTGGGTGTCACCTCAAAGATGTCGATACCGAAACCGCTGAAGGTCTGCAGCAGCAGCGCATCGGCCAGAGATCGGGCACTTCCCTGGTAGCTGACGGCCATATCAGCCCGGTCGGGAGACATCGCATTCATCTTCAGTTCTTTGACTCCAGACAGCGAAGAGATCGCCGTGCGCAGGCGGACAAAGCTGGCGATATGGCCGCCGGTACCCTCAACCTCCACGCCAATGACGGCACTGCGGTCCTGTTCCTGCTGCCAGACGGCCATGATCTGCCGGGACAGGTCATGGCCTGCCGATACCCCCGCTCCGGAGAGTGCCTCGCGCCCTCCCATGACCTCATCTTGATTGGAAACCACAGATTCCTGGCGTGTCCGACCCATCGGCTGACCGGTTTGGACATTAAACGCCCGTGCCTCGACGACAGCTTCAAAGGATTTGACGGTCCCTCCCGTGGTATGGGGTGCAGTCGCGGCAGTACCGTACCCGGCAACCAGAACATCGGCCCCCAGCCGTCCTGCCAGGGCCACCATATCCGCCTCCGATGCGTTCACGGGAAGGGACAGGGGTGAACTCAAATCAGGCGGGTCAATAATCTCGAATCCGGTTGCCTGAAATGTCGCTGCCATTGCCCCTTCACAGATGGTCCGGCTGAGCAGCCGGCGATCTCCCCACCAGTAGGAAAAATCAGCATCCGTCACATTTCTTTCCGCCACCATGAAAAGGATCCTCGGATACACGGCACCGGCCAGAGCGAGGCCCAGACGGGACAGATCCCGGCTGACCCGATCGACGGCAATGTCGACCTGAACCAGAGCTCTGACCGTGTTCCCGGCAACAGATTCAGTGAGCACCCGGTAATTCTGAACGTAGTTGTCCCGTTCGGCCAGGATGCTGTCGTTGATCTGCTGGAATCGTTGGACCACGGTCTCACCGGTGAGCAGTTCCATCACCACCTGGCCCACGGCGGCAACCAGGGCATCATTGACCGCGTTCTGCCTGCCATCGGCCAGATTCTTTTCGTGGATGACGGCCGTTCCCAATACTTTCAACTGTTTGACCGCACGGTTGTCTGCCCCGTAACTGCTGGAAGCGGCAAGCGCCAGAACAACCACCAGGCAGATTCGCTTAATCCATTTTTTCATCGTGTTATGATCTGACATAGGTTCCTTCCTCCCGGATCGCCCGGAAACCGGGGCAAAAGCACCGGACAGGTCCATCCGAGTGAAATGGGCGGGTGGGTCTTGGGTTGATGATGTAGTTATCCTTTTCGAACCAGCGCATAGTCGGCAATGTCCGTCAGAATTTCCTTCATGGGACTATCCCCAAACGGCTGAAGCGCCGTCTTGGCGCGTTGGATGTGGCCAGCTGCCTGCGCTTCGGTATAAGCGATACCGCCATGAATGTTCAACATTTCTACCAGGGCGGCAAACTCGGACCGGGTAAAATTCGGATTCTCGAGGATGGCGACCATACCTTGTCGATCCGTTTCGGGTGCCCGGGACAAGGCATGGATCAGCGGCAGGGTCAGCTTTCCCTCCCTTAAATCGGCTCCGGCGTGTTTGCCCAGAGAAGAGAGATCCTGGGTGTAGTCGAGCAGGTCATCGGCCATTTGAAACGCCACCCCCAGATGATACCCGTAGCCGGTCAACGCCTGGACCCTGGCAGCGTCCGCATCGGCCACCAGGGCACCGGTCCGGCACGCCCCTTCGAAAAGCACGGCCGTCTTGCAGCGGATCACGTCCAGGTATTCGTCCTCGCTGAGGGAAATATCCCCTTTTTTCTCCAGCTGACGAATTTCACCCTGGGACATGTTTTCGGTAATCCGGGCGATGGTCCGGATCACCTCGCACATCCCGGTGTCAGCGGCGATGGAGAGCCCACGGGCCAGAAGGAAGTCGCCGGTGAGCACCGCCGTGGGATTGCCCCATACCTGGTTAGCCACCTGCCGTCCCCGCCGCATGTCCGCGCCGTCTATCAGATCGTCATGCAGCAGGGTGGCGGCGTGCAGGTATTCAAAAATTGTTGAGAAACGGGCCATGTGATTGCCCGAATATCCGCAGAGCCGGGCGCACAGGACCATTAAGAGGGGCCGCAACCGCTTTCCGCCGGCAAACAGGATATGACCGGCCACTTGAGATACCAGATCGAAATAGGGGGTCAGGTTGTCGGCCAGTGCCTGTTCGATGGCCTTGAGATCGTCATCCACGGCGGCCAGGATTTTCTGTTTCAGGTCGGTCATAGCGCCCTTCCGATAAGATCGTACTCCAGGGTATCCGTTATCGTAACCGATGCAAATTCTCCAATCGACGGCGTGGGCCCGCCTGGCAGCGTCCTCACGAAAGTCATGCCATCGACTTCAGGCGCCTGCAGAATCGACCGGCCCTCGTATAAATGGGGCTCGGGTGCAGCCTCGATCAGCACCGACAGGGTTTTTCCAATCCTGGATGTCAGGTTGTCCGCCGAGATCTCCATCTGCCGCTCCATGAGGGTGTCGTGGCGGGACTGGGCCACCTTTTTGGATACGTGCCCGGGCAGCCGATGGGAGGGAAGATCCTCGGCGTCGGAGTAAGTAAACACGCCCAGGTGGTCGAAACGGACCTGTTCGACGAAATCCATCAGTTCCTGAAAGTCGGCGTCTGTCTCTCCGGGAAAGCCGACAATCAGAGTGGTCCGGAGAGCGGCCCCGGCAACCGTTGACCGAATGCGCTGAAACAAATCCAGCAGCTTCTCCTTTTCATAGTTCCGACCCATTTTTTTCAATACACGGGTGGCCGCATGCTGAACGGGCAGGTCGAAATAAGGGCACAGGGTGGGATGGGCGGCAACGGTCTCGATCACGCCATCGGTGATGCTTTCCGGATGGCCGTATAAGAATCGAACCCAGGCATCTCCGGCCACGTCGGCAAGACGGGCCAGCAGGATGTCCAAGCTTACCGGTTCGGCCAGGTCGTGGCCGTAATGAGTGGTGTCCTGGGCCACCAGATTCAGCTCCTTGACCCCACCGGCAACCAGTTCCCGGGCTTCGTTCAGGATATGCTCCATGGGCCGGCTTTTCTGGCGGCCCCGCAGCCGGGGAATGATGCAGTAAGTGCAGTGGCGGCTGCATCCTTCGGCAATTTTCAGGTAGGCCGTGTGAGACTGTCCCCGTTCCCGGGCGCCGGTTGTATCGATGGCGATGCGGTCCGGGTCCGGCAACAGACAGACCCCGCCGTTCAGTGGGCCGGTCACGGCATCGACAATGCGGGTAAAGGCTCCGGTACCCAGAAACTGGTCCACTTCCGGCAGGGCCTCGGCAATGGCCTCGCGGAAGCGCTCCGGCAGGCAGCCGGCCACCACCAGTCGCTTACATCGCCCCTTTTTTTTGAATCGGGCCAATTCAAGAATGGTTTCGATGGATTCGTTGATGGCCGATTCCACGAAGCTGCAGGTGTTGACAACGATAACGACGGCTTCGGCCGGATCCCGGGTCAGCGACCATCCGGCCTGGCGAAGTTGTCCGGCCATGTTTTCACTGTCCACCTGATTACGGGCGCAGCCCAGACTTTCAATATATAGATGCATGGGGGTCAACAGGATTTCAGCACCCCCCGCAGGGGATAAAGAACCATCGTAATTCTCAACAAATAGAAGGATTCTTGCATCGGCATCATCTACCAGCAACCTAGTGAAAAGTCAAAAGGCCGCCCGATATTTTCGGACGGCCTTTTAAATTTAGTACCACGCTGAAATTGGCCCATTTACCCTTTCATTTTTTCGATTTCAGCGGTTATGGCGGGCACGACGTCAAAAAGATCCCCCACGATGCCGAAGTCGCATTTGGAGAAGATCGGCGCTTCGGGGTCCTTGTTGACGGCCACCACCACGCGGGAGGAGGCCATGCCGGCCAGGTGCTGAATGGCCCCGGAAACGCCGCAGGCAATGTACAGGTTGGGGGCCACGACTTTGCCGGTCTGCCCCACCTGATCGGAAACCGCACGCCAGCCCTCGTCAACGGCACTGCGGGAGGCACCCACGGCCCCTCCCAGGACTTTGGCCAGGGCTTCCACGACGGCAAAATCGTCCCCGCCCATGCCCCGGCCGCCGGTGACCACCACATCGGCTTCGGTCAGTTCGATCTTGCCGGTTTCCATGTGCTTTTCTACGAGGCTCAAGGTCGTGCCGTCCAGACTGATATCCACCTTTTCAACCTCGCCCTGACCCTGAGCGGCCACGGCTTCCACGGCCCGGGGGCGGATGGCGACGATGGCCGGGGTACCGGACAGGCTCACTTCTGCCAGGACCTTTCCACCATACATGGGTCGTGTGGCCACCACCTGGTCGCCCTCAACACGGACGTCCACGCAATCCATGGCCAGGGGGGCGTCCAGACGGGCGGATAGCCGGGCGGCAATGTCCTTGCCCAGCGAGGTGGCGCCGATCAGTACCACGGCCGGTCCGGATTTGGCGACCAGTTGGGCCGCGGCCTGGATGCAGGCATCGGACAGGCCGTCTTTCAGGCCTTCATGGTCGGCGAGCAGGATACGGTCGGCCCCATATTCCGCAGCCTGGCCGGCAATGGCCTCGATACCGGCGCCCATGACGCCGGCAATGAGCGGTCCACCTGTTTTTTCGGCAATTTTTTTGCCGGCGGAAATAACTTCGAATGAAACGTTTTTAAAAGAACCGTCGAGCTGTTCGGTGATGGCCAGTATTGCCTGTGACATGATTGTTCTCCCTGTATGGTGACGCCCGATCGTGCATCGGCAAATGCAACGGGCGGTGTCTGGATTAACAGCGGCAGCCGGTGTCGTCGGTTCAGATCACCTTGGCCTCTTCCCGCAGGGCTTTGACCAGGGCCTCTGCCTTGGCCGTCGCACTATCACCCTCAATGATCCGGCCGCCCTTTCGCTGGGGCGGCAGCCGCATGGCAATCGTCCGGACCATGGGTTCTCCCGGATCGGTGCCGGTTTCCGACAGCGCACGCGTGTCGATGGGTTTTTTCTTGGCTTTCATGATTCCCGGCAGGCTGGCATAGCGGGGCTCGTTGAGGCCGCGCTGGGTAGTGATCAGGGCCGGCAGGGCTGTTTCCAGTACGAGGGTGCCCCCGTCAATGGTCCGGGTGCAGCGGATCCTGCCATCTGTCACCTCCTGACGGATGACCATGGAGATGTGGGGGATGCCCATTAACTCGGCAACGGCCGGACCGACCTGGAAATTGTCGTCATCCACGGCCCGGTGACCGGCAATAATCAGATCGAAAGCGCCCTTCTTCAACTCACCGGCAAGCACCTTGGCGGTGGACAGCCCGTCCATGGGTTTGCCCTGCGGATCGATGCGGACGGCGGTGTCCGCACCCATGGCAAGAGCCGTACGCAAGGCCTCCACCGCTTTTTCGGGTCCCAGTGAAAAGACGGTCACCGTTCCGCCGTCAGCGGCGCGAATTTGGAGGGCCTCTTCCACGGCCAATTCATCATAGGGGTTCATGACCCAGTTGATGCCATCGGTCTTGATAGTGGTTCCGCCATCGGCGATCTCAATTAACGATTCGGTAGCCGGAACCTGTTTGAGTAATACGGCAATTTCCACGTTTCACCCTCCTTTGGATTACGGGGCCAAGGATGGTACGGGGGAAGCCCCCTGGCCGTTTTGTCTTGAAATCTCTTCGGTTAAAATCATAACTTATCAATATCATGGGTATTGTTATGGCATTGACGCAAATACTATGACGCGAGCGCGCTTGTCAACTGTCATTCCCCCATGTTCACACCTTCTTGAAGGCCGCGTGGGAACCGATCCTGATCCCGGTTATGATAGTCTTGACCTGGCGCCAGCCGGCAGCCTGGCCGATGCGGCTAATATATAGCTACTATTAAGCTACAAAGTAACTATTTAGTTACCTGAAGATTGTCAAGCAAAAATTCATCGGGGGAAGATGCGGTAATGGAGGCATCGCCAGGGATAACCGCCGTGACGGGAAGGGCGGTTTGTCCACGCCCCGAGACCGACGGAAAATCCATCAATTGATCACGAATCCGCTGGACGGATAGTCCATGAGCGTACCGTCGGGCTTTCGCACCACGATGAGACACTCCACCGACGGCTGGCGGTTGACCAATGCCACCCCCTTTTCCGGCCCCATCACCATGAGGGCGGTGGCCAGGCCGTCGGCCACGGTGCAGTTGGCCGCCACCACCGTTGCGCTCACCACTCCGTTGACCACCGGCCGGCCGGTTCGCGGATCGATGATATGCGAATAGAAATGATCAGCAATCTGAATGAAAATACGGTAATCGCCACTGGTGGCCATGGCCCGGTTCGTCAGGGGAATCGCCCGGTAGACATCATTGAAGGTTGCCTTCCTGTCCGGGCGGTTGATCCCCACACGCCAAGGCTTTCCGTCCTTGCGCAGGCCACGGGCGTAAACTTCGCCGCCGATCTCCACCAGAAAGTCTGAAAACCCCTTTTCGCCCAGCAGCCGGGCGATTTCGTCCACGCCGTACCCCTTGGCGATGGACGCCAGATCCAGGGTCACGGCAGGGTCCGTCTTACCGATGCGGCCCGACGGATCCAGGCGGATCCGGTCGAATCCCACATGGGAAAGGGCCTGCAGGATCTCGATGTCATTCGGAATTTGGTTGACCGCCCCCTTACGGCCGAACCCCCACAGGTTGACCAGCGGATCCAGGGTTCCGTCCCATGCCCCGTCGGTGAGCCGGTGCAAGGTGGCCGCCACCCGCAGCACGGTGAGAAAATCATCGGACGGAGAAAAGGATTCGGCCGTCGACTGGATGGCATTGAACCGGCTGATCTCGCTGGAGGGGTCATAGGTGGACATGCTCTTGTTGATGGCAGCCAGGCGGGTGTCGATCTGTCTCTGAATGTCAGCGCCGGAAGTCAGCAGGCCGGCGACCACCTTGATGTGGTAGGTGGTTCCCATGGTCTTCCCGGACAGCTGCAGCTCCCGTTTCGGCTGGCAGGCTGAACAGAGCAATCCGGCCAGCATTCCAAAAACAAGCGCGGCCGCACGCGTGGGCCCCGGTCGCAAGAGAATCAGCATATGCGCGGCAGTTGCTCGCCGGTGAGCATGTCCACGATGCGCTCGCCGCCGATACGGGTTTTCATGAAGACGCGGCCGGGATGCTCGTCGACGGTCTCGCCGATGATGCAGGCATCCTCGCCGTAGGGGGAGCGTTGAATCGCCGTCAGCACACGATCGGCCTGATCGGCCGGCACAAAAGCCAGCAGCTTGCCCTCGTTGGCCACGTAGAGGGGATCGAAGCCCAGCAGTTCGCAGATACCGGTGACAGCGGGCTTGACGGGCAGGCGGTCCTCGTAAATACGAATGCCGATGTTGGATTTTCCTGAGATTTCATTCAGGGTCGTCCCCACACCGCCCCGGGTGGGGTCCCGCAGGACGTGGATGTCGCACCCGGTGCGAAGGATATCGGCCACCATGTGGTTCAACGGTGCGGAATCACTTTTGAGGTTTGATTCGAAGACCAGCCCCTGGCGCTGGGTCAGAATGGTCATGCCATGATCGGCCATGGTGCCGCTGAGGATCACCACGTCACCCGATCGGGCATTGGCGCCGGAGACGTTGACGTTCCCGGGGATGATGCCGATGCCGGCGGTGTTGATGAAGATTTTGTCCGCCGCGCCTTTGGGCACGACCTTGGTATCGCCGGTGACCACGGTGACGGCGGCCAGCTTGGCGGCGCGCCCCATCTGGGCCACCACCCGCTCCAGGTCGGCCATGGGAAAGCCCTCTTCGATGATCATCCCCACGCTCAGGTACAGGGGGGTGGCGCCGCACATGGCCACGTCGTTTACCGTACCGTTGATGGCCAGATCGCCGATGCCGCCGCCGGGAAAAAAGATGGGGTCAACCACATAGGTGTCCGTGGAAAAGGCGATGCGGCCTCCAAGAACATTCAGCGTGGCCCCATCATCGAGCATGGCCAGGGCCGGGTTGTCGAATACGGGCAGCAACAGGTCAGCTGTCAAGCCGTGGGAAATTTTTCCGCCGCTGCCGTGGTCCAGAAGGATCTTGTCCGGTTTCATGAGATAGAGGTGCTTCCTGTTTAAAAATGAGGGTTATCCGTCACCGTGGTAACGGTAGTAGGCAGCGCAGGTGCCTTCGCTGGAGACCATGCATGGCCCCACCGGCGCCATGGGGTTGCACACCGTTTTGTACAGCGGGCACTGGGGGGGAATTTTCATGCCGGTAAGAATTTCACCGCAGGCACATCCCTTGGGCTCCGGAGCGGGTTTCAGCCGAATGTCGAAAACCCTGAAGGCATCGAAAGCGGCATATTTCTCACGAATGGCCAGACCACTGGCCGGGATCGTGCCGATACCCCGCCAGTCGGCATCTCCCACCGCAAACACCTCATTCATGACCGCCATGGCCTTGGGGTTGCCGGCCGGCGAGACGGCCCGGGGGTAAGCATTCTCCAGAGCCGGCCGGCCGGATTCCACCTGATCCACCAGCATGGCGATACTCTGGAGCAGGTCGGACGGTTCGAACCCGGCCACCACGCACGGCACCCGATGGGCCTCAAAAAAGGACCGGTATGCATCCATGCCGATGATCACGGACACATGGCCGGGCAGCAGGAATCCGTCGATGTTGATCGTTCCGTCGGCCAGGGCCTCCAGCGCCGGAGGCACGATCTTGTGGGCCGACATCACGGAAAAGTTGTCGAGCCGTTGCTGGTGGGCGGCCAGGATGGCGGCGGCCACGGTCGGGGCGGTCGTTTCAAACCCCACTCCCAGAAACACCACGCGCTTGTCCGGGTTCTCACGGGCCAGGGCCACGGCGTCGAAGGTGGAGTAGACCATGCGCACGTCGGCACCGTCGGCCTTTTCCCGCTGCAGGGACGAGCCGCTGCCCGGCACCCGGATCAGATCGCCGAAGGTGGCCACGATGGTTTCCGGTTCCCGGGCCAGGGCGATGAAGGCGTCGATCTCCTGTTGAGCCGTGACGCACACCGGGCATCCCGGTCCCGAGAGCAGGGAGATGGTTTCCGGCAGCAGGGAACGGATGCCGCTTCTGAATATGGCGACGGTATGGGTGCCGCACACTTCCATGAACCGGACCGGTTTCCGGCTGATGCGGGTGATGCGCGCGGCCAGATGCCGGGCGATTCGGGGATCGTGAAAGTCCTGGCTGTGTTTCAGGGTCATATCGGATCGTCCCTTATAGCTTATTTACTTTTGCGGCCGCCACCACCGCCTGGCCCAGTGAAAGGCCGCCGTCGTTGGCCGGCACCAGCCGATGGGTGAGCAGGTCGAAGCCGCTTTTTTCCAAAGCGGTGGTCAACCCGGTCAGCAACCGGTGGTTTTGGAACACACCGCCGCTCAGCGCCACCCGGTCGATGCCGGTGGCGGTGCGCAGATGGCGGCACAACTGGTCGAACAGAATGATCAGCGTGCGGTGAAAACGGGCGCTGATGGTTGCCGGCGAGAGCCCCGCGTTCACATCCCGAACCACCCCACGAATGATGGGGGCATTCTGAATGAGAATCGGATCGTCGCCGTGGTCTTCCCATGAAAAATCATAATGGCCGGATTCGGCGTCGTCGGCGATCATCTCCAGTTCCATGGCGGCCTGACCTTCGAAGGCCACCTTGCCGCGCAGTCCGATGATCGCGGCCACGGCATCGAATAGCCGGCCCAGGCTGGAGGTCAGCGGGCTGTTGATCTGTTTATCCATCATCGCCAGGATGACATGGATCTGTTGCCGGTCGACCGGACGGAACAGGGGCAGCGCACGAAACCCCGGATCTTCACCGAATGCCGCCCTCAGATGGCTGAGGGCCATGCGCCATGGTTCCCTGATGGCGGCGGCACTGCCGGGCATGGGCACCGTCGCCAGATGGGCTGCCCGGGTAAAGGTGTGGTACCGGGCCACCAGCACCTCGCCTCCCCAGATGGTGCCGTCCGTCCCCAGCCCCGTACCGTCGAAGGAGAGCCCGATCACCGGTCCGTCGGCCTTGTTTTCAGCCATACAGGCGGCAATGTGGGCGTGGTGATGCTGGACCTCGATGCAGGGGATGCTGCCGCCCCGTTCCTTTGCATAGCGGGTACTCAGGTAGTCCGGATGAAGGTCGCAGGCCACGATCTGCGGATCAATGTCCAGAATGCGTTTGAGATGGTCCACCGTAAGGCGGAAAAATTCGTCGGTGGCCCGGTTTTCCAGGTCGCCGATATGCTGACTGACAAAGGCCTGGTTGCCCCGGGTGAGACAGACGGTGTTCTTCAGTTCGGCCCCGCAGGCCAGCACCGGCGGGAGGTTCTCCTTTAAAAAAACGGGGACGGGCACATAACCCCGCGAGCGCCGGATGGATCGCATGTGGCCGGCGCTGTAGCGGACGATGGAGTCGTCGCTGCGCAGGTAAATTTCCCGGTCGTGAACCAGAAAATCATCGGCGATCTGCCCCAGTCGGTGGAATGCCTCGGCGTTGTCGATGGCAATGGGCTCTTCGCTTAAATTGGCGCTGGTCATCACCAGAGCAACGAATCCGGCATCAAGCAGCAGGTGATGCAGGGGCGTGTAGGGCAGCATGATGCCAAAATAGCGGTTGCGAGGGGAAACCGACCCGGCGATCGGCGTATTCTCCCGCCTTTCCAGCAAAACGATGGGACGCTGGATGGCGGTCAGCAGTCGTTCTTCCGCTATCCCCACACGGGCAATCGCCCGGATGCGATCCAGACTGCTGCACATGAGGGCCAACGGCTTTTCCTCGCGATGCTTGCGCTGCCGGAGACGCGCTACGGCGCCTGCATGGGTCGCATCTACGGCCAGGTGAAAACCACCCAGTCCCTTGACGGCCACGATGCGCCCCTGCTTGAGCCGGTTGGCCGCCTCAGCGATGGGGTCAGCGGTGTCAACGGTCTTTCCGCTGACATCGCACAGGGTCACCCGGGGACCGCAGGCCGGGCAGGCGTTGGGCTGGGCATGAAAGCGCCGGTTGTCGGGGTCGTCATATTCGGCCTGGCACTGCCCGCACATGGTAAAGTGGCGCATGCTGGTCTTGGGCCGGTCGTAAGGAACATCGTCAATGATGGTGTAGCGGGGGCCGCAGTTGGTACAGTTGATGAACGCATAGCCGAAGCGTCGGTCCAACGGGTCGCGCATCTCCGCCAGGCAGTCGTCGCAGACCATCACATCCGGGGAAATGAGGGTGGCGCGGCTGGCGCTGCTCCGGCTTTGGACGATGGAAAACGCCGTATAGCCTTTGACCGCTTCGGGTATTTCCGCGACCTCCACGATGTGGGCCAGGGGCGGTTTCCGGGCGGGGAGGTCGTCGATGAACTGCCGAAGATCGTTTTCCGGTCCCTCTATGGTCAGAGAGACACCGGTGGCGGTATTGGCCACTTCACCCTTCAAACCATGCCGGATGGCCAGCTGGTAGATGAATGGGCGAAAGCCCACCCCTTGAACGATGCCGTTGATCTCCAGGCGTTTTGCGGTAAGTGCATCTGTCATGGCCCGTGTTCGACGCTATCCTTTGCCGGCCTCCAGATCATCGACAAAGGCGGCGGCCTCCCTGAGGAGCCGGATGGTTTCCTTGGCCGAGTCTTCGTCCAGCTTTTTGATGGCAAAGCCGGCATGCACGATGACGTAGTCTCCCACAGCCGAATCCTCCAGCAGCATGAGGCTGGCTGATCGTTTGACCCCGTCCACGTCGATAGTGGCCATTTCGTTTTCGATATGGATTATTTTAGATGGGATTGCTAAGCACATGGTCGTCTGTTCCTTTATCACAGTAAGTGATGCCCAATCGATCAAGCTCACTGAACACCATCCGGATGACATCTTCCATCCTGTTTTTGGTGGTTTCGGTCAGTTCCGTGCTCAGGGTGAGGATATCTTCGGGTTCCACGCCGAGAATGACCGCTTCGGGCACCTTTTCCATAGCCTGGCACAGCGTCAGGGCCTCGAGGAAATCGATCTGATGCAGTGAGTTTTTGGCCCGAATCCGCTCGGGAATGGCATCTCCTGCAAGGCGATAGAGATCGCCGGGCACCCCCTTGTTGCGAATCACGTCGACCACGATCAGCTGGTCTGCTTCGGACATGACCCCCAGCAGGCTTACCCCGAGGACACCGCCGTCGACGATGGAAACGTTTTCGGGAAATGAATACCGGCGCTCCAGTTCCTCCACGACCCTGACGCCGAAGCCTTCATCGGAGAACAAAAGATTTCCTACACCCAGGATCATTACATGGTCGATGGTCATTGCTTCCGTTCTTTCCGTTTTTTCAATGCCGGGTCTTCATTTACCACAGGCAGTACACAGATGAATCAAATGATCGGTCGTCGGGAATACAGCGAAAGGATGTGGTAGCACGCTTTGGAAAACGGTTCAAGCCATGATCGACCGGTGCGGCAATCAACGGATTCAGTTGAAGTCCCTTTTTCTTTCCCGGATCAGCGCCGGCGATTCTTGGGCAGGATCAGATTCTCCTCGTCAAGGGTCACCACACTGATCCGCCCGGGGACCACGGTCACCGGTTCCTGCCAGGCCACCTTGTATCCGTCAATCAACGCTGGAAATTTCACCAGCACATAGTAGCTTCCACGGGGAACGTCAAAAAAGGCAAAATTACCCGTTGCCGAAGTCACGGTCTGGGCGATGAGGTAGCCGTCGTGCTGCTGCTTCTTTTGAAAGCGCTTGTAAAAATCAAGGTGGCAGTTGTTGATGCAGTCCACCTTTCGCTGATGGTTGGTTTCCCGGAGGCATTGTTTTGCCGAAACCGGATTTTTCTCGCTCACCAAAAACACCGACAGATACTCGCCATAGGCATGGTTGCCGGAATCGTCGCGGATGGACAAGGACCCCACGATCCAATCACCGGCGAGGGCCGGGCCACTTCCGGCGGAGCCGGCAAAGGCCAGCATCACACTCAAGATGACGATCAGGTGCTTAACCATCCCGGACCTCCTTCATTTTTCAAGCGTTCTATATTGAAATTATACTCATAACGTGAAATAGTAAAGTGGTTCTTTGCTGCATTCCGAAAAATCATCCATTGCGATCCTCATATGGGGGCCCGATGAACCGTTCTTACATGGGAAAGGTACTATGGGTTGACCTGACCACCGGCCGCATCGCCACCGAAGCCGTCCCCGACGAGCTGTACCATCGTTTTTTATCCGGCACCGGTCTGGCCGCATGGCTGCTGTATCGGCGCATCCCGGCCGGGGCGGATCCCCTGGGGCCGGACAACATTCTGGGATTCGTGTCCGGCATATTGACCTCCAGCGGCTCCCTGTTCACCGGCCGGTGGATGGTGGTAGGGAAAAGCCCGCTCACCGGCACCTGGGGCGATGCCAACTGTGGGGGCAACCTGGCTCCCGCCATCAAGGCGTGCGGAGTCGACGGCATTTTTTTTACCGGCCGTAGCAACCATCCGGTCTACCTGTATGCCGATACCAAAGGTGCCGAGTTGCGCGATGCGCTCCACCTGTGGGGTCGGGATGCAGTTGAAACGGAACGGCTGCTGGTGGACGAACACGGCAGCAAACAGCGGGTCCGGGTCGCCTGCATCGGCATGGCCGGTGAACGCCGTTCGCTGATCTCCGGCATCGTCAACCACGGTGGCCGTCTGGCAGCCCGCAGCGGGCTGGGCGCAGTCATGGGAGCTAAAAAACTCAAGGCCGTGGTGCTTTGCGGGTCCCGCCGGGTCCACGCAGCCGAGCCCAAAGCCATGAAAGCGCTGAGCCTGGCATGCAACGACCATGTGGCCTTTCAACCGCCATTCTTAAACGGCACCATGACCGCCTATTTAGGCGCGCTCATGCGCATGCTGCCCGCCCAGATGGAACTCGACGGCCTGCTATACAAGATCATGCTGAGAAAATGGGGAACCGTCAACCAGAACCAGATGGCCATCGAAATGGGCGATGCGCCGGTGATGAACTGGAAAGGCTCCAACCGGGATTTCGGACTGGACAAATCCAAGCTTATCGATCCTGACGAATTCACCCGCCCGGTGGTGGCCAAATACTTCTGCTACTCCTGCCCATTGGGCTGCGGCGGCATCAGCCTGGCGCCGGACGGCAGGACCGAGGTACATCGGCCCGAATACGAATCCACGATTGCGCTTGGGGGCCTGTGCCTCAACGAAGATGCCGACAGCATCTACTACCTCAACGAAATGCTTAACCGTGCCGGCATGGACACCATCTCAGTCGGCGGCACCGTGGCTTTCGCCATCGAATGCTTTGAAAAGGGGCTATTGACGATCGAGGACACCGGCGGCCTGAAGTTGACCTGGGGAAACACCGAAGCCATCGTCAGCCTGGTGGAAAAGATGGTCAAACGGGAAGGCATCGGCGACCTATTGGCCGACGGGGCCCGGCGGGCGGCTCAAAAAATCGGCCGGGGTGCCGAAGCGATGGCCATCCAAGCGGGAGGGCAGGAACTGGGCATGCACGACGGCCGCTATGATCCCGGCTTTGCCCTGCACAATGTAGTCGAACCCACCCCCGGCCGACACACCATCGGTGCATATATGTACTACGAAATGTTCCAGCTCTGGCGGGTAATTTCGGACCTTCCCGATCCCTCCCTGTTTTACTCCAAGCGCAGCAAATACCGGGCAAACCGGGAAAAAGGGGCCATGGGGGCAGCCTGCAGCCAGTATATGAATGTGGTCAACGGTGCCGGCGGCTGCCTCTTCGGCGCCTTCATGGGGGCCCACCGGATTCCGGTCTTTGACTGGCTCAATGCCGCCACCGGCTGGGGAAACTCGCCGGAAGCCTACCTGATGATCGGCCGTCGGATTCAGACCGTCAAGCAGCTGTTCAATATCAAGCAGGGCATCAACCCCAAAGACATCCGTATCAGCAAACGGGTATTGGGTGACCCTCCCCAGCGGGAAGGGGCCAATTCAGGAGTGACGGTCCCTTTGGAAAAACTGCGCAGATACTACTGGGCCGCCATGGGCTTCGACCCGGAGACGGGGGTACCGACGCCCGAATGTTTAGCCCTCCTGGAATTGAAAATATGACTCATCCGCACGTTCGTATAGTCGTGGTCAATACGCCGAGGACAATACCCGATGACTTATACCATTACCCATGAATGCGTCGGATGCAGCGTTTGCATGCGTGTCTGCCCGGTGGATGCCATCACCGGCAAACCCAAGGAGCGCCATCGCATCGTACCGGAAATCTGCATTGACTGTGGGGCCTGCGGACGGATTTGTCCCTACATCAGTATAAAAAACCCGGAGGGTCGGGTGTGCGAACGCATCCGCATCCGCTCCCGCTGGCCCAAGCCGGTGTTCGACTATCAGCGCTGTATGGGGTGCACCATCTGCGTGGAGGCCTGCCCCACGGCTTGCATTGATTTGAAAGCGGACCGGGGCACCCGGGAAACCATTCGCTATCCGGTTCTGAAAAACGGGCGCAATTGTATCGGATGCGCCTTCTGCATGCTGGAATGCCCGGTGGATGCGGTGGAGATGGATCAACCGACGGGGTAACGAAGATTGCGAATCCCCTTCCCGGGTCCGAAAGACCCGGGAAGGGGGAAGATAAAAAATTAAATCACCTTGAATTTATAGACCTGGTTGGAGTCCGGATCGATCACATGGACGCCGCAGGCCACGCACGGGTCGAAGGAGTGGACGGTGCGCAAAACCTCCAGGGGCTGCTTGGCATCGGCCACCGGAGTGCCGATAAGCGCCTCTTCCACCGGACCCAGTTTGCCCTTGTCGTCGCGGGGACCGAAGTTCCAGGTTGACGGCACCACATACTGGTAGTTTTTGATCTTGCCGCCTTCGATGTTGATCCAGTGCCCCAACGATCCGCGGGGTACATCGTTAAGCCCCAGGCCCATGCCTTCATCGGGCATTTCCCAGGAGGTATAGGTCTTAGTGTCGCCGCTCTTAATATTCTCCAACAGCTCCATGATCCAGCCGGGCATGGCCTGGCCGATGGCGATGGTTTCCAAGCCTCTGGCAGCGGTCCGGCCGAGGGTGGAGAACAGGGCGGCGGCGGGGATGCCGAGTTTCTGGAGCGTGGCGTCCACCAACGGTTTGATTTCCTTGTGACCTTTGCCGTAGGCCACCAGCACACGGGCCAGCGGTCCCACTTCGCAGGGCTCGCCTTCGTACCGGGGAGCTTTGAACCAGGAGTACTTGCCGCCGTCGGGACGGTACTTGGGATCTTCCTTGAGGGGTTTGGTCTCTCCCTTGTACGGATGCAGATCGGGGCCGTCTTCATACCAGGCACGGGTCACATTCTCCGCCACCTTCTCCTGAATGGCCAGGGGAATATTGGCCAGGTCCCGTTTGTTGATCAAGCCGCGCGGCATGAACAGGCTCTCCGGTTCGTTTTCGCCCTGGGGAAATTCGCCCCAGGCCAGGAAATTGGTGGTGCCGCCGATAGCACCCCAGTCTTTGTAGAAGGAGGCAACCGCCACCAGGTCAGGGATGTAGACGTTTTCGATAAATTCCTGGGTCTCCTTTTGCAGGTAGAGGAACTCGGCGATGCGGTCAGGCTTCAGGTCGGCTACGCTGGTGATGCCGCCCACCACCAGGAACTGCGGGTGGGGGTTCTTGCCCCCGAAGACGGCGTGCATGCGGGCTGCGCGAGCCTGAAGGCGCAGGGCTTCAATGTAATGGGCACAGGCCATCAGGTTAGCTTCCGGCGGCAGCTTGTAGGCCGGATGGCCCCAGTAAGCATTGGAAAAGGGGCCCAGTTGGCCGCTGTCCACGAAGGTCTGGATGCGCTGCTGGACCTGCTTGTAGTATGCCGAGCCGCCCACTTTGGCGTTGCTGACGTTGTCCGCCAGATCGGCGGTCTTCTTGGGATCGGCTTTCAGGGCGCTGACGATGTCCACCCAGTCCAGCGCATGCAGATGATAAAAGTGGACCAGATGGTCATGCTGGAACTGTGCGGCATGCATCATGTTCCGGATCAGTCTGGCGTTTTTGGGAATTTTGACTCCAACTGCGGCTTCGACTGCCCTCACCGAGGACAGAGCATGGGTGTACGTTCAGACGCCACAGGATCGGGCGACGAAATGATGCGCATCACGCGGGTCGCGCCCCTGAAGAATCAGCTCGATGCCGCGGAACATCTGGCCCGAGCTCCACGCATTGACGACTTTGCCCCCGGCCACTTCCACTTCGATGCGAAGATGGCCCTCGATTCTGGTGATTGGATCCACTACCACTCGTTTACCCATATTTACGACCTCCCTTTATTCGTCAAAGGATTGTTTCAAATTGGAATGGTTAAACTTACATCTCTTCATAAAACGGAGTCATGGTGTCCCAGAAATTCGGCTGGCTGCAACCGATGCAGGGGTGGCCTGCTTCCACCGGCCAGCTGGTACCGTCGTTGAACTTGGCCGTGGGGCAGTTGTTGTAGGTCTCCGGACCGCGGCAGCCCATTTTGTAGAGGCAGTAGCCCAGAGCAGCCTCTTCACTGCCGAATTCCTCGACGAACTCCTCGTTCTCGAAATGGGAGCGTCTGGGGCATTTGTCATGGATGGTGCTGCCGAAGGCAAACATCGGCCGGCCCATATCATCCAGATCGGGCAGTTTGCCCAGCAACAGATAGTTGACCACGGTTCCCACCAAATTGATCGGGTTGGGCGGGCATCCGGGAATATTGAGGGTTTTCATGCCGATGGCCTCACCCACGCCCTTGTAGCCGCCCGGGTTGGGGGCAGCAGCCTGAATGCCGCCGAAGGTCGCGCAGGTGCCGTAAGCGATGACAGCCGCCGCCTTGGGGCAAACATCCTTGGCAATTTCGAGGAATGAACGGCCGCCCACTTTGCCGTAGCCGCCGTTGTATTTGGTTCCCACACCGCCTTCAACGATGCAGATGAACTTTCCTTCGTATTTTTTGATCGCGTTGTGAAGCTGTTCTTCCGCCTGGTAACCAGCGGCGGCCATGATGGTCTCATGGTATTCCACCGAAAGCACCTCGAGGACCAATTCGTCAATGTAGGGGTACTGCGAGCGCAACAGGGACTCGGAGCAGCCCGTGCATTCCGCAAAATGCAGCCAGACCACCGGTGGACGCTGAGCCGGTGCGGCAAACACCTCGGCCACCTTGGGAACAAAGGATGATGACAGTCCCATGGTTGCCGTCAGCGCCGTACAGTACTTCATGAAATCTCTTCGCGAGACGCCTTTTTCCTTCAACCGTTGATAAAATGATCTTTCCTTTTCCATTGGCACCTCCTGATGCTGATTATGGATGAATGTGAAGCAAAAAAAAGAGAACCAGCCGTCCATGAAGAAGCCGTTCGTGCCTCAATTCAAACGCTGCGGTCATGGTCGCCCTGGTTCCACTTGTCTTTTCAAAGGCGCTGGAACGATTTGTTTTGGAAACTATCAATGGATTTCGTGAACCATTCAGTTATCAGACCCGATACTCGGTGATCACTATACAACGCACGGCCCCACGTCTCTGCCAGGAAGCAGCGACACGGTCGGTGTTATTCGTCAATGCTGAATTGATTTCGGTTCAAACGTGATGAAAAAACGAAACGGCGATTCGAACTATTAGTTGAAGACCCGGGGCAAGTCAAGGTAAAAAGCGCCTTTTGGCCATTGTTCAGGCCGGTTGGCATCACGGACGGAAAGTTGGTACGTATGGGGAAAATCCCTTAAGGGAACCCCAAGCGCCCGCATGCCTGAACGGGCGCTGGGGGTTTCAATGGCGTTGACGCGGATCAGGCATCGTCGATGCCGGGATCCTCATCTGAAATTTTGATGGAATTTTTCAGATCTTTAATGATCCCTTTGTCTTCGAAATCATCATCGATATCATCGTCGAGCAGGTCATCCACCTCTATCCCCGCGTCCTCATCCTCGTCATCATCAGGCTCGTCCACTACTGCTGCAACGACGGGGTCGAACAGCTCTCGTTCTTCGAAAAAGAGCTCGGCAGAGGAGTTGGCACCAGGCTGAAACATCTCGACAATGGCGTCGGCGATACGTTCCGTGTACGTGCCCGGTGGATACATATTATGCGTGCGAAGGGCCTGAATCAGGGCATTTCGGTCCTTGTCCATAGCAGCCTTGATGGCTGCGGCATCATAGGTTTCCTCACACAGCAGGGAAAGCATCTCCTTGTCCAGTTCAGCGTATTCCTGAATGGCCAGCTTCCCGGTTTCATTGTCCAATAGAACCACATATTTTTGTTTCATACACGTCTTCCTCCAGAGGGGATATTGCGCTGTTTTTTTGTGCCCGGAGGAACATCATAAAACATCTTCGATGTCAACCATCATTTGAAGTATCATCTGACGGCAACTGTGTTTGACGGCAACCCCCGTTTGTCCCCCGGTCTTCAGGCGTTGACCTGTTCCTTGGTCATCATGGATTCCGGTTTCGATGAAAAGCGACCTGCAGAGCGGATAGCCCTATACGCATCCCGGACTGGCAGGGGGATAAAAGCATTGACGCTGATGGTGCAAAATGGTATTGAGGCGACTTATTTCAGGGGAGGGATGGCCGAGTGGTTTAAGGCGGCGGTCTTGAAAACCGTTGAGTGAAAGCTCCGTGGGTTCGAATCCTACTCCCTCCGCCAGACCCAAATAGCTGACCCTGGAGAGATGGCCGAGCCGGCTGAAGGCGCTCGCCTGCTAAGCGAGTGTGTGGTGAAAGCTGCACCGAGGGTTCGAATCCCTCTCTCTCCGCCAGTTTATACCACGACCTGATAGCCCGCTGGTACTGCGGGCTATCTTTTTTTTGGAAGAGAAGTTAGAGCCGCAGTGGTTCTGTTTTTTACTCCTATTTCACCGCAGTCGATCCGGTATGCAAACACCACCGTCAAATAAGAAGTCGTCGGCCATAGTGACCATGTGTCTGCTGTTCACCGTTTTTCTGGCATGTGCCATTTTCGAAATGGTGCCGCCAGCCCAGGCTGCCATGCCCATGGTCGATCGGGTGCAGGCCGTTATCCAGGCCCGGCTGGACGGGGACCCGGCCACCCTGTCCCTATCCTGCCGGGGGGAAATGATCTGCGGCATCGATATGCTTCCCCTGGCCTACCGCGATAAGGAGCATCTGCCCCTGTGGATTGATGCTACGCTTCACCTGGAAAAGGCGGAGGCCCTGGCCGATGCCATTAGTCGTGCCGGGGAGGATGGACTCGCACCCTTTGACTACCACCTGGAGGCCATCCGCAATTTGCTGGCCGAAATATGCGAACAATCGTCGGCCGCAGGTCCGACCTCGGTCTCTCCCGACGTGTGGGCGGATCTGGACCTGATTCTCACCGATGCCTTCCTCCTGTATGGTTCCCATCTGGCCGCCGGGCGGGTAAACCCCGAAACCCTTCACACCGACTGGAAGATCAACCCGGGTGCCGTGGACCTGTTGGCTTCCCTTGACCGAGCCACCTCAACCGGCGATATCGACGCTGAGTTGGAAAAATTGCGGCCGGCACACAGCGGATACAGGAACCTTCGCAACGCCTTGGCCCAGCTTCGCAGCCTGGCCGCTGCCCGCGGTTGGCCGGTGATGGATGACAGCCAAACGCTCAGGCCGGGCGATACCGGTTCCGCGGTGGTCGGCCTTCGCCGCCGGCTTGCAGTAACCGGTGACCTTGGCCCAACCAGCCCGGATGAGGACCCGCTTTATTTCGATGCCGCCCTCGCGTCCGCAGTGAAGCGCTTTCAGCAGCGCAACGGATTGAATGCGGATGGCATTGTGGGACGCGACACGATCGGAATGTTAAACGTTCCCGTCGACCAGCGCATCCGCCAGGTGGAACTCAATCTCGAACGATGGCGGTGGCTGCCCCATGATCTGGGAGCCCGGTACATCCTTGTCAACACAGCCGATTTTACCCTCAAAACAGTGGAAAACGGCCAGGTGGGCCTGCAGATGCGGGTGGTGGTGGGGCGGCCGGCCAGGCGCTCGCCGGTGTTCAGCGCCAACATGACCTATCTGGTGGTCAACCCATACTGGAATGTACCCACTATCATCGCCATCGAGGATATCCTGCCCGAGCTTCAAAAAGATGTTGCCTACCTGGCCCAGCGGGGTATCCGCGTGTTTCGAAACTGGGAAGTGGACGCGCCGGAAGTCGATCCCGCCGCCGTGGACTGGCGAGCCTACCATGCCAACCGCTTCCCCTTCCGGCTTCGCCAGGATCCGGGTCCCTATAACGCCCTGGGCCACCTAAAATTCATGTTTCCCAACCAGTTTGCCGTGTACCTGCACGATACCCCCAACCGCTCGCTCTTCAAGCGGATTCAGCGGGATTTCAGTTCCGGCTGTATCCGGGTGGAGGCGCCCGTTGCGCTTGCCAATTTCGCGCTGGCGGGTGATGAGCGATGGACGCCGAACGCATTGACTGACGCCATTGAAACAGGGAATACCCGAACCATCCTGTTGAAACATCCGGTTCCGGTGCACCTTCTGTATATGACTGCTTGGGCGGACGAAACGGGTGAGATCCAGTTCCGCAGCGACATTTACGACCGGGACCGCGATCTATTGAAGGCGCTTAACCAGCGAAGAACCTACCAGGCGACTGCTTTTTTACATTAACTGCAAGACCGACGGGGCGGTAAACGCAGAAAAATCAAGGCCACCATGGAGATGCAAACCATCCATCGTGGCCTTTTGCTTTTTATGAAAGAGGGTGGCGGTGGCCCGTTACCCGTTCCAGGTTCGAAAAGCCCCGGTATCTACGTGGACGAAATCGGACCGGGGATAGTAGCCGACACCGCCGAGTTCCAAATCCAGGCAGGCTTGCCGCAGCTGGTGGGTATCGCACCCGGGCAGGCGAATATCGATGGCGCGTCCCAGCATGTGATAGCTGAACTTGGCCACCCCTGTGCTATTCTTGCGGAGCAGGGCGTTGGTCTGGGGGGAGCGGTAACCGGAAATGATGTGAAAGGGGGAACAGGAGCCCAAGCGTTGGTTCACGGTATAGAGCAGGTCCATCAGCCGGGCATCCATGGCTTCGATGTCACCGGTGCGGTGATCCCTCAGGATCTGGTTTATCTGTCCCATGGCACCGGGGCAATAGGCGCCGTTTTTAAAATAGCAGACATTGAGCCGTTCGCCGGTATGGGTGTTATAAAAAGATAAGGAGCGACGGGTGCTGTCCGGCAGCAGTGCCGACCATCCCGCTACCGGCACCAGGCAGGTGGCCAAAATACCGGTTCCGATTTTTAAAAATTCACGTCGACTGCAGCTGGCCATATCTTTCTCCGCATTTCAGAACGTTGGGCCGCATTCGGCCATCAATCCAAACCGCTGGAGATTATAGCAAAAGGCGTACCGGAATGCTGCAATGGTCGCAAAATTGTGGGTTTGCCCATTTTAATTCAAATAACGTATTGTTATCATATTTTATTTTTTATGATTGATCATCGTTCCTTATTATGTGGCCGTTTGATAGCATCAATTCATTGGCAGGGGTTGTGTACACATTTTGTCAACTTGTTGACGGGAAATGTTCCCTTAAACAATCCGCTGAAACTGCTTTTCCAGATCCTTGACGGTCCATCGGATCCAGATGGGTCTGCCGTGGGGGCAGTGCGACGGGTTGTCGCAGGCATCCAATTGCTCGAGCATGGCCCTGATCTGCATCTCGGTGAGCTCCTGATGGGCCCGGATCGCATTGTGGCAGGCCATGACTATGAGGCATTCATCCAAAATCGTTTCCATCTCGGCGCCCGCGCCGATTTCCGCTGCTTTTTCAACGAGCTGGGTAACCAACCCCGAAATGCCGCCGCTGTCAAGCAGTGTGGGCACGGCTTTGACCACGAACGTGTTTCCTCCGAAAGGCTCGATTTCCAGCCCATAGCGGTCCAGCTCCGGAGCCAGTTTTTCCAGGATCTTGGCTTCACGGAATCCCAGGTCGATGGCTTCGGGCAACAACAGGCGCTGAGCGGCTGGACGGCGCGCGTTGGACTGGCGCTTAAGGTGTTCGAATACGATTCGCTCGTGGGCCGCATGTTGATCGATGAGCATCAGGCCATCGCGGGCTTCACAGATAATATAGGTGCCCCTGTACTGGCCGATGAAGGTCAAATCGGCAAAGAACCGCTGCTTCCACAATGGGGACTGCCGGGCGGGTTGGCCGCTGCGGGTGATGGGGTTTATCGGCAGCACCGGCGTATCGACGGGATCCGCAGACGGCAACGGCTTGTGCCTGTTCTCGGCCGCGGCAGCATGGGCCGTTGAATCAGCTGTCCGGCTCATCGCATCACCGGCCTGGACGTCTTGATGGTCAGGTGGATGCGCCCTTTTGTATTCGGCATGCGGCTCGGACAGGGTTGTCGGCCGTTGAGCCGATCCGGCAATCCCGGGTTCGTTCACGTTCCACCGGGTGGGATCGAAATGCCTGAGGGCGTCGGCCACCGCGTCCCGCACGGTATCGTGGACCAATTTCTGATGGGCAAACCGGATCTCGTGTTTGGTGGGGTGTACATTCACGTCCACCTGGTCGAAGGGAACCTTTAAAAACAGCACTGCCACCGGATACTGGCCCTTCATCAGCCGTCCGGTATAACCGGCAAACAGGGCGTGTTGAATCACCCGATCCTTGACCCAGCGACCATTGACGAACAGATAAATGCCCCGAGCGGTGGACCGGTTCATGCGCGGGGCGGCCACCCATCCGCTGATCTCGATATCCCCGGTGACCCGGTCAACCGGATGCAGCTCCTTTTTTATGGCGGCGCCAAGGACATCGGCCACCCGATCCGTGGGGTCTGCGGCCGCTGCCCAGTTTTTCACGATCCGGTTGTTGTGCGACAACCTGAACTGAACGGAAGCCCGACACAGGGCCATACTGGCAATGGTATCGGCGATATGGCCCATCTCCGTGTCGATGCTTTTCAAAAACTTACGCCGGGCGGGGGTGTTGTAAAAGAGGCCGCCCACGACAATCATGGTTCCGGGAGGGGCACCCGCGTCGGAGACGTTATTGATCCGCCCCCCCGCCACCTCGATCTGGGTGCCCACGTCGGCATCCGTTTCCCGGGTGACCAGGGTAAACCGCGAGACCGAAGCGATGCTGGGCAGCGCCTCTCCCCGGAATCCCAGGGTGCGGATGGCAAACAGGTCCGGATCCTTGGCAATCTTGCTGGTCGCATACCGCTCTAGACAGAGCAGGGCATCGTCCCGGCCCATGCCCTGTCCGTTGTCCGACACCCGGATGAGTTTCCGCCCACCCTGTTCAATTTCCACGATGATCCGTGTGCTGCCGGCATCGATTGCATTTTCAACCAATTCCTTAACCACGGAAGCCGGACGCGCCACCACTTCCCCGGCAGCGATTTTATTGGACAGGATCTCCGGAAGGATTCTGATTCTGGACATTGTTTAAGCTATTTGGCGATCTCTTTGAAACTGCGGGACAGATACTCCGCCTCCATGGGGGTCAGGTTGAATTTCAGGCAGGCCGCCTCCATGAGCTGCTGCCGGCTTTTGGGTGACCCCGCCTTTTTTTCTTCGGATATCCACTGGACTGCTTTTCTCAGGCTTTCGCCTTCAGGCTGTATGCTCATGGGAACCTTTCTTTAACCGTCTGTGTAAGCGCGTTCTATTCTTCTCGCTCCTCGATCACAGGAGCGGTTTTTTATCCGTGAGGGTTGCCGCCCGTTCGAACTGCCGGGCAATCTGGAAAAGCATCGATTCGTTGAAATGGCGCCCCATGATCTGCAGGCCGATGGGCAGGCCGTCGTCGGAAAAACCGCAGGGAACCGAGATCCCCGGGATGCCGGCCAGGTTGGCCGACAGGGTGAAGATATCCGACAGGTACATGGTCAGCGGATCGTCAAGGGTCTCGCCGATGGGATAGGCCGGTGTGGGCGCTACCGGAGAGATTATGGCGTCGCAGGATGCAAAGGCCGTTTGAAAATCATTCTTGATCAGGGTGCGAATTTGAGAAGCCTTGCCATAGTAAGCATCGTAGTAGCCGGCGGAAAGGGCATAGGTGCCCAGGATAATTCGCCGCTGTACCTCCGGGCCGAATCCTTGGGTCCGGGTGCTGCGGTACATTTGAAGCAGATCGGTCTGCGTCCTGTCGCGGAATCCGTATTTCACGCCATCGTAGCGGGCCAGGTTGGAACTGGCTTCACTGGGCGCGATCACGTAATAGGCGGCCACGGCATAATCGGTGTGGGGCAGGGAGACCTCGATGCATCGGGCGCCCAGCGATTCGATGGTTTTTACCGCCCGTTCGACGGCTGCACCCACCTGAGGATCCAGACCGTGGGCGGAACTGTACTCTCTGGGGATACCCACCACCACATCCGAAAGCCCATTTTCGGCGATCGCCGAAAATGTCGGCACCGGTTCGGGGACGGAGGTGGAGTCTCTGGGGTCGTGGCCGGCGATGGCATCCAGCATGATGGCGCAGTCGGCCACAGTTTTGCCCAACGGACCGATCTGGTCCAACGAAGAGGCAAAGGCCACCAGCCCGAAACGGGACACCCGGCCATAGGTGGGCTTGATCCCCACCACCCCGCAGTGGGAGGCGGGCTGGCGGATGGAACCGCCGGTGTCCGAACCCAGGGCTCCCAGGCACATATCCGCGGCCACCGCCGCCGCCGACCCGCCGCTGGAGCCGCCGGGGATACGATCCAGGTTCCAGGGGTTGCGGGTAACCTGAAAGCCGGAATGCTCGGTGGTGGAACCCATGGCAAATTCGTCCATGTTAAGCTTGCCCACGATCACCGCTCCGGCATTTTTCAACCTGGAAATCACTGTGGCGTCGTATGGCGGAATAAAATTTTCAAGGATCTTCGATGCACAGGTGGTACGTAGGCCTTGGGTGCAGATCAGGTCCTTGATGCCCAAGGGGATGCCGGTCAGGGGCGCAGCGTCACCGTCGGCCAAGCGCTGGTCCGCGGCTTTGGCCTGAGCCATGGCGCCGTCGGCATCGACGGTCAGGTAGGCACCGACCCTGCCGTCCACGGCCTCGATGCGGTCGAGTATCGCCCGGGTCAGTTCCACGGAAGTAATCTCTTTATTTTTCAGCAGGCCCGAAGCCTGCGCGATGGTCAGTTCATGCAGTTTCATCGGTTCACGTCCTTGGCACGTATTTGGCGGATAGGGCTATCGTCGAAACGGCAAACGGCCGTCAGATCACCTTGGGTACCGCAAAGGCACCGTCGTCTTTTTCCGGGGCGTTGGCCAGGGCGGCCTCCGGGTCCAGGTGGCTCTGCAACTCATCCTCCCGAAAGGCGTTGGTCAGCGTAATGGCATGGGAAGTGGCAGGAACCCCGGTGGTGTCCACCTGCTTCAGAGTATCTACATAGTCGAGAATGGTGCCGATCTGGCCGGCCAACCGGTCGACGTCAGAGTCTCCGATGTCCAACCGCGCCAGGTGAGCCACATGCAGGACTTCCGCTTTGGTGATTTTCATCAGGTTCAACCTTTTCTATTTGTTAACCAGGATAGGTTTTCTCTGTTCCCGGATCAACCGATCCATATCCGCAGTCGCCTGCTCACGGTCCGTGTAGCGGCCCACCCGTACCCGAAACCAGAGGCCCTTGCCGGGAATGACAATTCTCGACAAATAGGCAGGATACCCATCCTTTTTCAGATTTGCAACGATTCGCTCGGCAGATGTTCCATCCTTCAGGGAAGCCACCTGAATGGTCAGATTGCCCAAAGTTTCCGCAGCCGCCGGAGTTGTCCCGACAGTCGGCGTATCCGGAACCTTGGTTTTTTTTGCCATGACGGCGGTTCGCGACTTATGCGGCGGGTGCTCGGATTTGACGGTTTCCTCCTGGGAGGACGGTTCGGCTGTCGGCACCGCGGGTGCGGGAATCTGGACGGTGATGTCCGGTCCGTCTTTTTTCAGGGCTTCATAAAACTCCAAGGGCGCTTTTTCATCTTCTCCCCGGATGGCTTTTTCTACCGCGTCCCGCTCCTTTTTCATCATGGCGTCACGCAGAGCGGCCAGCTCTTTTTGCAGCGCCTGGGTGTCGAAATTCACCGGGGCCGTCCCCCGACCCACCATCACGCCGAGAACGAACATCCATGCCGCAACGAAAAAAACCAGGAGGTATCGCCCCCAGGCAATCCGGCGTTTTAAGGCGGTGGCCTTGCCCTCTGTCACAGATTGCTTCCTTTACCCGGAAATGGAGTCCACTGCAGGGGACCTACATGGAATCCGGAGCCGACACGCCCAGCAGCGCCAGTCCGTTGCGGATCACCTTCTGAACGGCCGAAATCAGATAGAGCCTGGCCCGGGTCAGCTTCATATCGTCTTCGCACAGGACCCGATGCCGGTTATAATAGGTGTGAAAAGCCGCGGCAAGGGTCATCAGATAGTAGGTGATGCGATGAGGTTCCATAAAAAGCCCTGCAGTTTCGACGGTTTCCGGATAGCGGGCCAGGGCCTTGATCAGGGCGATGTCCTCCGAAGTTTCCAGGGCGGAAAGATCCGATGGCGAAAAGCCGCTCACATCCAGCCCATCGGCCGTGGCCTTGCGGTGGATGCTGGAGATGCGCGCGTGGACATATTGAACATAATAGACCGGGTTGTCGTTGGTCTTCTGCTTGGCCAGTTCCAGATCGAAGTCAAGGGAGCTGTCATAATGGCGGGTCAGAAAAATAAACCGGGCCGCATCCCGGCCAACCTCCTTGACCACATCCGCCAGGGTGACAAACTCGCCGGCCCGGGTGGACATGGCCACCGGCTGGCCGGCCCGCAGCAGGTTGACCAGTTGCACCAGAAGGACGTCGAACTGGTCACGGTCGTATCCGGAAGCCTCCACGGCGGCTTTCATCCGCGGGATGTAGCCGTGATGGTCGGCCCCCCACACGTCGATAACTTTGTGAAACCCACGCTCGAACTTGTCCTTGTGATAGGTGATGTCCGATGCAAAATAGGTGGTCTGACCATTCTGGCGCACTACCACGCGGTCCTTTTCGTCGCCATAGTCGCTGGTCTTGAACCACAGGGCGCCGTCCTTCTCGTAAATCAGTCCCTTCTCCTTGAAATCGCGGATATCCGCCTCTACTTTTCCCGAATCATAGAGGCTTTGTTCCGAAAACCATCGGTGGAAGGTCACTCCGAAATCCACCAGGTCGGCCCGCATGCCCTCGGTAATCTTCTCCGCTGCATACCGGGCGCAGGGCATGATGGCCTCCGCCTCGTCCGCTTCGAAAATCTCCCGGCCGTCCCGTTCGAGCAGTTCGCTGGCCAGAACCCGGATGTAATCCCCCTGGTAGCAGGTGTCGGGGAAATCCACGGTTTCGCCCAGCAGTTGTTTTCCCCGCAGGTAGACGGACATGCCCAGGGTCTGGATCTGTCGGCCGGAATCGTTGATGTAATACTCTTTTTGCACTTCATAGCCGCAAAAAGAGAGAATGTTGGCTGTGCTGTCCCCCACGGCACCGCCCCGGCCATGGCCCACGTGAAGGGGACCGGTGGGGTTGGAACTGACGAATTCGATCTGAATGCGGGTCCCCTTGCCCAGGTTGCAGCGGCCAAACTGGTCGTCCTGTTCGTGAATGGCAGCCAGCACCGGGTACCAGGCGGACGGACGGATAAAAAAATTGATGAACCCCGGCCCGGCAATTTCCGTTCGGTCGATGATGCCCTTTTGGTCATCCAGATGCTCGATGAGCGTTTCGGCGATTTTTCGGGGTGGCATGCGCTGGGTCCTGGCCATCTGCATGGCCATATTGGTCGACAGGTCGCCGTGGCTGTCTGCCTTGGGTTCTTCCAGCACCACCTCGCAAAAGTCAGGCGAGGGGAAGATGCCTTTTTCGTAAACGGCCGTAGCTGCCGCCAGAATGATTTCCTTGAGCGCATTCTTCATGAAGTATATTTCCTGACGGCTGCCGCCAATGGATGGGTGTCAGCCGTGCGGTAGGGTAAGTTGATGGTTGCCCTCATCGGGCGATGGCATCTGTCTTCAGGCACCTGCCCTTTTCGGTAAAGTCCAGTTCATAAAGAGTTTTCCGATCCAAGTCAAGAAGGTTCCCCCCGGCTGCAGGATGCTGAAACCGGGTATTATTGGCAGGCAGAAACCGGTACGAAGGGAAGAAACCGGAGGCAACACCCGTGGCGAAGACACATGCAGGACCGGGCCCCTGTTTCCCTGCAACCTCCTGTCTGTCCTTCGATAATGGGCTTGCCCGGAGGGGTCCTTACAGAGGGGTCCTTTTCCCTTGCATTTCCTTAATTTCCAACGTAATTTGATTGGTTGCTGGCCACTGCAACACAATCGTTTGGATTCTGGCACAACCTAAAAGGCTTGTAATTATTATGAATGTGAGTAGCTGCAAGCAGCGGCAGAAGCTTGCCGTTGATATCGATGCGGTTTGCCGTCTGATCACCTCCACCCAGCTTTCCTCGGGCGAAATCCCCTGGTCTACGGGAGAAAAAACCGATCCCTGGGATCATGTGGAAGCAGCCATGGGACTGGTGGTGGGAGGATACCTGGAGCAGGCCCGGCGTGCCTTTTACTGGTTGCGATCCATGCAGCTGGATGACGGCAGCTGGTTTGCCGCCTATCGCCGAGGCATTCCCGAGGACCGGACCCGCGAAACCAACATGAGCGCCTACATCGCCGTGGGTGTGTTTCACTACTGGCTGATTACCGGCGACCGCAAATTCCTCGAATCCATGTGGGACACCGTGCGGCGGGCCATCGACTTTGCCGTCGGGCATCAGCGCGCCAACGGAGAAATCTGCTGGGCAATCAGCCCCCAGGGCAAAGTGGATCCCATGGCCCTGCTCACCGGATCCAGTTCGATCTACATGAGCCTGAAATGCGCCATGGCCATTGCCGCCGAACTGGGTATGGCGACCATACCCTGGGCCGATGCATTCAAGCGTCTCGGCGACGCCATTCGCAGCCGGCCCTACCTGTTTAACATGACCAAATCCCGTTTTTCCATGGACTGGTTCTACCCGGTCCTGTGCGGGGCCGTAACCGGAGAAGCCGCCACCCGACGCATCGACCGGCAGTGGAAGAAATATGTGGTGGAAGGACTGGGCGTTCGCTGCGTATCCGACCAACCCTGGGTGACGGTCGCGGAAAGTTCCGAACTGGTGCTGACCCTGGCCGCCATGGGAGACACGGAAAAAGCCCGGATCGTTTTCAACTGGCTGTTGGACCACGTGTTCGATGACGGTTCCTTCTGGTGTGGATTCACCTTTCCGGACATGACCCGGTGGCCCGAAGAGAAGATCACCTGGACCAATGCGGTGGTGATCCTGGCTGCCGACGCCCTGTTCAACCTCACCCCCGGGGGCCGGCTGTTCGGCCATGCCTGGTGGGCCAATGCCGGCTATTCCGGTTAACAGCCGGTCTTTTAGCGCCACGGGATTCGGTTCAAATTCATAAAGCTGTAAAAAGTCAAATTTTAAACGGATTCGTAAAAAGCCCGAGATCAAGGCTTGCGAATCTTGAGGAGTGAGGCGTACTCATGGTACGCCGCAGCGACGAGGGATGATGCGTAACGCAGATATCGGGGTTTTTACGAATCCGTCATGATTAAAGATCATCGCCCCTACATTATCAAGAAGGCATACCTCAATTTCCAGAAATTTTATGCCAGCCATTTCCTGCGGCCCCAGCTGGAACACCTGGGAAAAGGACATACCTTCATGCGGCCCTGGCATGTGGAGCTGTTCGGCGCCCCGATCACCATCGGGCAATTCGCCACGGTCATCGCCACCCCGGACAAGAAAATCCGGTTGTCGGTATGGCCGGACCAGGCAGGCAAGGGGCATATCACCATCGGCAACTACTGCCTGGTCTGCCCCGGCGTCAGAATCAGCAGCGCCGCCGGCATCACCGTTGCCGACAACTGCATGATCGCCAACGGCGCCTACATTACCGATTCAGACTGGCATGGGATCTACGACCGCATCTCCTTTGGCAGGGCCATGCCGGTAACCATCCAAAAAAACGCCTGGATCGGGGACAGCGCCATCGTCTGCAAGGGGGTGACCATCGGCGAGAACAGCATCGTAGGCGCCGGAGCCATCGTGGTGGATTCGGTTCCGGCCAACTGCGTGGCCGCCGGCAACCCGGCCCGGGTGGTCAAGGAGCTGGACGCCGAAGAAACCTTCACCACCCGGGCCGAATTTTTCTCCGATCCGGCCAAACTCTCCCGGGATTTCATGGCCTGGGAACAGGCCATGCTCCAAGGCAACACCCTGTTTGGCTGGCTGCGCCACCTGCTGTTTCCTGCCAAGGGAGATTGAAAGCTGATGCGACGACCGCCAAGGGTCGGGTGTAGTACTTTATACGGTTGTCCTTCGATCAAAAGGTAAGCAGACGGTAACTCGGGTCCATTGCCCCGGCTGACTCTCCAGCCTCACGCTTCCGTCGTGAAGTTCGACGATTCGCTTCACAATGGCCAGACCCAGGCCGGACCCGCCATGCTCAATCGATCTGGATTTCTCAACCCTGTAAAATTGATCGAACACCTTGTCGATTTCAGCACCAGCAACCCCTGGCCCTGTATTGGTCACAGATATCGTCATCATGTCGGGCATTTGCTTTCCCTCAACGATAATGTTGCCGCCATCGACGTTGTACTTGATGGCATTGTCCAGAATATTGGAAAATGCGCGGGTCAATTTTTTTTTGTCACCGTCTATGTCACTCAACGCATGCAGGTGAAGATCCATTTGGATGCTTTGCGCCTCAGCAAAAAATCGGTAATCCGCTACCAAAGACTCAAGTATGGCAAGCAAAGAGACCGGTCCCTTCTCAATCGCATCCACCATTTCCAGGGAGGATAGATTCAACAGGTCTTTCACCAATCGTTCCATACGCAGTACCTGTTCGTTCAACCGCAAAAGATTATCTTTCGCAGAAGATGACATCGACTCCATGTCAGAGGAACAGACCTCATCGATTGACAGCCGCATCGTTGTCAGCGGTGTTTTCAACTCATGGGAGGTGTCGAACAGAAAATTTCTCTGCTTCACAAAAGAATGCTGCAACCGGTCCAGCATTCGGTTGATGGTCTTGGCCAGTTGGTTGAACTCGTCACCACCAGGGCCAACCGGCAACCGTCGGCCAAGGTTTTTTTCACTGATGTCCTTGGTCAAATCCTTCATTTCGCCGATCGGCTTCAAAATCTTTCCGGCGATGAAATTGCTGAAGGCGATCAAAACCAGGCTCGACAGAATAAGGCCTGCAGCAAGGCTGTAAACCAGCTCCCAGATTTCCTCCTGGAGTTTTTCCATGGGACGGGCGATTTGGACGGTAAATTCCTTCCCGTCTAATGCAAATGAGAATCTTTTGACCCGGAAGGTCGTTTCACGTCTAAGTTCCTGCCCCTGGGGAGACTGCTCGGCCGGTAAAGTTATATTGACCGTCTTGCTGGTGCCGGGCGTGAGTAAGGGAAGATTGACCGATTTTGTCAAACCGGACTGATAAAGCAGTTTGCCAGAGTCCTGCTCGACAATCTTGAGCCAATACGCATAAATTTCATTTGCAGCCGGATCGGAAGGTATTGGTCCTGATTCTTCCTGCCTTTCCATAACCGTTCTTACCGCCCGTTGAGCTTCCGCTTCCAGCTCCGCATCCAGAATTTCGAAAGGCTGTTCCACCAGCTCGAAGAAAACGGCCAGGGAAAACACCAAGCTGGCAACTAAGCCAGCTCCGGCAACCAACAGCGAAATTCTTCTCTTGACGGTCATTCGTTCGCGTCCTTGATTATATAACCGACCCCGCGAACCGTCTGGATTATGTCTACCTTTCGCGAATCACCGATTTTTTTACGCAGGTTTTTGATATGAACATCCATAAAATTTGACATGTTAAAAGGGTCGAAGTCATCTCCCCACACATGTTCGGCCAGGCTGAAGCGTGAAACGACCCTGTTCTTATTGTACAGGAGAAATTCCAGGATGGAAAACTCTCTGGGTGTGAGATCCACCGGGCGCTCTCTTTGGGTTACTTGACGGTTTATCGTGTTCAATTGCAGTCCACAAGCCTCAAGCACCGTGGTCGTCTGACTTCCTGATCGTCTGAGCAGGGCACGTACCCGCGCCATCAGTTCATTGGACGAAAAGGGTTTGGCCAGGTAGTCATCCGCGCCATGATCGAGTCCTTTGACCTTATCGGCGGCATCGCCTTTTGCCGTCAGCATGAGCACCGGCGTCTCGATCCCTCCCTTGCGGATGTCTTCCAGGACGGTCAACCCATCAATTTTCGGCATCATGATGTCCAAAATGATCAAATCGAAGGGATTGTCGAACACCTTGTCAAGGGCTGCTTCACCGTCTTTCGCCGTCTCAACAATGTAGCGTTGCGTTTCAAAAATTTCCTGCAATTGTTTCAATAACGAATGTTCATCATCGACAATCAAAATTTTCATAATCGGTCACCACTTCTTCAAAACCGCCAGACTACATATCCATCGGGGCCACTGCTTTCCTGAAAAACAGGATTTGGGAGTTGATTCTTCCATCGTTTGACACTTTTTTGCCGGGCAACCAGAAGCGTTTTTCCCCGGTTTCGGTCAATCAAAGCGGAGAAGGAATCCAGATGCAGGAGACGGCCGTCGGCATCCGGATAGGCCAGGCCATAATCGAGTTCGCCCCCATTTACAAGCACGAACACATCGCTGCGTTTTAAGAACCAGCAGGCCGCCCGGAGTGTATCTTCATCAGAAATGACCACTGTATCCGGTTCGATCAACTGGTGACATCTTTCCAGCAGACGTCCAGGGGCTTTCTCCGTAATCGTTTGGTCGGGCATGATGAAGTGGGCGATGAAAAACAAAAACAGTGGCGAAAGCCCAAACCATAATACTTTTTTCATGTTAAGCTGATTTTTGAAAGCCCAAAAGCAGAACAGGATTACAAAGATTATGCCGTTAGCGGCCATCAACGCTTTCCAAGGATGGCTGTAAGGATGAAACCCCTGAAAGCCAAAAATCTGGACACAGGTGAAGGCCAGAAGGATCAGGGTGAAAAGTACGCCATTGCCGGCTATACCCCACTGAAACAGTTTTATTCCATCCTGTTTGAGCGCGTGTGAAAGACCTATGCCCATTAGGATGGCAAACGCCGGGAAACAGGGCAGGATGTAGGTCAGCAACTTCCCGTGGCTAACCGAGAAGAACAGGAAAGGCAACACCAGCCAGCAGATGGACAACCGAACCAACCGGCGGCCTTTGGATCCCTGGTTCTTAAGTGGCTCCCATAGTCCTGCCACGCCTGCCGGGACCAGAAATGTCCAAGGCATGAACATACCCGGTGCGGCCATGAAAAAAAACCAGAAGGACTCTTTATGTTGGGCACCGTCCGTCATGAAGCGGCGTATATGTTCGTTCCAGAAAAAAAAGGGCCAGTAATCCGGTTCTCTCAGGTAGATCAGGATACTCCATGGCAGGACCACCAAGATGGCCATGAACAGCGGCAGCCAGCCCATGCGCCATAGATCCCGGTGGCGACGCTGCCAGACAAGATAAGGCGACAAAACCATAACGGGCAAGGCAAAGGCAAGAAAGCCCTTCGTCAGGAACGCCAGGCCACAAGCCGTGCCGGCCAACAGCAACCACTGTTTTTCTCGAGCAGTTCCCTGTGGTGCTTCAGTGGCAAAATAGAATGCAGTTATGGAGGCAGTCACAAAAAATGAGAACAGGCTGTCAAGCACGGCGGTGTTGCCCACCCCGAATATCTCGAAACAGGTCAGAAAAATGAGAGCGGCAAGGACAGGCACGCTGTTGTGATCGCCGTCCTCATCACGGCTGGCCCAACCAGCCAGCGTATAGATTAACCAGGCTGAAAGCCCAACGGCAATTGCCGATGGCAGGCGCACGGCAAAATTGTTTTCACCGAAGATCAAAAGAGAAGCCGCATGCACCCAATACCCCAAGACCGGTTTTTCGAAATATCTGACCCCGTCAAGATGCGGTACCACCCAGTCTCCATTGGCGATCATTTCACGGGGAATTTCGGCGTAACGCGTTTCGTCGGGAACCATTAGATCCCTGGCGCCAAGGGGAAGGATATAAAGAATCAAGAAGACAGCCAAAAGGAGGAACACCTGGGATTTTTTTACAACCACTGATTTCAATTCCATTGATCGAAGCATTGCCACAGCATGCAGTTGGATTAGTGCCCGCTTTCCAGGTTCAAACATTGCTGTTTATTTTTTCCCGAAGATTCGAATCGATCAGGCAATCGATGCTAACCACCGGCTCAGTTTGGCGTGGTGCCTCCGGGTGTGATCGCAGCAGGCTGCTCATAGTCGGCACATACTTTCCTCGCGAAAACTTTGATCATGATCCAGGGTTGGAATATCGTAAACAGTTATGAATCGAAGGTCTCCGATGACTTCTGAACATCTCACGAAGTCAAGGAGATTAAAGATTATTTCTTTATCCATCTCCAGCGCACATATCCCTTTATACTCCACAGATAGCCCATGCTCCGATATGTAATGGACTCTCCCAATTACCGGTGTGTCGCAGTTCTTAACCGGTTGATTACCGGAAAGGCGTTCTCAACCGCTCAACTGGTTTTGATTTGGAATGTAGCAGGCCAAGGTGAAGAAAGGATGAAGAAGGTAGGGACAATAATGCTAAAGTATCAGCTGCTTTTTGGTTGATGCAGATCAATTACCAGCCGAAAAAGTGCCAGGACTTTTTCGGCGATCTTTTATACAGAAAAGTTCCCGGCAAATGCCAGGCTGTTTTGGGCCAGGATTGACAGCTGCTGATGGTCACCTAAAAGCTTTGCGACCATACCGGCCCAATATCGGTGCTTTCCGCCACTTTAAATCCGTTGTAGCCATCTTTGATTACGCCATAGACGCCGTTGGCGCGCTCCGCGACTACCGAACAGCTGCCGGCCATGGCTTCCAATAAAACCATTTCCTGTGTTTCGGATGTCGAGGCGAAAACAAAAAGGTCGACAACCAGGTATAGGAAAAACACCAAGTTCGCCGATGACCTTGGCTGAAAGCAGGCTGGCGGGTATCCGTATCTGCCCCCGGAAAAGAAGTGGTGAACAAAGAGGGAAAAGACATCGCGAAAAACAGCGCTGCCAGCCCGAAATAACTCAGGGCTCGCCAGGAAACAGACAAAGTAATATGCTTTTCCCCTTTCACCGTCACCCAGTTTTTTCCGATATCAGCAGCACGCTGCCCTGCCACCGCAACCGATGGGGCTCGCGGTCGGTTAGTGCATCCGAGTTATCCCTGCCTGGTCCGATGCTTTTTCTCTTCTTGCGATGCAGCTTCGGCCGGGGCAATGGTGTAAAGGGTGACCGGTTCTCTTATGCCTTTGAGGGGTGCTTCCAATCGACGTAAGACCTGTATACGTTTCTTGGTTAGAGCAAACAAAGCCTTTGAGACCACGATCTCGTCGGGACCGGCATGTACCTGGATGCGCTGTGTGATGTTCACCGCAGAACCGACAATGCCATACTTTCTCCGATCCTCTGAACCGATGTTGCCAACGATGACCGAGCCCGCGTTTATGCCGATGCCAATGTGTACTTCGGGCAGACTGGTGGTATCCATTTTTGCATTGAGAACGGCTATCTGCTGCTGCATATCAAAGGCACATTGTACGGCGCGGCCGGCTGCATCGGCAAGGGTGCCTTCAAGCGGGTTGAAAAAAAGCAGAACGGCATCGCCGACGAAATCGATAATGATCCCATGGTGCTTGTTAATCAACGCGATCATGTGGGAAAAATAGGCGTTGAGCCACCTAAGGGTTGCAGCCGGCGAAAGTTCCTCGCAAATGGTCGTGAAGCCCCGGATGTCGCACAGGATAATCGGCACATCGCGTTTTTCCCCGCCCAAAGCTGCTGATTCCGGATGCTGCAAAAGCTCCCGGGCAACCTGCGGGTCGATATACCGGCCAAACGTGTTGCGGATGTAATCCCTTTCCTGGAGGCCCGTTACCATCCTGTTGAAGGATAGGGATAGTTGAGAGAATTCATCCCGGCCGTTGACCGGCACCCGATGCCCATAATCGCCCGCCTCGATTTTCTCGGTGGCCTTCACAAGGGTCTGAAGGGGCCGGGAAACGCTCAAGCCGAAAAAAAGACTGACCCCGATGCCCAGGCCGATGCCGGCAAGGCCAAAGATGACCATGTTGGATAGGATTTGGTCGACAAAGGTAAGTTCAATATCCAGGGACTTGGCTATTATGAAATTGGGAGAGATGCCACGTCCATCCGGCAATTTGAGAAAGACGAAGCGCTCATTGTTAACCCGCGCGAGTGTCGGAGCCCAGGTTGCTATCTGCCAGATGGATCGGGGTCGGTTTCCTTCGAGATCGTAAGCGATATCTTCGCGCCTGAAGGGCATACCGGTGGACAGAACCGAAATCCCTTCTTCAAAAAGCGCGATCCGTGCGCCGCTTAAATCCAGGATCCGTTCAAGGTCGGTTTCCGTCCAATTCATCCCGACCAAAACCATACCCCCTGCTTGTTCGGCCGAATGGGAATCGATGCGAATCGGAATCGTCGCAAACTGAATACATTGCCCGTCGACAAACACCAATCCCTGGCTCGACCGACCCTTGAGCGCAGTTTTGTAAGCCTTGGTGCGGATCAACGACGCTTGTAGACGACGACCGGTAGTGTTGGTGGCAAGAATATTCCCGTTGCGATTGATCACACACAGCAGATTGAGTCGAGGGTAGTCAGGAAGAATGAGTTTTTCAACGATGTTATCCCTGGCAGCGGACCCTATGGCTGCTTCGGTAAGAAGGTCGTGGACCGCCTCGCTCCTGCCCGCTGCCGCTGCCAGCTCATACAGGCTTGTGCGGCGCTCCTCAATCAGGTCCGAGACCATCTCCTGGGTGGTGGTCAACTGCTCTTTGATCCTGACTGTTACGTCTTCTTCGATATCAGCGTGGAGAACGACAAAGACCCCGGTGAGTATAACGATTACGATCAGGGAAATGGAAAATGAAAGTCTGTACTTGAAGGCAATCTGCATGTTCTATTTCCTGCTGTGAAGTCCCTGATCATTTTCCCTGCAGCAATACTTGCATCAGTGCCTCGGGAACTTATCAAGCGTTGATATATCCTTGATGCCTGCCAGGATCTTGTAGAGTATGGGCATCACCATGATGACTAAAGGAATCTGCACCAGCAGTCCGGAGATGATTGCCACCGCCAGGGGCTGTTGCATCTGCGACCCTTGTCCCATGGCGAATGCCAACGGCGTCAAGGCAAAAATTGCTGCCAGTGTCGTCATTACAATCGGGCGCAAGCGATTCACCCCGGCCTGGACGAGCGCAGCGCCCTTGTCGAGCCCATTGTGCACCAATTCGTGGTACTCGGAGAAATAGAAAATCGACACCTCAGTAACGATACCCACAATCATCGTCATTCCCATCATGGCGGTGATGTTCAGCTCGATGCCGGTGACCCACAAGCCGATAAATACCATTCCTATGGATAGCAATGGCATGGCGAGAATAGCAATGGCAGCCGCGAACGCCTCAAACAGGAACAATAAAAGCAGAAAAACTAAACCCAAGGCTGCGGCAAATACCGCTATAAGCCCCCTAAAGGCAATCTGCTGCTGCTTATATAGACCACCCAATTCATAATAAATCGTTTTGGGCAGCAGGCCTGGCTTGGCAAGCGCCTGCTTCACATCACGAATGGTGGACCCCATGTCACGCCCACTGATTCGACCGGTAACAGCGATCATTCGCTTGAGGTTTTCCCTTGAAATCTGCGGCTGACCGACGATCTTCTCAATGCTTGCGATCCGTTTAAGCGGAAATAAATGTCCATCAGGTGCTCGCAATTGCATTTTTTCAAGATCGGCGGTGCTGTTGCGCACTTCGTTTGGGGTCCAGACCCGCACGCCAATCAGCTTGACCCCCTCCTGCACCTGGGTGGTAATGACACCGCTCATCCAGGCTTGCAGTTGCTGGGTGACATTGGCTGGATCCACGCCCTCAAGGGCCGCTTTTTCGCGGTCCACCCTTATAGAGAGAGCGTCACCGGCAAGCACGATGCCGTCTTTCACATCAACCACCCCTGCGATGCCCTTAATGGCGTTGGCTACCTGCGGGGCAAGCTGCATCAGTTCATTGAAGTCATCGCCGTACAGTTTTATTTCGATCGGCTGAGGCACGGCCGTGAGGTCACCGATGAGATCCTCCATGAGTAGGATCAGGTCGGTCTCAAGTCCGGGAACATTCTGCTCAATTTGGGTGCGGATCTCATCCATCACCTGATCGATGGGTGGCCGGGGCATGGGTTTGAGCCGGACAAAAAAATCACCTTCATTGGACTCGTGCAGGCTGCCGCCCATCCCGCCGCCTGAGCGTTTCGAATAGGTCTCAACCGCCGGGTTAGCCTTGAGAATGCCTTCAATCTGCCCCACCAGACGGTCGGTCTCAGTCAGCGACGTACCAGGCGGCGACAAAAAATCGAGTACAAAACCACCTTCGTCCATGTGGGGCATAAACCCAGAACCTACCTGTTTATAGGCCATGTAAGATATCCCAAGAAAGGGTACAATTACTGCCAAAATCAACACCGGACGACGGATAAGCCGCGTCATCAGCCCATGGTAGCCCTCTTGAATGCGGCGGAATATCGGACCGTTATCCTCTCTTTCAGCGTCTCTTTCGGTGAGTAAATGCTCGGCTATCAGCGGTATCGCCAGCCAGGCCAGCAAAAATGACACTACCAGGGAGCTAGCCATGGTCAGCGACAGCGCCTTGAAAAAGGCGCCGGTCACACCGGTGAGGAAGGCCAAAGGGATGAAAATGATTATGGTGGCCATGGACGAACCGACCAACGGCCGGGTGAATTCGATGGCGGCCTCCCGGATGGACAAGACGATTACACGGTTGCTTGCCTTGTGTTCACGAAGGCGGCGCACAATATGTTCAATCATGACAATGGCATCGTCCACAATCAGCGCCACTGCCGCCGCCATGCCGCCGAGGGTCATAATGTTGAAGCTGTCACCTAACACATCCAGCAACAGGACGGTGGTGGCGAGGGCCGCTGGAACAGCCATCATTGCCACCATGGTAATCTTCAGGCTGCGCAGAAATATGAACAGTACCAGCGCCGCCAAGAGTACACCGATCAGGATGGCATCGCGGACACTGGCGGCGGATTCGGTTACCAGCTGGCTCTGATCATACCAGTTGACGATGTTCATATCTTTCGGCAGCTTGTCGTGGTAGTCGGCCAGACGGGCCTGTATGTCTTTGACAATTTTCACGGTATTGGCATTGGGCTGCTGATAGGCCATGACGAGCACCGCCTGCTTGCCGTCCGCCGACACCTTCAACCACTCGGGGGTCTCGGAAGCATAAATCCGCGCAATATCGTCCAAACGCACTAGGCCATTTTCACCACTGCGTAAAATCGTGTTGCGAATGTCCTCCAGGCTATGGATACGCGTGTCCGACATCGTCAGATAGAGCTTATAGTGATCCTCGATGCGGCCCACTGCCTGCAACACATTGGCTGCGTTGAGCGCACTGGTTACATCCGTGAAGGCCAGGCCGTAAGCATCCAATTTCACTGGATCCACTTCAACCCGGTATTCCAACGTTTTTCCGCCCATGATGCTTACACGAGCGATACCATTGATCGCCGACAGCAGCGGTATCAGCTGCTGGTTGCCGACATCTTGCAGTTCCACCTGTGACAAGGTATTGGATGTCAGGCTATAGGCGGCCATCGGAAAAACGGTCGGGTCCATGCGGCGCACCGTGAAGGTGGTACCGGCAGGCAAGTCGGGCAGGATCTGATTAATTGCCGAGCCGACCTGCAGCAGGGCCGCCTCCATGTCACTACCCCAGGAAAAATTAACCGAAATTTCAGCACTGCCTCGGGTACTGGTGGATCGAATCGAGGTCGCGCCCGGTACCGGCCGGACCGCCTGCTCAATCATTCGCGTTACGGCAATGACCATCTGTTCAGCCGGCCGGTCACCGGCATCCACATTAATGGCGATGCGCGGAAAATTGACCCGCGGAAACAACGCCACCGGCAGGCGAAACGCGGTCATCACCCCGGCCACCGCAAAGAGCAGAAACAACGAAAGGATGGAGCGGCGATGGCCGGCCGCCCAGTGCGCGATATCCATTTACTTGCCCTCCCGTACCAGCATACCATCTTTGAGCTCGTAGTTGCCGGCACTGACGACGGCCTCGTCCAACTGTAGACCACTTGTGATTTCTGTCCACTGATCGCTCTCCAATCCGGTTGTGACTGCAACACGCTGCGCCGTGCCTCCGACAACACGAAACACGTAACTGCCCTGTTGATCCTGCAACACCGAATTGCGCGGGACCACCATTCCGGTATGCGTCTTGAGGCGGATCTCGGCAATCAAACGGCTGCCAAGCACCAGATGATCTGTCCGGTTTTCAGGAATAGGAACCAGGGCATCCACCAGGTGGGTTGCAGGATTGACCATGGCATGAATCTCCCGCAAATGGCTTTCTGCCTGGTAGCCCTGCACAAACACCGACTTGACAAGTACCGGGGTTCCGGGCTTGAGGAAGCGGATATCTTCCGGTTCGACGCCGAGCAGGGCAATTAATCGATTGCCGGTGGCAATCGACAAGGCCGCTGTATCGGCCTGAACCCGGTCGCCCTGGTTCACAGCAAGCTGGGTGATGATGCCATCGGTAGGTGCAGAAACCGTTTCAGCAGTTTTATTTTGTTTTTGAGCCTCCAGAGCCTGCAGGCTGGCCCGGGCATCCTGCAGGGCTTTACGTGCAACATCCACCTGGGAATTGACGGCCAACTGTTCCTGGAGCAGTCGTTGGAGGCGGTTCAGTTCACGTTGGGAGTAGTCCACTGCACTTCGCGCTTGCAGGTATTGCATATGCGCGGCAGGCGAGGTGGCCAGTTCGAACAAGGTGTCGCCGCGTTTTACCCGCTGGCCGAGACGCACAGTCAAACGGGTGATCAGCCCGCTATGCGGCAACGAAACCGTCAGCACGGCATCTGGATCGGCCCAGACTTGGCCATACACGGTCAGGGTTTCACTTACAGACTGTTGAGCGACATTGGTATATTGAATCAGGGCCGAAGGTTCCTGCGCCTGCACCGGTGAACCGATCATAGCCAGCATCAGCATGATCACGGTCGTGATGACTGCTTGTTGCATCATTTTTAATCCCCCCCGGTAGCATCAACGTACTCTGGTTGGTTATCTCCAGGCATCGCCAACACGGTTTGCAGGGCGATGAGGTTTTCCCTCTGGATCTGATCCAGACTGATTTTCTCCTGACGTTTTTTAATCCAGGTGGTTTCCATATTTAAAAAAGTCAGGGCATCGATATCCCCTCGTCGAAAGGGCCCTCGCCCGCGGTCGACCAGCTTTTCCAGGGCGGGCAGGTATTCATCGAGCTGTTGTTGCTGTGCCGCGACGATTCCCTGCAAACGGATCAACTTGTCAACATCCACGGCAGCCTGATCGAGACGCGCCTGGTATTCCTCGCGCAGTTGTTCGCGTGTCGCCCGCTCAATGGCGATCGCCCCTCTGTTGCCCGAAAAGAGAGGCAGATTCAGCCCGATATTAAATCCATTGGTATAGAGGCTCCCCGTATCGCGAGCACGACTGATACCGATGCTGATCGAGGGAAACTGCGACAAAATCGCGGCGCGCACCTTGGCTTCCTGGCTACGATAGCCGGCTTGCAACGCCAGCAGATCGGGGCGGCGTTGCGGCAATCCGTTAATTTCCCGACGCAGCGCTTGAGGTTCCGGCAGCGCTGGGATGGGCGGCAGGTTGATTTGCAAAGGCGATTCCGGAGCCAGGCCGAGCAACCCGTTTAACGCGTGGCTGGTATCGTTATCGGTTTGTTCCAGCTGGTTGATCTGGCTAAGGATATCAAGGAGCGCCGTCAGATCGGTACCGGTGACATCCAGGGTGAGGTCTCCTTTGGCCAGGGCGTTAATAGACAACCGGTAGCGCTGAAGATAAAGATCGTGCATCTCACGCAACAAATCGATCTGCTGGCGTTGGCTGGACAGCCGCACGGCCAGAGACCGGGCCTGCTGGCTGACTTGCCACTCCTGCCACAACAGTTCCAGATTGGTCTGTTGCAAGGCGTGTTGTCCGCTGTCGATTCGCGCCCCGCGGTTGATCAAGGGGATGATATCGTAACCCAAACCAACGCCAAATGCATTGACCACACCCGGCACACTTCCTGTGGGAAAGTCAAGATTGGCGGACAATTGGGGATCGGGCAGCAGGCCGGCCGCATACAACTGTACCTGAGCCACGCCCAGCCGTTTGCGCTGCGCCTTGAGGTCTGGATTGTTAAGCACGGCAAGGTTGGCCACGTCGACAAGACTCAGGCCATCCGTCGGGTTGACCATGGGTGATGTGAGCTGATCGACAGTGGGAGCCAGATCGACGCTGTGGGCCAGGGGTTTGGCCTGATAGCTCGCACAACCGGCAAATAAAAAGATGATTAAAACGACGGGCAGCCACAGGTGCATAAAGGTCTGGGCAAATACGGATTGTTTCATGATTGCCTCTCGCTCATAATCATTTCTTGATAAAAAATATAAAATTACCACGCAAAGTTGATGTTTAAACCGTAGCAACCTGCGTCCGCAACTGGAGTTACTGTGACCCCGCTATATGGTGTCGTAAAAAATATGGTGCTCAAAATCCCAACTGCGGCGCCTCCCAAAACGTCTGTTAAATCGTGTTTGTCCGACTCACCTTCGATTCTACTCCATCCCACGTAGGAAGCGCAGATATATGCCGGCAGGCCATATTTCCAGCCATACCTTTTCTGAATAAACGTAGCTCCCTGAAATGCCGCCGAAGTATGACCTGAGGGAAAAGAGTAGTCACCGTGCCCTTCTGGACGAGGTTTGTTTATGGTGTACTTCAAACCATGGGTAACAGCGAGGTTAGTGAAAAATGAGTAGTAAAATTGCGTTCGTCCCTCATCGTCATCCAAATAAAATGTGGACAAGTAGGCAGTGGCGGGAATAGCAATCTGTAAAATATCTCCCGTTAACTCAAAATTGCTTTCTTCGGCACTGGCAATTGGTATTTTGAAACCTATCATTATCAACATAAAAATGAGAACTATCTTTCGTGGTGCAGTCAGGACCATTTAATTTTACCTGTCACCGGATCTTTCCAGTTTGTCGGTTGTACAAATCGTTCTGTACAGCGTTGAGTCATCCGCTTTCGTGCCATCTTCTGCCTTGCTGCCTTGTCTTGTGGAGGACCATAAGTCCAATGATCAGAAGAGGTAAACCGGCAGCCACCGGTATGATCCTTCCGGCCTGAAGGACTGGTTTCTGTCGAACATGGAACTGGATAGTTGGACTGGTAAAAACACTATCGCCGCCGCGGTCGGTCGCGCTGACTACCACTCGGTAGTCTCCGCCCTTGATCAGCCGCATGGGCCAGTCAGTCCGAAGCGATTGTCCCGGTTCCAGAGCCGCCCCGGTGATGGCCTTGTGGGCACTCCAGTCTTCAAGGTCCACCGGCTGCTCATTGCCCGGATCGATTTCCACCAGGCTGATCCATGCCACCAGTCCCTCTATGGGAGCCGTCCCGGTGTTGGTGATGGCGCTCCAGAACCGCATGTGGTCGCCCATGACAGGGGTGGCCGGGTTGCTGTCATCCGGGCCAAGTTCAAGGGATAGGGGAGCAACGGCGGCTGATGAAACAGTTGCCAGGAAGATTATTATGATCGTTGCCAGCAACAGAAATTTTGCTTTTTTCATAGCATTTCCCCTTTATTGAAAATTGGGATGGGCAGCGTTGCGTCGGGCCACCATCAGACAAAAGATCAACCATACGGCTACCAATAAAAGCCTTGCCATTTGGGCCGAAAACGGTTCGCTGTCGATGATGACGCTGTCGAAGGTGTTGAGGGCTCCGGCAAAGGGGTTGACCGCGTCCATGGCTCGCCCGATGGCGGTACCGCGAAGACCCGGGCCGATCAATAAAGGCGTGGCAGCCAGCATCAGCAGGGTGATGATGCTCAATGAGGAAGCCAAGACACTGCCCGTTCGGGCCGACAGGGCCATTGCCAACAGGCCAAATCCGAGTACCACCGGCGTTCCGAAGAGGGCCAGATAGACCAGGGCCGCGCCAAGATTTTGACCGCTTGCACCGACCGCCCACAGGTAAGGAGTTGCCGTCACAAACATGATGCACCATACGATCAGCATTCCCAAACCCTTTCCGGTAAGCAGCGCGGTTGAGTCAATGGGCGTGCATAGCAAGGGAACCAGTGTGCCGCGTTCCTTTTCCCCGGCGTAGGTGTCGCTGCCCAAAATTGAAGCCAGCAGGGCTCCGGCGGAAAGGACGGTTCCGGCCATCATGTAAACTACCTGGGCGTTGTCGAGGAGACTGAGTTCGGTATTGCTCACCAGGAGCAGACTGAAGGCGGACAGCAGGCCACTGTATATCAGCAACCCCATCAGGCCCCGTTGGCTGCGCAATATCTCGGTGCTCTCTTTAGTTGCGATTATCCAAGACGATTTCATTACGCCGCCTCCTGTAGATGGGGATGATTCGACGCGGTGATATTGAGGTAGAGGTCCTCAAGGCTTGAGCTTTCGGAACGAATCTCAAGGATGTGCCACCCGCGTCGCCATAACTCTTCCCAAAAGAAGGAAGGTCCGTTAGGGTTTCCTGGCTGGAGTTGAACGCGCCACCAGCCATCCTGGTTGTCTCGCAGGGAGAGCCCCATCGGAAGATCGGCCGTATACGGGGCGCCTTCTACGCGCAGGCGGTAATACTGCCCGGCTCCTTGTTCCGTCAGTAATTCGCCAAGGCGACCCTCGATCCGGGTGCGGCCTCGGTCCATGATCCCGATTCGGTCGCACATGCGGTCTACATCGTCGAGCAGATGGGTACACAACAGGACCCCGGTATTTCCCTCGGCAGCAAATTCGAGCAGCAGATCATGCATTTCCCGCCGTCCCTTAGGGTCAAGCCCATTCGTCGGTTCGTCCAGAATCAAGAGTTTGGGGTGCGTTACCAATGCCCTGGCGACCGCAAGGCGCTGTTTCATTCCCCTGGAATAGGTCCCAATGGTGCAACGGCATTCGTCGCCGAGACCGACCTTCCCCAACAAAATCCGCAGGTCCTTTTCGGTTTGCGCCTGTCTATACAGGCTGCCGTACCATCTCAGGTAAGCGGGGGCGGTCATCCACTCGTAAAACCCGGCGTGTTCAGGCATCACCCCAACGGCACCACGGATCTGTGCGGCATGACTCTTGGGGTCATGGCCCAACACGCTGATTTGGCCGCTTTCTCGCGCACGAAGTCCCAACAGGGCGAAGATGGTGGTGGATTTTCCAGCACCGTTGGGACCCAGAAGACCATAGATATCACCTGGCTCCAGATGCAGGTCGATACCCTTGAGGATTTCCTTTCTCTCGATTCCTAAATGCAGGTTTTCAATGCTGATCATAATGTAAGCCTCATACAATAAAGTAAGAATGGTTCATAAATAATGGATTACAGCGTAAGGAATGTGGGTCAACGCATCCCGATTTCTATGGGCATGCGGCGCTTGCAATTTATTCCTCACGGTTCAGGTCTTGCTTATATTCTGCGAAATGGTGTTCCTCTTCATTCGGTTCTTCTCGGTTCAAAGCCAGGACTTTCCCGGAACCTGCATCTACTTTCACATCCACGATGGCCCTGTTGGCGGTCACTACCTCGACGCCATACACAAGAATACCGTTCTCGTTTTCGAGCTCTGTCTTCAGGATGTGGCCCTGAACTGCACCCAAGGCACTTTGAACGGCCTAGTCGAATGTGAGCTTGGCCAGGCCGGGAAAATCCGCTTCCGCCTGCTTCTCAATCCGTATAGTACCGCTGTGAACCTCGTTTTCGTCCGATTTTGCAAGGCTTTCCCCGGTAATGGCAAGACCGGCAACCAGGACGCTGCTTCCAATAATGATGATTAATTTTTTTGCATGTTGGTTTTCCCTGCTTTGAAAAGATTTTGATGCGCGATCCGAGAAGACGATCATCTCCTTTCCGGCATTGTTTGACATCAAAATAACAACCGATTATGAAGGATGAATGAAGTCAGGCCCAAAAAACAGGCTTTAAGTTCAATTGAATTATTGGGAAAGCAGTGTCGGTGAGTTAAATTGAAGATTCTAAACAATCCTCCTCGCCCCCATCTTCACAGTTTCTTCATGATGGCCTGACATACTGCTTTCCAACCTCAAAAATGGAAAAACGCGGGTTGACAATAAATCGGGTAAAGCATAGGTACCACGGCATCCTTCCCACTGTAATGTAACTTGGAGTGACCCCTTTCCGCGGCAAGCCGCGGAAAGGGGTCACCATAAGGATAATATCGATTTTCAGTACGTTCGCTATCGCGGATCAAAGGATTACCCTGAATTATGAGAAAAGATTTTCTTCCCTTTTCACGCCCTTCCATTTTAGAGGCCGATATCGAGGCCGTGGCGGAAGTGCTGAGATCCGGCTGGATTACCACCGGCTCCAAAAACGCCGAACTGGAAGCCCGGTTCCGTGAAACCACGGGCTGCAGGACGGCAGTGTGCGTATCATCGGCAACCGCCGGCATGCACATCGCCTTAAAAGCCCTGAATATAGGCCCCGGCGACGAAGTCATCACGCCGTCCATGACCTGGGTATCGACGGTGAACCTGATCGTTCTGGCCGGCGCCACGCCGGTATTTGCCGATGTGGACCGCGACACCCTGATGGTTACCGCCGACACCCTTGAATCGAGGATCACGGACCGCACCCGGCTGATCATTCCCGTCCATTTTGCCGGTGCGCCGGTGGACATGGCCCCCATCCGGCTGCTGGCCGCCCGGCATAACAACATCGCCCTGATCGAGGATGCCGCCCACGCCATCGGCACCGAATACAAGGGCATGCCCGTCGGCCGCCTGGGAACCTCCATTTTTTCGTTCCATCCCATCAAGAACATCACCACCGGCGAGGGTGGCATGGTCTGCTCCGACGACCCGGATTTCGAGGCACGCATCCGCCGCCTGAAGTTTCACGGCCTGGGAGTGGATGCTTACGACCGCCAGGCCCAGGGCCGATCCCCCCAGGCCCAGGTGGTCGAACCCGGCTTCAAGTACAATCTTCCGGATATCCTGGCGGTTCTGGGCCTGGGCCAGATGGACCGCCTCAAGGAAATGAACCACCAACGGGCGCGGCTTGCCGGGTACTATATGGAGAAGTTTAAGAATATGGAGGAGATCCTGCCTTTAGCGGTCCCCGACTATCCCCTGAAACACGCCTGGCATCTGTTCATCGTCAGGCTGGATGAGGAAAAAGCCGGAATGGACCGGGACCGGTTCATGGCCGAACTCAAGGCCCGCAACATCGGCACCGGCCTGCATTTCCGGGCCGCGCACCTTCAAAAATACTACCGGGAAACCTTCCCTGACATTGTGGGAACGCTTCCCCATACGGAATGGAACTCGCAACGCATCTGCTCGCTGCCCCTGTTTCCGGACATGACTCCGGAAGACGTGGACGATGTGGTCGATGCCATCAAGGCGGTACTGTCCAAATGAACCAATCGAACATGATGTCGGTGGTGGTTCCCGTTTTCAATGAGGAAGCCAACCTGGAAGAGCTGATCCGCCGGTGCCTGGACGCCTGCCGCCAGGCCCGGCGGCCTTTTGAGATTATCCTGGTGGACGACGGCAGCAGCGATCGCTCGGCCGACATGCTGGACGAGGCCGCCGCTGCCCACCCGGAAGCGATCGTGGCCGTCTTTTTGAATCGCAATTACGGCCAGCACGCCGCCATCATGGCGGGCTTCGAGCAGGTGCGGGGCGAGATCGTCATCACCCTGGATGCCGACCTGCAGAACCCGCCCGAGGAGATCCCGCGACTGGCCGAGGCCATGGACCGGGGTTTCGATGTGGTGGGCACCGTGCGGGCCAACCGACAGGACACCGTTTTTCGCAGAACCGCCTCGGCCCTGATCAACCGGGCCGTCCAGAAAGCCACCGGCGTGATGATGCACGATTACGGGTGCATGCTGCGGGCCTATCGCGGCCACATCGTCCGGGCCATGCTCATGTGCCAGGAGCGCAGCACCTTCATCCCGGTGCTGGGCAACAGTTTCGCCCGCAAGACCACCGAAATCGAAGTGGGTCATGACGCCAGACAGAAAGGGGACTCCAAGTACAGCTTTTCACGGCTGATTTCCCTCATGTTCGATCTGGTCACCTCCATGACCACTTTTCCGCTGCGGCTGCTGAGCATCGCCGGCGCCATCGTGTCGGCCCTGGGCATCGGATTCGGCGTCTTTCTGCTGCTGATGCGGCTGCTGTTCGGCGCCCAGTGGGCGGCCCAGGGCGTATTTACCCTTTTTGCCATCCTGTTCATTTTCGTCGGCGCCCAGTTTGTGGGCATGGGCCTGCTGGGTGAGTATCTCGGCCGGGTCTACAACGATGTCCGGGCCAGACCGCGCTATTTTGTCCAGCGGGTGGTCTGCAAAAATCAATGCGAGGAGAAAACGCGATGAAAGCGGTTGTACTGGCCTATCACAACATCGGCTGCGTGGGCATCGACGCCCTGCTTAGACAGGGCATCGAGATTGCGGCGGTGTTCACGCACAAAGACGATCCGAACGAATCGGTGTGGTTCGACTCGGTGGCGGAACGGGCCTCTAAACATGGCATCCCCGTGTTCGCCCCGGACAATATCAATCATCCCCTGTGGGTGGAAAAAATCCGCGCCCTGGCGCCGGATGTCCTGTTCTCCTTTTACTATCGGGGCATGGTCAAGGCCCCGATCCTGGAGATCCCGCCATCGGGCTGCCTGAACCTGCACGGCTCGTTGCTGCCGCGCTACCGGGGCCGCTGTCCCATCAACTGGGTCCTGGTCAACGGCGAAACCGAAACCGGGGTGACCCTGCACCACATGACTTCACGGCCCGATGACGGCGACATCGTGGGGCAGCGGCGGATTCCCATCTCCGCAGACGACACCGCCCCGACCCTCCACCAGAAAGCCGCCGAGGCCGCCGCCGCCCTGCTGGACGACCTGCTGCCGCAAATCGTTGCGGGCACCGCGCCACGGCGGCCCCAGGACAAGTCCCTGGCCACCTATTTCGGTGGGCGCAGGCCCAAGGATGGTGAGATCGATTGGACCCAACCGGCATCCACGGTCAGAAACCTGGTCCGGGCGGTCACCCGGCCCTACCCCGGCGCGTACAGCCACATCGGCAACCGCAAGTGCCTGTTCTGGTCCGTCCGCGGCGCCGAGGGCGGAAACGGGGTTCCGGGCACGGTGCTTTCCATATCCCCCTTCATAATCACCTGCGGGGAAGGAGCCGTGGAGGTGATCGCCGGCCAGGGCGACGGCGGTGTAACCCAAAGCGGCCCCCAGCTGGCCGAGGAACTGGGCCTGGTGGAAGGCATGCGATTCGGCACGCTGCCGGAAATCCGGATTCAAAAAGCCCGGAAAAAAAGCGTCCTGATACTGGGGGTCAACGGGTTCATCGGCAACCACCTCAGCGAACGCCTGCTGGAAAGCGGCCGATACGAGGTCCACGGCATGGACCTGGCGGCCGGGTCCCTGAAGCGTCTCATGGATCACCCCGATTTTTATTTTTCCGAAGGGGATATTTCCATTCACCGGGAATGGATCGAGTACCATGTGCGCAAATGCGATATCATCCTGCCCCTGGTGGCCATCGCCACGCCCATCGAATATGTGAGAAACCCCCTGCGGGTGTTTGAACTGGACTTCGAAGAGAACCTGCGGGTGGTGCGCTACTGCGCCAAATACGGCAAACGAATTCTTTTTCCCTCCACCTCGGAAGTCTACGGCATGTGCCGCGATGACCGGTTCGACGAGGACCACTCCCGACTGGTGTTGGGACCCATTCGTAAACAGCGCTGGATCTATTCGTGCAGCAAACAGCTGCTGGACCGGGTCATCTGGGCTTACGGCGCCACCCAGGGGCTTCAGTTCACCCTGTTCAGGCCCTTCAACTGGATCGGCCCCCGGCTGGACAGCCTCGAGTCGGCCAGGATCGGCAGTTCCCGGGCCATCACCCAGCTGATCCTCAACCTGGCCGAAGGGACGCCCATCAAGCTCGTGGACGGCGGCCAGCAGAAGCGCTGTTTTACCGACGTCAAGGACGGCGTGGAATGCCTGTTCCGGATCATCGAAAACCGCGGCAATTGCTGCGACAACCGGATTTTCAATATCGGCAACCCGGACAATGAAGCCTCCATCGAGTCCTTGGCCCTGCAGTTGATCGATCAGTTCGAAAAACATCCCCTACGGGATCACTTCCCTCCCTTTGCCGGCATCCGCAAGGTGGAAAGCCGGGCTTATTACGGGTCGGGTTACGAGGATGTCCAGCACCGCAAGCCAAGCATAAAAAATGCCCAGCGAACCCTGAAGTGGAACCCGACGATTCCCCTGGCGCAGTCCGTGGAAGAAACCCTGGATTTCTTTCTCAGGGAAGCGGTGAACGCCTGATGGCGCTTGGCAACCTCAGCATGCGGGGAAAACCGTTTCCCGCCGTTTCGGGCAAAGGACCCGGTCAGCAGCCATGATCGTCGGCCTTCGCGTGGACGTGGATACGCTCAATGGAACCCGCCAGGGCGTTCCGACCCTGTGCCGGTTGTTCCGCAGGCACGGCATCCGGGCCTCCCTCTTTTTTTCCGTGGGTCCGGATAACATGGGCCGCCACATCTGGCGCCTGGTGCGGCCCGCTTTTCTGGTCAAAATGATGCGGACACAGGCCGCCAGCCTCTACGGCTGGGATATTCTGCTGCGGGGCACCTTCTGGCCCGGGCCGGACATCGGCGTCAAAGCGGCGGCCATGATCCGATCGGCGAGCGATGACGGCCATGAAATCGGCTTGCACGCCTGGGACCACCACGGCTGGCAGGCTCGCATCGAGGCCATGGATGCCGGCACCATCCGGGATACCCTCCGACGGGGATATGACCGGCTCGGCGGCATCACCGGCAAACCGCCGGTCTGTTCGGCGGTTCCCGCCTGGAAATGTACCCCGACGGTTCTGGAAGAAAAGAGCCGGCTGCCCTTCGCCTACAACAGCGACTGCCGCGGTCGAGCCCTCTTTTACCCGGTGGTGGATGGCCGGACCCTGACCCAGCCCCAGGTCCCCGTCACCCTGCCCACCTACGACGAAGCCATCGGGCACCATGGGATCTCGGCGGAAAACTTCAACGACCACCTCCTCTCGCTGATTCGGCCGGACCGCCTCAATGTCCTGACCATCCACGCCGAAGTGGAGGGCGGCATCTGCCGTGACCTGTTCGACCGATTTGTCAACATGGCCCGCTCCCGGGAGATTTCCTTCGTTCCCCTGAGCGACCTTCTGCCAACCGGACCGATCGAACCCGGATTCATGACGCGAGGGGCAATCGATGGACGGGAGGGCTGGCTTTCCTGCCAGGTCGAGGCGCCCCAATGATCGATATAACCGGCAGAAAATTCCTGATCCTCCTCCTGTTAGGCTATATTCTGGCTTACCTGCTGCCATTGGGCTTCAGGCCCATGGTCGTTCCCGACGAAGTCCGCTATGGGGAGATATCCAGGGAGATGATCGCCACGGGAGACTGGATCATCCCCCGGCTGAACGGCCTGCGGTATTTTGAGAAGCCGGTCATGGGATACTGGCTCAATGGGATTTCCATGCTGGCCTTCGGGGAAAATCCCTTTGCCGTGCGCTTTCCGTCGGCAGTGGCCGCCGGATTGTCCGCACTGATGATCTGGCTGCTCATGCGGCGCGCCAACGGAAACGCCGCCAGCGCCATAATGGCTCCGGTGATCTTTCTCACCTGTTTTTTAGTGGCGGGTACCGGGGTGTTCAGCGTCCTCGACGGCATGCTGGCCATGTTTCTCACCATGGCCATGACCGCCTTTTACTTCGCCTGCGACGCACCCCGGGGAAGTTGGCAGGAAAAAGGTCTCCTGGCGCTGTTCGGCATGCTGTGCGGCCTGGCGTTTCTGACCAAGGGGTTTCTGGCTTTTGTCGTACCGGTGGTGGCCATCGTACCCTATATGATCTGGGCCGGTCGCTGGAAGGACCTGCCGCGCATGGCCACCGTTCCCATTGCCGCCGCCGTGCTCGTATCCCTGCCCTGGGCCGTCGCCGTTCACCTGAAGGAACCCGACTACTGGAACTATTTTTTCTGGCAGGAACATGTCAAGCGTTTCATGGCCGAAGACGCCCAGCACAAAGCCTCGTTCTGGACCTATTTCCTGGCCTTTCCCGTGGCTGCCCTGCCCTGGAGCGCGCTGATCCCGGCCTCGGTGCGGGGCATGGATCGCTCGCGGGCACGAACGACGCTTTTCCGCTATGCCCTGTGCTGGTTCGTGTTCCCCTTTCTTTTCTTTTCGGCGGCCAGCGGCAAGCTGCTGACCTATATTCTACCCTGCTTCCCGCCCTTCGCGGTTCTTTTAACCGAGGGACTCGCCGCCGGTTTCGGCAAAGCGGCAGGCAAAGCCGTTCAAGGCGCCCTGATTGCCCTGGTCGTCATTTTTTCGGCTATTTTACTGGGTCTTGTCGTCATCCAGGCCACCGGGGTCGGCGGATTCGTCCCCTATGTTCATTCGTGGAAAACCCTAGCGGCGGCATCGGGGCTGGCGGGCTTCATTTTCTGCCTGTGGGTGTCCCTGAAAAAAGGGATGCTCGAAAAAAAGCTGCTTCTCGTCGCCCTGGGAGCGACTCTCTTTTTAGCCATGATTCAGTTTGCCCTGCCCGATGACACCATCGAACACAAAGCGCCCGGCGCGCTTCTGCTGAGAAATGCCTCCCGGGTTCATCCAGAGACCGTGCTGGTCTCTCTGGAAGACCCCTTGCGGGCGGTCTGCTGGTTTTACAAGCGCAGCGACGTGTTCCAGTTGGGGGCCGGTGGGGAACTGGCCTACGGCCTCGGCTACCCGGACGGTGGCCACCGCCTGCTGGATGAAGCGGCATTCATGCGCCTGATCCACGAAAATCCGCCCGGCCGGGTGATTCTGGTCGGAAAGTCCAAACACTATCGAAAATGGAAAGACAGACTGCCGCCGCCGATATTCGAGGATACCAGCGGAACGGGCGGCTATGTGTTCGCCCAATATTGAAAACCATCGAGGAAACTACCCATGAACAGATATCTGCCGCTCATCCTGACCGGTGTCCTGCTGAACGCCTTCGCCCAGATCGTTTTGAAACAGGGCATGCGGACCATCGGGACCTTTGCCTTCTCCCTGGAAAATATCATTCCCATCGGCATCAAGGTCGGACTCAATCCCTATGTCCTAGTGGGCCTGGGCTGTTACGGAGTCAGTGTCGTCGTATGGCTGATGGTGCTGTCCAGGGTGGATGTGAGCTACGCCTATCCCATGTTGAGCGTCGGATACATTGTGGCCGCACTGGCCGGAAAGAGTTTCTTCGGCGAGCCGGTGGACCTGATCCGCTGGGCGGGAATCGTCACCATCTGCATCGGGGTCTGGCTCATCACCCGAACGGCCTGAGGCTGAGTATCCAACGGCATGTCACCATTCAGACAACAGTGAGTTGAAACCAGGTCGGCAGACCGCCGGCGCAGTTCATCCCGCTCAGGACGGTCCCTTGGGAACGCCGACGATGCGCGCGCCCAATCCCGGGCCTCCCATGAATCCTTCCGGGTTGGTTTTCATCTGAATGTCCCTTCCCTTGCACCGGGGGCAGACGGGCGGGGTGTCATCGCCCTTGAAGGTCAGATGCTCAAAAATGTGGTCGCATGCGTTGCACCGGCACTCGGTTGTGGGCATGGCGGGTAGATCCCTTTACTGAGTTGGGCTGGCCACAGATTTGATGGTCCCATACAGGTCCATCGGCCCCATGCCATGCCGGTCGGCAATATCACGCAACGAATCCGCGGCCGTGGCGGTGATGTTTTTCTTTTCCAAGGCCGCTATGAGCGTATGGCTGTCCAGGCCGTAAGTGTCGCAGATCTCCGCCAGGGTCAACCGTCCGGTACCCGGCGGGGCGGTGTCGGGCAAGCCCGTTTTCCGGGGCATCGACTCGGGTTCCCCCTGCATGACTTCATAGAGGGCTTTGGGGGTGGTTCTGTTGATGGCGGCTATGGCCTGGAGAGACTGGTCTCCCCCCGTCACCTGAAAGCCCGCCGCTTCCAGACGCTGACGCGCCGCATCGGCATCGATATCCATTTTTTTGGCAAAAGTGTTCAACGATGAGAGCTCGGCGTGGCCGTATGGCGGCTCGCCGTATTTTTCCGCTCCGGCATCCTTGAGCGCCGCATTGAAATCCAGCACCCAGGAAAAGGGGGGCACGGCAAAAAGGGTGCCGGCCACCGTCAGCACACAAACCGCCAGTGCGACATTAAAAGCCGGCGTGAAGACTTTCATCCGGCGGGTCCGGTCTTTGAGATAGGCCATGAGCGGCTTCCAGTTGTAGTAGATATGCAGGCTCAGTGCCAGCAGGAAGAGCAGCCCGACGGTGATGTGAATGTCGCCCCACTGGGTTTTGGTCAGCCCGCCCATGCGCCAGTCGGCCCAGTAGGCCACGCGCCCCTGGGGGACAAGATACAGGATAATGCTGGTCGCCACCATCAATACAAACGACAGTGTGGCGGTCAGGGAGGTGATTTTTCTCATGGTCATCTGCGTTACCGCTCCTTTGGACCCGCTTAGGTTCTTATTCCAGCCCCGACGGACGAGGGTCGGTTATTATGATCCACCGCCTGCGATTTCGTTACAAAGCGACATCTTACCCGGCGGCTGCATGGCGATGCAGCCGCCAAATGCAGGCAGCTCCTCCAACGAGCAAGACTAAAGACTGATCACCGCAGCCTCACAGGAAAGATGGATCAATTCGGCGGCCGTAGCCAGCCGGGCGCCTTCGATAAGATCTTTCTCCTCGATTCGCCGGGCTTTGGCACAGGGGGTGCAAACCAGAATCGGCACCTCGTGGGCCTGCAGATAGGCGATGAGGTCGTCGGCCACATCCCCCGTGGCCGCCCGCAGATGATCCGCAAGCCCTTGCTTGGCGATGTATACCCCTTCGTCAAGCAGAAACAGGGTGGTTTCCTTGCCTTCTTTGTGGGCGATGGTGGCCAGGTGGATGGCCCGGGTGGAACGGTTGGGGTTGTCGGTACCACAGGACAGGGCGATGACAACGTGCGTTTTCATGGTGGCTCCTTTCTGTTAGCCTTGTCGATCTTTCCTATTCATGCAAGCCCTTGCCGGTGACGGGGCCGTCTCCGGCTGCGGGTTCGGATTTCCCGGAGGATGCAGCCCAGTGAAATCCGGTGAACAGCAATCCTCCCGCAAAAGCCACCCCGGCACTGAGCAGGAACAGGGGAGCGGTGTTGCCGGATTCATAGAGGGCGCCGCTGACAAAAAAGCCCACGGTGAGCCCGAGGCCGTAGGTGACGGCATTGTTCAAGGCCTGGCCCAGGGTTTTTTCCGATACCGGAGCGAGTTGATCCATGTATAGGATTCCGGCCATGTGAAAGGCGCCGTAAGTGACCGCATGCAGAAGCTGACTGGCCAGAATCACCATCGCCGACTGAGCGACATACAGGATCCCCCACCGCATCACCGCCGCCGCAAAAGATACGGCCAGCACCCGTTTGAAGGAAAAGCGGGCAAACAGACGGGAGGAGTTGATCATCACCACCACTTCCGCTGTGGATGCCAGGGCCCAGCAGACGCCGATAAAACTGCCTCCATGACCCAGTTGGGTCAGGTGAATGGAGAAAAATCCATAGTAGGCCCCATGGCTCACCAGCATGAGAAAGGCACACAGCAGAAACACCAGGGTGGGGCCCGACAACAACCGCACGGCATCATGGGGTTGCACCTGCCGCTGCGAACGGATTCGGGGCATGGTGGTGGCAGCCATGGCCTGGGCGGTTGATATGCCCAGCACCAATGCGATGACGATGCCTACGGAATAGCGGTCGATCAGCTTGCCCAGAATGAGCACCACGGCGATAAATGCGACAGATCCCCAGGCCCGGGTGCGGCCATAGCGGCTTTTGGTCTTGCCCAGGACATCCATGGCAAAGGCTTCGAGAAAGGAAATAAGGGGGGCATAAAAAGCACCGTAGACGACGGTGATGACCAGCATGAACCTAAAATCGGTGGTGAAGAGAAAAAGCGCCCACAGGGCCGTGCTGGCAAAACTGCAAAGAATATATATGGGACGACGGAGGCCCTTTCGGTCCGCCAGGATGCCCCAGAGAATCGAAAAAATAATCAGCACGATCGAGCGGACGGCACTCAGGCTGCCGATCTGGAATCCACTGAAGCCGATATGGAGACAATAGAGATTGAAGTAGGGCAGGAAAACACCCATCGCCCCGAAATAGAGAAAATACTGAATCCTGATCGCTGTTTTTTCGGCTGTCATCAACCCATCCGGGAATTGCAAAATATCCGGCCTGATCCGCCAAATGGAAGGTCCTGGGTCAACCGCTCAGCGGACCGGGTGTATTTATGCGTCGTATCATACCTGTTTTGAGACGAAAGGCAACGCCGGGAAACCGTTATTTTCCTACTGGATGACGCGCATCAGCAGGATGGCGATCTGAAAATAAAGCGTAATGCCGACGGCATCGATCACCGTGGCGATAAAGGGGCCGGCGGTCAGTGCCGGGTCCAGGTTGAGTTTTTTGAGCAGCAGCGGCATCAGGGCGCCGGTAAGGTTGGCGGTGAGCAGGGTGGCCAGCAGGGCCGCACCCACAGTCCATCCCAAAATCATGCTGTGATCCTGCAAAAAAACCCGGAAATAGGCCATCAGGCCCAGGGAACCGCCCAAGGCCAGCCCCATGAAAAGCTCGCGCCGAAAAACCCGGAACACATCGCCGGGGCCGATCTCCCCCAGGGCCAGGGCGCGCACCACCATGGTGGCCGACTGGGTACCCGCGTTTCCGCAGGTACCGGTGACCAGGGGGATGAAAAAGGCCAGGGCCACCATCTGGTGGATCACGGCGCTGTTCATCTCCATGATGGTGGTGGAGATCAGCGAGGTGAACAGCAACACGGCCAGCCAGAGAAACCGGCTCCAGAACAGGCGAGGCAGGGGCCGCTTGAAATACTCCTCTTCGAAAGGCACCATCGCCGAAATGCGCTGGAAGTCTTCGGTGTTTTCCGCCTCCATGATATCGATCACATCGTCGACGGTGATGATTCCCAGCAGACGGTTTTCCCGGTCCAGCACCGGCACGGCCAACAGGTCGTACTTGGCGATGATGGCCGCGACCTCTTCCTCCGCCATGTCGTGGGGAACGCTGATCACCCGGGTTTCCATGATGGTTTCCAGGGTAGCCCGGGGCTTGGACATGATCAGGTCCCGCAGCGAAACGATGCCCAGCAGGTGACGCTGGGCATCTGTGATGTGGATGGAATAGATGGTTTCCTTGTTGGGCGCCTGCAGCCGCATCTGCTCCAGGGCGTTGGCTACCGTGATACCCTGGGGCAAAACGGCATACTCGGTGGTCATTACCGCACCGGCGGTTCCCTCCTCGTATTTCCAGAGCCTGCGAATATCGTTTCGTTCGGCCTGGGCGATCAAGGGCATGATGGCTTCGCGAACATCCTCATCCACGGCTTTGAGCAGATCCACCCGGTCATCGGGCTCCATGTTCTCCACGAACCGCAGCATGGTCTGGGCATTGGATGCCTCCAGACAGGCCTGCTGGGTTTCGATGTTCAACTGACCAAAGGCATCGCTGGCGGTGTGGTTGCCGATCTGGACCAGAACCTCGACAATCTGAGAAGGCGAACAGCCGCTTTCTTCAAGGGTTTCAGCAATATCCGAGGGATGCAGGCTTCTCAGTGCATCGATCTCTGCGCCGTGCAGGACGGCAACGGCAGAATTCGCCACGTGGGCAATATTGAGGGCGTGAATCATGGGGCGCCTCCCTAAAGTCTTGGAACCGGTTTCCGACCGGCGAGACGTAAGGCGCCTGAAAACTAACGGAGAGGACGAAGCGTCAGCAGAAAGGCGTTTCTTGCCTGGGGTCGGGCAAACCGAAAGCGGTTTTTGGGGTCGTTCATTGTTTGATTGGCGGTGCTACAACTGCCAGGGCCTGCATCATCCATTAAAGGTTTCCTTTTGTTACTGTTTCCATTTCGCCTTGCACACACGGGAACGACAGGGTCCTTGATCACCGGCGGCAAAAGTAGCCCGACTTTATGGCACCGGTTGGGAAATAGCAAGCGCAATTGCATCGATTCGCCCATTGCGCATGGTTATTGATTGACGAGAACTTGTCTTTTCCGATAGGTTTAGTCCGTAGGGGCACCGACAGCGGCCACCAGGCCGACATTCAAACCGGAAAATGGAGGAAAAAGATGAACGATCATAGACGGATATCCCTGTGGGCGGCCGTGTTGATTGTGGGCGTTGCCCTGACCGGATGCGTTCAATCACAGACAGCCGGGTCATCGGCTGCCATTGGTCAGAATAAGGCCGTAATGGAAAACCCGGTGGAACTGGTAAACCAGCTCAGCAGCGATATTTCCGAAGCACGCATGGCCCAGCTCAACGTCCTGGCTCCCGATGGGTTCAAAAAGGCGGAAAGCGCCTTTTTCAGCGCCCAGAAGGACCTTGAAAAGGGCAATGAGATTGCCGATATCCGCAAGGCCGTCATGGAATCACGCGCGCATCTCCAGCAAGCCGAAGAGATCGCCAAGATTTCACGAACGACCCTGACCGATACCCTCAAGGCGCGTGACATGGCGCGCAGTGCCGGGGCTGCCAAATTCGAGAATGAATACCGGCGGGTGGAAAACGATTTTCTGGACCTGACCCGGGCCATTGAAAGGGACAACCTCAGTTATGCCCAGAATAACCGAAACAAAGTGATCGAACGCTACCGGGAATTGGAGGTTCGTGCCATCAAAGAAGCGACCATCGGTGAGGTCCGTGCACTCATTGCCCGGGCCGAAGCCGCCGATGCCCGGAAGATCGCACCCCTATCCTATGGCCAGGCCGTGGATCAGCTCAACGCCACCGACGCGTTCATCTCGGCCAATCCCTATGCCAAGGAAGAGATGCACGCCATGGCCCGGGAAGCGTTGTTCCAGGCCAACCGGCTGGTGGTGATCACCGGTCAGAGCAACCGGATCAAGACCATGAAACCGGAGGCGATCGTCCTGTTGCTGGAAAAACACCTGCACACGATATCCGCCGCGCTCGGTGCCCAGGACATGCGCGACCAGGAATACCCGACCCAATTGGACAATATCATCGGTTCGGTCAATTCGCTGAAAAGCGACCGCACCTTCATGTCAGAAAAAAATCAGGCCCTGCAGGCGGAGATGGAAACGCTCAAGGCTGAAGACCAGGCCCGGATCGACGCCCTCAATGTACGCGTGGCCACCCTGGAAGGCAAAACCCGGGAAGACCAGATGGCCAAGGAGCGCATGGCCAGGGAACGCATGGCCGTGGAGCAGCGCCTGGCCGCGGAAAGGAAGTTCAATCAGCTCTACGCGGCGGTCCAGGACTATTTCGAAAGTGATGAAGCCGAGGTCTACAAACAGGAGAACCAGCTGGTGATCCGGCTCAAGGCCATGCGGTTTCCCGTGGGGAAAAGCATCATCATGCCGGAAAACTACGCCCTGCTCAGCAAGGTCCAAAAAGCCATCCGCACCTTTGACGACCCGCGCGTGATCGTTGAGGGACATACGGACACCACCGGTTCGGATGAGGTGAACATGCTGCTCTCCCAGCAGCGGGCCGAGGCTGTCCGCGAGTACATGATCGCCAACCAGACCCTGCCCCCGGACAGTGTTTCCGCAATAGGCTATGGTTCCGAGCGTCCCCTGGCCTCCAACGCCACATCGGCGGGCCGGGCCATCAATCGCCGGATTGACATCCTGATTATCCCTGCGGCAAAGCCCATATGACCGGGATCGTGCATCGATCAACCCCTTCATCCCAAGGAGGTTCCATCCAAAAAGCACTGATCGCCGATGTCAGCCGAAGGGGAAAGACCTTGCCATGGCCGGCGGCAGGAACAGGATGAAGACCTGCCAGGATTAAGTCAAGGCACTGGGCGAGAAACTCGGCACTTAAGCCGGTCGACCGCATCGGCGGCCGGTCGCCAATTCACACCGCGACCGGCCGCTTGGAGTGGTGGGGACCATATTTTGAATTCGACCGTTCCCTGGCTCTACGCAGAAATTGCCTACCGTATGTTGCCCCGACGTCCAGTCATCTCCCCTGACAACCTGTCAACCATTGAAAAAATGAATCCCCACCGCCGGATTCACCTTCCACCGGCAACCGGGTTAAAGCAATCATCACAAAAAACCGATGGAAGGATACGATTTACTAACTGTTTCTTTGGATCGGGAGATATGATAATTTGCCCGGGCAAGATCTTGAATCGGATTCAGGCATCATCCCAATGACGGAGGACGTCGGGTGAAGGATCGAATTGGCGTGTTCATCTGCGAGTGCGGGCCGAATATCAAGGATGCCATGGACATCCCGCAGCTGGTGCATTTTGCCGGGCACCTGGAGGCGGTCGTGCTGGCGGAACCCGTAGGGCTGATGTGTGCGCCGAATGATCGAAAAAAAGTGGCCGACACCATACGACGCCACCACCTCACCCATGTGGTGTTCGCCTCCTGCTCGCCCCGGGAGCACGAGCAGACCTTTCGCGGCGTGCTCGAATCCGCCGGATGCAACCCGTTCATGATGCAGGCGGTCAACCTCCGGGAACAGTGCGCCTGGGTGATCCATGACCGCGATCAGGCCACCCGCAAGGCCAGACGGATGATCGGCGCGGGCGTCCAGCGCGTGCGGCATCACGCCCCCCTCACCCCCCGTGAGATCGACTGCCGGCCCGATGTTCTGGTGATTGGCGCCGGTGTGGCCGGCATCAGTGCGGCCCGGACCCTCAGTCAGAACGGCCGGCGGGTAGTTATGGTCGAGCGTTCCGCGTGCATTGGCGGCATGGCGGCCCTGTATGAAGACCTCTATCCGGATTTCAACTGTGCCGCCTGCCTGATCGAGCCGGACCTGGACGACGTCCTTCATGATGAGCGGATCGAAATCCTCACCACCAGCGAGGTGCTGTCGGTGCGCGGCACCCCGGGCAACTTCACGGCCACGGTGAAACAGGCGGCCCCCCATGTCGATCCCCTTCGGTGTATCGGCTGCGCGGCCTGCATCGAAGCCTGCCCGGTGACGGTCCCCAATGAATTCAATGCCGGGATGGACTCCCGACAGGCGATTTATATTCCCTATCCCGGATCGCTGCCGCATGTGGCCGTTATCGATAAACAGAATTGTCTGCAGTTCACGGATGCCCGGTGCGGTGCGTGCAAAGAGGCCTGCCCGTTCGACGCCGTCGACTATGCGGCGGTCCCCGCCGTCCGCAACCTGGCGGTGGGAGCCGTGGTGGTGGCCACCGGTTTTCAGGGGTTCGATCCCGGCCGCAGCACCCGATACGGTTATGGCACAGTGGACGGTGTCATCTCGGCATTCGCCTTTGAGCGGCTGGTGAACACCACCGGTCCCACCGGCGGCAAAATCGTGACGGCCAGCGGCCAGGCGCCGGATACGGTCGCATTCGTGCACTGCGTCGGCTCACGGACGGAGGCGTTCAACCGATTCTGCTCCGGTGTCTGCTGCCTGTCTGCATTCAAGCAGGCCCGACAGGTCAGAAAACAACTGCCTGAAACCGCCATTCACCATTTTTTCGCCGATCTCTGTCTACCCGGAAAAACCGCCCAGCGCTTTTTCGACGGGGTCTGCGCCATGGCTGGTGTCACCCTGCACCGGCTCGTTCACCCCGGCGCCATCCGAATCAGTGCTGAAAACGGCCGGGCGATCGTTCGAGGCACCGACGCCTCGGGTGCCGTCCAGCAGGTCGACGCCCAGCTGGTTGTCCTGGCAACAGCCATGGAAGCCCCTGCGGGCACGCCCCAGACGGGTCGAATCCTCGACCTGGGCCTCGACGATGACGGCTTTTTCAAAGAAGCCCATCCCGTTGTTGATCCGGTGGCCGCAGTTCGGGAAGGATTCTATCTCGCCGGCTGCTGCCAAGGGCCCAAGGACATTCCCGCTTCCATAAGCCAGGGCCAGGCGGCCGCCGGCAGGATTATGCAGAAACTGATTCCCGGCGGAAAAATCACCCTGAACCCGATCGTCGCCCGGGTGGATCCGGATCTCTGTTCCGGCTGCCGGACCTGCGAGGCCCTCTGTCCCTATGACGCCCTGGCCAGGGATGAAAACGAAGCCTGCATGACCATCGAAGAGGCCTTGTGCCGCGGCTGCGGGATATGTGCGGCCGTCTGCCCCGGCGGCGCCATCAGTGTCTGTCACTATTCCGCTGACGCCGTTTACGCGGAGATCGCCGGTCTGTTGAAACCCGATGAAAAGTGATGCCCCATGACCGTCTTTGAGCCCAGAATCATTGCCTTGCTATGCAACTGGTGCGCCTATGACGGCGCCGACGCAGCCGGCAGGGCCCGACTGGATCTCCCGGCGCAGGTTTGGGAAGTCCGCGTCATGTGCAGCGGCCAGGTCAGCCCGGGCATGGTTCTCAAAGCCTTCGAAGCCGGGGCGGACGGAGTGATCGTGCTTGGCTGTCAGCCGGGGGACTGCCACTATAAGGAAGGAAACCTTCACGCCCTGAAACGCATGGTTCTGCTCCGGGCGGTACTCGAACCCACGCCAGTCCATCCGCAGCGCCTGCAGCTGGACTGGGTTTCCGCCGGGCAGGGGCACCGTTATGCCCAGGTAGTGAACGACATGGTGGAAACGATCAGATCCCTGGGGCCCCTAGCCGCCGGCCATTCCCGGGAGGAGCCGTTGAATGGGGGGTAGACCGAAAATAGCCCTGTACTGGTGTGCGGGCTGCGGCGGCTGCGAAGAGTCGGTCATCGACCTGGCCGAAGACCTGCTGACCGTTGCCGAAAAGGCGGAAATCGTCTTCTGGCCCGTGGCCCTGGATGCCCGTTATCGGGACGTGGCAGCCATGGAGGACGCTGAAATTGACGCCACGTTCATCAACGGCGCCATCCGCCTGGACGACCATATTCGCATGGTGCGCCTGCTGCGCAAAAAATCCAAGCGCATCATCGCCCACGGCAGCTGTGCCCACATGGGCGGGGTGATCGGCCTGGCCAACCTGTTCACCCCCCGGCAGCTGCTGGAATGTGCCTACCGGCAGGTGCCCAGCATGGCGGATCCCCCGGGGCCGCTTCCCGTTGAGGGCGGGGATGGACCCCGGATGCCCGAACTGCTGCCGGTGGTGAAGGCCCTCGATCAGGTGGTAAAGGTGGACGCGATCATCCCGGGATGCCCGCCGCCGCCCGAGACCATGGCACGGGTGATCGATGATGTCATCCACGGGCGGCTGCCGGCGGAGAAAACCGTCTTTGCCCATCGCAAAGCCCTTTGCCATGAGTGCCCGCGGCTGGATTCCAGACCGGAAAAAATCGAGATCACCCGCTTCAAGCGGCTTCACCAGACCCGTTGGGATCCGGATGTCTGCTTTTTGCCCCAGGGGCTGATCTGTCTGGGACCGGTGACGCGGGGAGGCTGCGATGCCAGGTGCATCGGCGCCAATATGCCTTGCCGGGGATGCTTCGGCCCCACGGAGCGGATGGATGACTTCGGCGCCGGTGCAATTGCCTGTATTGCCGCCATGATGGCGGGAACGGACGAACCGGCGCTGGCGCAACTGGTTGACAGCATCGCCGACCCCGTCGGCCTGTTTTACCGCTATTGCCTGGCCGCATCCGTCCTCGGCACGGGGCCGACCCCATGACCCGCCGCCTTCTCATCGATCCGGTAACCCGCCTGGAGGGCCATGGCCGCATCGATATCCGTCTGGATGATGCCGGCAATGTGGCGCGTGCTTTTTTCCAGGTGCCGGATTTCAAGGGGTTCGAGAAGTTCTGCGAGGGGCGCGCCGCAGAAGAAATGCCGACCCTGACACAAAAGATCTGCGGGGTATGCCCCACGGCTCACCACATCGCCTCAACCAAGGCGCTGGATGATCTGTTCGGCGTGTCACCCCCGCCCGCAGCCCTGACGATCCGTGAACTCATGCATACGGCATTTGTCTTCGAGGACCACCTGCTTCACTTTTTCTATCTCGGCGGCCCCGATATCCTGGTCGACGGTGACGTTCACAGCGGCACGCACAATGTGTTCGGTGCCCTCCAGGCGGTCGGAGAGGTGGCGGGCAGGCGTGCCATCCAGATCCGCAAAAAAGTCCGTGCCCTTATTGGCCTGCTGAGCGGCAGCGCCCTTTACCCGGTCTGCGGGCTTCCCGGCGGAGTGTCAAAGCCGGTTGCCGAACAGGCCCGAGAGACCATCGCAGAGACCGCAGCCGAAGCGCTGGTGTTTGCACGTCAGGTGTTGGCGCTGTTCCACCAAAGGGTATTGAAACGAAAAAGCTTCAGAGACATGACCCGAAGCGGGATCTTTTCTCTGCAGACTTACTACATGGGCCTTGTGGACGAGGACTGCCGGGTCAATTTTTATGATGGAAAACTCCGGATCGTCAGCCCGCAGGGCGGCACCTTCGCCCACTTTTCCGCCGATGCCTATTTGAACCACCTGCAGGAGCGAACCGCCACCCGGAGCTTCATGAAAATTCTCTATCTCAAAGCAGTGGGCTGGAAAGGCTACATAGATGGCATGGAAAACGGATTATACCGGGTGGGGCCGCTGGCACGACTCAATGCCGCCATGGGAATGGCGACACCCCTGGCCCAGGGTGAATATGAACGGCTGTACGATGCCGTCGGCCAAAAACCAGCCCACAACACCATGCTTTACCACTGGGCACGTTTAATTGAGGTGCTTTACGCCGCCGAACGGATGGTGGAACTGGCCCGGCGCCGCGAACTCACCGACCCCCACGTGAGGAATCTGCCCGACCGGCAACCCGCACAGGGTGTCGGGGTGTGTGAAGCCCCCCGGGGAACCCTGATTCACCATTATCAGACCGATGCCCGGGCCATCGTGAAGCAGCTCAACCTGTTGGTGGCCACCCAGAATAATGCGGGCGCCATTTGCCTTTCCGTTGAAAATGCGGCCCGGGCGCTTATCAAAAAGGGTCGGGTAACCGATAACCTTTTACACCAGGTGGAGATGGCCTACCGGGCCTATGATCCCTGCCTGGCCTGTGCCACCCACTGAGGCCTGTTTCCCTGAGAGAATCTGGGAGTGGATGAAACGGACGGGGTGCACAATTGGTGCTTCGGGTTGATGGGCCGACATTCCATGGTCCATCAACGGAAAAGGAGAGAAGCATATGGCTGTGGAAATTTTGGATATGGTGGGCATGAAATGCCCGCAACCGGTGCTGAAAATCGCCGTCAAAGCGACCGAAATGAATCCCGGCGACATTCTTGAAGTGGTCGGAGACTGCCCGACATTTGAACGGGATGTGCGGGTGTGGTGTCAGCGGCTGAAGAAAACCTTCCTCTCCATCCTGGATGAAGGCGCCGGCAGGAAGCGAATCCAGATCCTTTTCGAATGAACGGAAACGGATTGCTTCCAGTGCTACGGCATTCAAGAGAGCAAACCGCCCTCACCGCTGCCGGATGATCGCTGCCCCCTTCGCCACCGCGACAAACGAGAACATGAACCATGAGCGACAAGATCAAATGCAACGATTTTTTTGACTGTACGAAAGAAGATTGCCCGGCCTATGGTTCGGAAAATGCGAACTGCTGGCTGATTGACGACACCCGCTGCCGGGATGCCGGCCAGGATAATTTTCTGGCCAAGGCGGACTTGTGCCTCAAGTGCCCGGTATTCAAGAAAAACATGGACCAGGACGCCATGGAGGCCTCCTGCGCCATGCTGGCCCGCCAGTTCACCGAAGCCCGTAGGGCACTCCACGAACGCGACAGGGAACTGGAGTCCATCAGCATGGAGATGGCCATCGGCCTTTCTGAAGTCTTCGAAGCCCTGAAATTGATTGCCGCCGGTGATCCTCATGTTCGGCTCAATGAAGACTCCAGCCTCGAACTGATCGTCAAACTCAAGCAGATGGTCAACCGGACCGCCGAGAATATGGGTGAAATGGTCGACATGACCCATGAATTCGCCATGGGCCTGGCCGAACATTTCGATGTCCTGCACCGGGTCAGCACCGGAGACCTGGATGCCCGGGTCCAGGGAGAATCGGCGGTCGAACTTCTGGAGTCTTTCAAGACGGTCACCAACCGAATGATCGTCAGCGTAAAGGAGGAGATCGATCACCGGCAGCAGGTGACTCGGGATCTGCAAGTCAGTGAGGAGCGCTTTCGCACTTTTGCGGAAAATGCACCCATCGGTATTACCATCATGAAGCCCGATCTGACTTTCGCTTTCATCAACCCGACCTTCACGAAAATGTTCGGCTACACCCGCGCAGACATTCCGGACAAACCCACTTGGTTCAAAAAAGCCTACCCGGACAAGGCCTATCGGGAGAAGGCGATTGCCAAATGGGAAACCTACCGGGGAAAAACCGCCAGGATCGGCGAAGTCCAGCCGATCACGCTGGAGGTATGCTGCAAAGACGGACTGAAAAAAACCATCAGCTTTGGTACGGTCGTCATGGAAAACGGCAGGCATTTCGTGACTTATACGGACATTACTCGGCAGGCGCGGGCGCAGGAAGTTCTCAAGGAATCGGAAGAAAAGTACCGCACACTCATCGACAACATTCAGGACGGTGTGATCCTCATCGAGAAAAACCGATTCCTGTTTGTCAATGAAGCCATGGCACGCATGACCGGCTATCCCGTCGCGGAGCTGATCGGCATGGATTTCAGCAGGGTCATTGCCCCGGAAGATGTTCAAGTGGTTGTCGACCGCTATCGCCGGCGCCAGGCGGGCGAAGACGTAAAGCGGAATTATGAATGTCGCCTGCAGCACAAGGATGGGCAGACCCGCCTAACCGCCAGCATCCACGTGGGCATCATCAGCTACCAGAACCGGGTGGTAACCATCGGTACCGTCAAAGACATTACGGACCGCAAAATGGCCCAGCAGGAACGGCGCAAAATGGCCGAGAAGCTGCAGCGGTCGAAAAAAATGGAGGCTATCGGCACGCTGGCCGGCGGAGTCGCCCATGACCTGAACAACATTCTGTCCGGCATCGTGAGTTATCCGGAACTGCTGCTCATGGATCTTCCCGACGACAGCCCGCTGAAAGGACCCATTTTAACGATCCAGAAATCCGGAGAACGGGCGGCGGCCATCGTTCAGGATTTGTTGACCTTGGCGCGACGCGGCGTGGCCACCATGGTGACTGTTGATTTAAACCGGACCGTGACCGAATATCTGGAAAGCCCCGAATTCACCAAACTCGTATCCTTTCATCCCCGGGTAACCGTTGAAAGCCGGCTTTCCGACGACCTGCTCAATGTCTCCGGGTCCCCGGTCCACCTGTCCAAAACGATCATGAACCTGGTTTCCAACGCCGCCGAAGCCATGCCGGAAGGTGGAAAGATAATCGTCTCCACAGAAAACCGGTACGTGGAGCGGTTCATAAAAGGGTATGACGAAGTTATTGAAGGGGAGTATGCCACCCTGACGGTGTCGGACACCGGCGTAGGAATTTCACCCAAAGATATTGAACAGATCTTCGAGCCCTTCTATACCAAAAAAGTCATGGGCAGGAGCGGCACCGGGCTGGGGATGGCCGTGGTGTGGGGCACGGTCAAGGACCACAAGGGCTACATCGATTTGAGGAGCGGTGAAGGGGAAGGAACCACGGTAACGCTTTACTTCCCGGTTACCCGGAACCATTTGCCTGAGCAAACGGACAAATCTTCGGTCGACAGCTTCATGGGCAACGGCCAGTGTATTCTGGTGGTGGACGATATGCCGGAACAACGGGAGATTGTGTCCGCGATTCTGAACCGGCTGGGGTACACCGTAGTCACCATTTCCGGCGGGGAGGCCGCCGTGGATTATCTCAAGGACCACACGGTGGATCTCATGGTCCTTGACATGATCATGGATCCGGGCATTGATGGCCTGGAAACCTATCGTCGGGTGGCTGCATTCAAACCCGGGCAGAAGGCAGTAATCGCCAGTGGTTTTTCGGAAACCGAACGGGTCAGATCTTTGCAGCGGCTGGGCGTCAACGAATACCTGAAAAAACCCTACACCCTTGAAAAAATCGGCTTGGCGATAAAAAGAACCCTCGCCGACTGACAGCCTATGCCCCCGAAATGGACGCCGACGCTCTTTTTTTCAATACGGTCTTTACGCTGCCGAATCGTCCGGCCATCCTCAGGCCTCTCAATCCCGTTGATGGTTTCGCCAGGCTTCAGGCGGCATGACACTAATGCCTGTCGGTTGAAGAAGGTCGGTCGGCCGGGCTTTCCAACTTGAATGGCCCTGCCAGGTCTTTTCGCCTGCCCATCCGATAAGCATCCACGAAACCGAACAGCCAGCATGCCACCAGCAGCATCAGCAAAAGATTGATCATGATACTGCCGGAAGCGGTGCCGCTGCGGACGGCAATGTCCGAAACCGCTTTCATGTCGATAGCCCCGCCTTCGAGGACGATTCGGTCAAGGATTTGCAGCGCCTGATTTACCGCGTACACCGTAAAAAGGACCATCAGGACCAGCGTCACCGCCGCCACGGCGATCCCCCGCTTGTAGTGTTTTAACATGATCTGGCCCAGGCCTGGAAAAACCAGGCCGGACAGCAGGGCAGCCTTCAGCGCATGGCTCATCAGGATTCTCGCGTTAGGGTCTGTCGTGCAATTCCCAAGATTTGACTTTTTGAATATAACCGGAAGTTATCCCCGCATCAATGCCTGGTTTTGCATGCGCCTTTTCAGTTGATGTGGCACCGGCTAATGGGTCTTCTTAATATTTTTTATAAACCGATATGTTGCCGCAACGCGCACGGTCGGTTCACCCTTTACGGAAAGAAGGCCCGCTCAGGTATCTTAAACAGGGAGACTTTTCTTTAGCGGCGCTTTCGGGTAACCACAAACGGTTCTGTTGTCGGGCATCTGCGATCCATGTCGCATCACGCAGCGCTACAACAAATGTTTGGTGACTTTGTAGAGGGTCGGGCTGGTGCACACTTCGTAATATTTGCGGTGGGTGAAGTTCAGCTGGCTGAGGTCCTTGGGGTTGACCGCCGGCACATCGGCTTCGCGCAGCACCAGGCGTTGGTATCGGCCGGATTTGGTGGGAAACTTGCCCGTATACAGGCGAACCTTTTTCAGCTGAAGGGCGGGGATGTCGCCGTAAAACTGTTTCAGGTCGATCTCCTGGGCCAGCTTGCGGAATCCGGCCTCGTTCAACTCTATGCCGTTGACGTTATATCGCAGCAGAAGATCGTCCGCCGTCTTTTGCATTTCCGCATCCGAAGCCCCCTGGAAAACAAAAAGATTGAAGGGGCTGGTGTTTTTCCGAATGATGCGCCGCACCGATTTGTGGCAGCCGGAAAGACGGTCCGCCAGGTTGATGGCGGGGGATATCATGATGCGGTTGTCCTCATCGAAAAGGAAGGTGGGCGCTTCTGCCCGGTGGCAGATGCCGATGCCCAGTTCCAGGATCGGCAGATGGTACTCCTGGCTCTTCTTGTTGTAGCGGTTGATGATCATCAGGACATTGATGGCCATGCCGCAGGATCGGGCCACGCTGTACCAGCCGCTGGGCGTATCCTCCCGTTCGAAGATGGAGAGGATGATGGCGTCGCCTTCGATGAAAACCTTGTGGGCGTCATATTCCGAGAGGATCTCGGTAATGGGGTCAAAAAAATTGAGGCTGAAGTAGGAGGCCGGGTTAAGCCCGCGTTCGTTCATCTGGTGGGTGATATCCGTGGATCCGCGCAGGTCGGCCTTGATGATGGTATGGTTCATGATGGGTTTTTCGCCCGACTCCTGCTCATGGGGCAATAAAAATTCATACAGGGTATGGTTGGCCTTGGAGAGCGCCAGAATTTTTTTGTCAGTCACCAGATTGATCCGCTCCGCCGCATCCCGATAAATTGTGAAGCAGCAGAAATCGCGGTGGTATCGGCAGAAGGCCCGGAGGAACCGGACCAGGTATTCTTTTTTCCGGCGGCTGCCCATCCGTTCCATCTCAACGACTTTGCGGTTGAGGGGCCACATACGAAACGACTTGCCGTAAAGCTGTTTCAGACGCTTGAGCCGGTTTCTCACCTGCCTCCGGCTCCTGGGGTTGATCAGAAACTGCAGAACCTGCTGGGGAACGAGGGGCGGGCAGTAGTCGCGATAAATAGACTGCATTTCATATGAAGCCGTAATCCGTTCCATGAGGCCAGTTCGGGAGAACTGCCGGAAAAAATAGCCCATCAGCAGTCGCTGGTTTTTCATCCGTAACCGGTGGGATCGGCGGGTCTCCTTGTCCGCCTTGGCCCTTTTCAAGGCTTTGTATTGTTTCCTGGCCAGGTCCCGGTTCAACAACAGGTCGATGTTTTCCGGACGTTTAATCCACTGATCCAGACGTTGCAGCTGAAATTTTTTGGCTTCGTCATCGCCCGGCAATTCAGCCGCCGATATCTCCCGGCGTCGCCGGTCCAAAGTCCAGCTGATCGCAGCGGTTTCCTCCATATCAAGGAAACCGAAAATGCTCCGCAGAAGACTGAGCATCATTTCATAGCGGTCCGGATCTTCGACCCGGCGACCCAGGCAGAGGTCGTACTCTTCGATCATGAAGTGGTCGTTGAACGGATTATCCATGTGAAGGATAGGATTGGCGAGCAGATCGAAGAGAAATGGCAGATCCTGGCCGAACACGGCTTCGCGCATCTCCCGGATGTCGGTCTCCCGGATCTCCTTGAAATACCCGCAAAGCTCCAGTCCCACTTTCTGCTGTACCGTTTCACGGCTCTGAAGGACATGGGCCAGATTTTCTTTAAGCTTGAGTGCCGCCTTGGGATCCTCATGGTGGGCCAAATCCGACCGGCGGATAGCGGTTTTGCAATGGCCGATCAGAATGTCGTACTGCTTGCGGATTTCGTCGTGAACCATGGAAAGGATAGCGATCTGGGCCAGAAAATCGACCTGCATCTCTTTGGCGGCCCTGGCTTTGTTAACCGCATCGCTCATGATCTGCCCGTAGAGTTGGCGGTAGCCCTCCTGCTCCCTGGCCAGAACATTCAGCCGTTTTTTTTCAGAAGTGGTCCAGATTCCGGTTTCGCGCTCGATGAGAAGGGCGGCCAGTTTAGCCGTAGCATTGCAGAACGAAGGACTCATGCGGACATCGCAGCGGATATTGTCCACCCCCAGAACCAGGCGATCCAGGGAAAAATCGGTGGAATAGGACTCCATGGGGAAGTCCTTGAGTCCGGGCAGTCTGGGTTGGAATTTAAAAAAATCAAGCATCCCTGCGCGTTCCGTCCGCTAGTGGAAAAAGGAGAAGGTCCGAATCAACCCTTTGTTACCTTTACCATTTGGTGCTTGCGGTGTCCATAAAATTAACCCCCACCCATGGCTGCGAGCGTTGTCCGCCCTTGAGAAAAAGAGATTAACATCGGCACACCCTCGCCCGCCCGATGGTGTGGCCTCCACAGAGGAATCCAAACCGGCAGCGCGGTCGGGTCTGGACAAGCAGACTGTCACCCGTTAAAGTGGGTTAGGGTATACCCTATCAGCAGTCGGGTTCAAAAAAAACGGCGGGCCCGAGCTTCAACTCGCAGGAAGCCGCGGGCATGCCGAGGAGTTGAGATGAGAATTCGGAAATAAGATTCAGGTAAAATACGCTGTTGTGATGCCGGAAACCCGCCACAACCGTGAGCGTTGACCATTGCAGCGAGGAGCATCCATGGTATCCATTCTGATCACCAATGCATTGACGGTAAATGAAGGCAGGTCCACTCACCAGGATTTGCTGATTCGCAACGGCCGCATTGAAGCTATCGGCGGCGATCTGTCCCACAAAATCGCAGACCGGATCGTCGATGCCGACGGCCGTGCGCTGTTTCCGGGGATGATCGACGATCAGGTTCATTTCCGTGAGCCGGGCCTGACCCACAAGGGGGATATCCGCTCGGAATCCCGCGCGGCGGTTGTAGGCGGGATCACCAGCTATATGGAAATGCCCAACACATCGCCGCCCACCACCACCATCGACCTGCTGGAGGAAAAGCATCGCATCGCCCGGAACAACTCTTTTGCCAACTACAGTTTCTACCTGGGAGGCGCCAATGACAACATCGAGGCGGTCAAGCGTCTCGACCCGAAACAGGCCTGTGGGGTAAAGGTCTTCATGGGGGCCTCAACCGGTAACATGCTGGTGGACGATCCCCACGCACTGGAACAGATCTTTACCCACAGCCCGACCATCGTGGCCACCCACTGTGAAGACAGCCCCACCATCGAGGAGAACACCCGGCGGTTTCAGACCATCCATGGCGAAGACATCCCCATCGTGCTTCATCCGGCCATCCGCAGCGAAGCGGCCTGCTACCGGTCCACGGCTCTGGCGGTCGAGCTGGCCCGTCGCTGCAACACCCGGCTGCACGTCCTGCACCTGAGTACGGCCAGGGAGCTGGCGCTTCTCTCGTCGATGCCGTTGGAAGCAAAACGGATCACCGCCGAAGTGTGTGTCCACCACCTCCTCTTCTCGGGAACCGACTACCGGGACAAAGGCAACCTGATCAAATGCAACCCGGCTATCAAAACGGAAGAGGACCGCCGGCAGTTGGTGTCGGCATTGCGGGAGGGGACAATCGATGTGGTGGGAACGGACCACGCACCCCACACCCTGGCGGAAAAGCAGCAACCTTATCTGAGGGCGCCATCGGGCCTGCCCCTGGTGCAGCATGCATTGGTCAGCCTCCTGGAGCACGTCCACGAAGGTGCGCTCACCCTGGAGCAGGTGGTAGAAAAAACCGCCCATAACCCGGCGCGCCTGTTCGATGTAAGCGAGCGGGGATATCTCCGGGAAGGCTACTGGGCGGATCTGGTGCTGGTAGACCTGAACCGGCCCACCGTCGTAGACGACCAGCCGGTTCACTATCGCTGCGGCTGGACACCTTTTGCCGGACGAACCTTCCGATCGAGCATTGCAGCCACCTTCGTTTCCGGCCATCCTGCCTTTTTCGACGGGAAGATCGATGCAGAGCCCGCCGGCCAGCGGTTGGCGTTCAACAGATAAGGGGGACGTTTTGAGATTAAGAAAGAAAAGCCAGGGCACCGTGCTCCCGGAGAATGTTTATGCCAATCGCAAGAAGGACAACGCCCCCGGTCATTTCCGCCCAGCGGCTTAATTGGGCCATGCTGCCGATGGCTTTGCCCAGATGCATGCCGACCGTGGTGAAGGCGCCGGCCACCAGGCCGATGATCAGCGCCGGGGTCCAGATGGAGACGTTGATCATGGAGAGACTCAGGCCCACGGCCAGGGCATCGATGCTGGTGGCCACGGAAAGCATCACCATGGTCATGCCTTTGGTCGGGTCCTTGGCATCGGCCTCCGCCGGTCCTCCCTTGAAGGCCGATCGGAGCATCCCCTGGGCCACGAACGCCAGCAGGGCGAAGGCAACCCAGTGGTCGTATGCCTCGATGCGGCTTCTGACCGTAAAACCGGCTCCCCAGCCGATGATGGGCATCATGGCCTGAAAAAGACCGAAGTGCCAGGCCAGCCGAAAAGTCTGGCGGGCGCTGACGGTACGAAGGGAGACCCCCGAGGCGATGGAGACGGCAAAGGCATCCATGGCCAGGGCCACGGCAAGGGCCAGCGTGTTGATCATTTCCAATGATCTATTTCCTGTCGCGGGCGGTTGGTTCCCTGTGGGTCCCAACGGGCCGGGCAAACAAAAAGGGCCCGGCAGATGCGCCCAAGGCCCCAAGAAATTGAAACCGGTCCGGCATCGAAACAGGTTGAACAGCTGGGCGCCGAACCGGGTTACCGGTGGTAAGGAAATTATCGCTGGGCTGAACGGGGTGCCTTGCCGGCCAGCGGGTTGTAGAGCTTCATGATGGCGAATTTCATGACGTCCAGGGTTTTCGTCTCGGCGATGATCCCCACCAGCTTATCTTCAGCCTCGGCGGGAAGCACGCAGGCCTTGGAATCATCGCAGGTGAGCCCGGAAAAGCCTTTGGTGAGTTTTTTATACTCCTTGGCGGTCATCCCCACCTGAACGGCCTCTTTTCCGTCGACGGTGACAATCTCGTCTGCCAGGCCGGCACCGTTGATCGTTTTCTTCTTTGCCTCATCCAGAATCACGTTAATATAATAGTCAGCCATCTCGTCGCCTCTCCTCGTTAAAATGATAGTGGTAGTGGAAAAAACTCCCCCGGTGGAGGCTTTTTACAAAATATCACAAGGCCGGTCAAGAAGGGATTTGATGACGGGACCGGCATTTGGGTCGGTGATCACGCCGGGTTCGCCCCTCCGGGCCACGGAAGCTGTCCGTATTCGCATTCCATTCAGGATGTTTGGCGGCCGCCGGTGGGTCGTCGAGGTGCCGACAACACCGGCAGGACTTGAATACAACGAGGCGCTACCAGCATTTTTCCGCTTTGGGGTAGCTCCCCAGCAGCTTGACGAACAGGGCGTGCAGGGTCAGTTCGCCGATGGCCGATTTGACCTCGTCCGAGTCGATGCCAGCTTCGAATGCCGCATAAAAGACATACTCCCAGGGATTTTCCGGGATGGGCCGAGACTCCAGCTTGGTGAGGTTGAGGCTGTACTTCTGGAAAATCTTCAGACAGTCCACCAGGGCTCCGGGGTAATGGCGGGTTTTGAAGGCGATGGTGGTTTTTCCCGTTGCGTGGCCATCCGGCACATTCTCCTTTTTGGCAATGACGAAAAACCGGGTGGTGTTGGAGCTGTTGGTCTGGATGTCCCGCTCCAGGATCTCCATATCGTAAATCTCGGCACACAACGCCGAGGCGATGGCGGCACAGTCCATGCGGTCTCCGGATGCCACAGCCTGGGCGGCACCGGCGGTGTCGTATGCGGGCACCATTTTGATGTTTTTCGACTTCAGGTACGTTTTGCACTGCTTGAGCGCGTGGGGGTGGGAAAGGGCCTCTTTGATGTTTTCCAGCCGAGCGCCTTTTTTGGCCAGAAGGGTGTGCCGGATGGGCAGATACGCTTCGGCGATGACAAAAATATCATTGGCAAAAAGAAGATCGTAGTTCTCGACCACGGTGCCGGCGATGCTATTCTCCACGGGAATGAACCCGTAGGTCACCTCCCCGCTTTCCACCAGATTGAACACATCGTCGAAGGCATCGCAGCCGACAGTTTCCACCTCTTTTCCAAAATGTTCGTGGAGGGCCATCTCGCTGTACGCGCCGCGTATTCCCTGAAATGCAACTTTCATTGGTTGAGCCTTTCGTGTATGTCGGTCATGGCGTCGATAAACGCCTGACGTTTTTGTTTGGCATACGGGTTATAGGTGTGCATGTCTTCGAAAAGCTGCCAGGTGTCGTGGCTGACCACCCCCAGTATGTGCATGAGCCGCTTGTACCCTTCGGTATCGATGTCCAGATCGCGGGCACCGAAGGCCGACAGGGACCGGCCGATAAAATGGGTCAGGGAAAGGCTCACGGCAATCTTTTCGTCATGCTCCTGCGCCGTGGTCTTGATGACCACCAGCCCCTGGCTCTCCAGCCATGCCCTGATTTTATCATACTGATCACTGCCGATGCGTTCGGGACAAAGGACTATTTTCCGGCCGTTCAAGGAATTGGCCGCACTGTCCGGGCCGAACATGGGATGGGTGGGCAGTATGGAAACGGTTTCAGGCAGCAGTTCACGCATCCACTGCACGGGATAGACTTTCACCGAGCATACATCCACCACCAGGGCATCATCTCTGAGCAGCGGTGCGACCTGCCGCAGCGTCTCCCGCATGGCGGAGATGGGCATGCACAGGATCACGATCGGTTGACGGCAGGCGGTTTCAAAGGAGACGGACCGGGCGCCGCAGGCCTTGATGGCTTCCGCCTGATCGCTCCGGGTAGAGACGACCACAGGAAAATCTTTGGACAGGTAGCGGGCGGAAAGCTTGCCGAACCGCCCGAAACCGATGATACCGATACGGCTCATAGCACCTCGCGAATTCTCTTGAATGCCTCCAGCAATTGATCGTCGGGCACAGCGAAACAGATGCGCACATGACCGTCCATCCCGAAATCCTCACCGGGCACAACGGCGACGCCGGTCTTTTCCAGAACCCGGGCGGCAAACCCCCCCGACGTCTCCCCCTGGTGCAGGTGATCCGAAATGTCCGGGAAAAGGTAGAAGGCGCCTTGGGGGCGAACGCAGGGAAAGAGTCCGGACACCTGGTCGAAGGCCAGATCCCGCTTGTGTTGCAGATCCGCCCGTCGCCGGACCAGCAGCCCCTCATCCATTTCCAGGGCGGCCATGGCACCGTGCTGGGCAAAGGTACAGACGTTGCCGGTAACATGGCTCTGGAGACGCACCAGGGCCTCAGCCACTGCTGGCGGGGCAACGGCATAGCCCACGCGAAAGCCGGTCATGGCATAATGCTTGGAAAAGCTGCGGGTAAGGATAAGCCGGTCGCGCACCGTTTCCAGATCGTAAAAAGATGACCGGGGCAGGTTGTCATAGACGAAGAAATCGTAGGCTTCGTCGGCAATCACAAACAGATCGTGTTCATTGGCCAGCCGGGCGATCCGCTCCAACGCCTCCCGGGGATAGACGGCGCCGGTGGGGTTGTTGGGAGAATTGATCAGGATGGCCCTTGTTTTTCCGGTAACGGCAGCCGCAATAGCCTCGGTATCCAGCTGGTGATCGATGGTGGCGACGAAGACCGGCTCGCCGCCGGCCAGCTTCACCTGCTCGGCAAAGCTCACCCAGCAGGGCACGGGAATGATCACCTGGTCCCCCGGATCGCAAATGCTTTGAAAAATGGCATAGAGCGCCTGTTTGGAACCGTTGAAAACGACGATGTTCTCGGTCCCGCAGCCGTCAAACCGGCCGGCCAGGGCGGTTCTTAAGCCCATGAGCCCGGCCATGTCGCTGTATCGGGTCTCCTGCCGGTCCAGGGACCGTTTGGTGGCGTCGATCACCGGCGACGGCGTATCGTAGGTCGGTTCACCGATGGCCAGGCTGATCACCGGCCGGCCCTGCCGCTTCAAAGCGTCCAGCAGCGGAATGAACCGGGCCGTCTTGGAACCCTCGACCGTTTGAATGCGCTTGGACAGTTTCAATCTGCTAATCCCTCAATTCTTTAAACCCTTTAATTCCTTAATCGCATAGTGTCCGTTCACAAAAGGCAGATTTAGGTTCAGGCCAAGGCCGCAGCGATGTTGAAGCCGCAGGCGTAGCAGCGCTACGTCGAGGATTTCAGCAGAGCGAGAACACCGGCCTGGGCCGAAAGATGCCCTTTTCGGACGGACACCTAAGTACGCATTTTTTGTCGCAGGGAAAAATCGCCTAATACCAGCGCGGCCATGGCCTCCACAATGGGCACGGCCCGGGGGACCACACAGGGGTCGTGGCGACCCTTGGCCTCCAGAATCACCGGGTTGCCATTGAAATCCACCGTCTGCTGCGCAAGGCCGATGGTAGCCGGCGGCTTGAACGCCACCCGGAAAACGATGGGTTCACCGTTGGCAATACCGCCCTGAATACCTCCGCTGTTGTTGGTGATCGTCCCCAGGCGCCCGTCGGCGGCCACGAAGGGGTCGTTGTGGACCGATCCTTTGAGCCGGGTGCCGGCAAAGCCTGAGCCGATCTCAAACCCCTTGGTCGCCGGAATGGAGAGCATGGCCTGGGCCAATTTGGCTTCCATCTTGTCAAATACCGGCTCGCCCCAGCCGGCGGGCACATGGCGGCACACACAGGTAACGATGCCGCCGACGCTGTCCTTGTCCTCCTTGACCCGTTCCACCAGGGCTTCCATGGCTTTGGCGGCCGCCGGGTCCGGGCATCGGATCAGGTTGCCGTCCACCGTCTGCCGGGTAATCGTTCGCACGTCCACCGCCGACGACGGAATATCGCTGACCGCACTGACCCAGGCGACGATCTCCACCCCGTAGGCTTCTTTGAGCATCTTTTCCGCCACCGCCCCGGCGGCCACCCGGCCGATGGTCTCCCTGGCACTGGACCGTCCGCCGCCGGAGGAAGCGCGCACGCCGTATTTCATCTGGTAGGTGAAGTCCGCGTGGGAGGGCCGCGGGATCTGGCTCATCTGGCGGTAGTCGCCGGGCCGCTGATCCTTGTTGGGCACAAACAGGCCGATGGGGGTCCCCAGGGTGACACCGTTTTCCACACCGGAAAAAATGGTTACCTGATCGGTTTCCCGACGGTCGGTGGTAAGCTTGCTCTGGCCCGGCCGGCGCCGATCCAGCTGCGGCTGGATGTCCGCCTCGCAAAGCTGCATGCCGGGTGGGCATCCATCCAGAACAGCGCCCACCCCCTTGCAGTGGGATTCGCCGAAGGTGGAGACCTTAAAAAGTGTTCCGAAGGTACTGGACATGGTACGCGATCCTGTTGGGTTGGGGTTATGGGTTGATTTCGATCATCGCTTCAGGTGGACAATGCCTCAGCCCGACGATAAGGTGTTCGCAAAAAACGAAGGTTGCATCTCCGATCAGCGGCGGGGCCGCTGTTATCCGGCCTCGGCTTTCAACCCCGCTTGTTCTATTATCCGGTCGCAAATGGCCTCGATCTTTTTCCGGTTCGTATCGATCGCGAAATCGGACGCCTTTTCGTATAACGGCAATCGCTCACCCAGCACCGACGTAATCTCTCTGACCAGTCCCTGGCCGGTGAGGGACGGTCGGCTTTCCTCGGTGGCATCGTCGGCGAGCATCCGCGCCGCGATCGTTTTCCGGCTGGCCGTGAGCAGGACAACGGTTCCCGATTTTCTCATGGCGGAAATATTGCGCTTATCGAGGATTACGCCGCCGCCGGTGGCCACCACCTGCCGGTCATCTGCAGACAGCGCTTTCAGGGTCTGCCGTTCCTGTTCCCGAAAATACGTCCAGCCTTTTTCATCGACCATTCGGGCAATGCTGGTCCCCGAGGTTGCAGCGATCATCCGGTCCGTATCCACGAAGGACCATCCGAGCCGACGGGCCAGCGCTTTTCCCACGGTCGTCTTTCCCGTGCAGCGGTATCCGATTAAAAAAAGATTCATGGCGTTCGTCAGCCTGCGTAAAGCGTTTCCCACACCTCCCAGAAGTTAGGGAAGGATTTCTCCACACATTTCGGTTTTTTAATTCTCACCCCTGGCGTCATAAGACCGGCCATGGCAAAACTCATGGCGATGCGGTGGTCATCGTAGGTTTCGATCGAAGCGCCACCGGGTGCGCCTCCCGTCACCCGGAGCCGATCATTCTCGGCGATGGCGGCAATGCCCATCTTCTTCAGCTCGGCGCAGGTTGATGCCAGCCGGTCGCTTTCCTTGGCCTTGAGATGCGAGACGTTTTCAATCACCGTCGTGCCGTCGGCAAATGCCGCTACAACGGCCAGGGTCGGTACCATGTCGGGCATGTCGGCCATGTCCACCGTTACGGCGCGGAGCTCGCCCCCGGTCACCGTAATGCCCTCGGGTCCGTGGTTTACCCGGCAGCCCATCTGCTCAAAGACCCTGACCAGGCCCACATCGCCCTGAGTGGAATCGATCGACAGCCCCTTGACGGTGACGCTCCCGCCGGTAATGGCCGCCGCCCCCCAGAAATATCCGGCCTGGGAGGCATCCGGCTCCACCGTATAGTCGCCGGCCCGGTAAGTCTGGCCTCCGTCTATGTCAAACCGGGTGTAACCGTCCCGCTGCACCCGGATGCCGAAGCGCTCCAAAATATCCACGGTCATGTCCACGTATGGCCGGGACACCGGCCCGTGGGACACCGTGATGGACATGCCCTTTGGGGTGCAAGGAGCCATGAGCAGCAACGAGGAGAGGAACTGGCTGCTCACGCTGCAGTTGATCGCCACCGAACCGCCCGCTGCCTGTCCGCCCGGAATTTCCACCGGCGGGCAGCCGTTGCCGTCCACCGACCGCGCACCGATGCCCAGCTGGTTCAACGCCGTCAGCAGGTGGGCGATGGGTCGATGGTACATGCGAGGAGTGCCGGTAAGGATGTAGGTGCCCTCTCCCAGGGCCGCCACACCTGCCAGGAGTCGCATGGAAGTACCGGAATTGGCCAGATAGACGGGCTCAGGGCAGGGCTTGAACCGACCGTTTAATCCGCGGATGGATACGGTCTGTTCATGGTCGGCGACCACCGCCCCCATCTTCACTATAGCAGCCAGGGTCAACAGGGTGTCCTGACTGCGCAGCGGGTTGCTTACCGTGCAGGGACCGTCGGACAGCGCGGCTGCAATGAGCGTCCGATGGGTATAGCTCTTGGATCCCGGCACACTGACCTGACAACGGCCGATGCGATGGGGCTTGATCTCGATCATGGCGGTCGTTTTCCTTTTTTACTGCTTTTTTCCCAAGGCCGCGAGAACCGTTTTTTTCATCAGCTGAACCGGTGCCTTATCCCCGGTCCAGCGCTCGAACTGGAAAGCACCCTGGTGCACAAACATGGCGACCCCGTCCACCACCGTGCAGCCGGATTCCCTCGCCACTTTGAGCAGCCTGGTTTCCAGGGGGTTGTAGACAATGTCCATCACCGTCATGGCCGGCCGCAGGCAGGCGTGGGAAACGGGCATCTGATCCACGTGGGGAATCATGCCCACCGGGGTGGTGTTGACCAGAATGTCATAGCCGACACCCGAGAAATCGACCAGGCGACAGAAATCACTGCCCACCTCGCCGGCCAGCCGGCGCCCCTGCTCCTCGCTGCGGTTGACGATGGTTAAATTCCCGCCATGGGCCTTTACCCCATGGGCCAGGGCCCGGGCCGCACCGCCGGCGCCGATCACCGCCACCCGCCTGCGGGCGACGGGGGTTTTTTCCAACAGAGCGGCCATGGCGCCGGGGCTGTCCGAATTGAAGCCTGAAAGCCGCCCGGCGTCATTGACGATGGTGTTGACCGCGCCAATCTGCCGGGCCATGGGGTCCACGTGGTCCAGAAGCTCCATGACCGCCACTTTGTGGGGAATCGTCACACTGCAGCCGCGGATGTTCAGGGCCCGGATGCCGGCGATCGCCCCGGGCAGATCCGTAACGCGGCAGGCCACATACACCCCGCTATGGCCTGTCTGACGGAACGCCGCATTGTGCATGACCGGGCTGAGGCTGTGGGCGATCGGATCTCCGATCACCGCATATAGCCGCGTGTTGGAATCGACATTCAGGTTAGCGGTTTCCGATGCCATGGCTTAAACACCTACGCCGAGCATGGGATAGGAACCCAGGTTTTTCAGATAAAGGGCGTGCGGCTGGATCAGCTCGATGGCCTTCTGGATGCTTTCGTCTTCCAGGTGACCTTCCAGGTCGATGAAAAAGAAATGGCTCCAGCTCTCGTGTCGCGTCGGACGGGACTCGATCTTGACCAGGTTGATACCGGCTTCAGTGATGGGGGCAAGGGCGCTGGCCAGAGCGCCGGGCACATGGGCCAGGGCAAACATCAATGAGGTCTTGTCCTTCCCCGACGGCCGGACGTTCTCCTTGCCGATCACCAGGAATCGTGTAGGCGGGCGGGAAAAATCTTCGATCTTCGAAGCGACGACCTCCAACCCGAAGATCGCCGCCGCGCCCCCGCCGGCAATGGCTGCAACGCCCTTTTCCTCCGCCGCTCGCCCTACGGCAAAGGCGCTGGAACTGCACTCTTTCAATTTGGCTTCGGGAAGATACTGGTTGAGCCAGGTGCGGCACTGGTTCAGGGCCTGGGAATGGGCATAGACCGTCCTGATCGCGCTGAGGCTGATCTCCTGAGCCAGCAGATCATAGGATACCTGGTGGTAACGCTCGGCGCAGATGCACAAGTCCGATTCGAAAAAGAGATCCAGGGTGTGGCGGACCGATCCCTCCACCGAATTTTCCACCGGCACCACGCCGTAGTCGCAGGCACCCTTTTCCACCTCGCTGAAAATCTCCCGGATGCTGGGCTGGGGCACGTAGGTGACGGAGTAGCCGAAGTGGCTCGTGGCCGCCAGATGGGTGAAAGTGGCCTCGGGTCCGAGATAGGCCACCCGCTGGGATGCCTGGATAGCACGCGCGGCAGCGATGATGTCGATGAAGATGTGGTGCAGGACGTTGGGGTTCAACGGCCCCTTGTTCAGGCCGGTCAGGCGCCTGAGAATTTCGCTTTCCCGGGTGCTGTCCACCACCCGGTTGCCACTGTCCTTTTTTAACTCGCCGATCCGTTTGGCCAGGTTGAGCCGCCGGTTGATCAGCTCCAGAATGGTGTCGTCGATGCTGTCGATCTGGTTCCGGATAGTGCAGATGTCGGTAGCCATCGTGCAACCGGTTGTATTCTCGCTGTCTGTCATGGTGTCTCGGTCGCTTTCTTTACCAATCGATCATTAAGCGATGCATCATTAACAAAGGGCCGGGGAGAATTTCTCCACGGCCCTAAAAAAGCAAAAAGCCGTGGGGTTTCTCGGTCTGCCCACGGCTTGGTTTGTCTGTTTGGATTCTCAGGACATTCAGCGCGTGCCGGGCAGACCCTTGCTAAAAAAATAATAAAAGCAAAAAAAGCTGCCGGTAAAAAAGCCACGCATCGGATCCATTCCTTTCATGCATAAAATTGGGCAAAAAATACAGGGTCCATCTCTACCTGTCAAGTTTTTTCAGGGGAAAGGCAATCCATTCTTCAGCGGGGCGGCAGGAACATACCAAAAACCAGGCAGATCACCGCAGCGATCAGCGCCAGCCAGAAGACATCGATGACACAGTTGCCGATGGCCTGGTGCAAAACTGTCTGTGCATGGGGCAACAGCTGCTGCTGTACGTCGGGGCGGAAAAAATTCTCGAAATTCTGCCGGATCTGATCCATCACCGCAGGCGGTATTTTCGTTTGAAGCGCCGAGGCATTCAGCGTATCCGCCACCCGGGCGAATCGAGCGGTAACCAGGCTGCCGCAGATGCCGATGCCCACGGTCCCCCCGAGGGTGCGGGTGAACTGGTGTGATGAGGTAGCCACGCCCAGATCGTTCTTCTCCACGCTGTTCTGAACGACCAATAAGGTGGCGATGGAGGTGAACCCCATACCCACGCCAGCCAGTCCCATGGCCGCGGCACAGGTCCACAGGCTGGTATCCGAATTAAACCGCACGGCCATCAGGCAACCGGCGATCAGGATGACACCACCGGCCAGGGAAAAAGGTTTTTCGCCCCAGCGGTTGGATTGTCGCCCGCAAAACAGGGCGCCGGCCGACCAGCCGAAGCTGAGAAACATCATGACGATGCCCAGCTGAAAGGGTGACTGGCCCAGTGCACCCTGGATGAACAGCGGGCTGAAAGCGGAAAGCGAAAAAATGGCCACGCTGCTGAAAAAGACCAGGCCGTTACCGCTGGAAAATCCCCGCAACCGGAAGAAATCGAAGCAGAGGATGGGTTCGTTGCTGCGTTTTTCAGCAACGTAGAAGCCCGCGGCGGACAGGGCGAACAGGGCGAACAACCCCAGGATCGGCCGCGATGTCCACCCGTAATCCCGTCCACCCAGTAAAAAAGCGGTGAGAAAGGAGAGGATGGCCACGATCAGGGTAAGGATACCGGCGTAGTCGATCTCGATAATCTGGTGTTTATCGCGGGTTTCCTTCAGGAAGAACCAGATGCCCACCATCGAAAGCAGGCCGATGGGCACATTGATGTAGAAAATCCAGCGCCAGGAGACCCAGTTGACGATAAAACCGCCCAAAGAGGGTCCCAGAACACTGGCCAGTCCCCACACGAAACTGGCATAAGACATCATCCGTCCACGGTTTTCCGGTTCGGAAATATCCGAAAGGACGATGTATACCAGCGCGAAATTACCACCGGCACCGATGCCCTGGATGGCCCGGAACATCGTCAGGGCCATCATGCTCCGGGCCATGCCTGCCAGCACGGACCCAACCAGGAAGATGAGAATGGAAACCAGATAAAGGGTGCGTGTGGGAAACAGGTCCGCCAGCTTGCCGAACACCGGCAGGGCCACGGCACGGCTGAGCAGATAGGTGGAAAAAACCCAGCTGTAGAGGTGCAGTCCACCCAGATCGGCCACGATGGTTGGCATGACCGCGCTCATGATCAGCGTGTCCAGTGCGGCCAGGAACAAGGCCAGCAGGGTCGCCAGGATCAGCAGCAGGCGGCGCTTGGCGGAAAGAGGGTCGGGCTGCATCAGGTCCTTTCATACGATAGTCCGCGATTGGCTCAGAACCAAAAAATATAGAAGATACCCCGACACCGATGACAATTCAAGGACCTTGAATGGGTATTCGGAACACTCCGTGGTCAAGCGCGACGGTATATGACAGGAATCCATCCGATGGCCTCGACGGTAAGGGGTCGGCAAAGGGATTCTTGACCGGACCGCGAGATGGTGTAAAGTATATCTCAATATCCCCTTTTCAGTCATTCAGACGGCATTGGCAGCGCTGTCATTTGGACAACACAACTACCCAGGAAAAGGATCCATCTGTTGAAAGTCACCGTATGCGAACTGCCTAACGAACCCGGGGCGCTGGCCGAACAATGGGGCAACCTGGCCGACCACACACGCTCTGTCAAAAGCGATCTGGTCCTGCTGCCGGAAATGCCTTTCCACCCCTGGCCGGCCGCCTCAGACCGCGTCGATCACGAACGCTGGCGGCAAACCGTGGAAGCCCACCGGCGCTGGATTGAGCGCCTGCCCCAACTGGGTGCGGCCGTCGTCATGGGTACCCGGCCGGTGAACCGCCGCGGCGTCCCGCACAATGAAGGGTTTGTGTGGACACCGGATGACGGCGTCATCCCGGCCCACACCAAATATTACCTGCCCGACGAGGCCGGGTTTTGGGAAGCGTCCTGGTACCGAAGGGGAAAAGGCGCCTTCAAACCCCTTGCCTGCGGTGGCATCGTCTGTGGATTTCTGATCTGCACGGAGCTGTGGTTCACCCGGCACGCCCGCGACTATGGCCGGCAAGGCGCTCATATCCTCATCTGCCCGCGGGTGACGCCGGCCTCATCAACCGACAAGTGGATCGCCGGCGGCCGGACCGCCGCGGTAGTATCAGGCGCCTTCTGTCTGTCGTCGAACCTGAACGGCCCCAATATTCCGGGATCGGACTTCGGCGGCACCGGCTGGATCATCGAACCCGAAGAAGGTGCCGTATTAGGAACCACGTCCGCCGAAAAACCCTTTCTGACCATGGACATCGATCCCCGGTGGGCGGAGGCGGCCAAGTCCACCTATCCCCGCTATGTTGCGGATTAAAATGAGATTTCCCTGGAAAATACTGATAGTGTTGATTCTCTCCCTGCTCATGATCTCCTCCCGGACCATGGCCTACGAAGAGGTCGAAGATCTGGTGGAAATCTTTACCACGGACAGTGCCTTCATCGCCGTGGTGGATGGCAGCCGGAAATTCTCAGAAGATTTTCGTTCAAGGGAAAAGATTCTTTGGCGGGGGGCAAAAGGAGAAGTTGGCGCCTTTCTCACCAGTGATCGGCTGTTGGCCGTTTCAGTAAAATCGGGGCAGTGGAACACGCGCTATTTGAAAATCAATGAGAAAAATGTAACACCAGAAATGCTCATCGCCGCCCACCTGGTGATTATGCTGACCAGCGAACGGATCGTTGGTTTCGGCACCGATACCGGCGGCTTTTTCCAGACCCGTCTGCCCATTGGCGAGTCGGTCGTCGCCAACGCGGCTGAAGGCCGGGTGGCCGCTGTCGTCACCCCGACACGGGCATTCGGCTTCTCCGCCTACCGCCGGGGCGCTGCTGAAATCCGTTTTCAAATAAAAGAGAACCTCGAGTCCCTGAAAACTACCTACAACAAGATTACCCTGCGAACGTCCCAACGGTTGATTACCTTGAAGGCGGAAGATCCCGTTTGGCGGTATTTTGATTTGAAGTAGCTGAAAGCACGGACGTAATGGACGACAAACCCGTCAAGGAGGGATGAGAAAACCGTTATGGACATCGATTACCGATCACTTATCGAAAATATTTTCGACGGGCTGTATCTGGTGGATAAATACAGAACCATCATTTACTGGAACCGCGTGGCAGAAAAAATCACGGGGTATCGTTCCCAAGAGGTGATCGGCCGCCGGTGCCGGGATAATATTCTCGTTCACGTGGATGCCAAGGGACAAAGCCTGTGCATGGGCAGGTGCCCGCTGGCATCCACCATCGCGGACGGCGTGTTTCGCGATGCGGAGGTCTACCTGCGCCACAGGGACGGCCACCGCGTTCCCGTATGGATCCGGGCGGCACCTCTTCATGACACTTCGGGCAACATCATCGGAGGTGCCGAATTGTTCACCGACCTGAGCGCCGGAAACGCCATCACCACCAAAATCCAGGAGTTGGAAAAACTTTCTTTCCTGGACAACCTGACCCAACTGGCCAACCGCCGCTACCTTGAAATGGAACTGGACAGCCGGATTTCCGAAAAACAGCGCTATGGCACAAGTTTCGGTATTGTCTTTATGGACATCGATTTTTTTAAACGGGTCAACGACACCTACGGCCATGACGTCGGCGACCGCGTGCTCAAGACCATATCCCGCACCTTCATGAATGTCGCCCGTCCATCGGACCTGATGGGGCGCTGGGGCGGGGAAGAGTTCATCGGCATCCTCAAACGCGTCGATGACGACGGGCTGCGTTCAGCTGCCGAACGGGTCCGGTCCCTGGTGGAGAAATCTCATATCCGGGAAAATGGCCGAACGCTAACCGTCACGGTTTCCATCGGCGGCACACTGGCCAATAAAACGGACACCACCGACAGCATTATCAAGCGCGTTGACACCCTGCTATACCGGAGCAAGAAAAACGGCCGGAACCGCTGCACCTTTGGATGACGCATAGTAGCCATCGCTATTTGCAGGTTTAAAACAGCTGTGTTATCGGCTTCAATCAACACCACCATTGATCTTGAAAAAATCTTCGTCCGGAAAGCCAACCATGACCACACCCGATCAATTTATCATTCCCGAGTATGACCGTTCCGCCCTGATCACCATCGACGTTCAAAACGATACCCTTGACGGCGGAACGTTTACAGTACCCGGCACCACGACCATACTTCCACAAATCAGTCGCCTGTGCCGAACCTTTCGCGATGCCGGCCGGCCTATCGTCCATGTAATTCGCATCTACACACCCGATGCCAGGGACGCCGACCGGTGCCGCCGACATTCGCTGCTGGCGGGAAAACCGATTCTGCTGAAAGGATCGTCGGGGCGTCGACCGGCAGAGCCGCTGCTCCCCGGCAAGGATGTCCGCATCGACGACGATCTGCTGATGTCCGGGGCGATCCAGCCGATCGGCCCCCAAGAAGCCATCGTCTTCAAACCCCGCTGGGGGGCATTCTACCGCACACCGCTCGAGGCCTACCTCCGAGAAAGGACCATTTCCACCCTGGTTTTCTGCGGTTCCAACTATCCCAACTGTCCGAGAACATCCATTTACGAAGCCAGTGAACGGGATTTCCGAATCACGGCGGCGGTGGATGCCCTTTCCGGCATGGCTCGGTCAGATATCCCCGGACTTGAGAAGATCGGCGTCAACTGCGCCACATCGGAAACAATCTGCCGACTGTTAGCAACGGAGCACAGTGATTCGAAGACGGGTAGAATGGAGGAGAATCCGTGAACATCCTGTTTGCCGCACCCGAGGATGCCTGGGGTGGATTTTTGGGAATCGTCAGGACGCAACTGCCGAGCCATCGCTTTACGGCAACCGGCGGATTTGCCATAGACCGTTTGGCCGGGGTGGATGTGCTCATACCCACCATGTGCCCCGTCACCCGCGCCATGCTGACGCAAGCCGACCGGTTGAAACTGATCCAACAGTGCGGCTCAGGACTGGAGGGCGTCGACATCGCCGCGGCGGTGGAAAAGAGTATTTTCGTGGCCAATGTTCCCACCGCCACATCGGGCAACGCCGAATCGGTTGCCGAACTGGGCATCTACCTGATGATCGGCCTGTTTCGCGATGCCCGCGGGATGGCGCGGAGCCTCTGTGCGGGCAGGATGGGGCAGCCCCAGGGCAAGGCGCTGGGGGGAAGGACTGTCGGACTGGTGGGTCTCGGTGGCATTGGCCGGGCCTTGATTCGGCGGCTGAGAGGATTCGGCGTCCGCATCATCGGGATCAGGAACCGCGACCCGCAAACGGCCAAGGCGGACCTGGGTCTGGACTGGGTCGGCGGCCCTGAACAATTGCCGGAATTGCTGGGCCAATCGGATATCGTCTTTCTCTGCCTTCCCGTCACCCCCGCCAGCATGGGGTTGATGAACCGGCGGACCTTGGCCTTCATGAAACCCACCGCCTATCTCATCAACCTGTCCCGCGGCGGCATTGTGGATCGGGATGCCCTGGAATGGGCCCTGTCCGACGGCACCATCGCCGGTGCCGGCCTGGACGTCTTCTGGGAAGAGCCCCCGGATCCCGACGACCCGATCTTTGCATTAAATGTGCTGGCCACCCCGCACGTGGCCGGATCCACGGATCTTTCCATGCAGGGAATAGTGGCCGGTGTCGTCGAAAACATCCGGCGACTTGAAGCTGGCCGGACGCCCCTGAACTGCGCACGACAGTGAAGGCAAGTGACCCTACTTTTCAGCGGTTCCAGTTGCCAGGGGATATTTCCCGTACCATAGAATCTCGCGATAATTATCCGGATCGGTGGCTCCTTCGGTGTTGAATAGCAGCACCGTCGAATCCGGTCCGATATGGAGGGATCGCCTTAAAGGAAGAAAATCCGAATGGTTGGCAATCAGATCCAGCAGACCGATCCCCACCGAACCGGATTCTCCGGACTCAATGCCGTCGTCCCCCGCCAGGGGATTGGCCAGAATACGGATCCCGTTGGCGGCCACATAATCCTCGCAGCTGACATAGGCGCTGGAGCAGGCATGCAGAATTTCCCATGCCATGGGGCTGGGCTCCCCGCAGGCAAGGCCGGCCATGATCGTGTCCAGATCGCCGGTGACGGCATGGGGTCGACCGTCACCGGCGGCGGCTGAAGCAAGCATGCAGGCCGCATGGGTCGGTTCAACGACAATAAACCGTGGCGGCTTCTCCTCGAATGCATTCGCCAGATGGGCGACCATGGCGCCGGCAAAAGCCCCTACACCCGCCTGAACAAAAACATGCGTGGGATGCAGCCGATCCCCTGACATCTGGTCTATCGCCTCCCTGCTCATGGTGGTGTAACCCTGCATGATCCAGCGGGGAATATCGACATAGCCGTCCCACGCGGTATCCTGAATGACCTGCCACCCGTTTTCCCGGGCCATGCGGCAGGCCAGACGAACGGTGCCGTCATAATTCAGGTCCGTGACCTCGACGGCAGCGCCGTGAGAACGGATTTTTTCCACCCGGGATGGCACCGATCCTTTGGGCATAAAAATCCTGGCCTTCAGACCCAATTGATCGGCCGCCCAGGCAACGCCGCATCCATGGTTGCCGTCGGTGGCCGCGGTGAGGGTCATCTGCCCGATTCTCTGCCTTA
>JAHLLR010000012.1 GCA_020444075.1 Deltaproteobacteria bacterium
GCGGCTATTATCGCCTACCGAAAGGCAGGCATTATTTACGGATAAGTACTAAGTACCCATGTTCGTAAATACAGTGACGCACCGAGGTTGCCGAGGCACCCGGATCGCGAGGATAGAGAAGCGTCAACAGCATCGCTATTGGGGCGCCGAGCAACGCGCCGAGTCGGGTTGCATCGGCGATCGAATGCCATCGTATTTACGAACAAGCGCAGTTAAGTCTTCTCTTATGAAATCCTATCAGCTATCAGCGCTGAGCTATTTCCTTTTTACCCGATAAACCGCCGTCCGTTTGTCAGCGGTTTTCGCAAAAATTCCCATATTAACCCCCAGTTGCAGATCGCGGCTGGCGGTGGCGGTTGAGATGGTTTTGAAAATCGCTTGGTAGTCTTTCCGGGAAAAGGAATTGTCGCCAAACGACTGTGCGGCCAATTCCAGCCGGTCCGCGGCGGGGAGCGTCACCGATCGAATTGCAGTGACCAGGTCTGCCAACGATTCACGGATGAGGGCCAGCATTAAGACGACAAGCCCGGTGCAGTCACCAGTGTCATCGCCCGTGGACAATTCCCGATAATAGTTGTTTTGGCGTTCTTTGATCAAATCTTCCACCGGCAGAAATTCAAAGATGGGATGATATTCCATCAAGATGCGGGTCTGCCAGAGTCGCCCCATACGACCGTTGCCGTCCACAAACGGATGGATGTTTTCCAACTGGAAATGGAAGCGGCACGATTTTAACAGCCAATGGTCATCGGTTGTCTTCAGGTAGGCAAACAGGGCTTGCATCATCGGATCGACATGTTTCCGAGGTGGGGCTTCATGGAAGATATCCCCTGGCCGGAGAACCCCAATCGGTTCCTTGCGCAATGCGCCCGCGGAAGGGATCAACCCTTCCATGAGGATACCATGCGCTTTCAGGAAATTAGTAATTGTATCATATGATACTATCATTTCAACGTGGATTCGCGCTTTACCGGGAATGAAACCATGTGTGCCGTCAGGTGTTTCAGGGAAAAAAGCGGTTGATAATAGGACATTTCTATTATAGTCTCGCCATTATTCCTTAATACAGGGAATTATCCCCGCCAATGGCTGAGAATTCTGCGAACACATATCAGCTTCTTCCCGAGCACAAGCGTTTTCAAGCGCTGTTGCTGCTTTACCTGTCGCCCTATCTGGTTTACGTCTCCCTTTCCAGTATACCCGAGCCCGTGCTTTCGACAGATGTGGTTCAGGGGCTTAAGCTGCTGGCCACCGGTGCCGTTTTGCTCTGGTTTGGCAAACACTATCGGTTCGGCCCCCTCAAAGCCATCCATGGATTCATTGCCCTGCTGGCGCTTCCGGTGGCCCTGCTGTGCTGGGTGGGGCCATTTTATGGGTTAGCGGCGGTTGGCATCACTGATGTCATGGCTGCCGGTGATCAAAAATCCTTTTCGTCCCTCTATTTTTGCCTGAGGCTGGTCAACTCGGTGATCCTGGTGGCAATTCTGGAAGAGTTGTTCCTGCGCGTTTATGTGATGGGCTGGCTGCATCAGGCCGGATTGCAACGGCGGGAAAAGGGACTGGTGGGATCGATCCTGGACACGCTCGAGCAGCGTCCCGCTGCTTTGACGACGCTGCCGTTGAGCACCTTTGCCGTGGTTGGCGCAACCCTCAGTTTTACCGCGGGCCATCAAACCGATGAGTATCTGTCCGCCGTCCTCTATTTTCTTTTTACCACCTGGCTGTACAAAAAGACCGGCAGCCTGTGGGTCTGCATCCTCATCCACGGCCTGACCAACCTGTCCATCGCCCTGATGGTGAGGTATGCCGGGATGGCGTGGCTGTGGTAGAACCCATCTCAAAAATAGTCTAAGCGCCCCTGGCGGCGTTACGAAACGGCGCAAAATGCTCACATACTGCATGTATGCTGCGTTTCAATCTGCTGAAGTCCGTTCCGGTTTCGCTGCAGTAGGCTTTGATGGACAAGGGCGCGCCGAAGTTGACGCAGGCGTAGCCGTAGCGGCGCCATCGGCTGAGGAGCATCAATACGAGGTTGCGCAGGATGAAGCCAAGGGTCGTCCTGCAGACGAACCACAGGCTGCGCCGTTGGGTTTCAGGGTTCAGGCTGCGCAGCAGGCTGCGGTCCTCGATGGTGCGGTCATAGTCGATTCCCACCGGGATGAAGACGATGTCGCGGTCCCGTTGGGGGTCGAACCGGCGCAGCATGTAATCCATCAACCCGAGTTTCGGGTCACGCAGACGTCCGTCACGGCTCAGGCCACCCTCCAGAAAAACCGCCTGACAGACTCCTTCCTGGGTGGCCATGTGGATATATCGTTCAAGAATCCGGCGATAGAGGGGGGTGCCGGAATTGCGCCTGACGAAGAACGCCCCCATGAACCGGAACAGCATGTGCAATGGCCAGATCTTGGCCCACTCGCCCACGGCGTAGGAAGGGGCATGCCGTGCTCGCGGGCGTAGTCTCTCACGGCTTCGATCACGATGGGATCGTAAACCAGCCGGTCCACCAGCACCTGCCGTTTGGTGAGCTGGAAAGGGCGGATTTCGATGTCCAGGCGGGTGCCGATCTCCTCGATTACCCGGTTGATGCGCCGGCGCAGGAACTATCGGCTGCTGGGAATCAGCACCCGGTCCAGCACCGCGATCACGGCCACGGCAACCAGCACGACAAACATCCAGACGGAGATGGTGATTTCACCGGCCAATGATTAATGCCCCGATCGACCCACTCCCGCCTCCAGGTAACCGCACGTTTGGTCCACCGTATCGGTCAGGCGGTTCAGGTCGTCCTCCAGTTTCCGGCAGAAGGTTTCCAGGTCGTTTCCTATAAGCCCGGCCGGGATGGCGACCGGTTCGCCGAAAGCGATGGTCATCCGGCTGAACGGTTTCGGAATAATGGTTTTGTCCCAGGCTTTGGGAAAAGTGATCAGGCGGTTGCCGGAACAGGCCATGGGTACGAACAGGGCCCCGGTCTGCATGGCCACGGCCACCATGCCCTTTTTTAATTTTCGCGCCGGGCCCCGGGGACCGTCAACAGCGGTGCCGCACAGGTATTTTTTCTGCCCGCCGTTCATGACATCGATCATCTGCTGCAAGGCTTCGCCGCCCCCCCGTGAAGAGGAGCCGCGGACCGGGGTGTATCCGAATCGTCTGGCCACACCGGCGGTGATCTCTCCGTCGAGGCTGCGGCTGATCATGATCAACCGATCCCCTAAATTCCGGAAGAAGTAAAAGAGAAAGATGGCATTACGGTGCCAGGAAGCGCCGACCACATGGTGGGGTATTCCGACCTGCTGGAAGTGCCGGTTATAAACGTCCCTGTTGACAATAGAAATCCGGACGGTAGCAAACCACAGGCGGGCAAACCAGGTTGCTACGAAGCTTATGGCGGCGGCTTTTGCGCGTTGCTTGAATGAGTAGGGCATGGATCGCTTTCGTGTGTAGGCATGGTCCGACTGAATGTTGAGATTGTATGTCCCCGCAACGCTGAAACGGAAAGACGTCCATACCACGAAGCTCCGATGATGTCCATTAATCGAAAATGGGATGAAAGCGATGGTGGGGCGCTTGCCGGGTTATCGGCAGCAATGAAAGGCAGGAACACCTTGCCCGATCCGCGTGGCTATGCAGATGGCACCCTATTCCACCGGCCTCGGATTTTCAAAATGAATGTGTCATCCAATTTGAACACACGGGGAATCCGCCGCTAATGGCGGGTTCCCAAAGACCCGGGTATCTATTCCAGGAGTTCCAGGATGATGCGTTTTTTGCTTTTTCCCGAGGCGGCGTTCAGGATGGTTCGGATGGCCTGCACATTCTGGCCTTTTTTCCCGATGATTTTCCCCAGGTCCTGTTTGGCCACGGCCAGCTCGACGACGATGCTCTGCTGGCTTTCAATTTCGTTTACCGATACCTGTTCCGGAAGGTCAACAAGGGCCTTTGCAATTTCCTCGACCAGCTTCTTCATGGCGCCTCTCCCTGGATAGTATTATGGAAGTTCTCGCTGCTCACATTCAGCTTCAGGTTGACAGGTAAAAACAAACTGGCGATCGTTTCATTTATTCAATCATCGGTCGAAAACGATGACAAGTCAATCACTCTTGAAAAAATGGTTACTGATACCATTGAGATGCCTGAACGGCTGGAAGGACTGTAATTGTATGTAGCCTATCTGACGGGCGAACGCAATACGGCAAAATTGACATGTATTCGATGTTCTCATTGGTTCAGTGGAAGCATCGGCAAGCCTCCACAAAAAAGCGGACCGGGCGTGCAACCTCCCGGTCCGCTTTTTTTCCCCATGGCAGGGGTGATGGGTTTAACCGATTTTCAGAATCAGCGAGGCGCCGCAGTCGCCGGCGGCACAGCCTGTCCACAGCAGGTACCCGCCGCCTTGCATGACCGCCTCTTCGATGCCTTCCATGATCAGCCGGGTGGCCGTGGATCCCTGGGGATGGCCATAGATCACCGAGGATCCGTAGTTGTTGAAGCCGTCGACGTCGATCGCCATCTTTTTGGCAAAGTTGATGTCGTTGACCACAAAGGGGTTGTGGGTCTTGATGACCTGGATGTCGTTGATGGACAGTCCGGCCTTTTCCAGGGCCATGCGGGCTGCCGGGACCGGCGCGGCGGCCATGTAGCCTTTCTTTTCCCTGGCAAAACCGTAGGCGATCACCTGGATGGGAATGGATGGGTCTGCGCTCAATTGGGCGGCCTTCTTTTTTGTGGTGACCACCATGGAGGCGTTGCCGTCGGCCGGGTGGGTCTGGGCGCCGAAGCTCAGCACCCCTCCGGGCACCAGGGGTTTGAGTTTGGCCAGTCCTTCGGCGGTGGTGGGCATGATGCCTTCGTCTTCCTCCACCAGGATGCTTTTCTTCCGGGAAAGCTGGATTTCGGCGGCGAACATGTACCGCTTCTGAAAGGCCCGGTCGTCGGCCAGGGCCATCTGATACTGCTCGTAGCGGCGCACGGCCAGGCGGTCGCACTCCTCCTTGGTGATGCCTTCCTCCCTGGCTACGTTCTCCGCCGTCTCCACCATGCGCAGGCCCACATTGGGATCGGCATTGAAGTTGTCCATGAGCCAGTTTTCGCTGATCACTTCACCGCCGGGACCGTTGGGGTTGGGCCAGATGGTATGGGGTCCGTTGGAGGTGCGGTCCGTAGTAAGGACAAATGTGTTTTCGGCCATGCCCGTCTCGACGAATGTGGCTGCCTGGAAGATACAGGTGGTGCCGGTGGTGCAGGCCTGGCTGACGGCGATGCCGGGAATACCGCCACATCCCATCAGGGCGGCGGCGTAAGGCGCGCTGTAGAACTGGTGCGGCTGGCCGATGGTATTGCCGAAGACCAGGTAGTCGAAGATGCCCGGATCCCAGTTCTTGTGAGTGATCCATCGGGCGGCGGTCTTTGCGCCCAGCACGATGGAATTCTCGTTGGCCATGGCCCCCTGCCAGCGGCAGAACGGGGTCGAGTAGTAACCCTTGTAAGGGATGAACGCTTTGCTTAACATATAAGACGCCTCCTTAAATGATTGATACACGATTCGATGATCAATTGATCAGTGCTGTCAGCCGTACCGGCAATGCCTCAATCCCTGGATTCCTTAATTCGCAATCGGTTTTCATTGCTCCGGGGCTTTGCAACTGTCGGTTTCCGGGAACACCGGCTCGCCGTCGGCGTATTGTTCCCGCAGAATCCGGTGAAGGATCTTGCCCGTGGCGGTGCGCGGCATCTGGTCCGGCCGGATGAAAAATACCTGCTTGGGGCGCTTGTAGCCGGCCATCCGATCACGGCACCAGTCGAAAATTATCGCTTCGGTAAGATCCGAACCCTGCCTGGGGATCACTACCGCGGCGACCTTTTCCCCCCACTTGTCGTCCGGCAGGCTGATGGCTGCCACGTCGAACACATCCGGATGGCTGCCGATGGCTTCTTCCACCTCGCTGGGATAGACGTGCTCACCGCCGGTGATGATCATATTGTCCTTGCGGTCCACGATCTGGTAAAAGCCGTCCTCGTCCATCTGGGCCATGTCACCGGCTGAAAACCAGCCGTCCTTGAAGGCGGCGGCGGTTTTTTCGGGCAGCTTGTAGTACTCGTCAAACAGCATCGGACCCTTGGAATAGAGCTCACCCACCTCGCACGGCGGCACCTCGTTGCCCTGCGAATCAAGAATCTTGATCCGGTCGGTGCCCAGGCTCTCCGACCCGATGGATCCCAGCTTGCGCATCTGGTCCTCGGGCCGCAGGACCGTGACGATGCCTGCTTCCGTTGAGCCGTAGCCCTCGTAGAGCTGAACGCCGGGAAAAAATTCCATGATGGCGGTCTTCATGGTTTTCCTCACCGGGGCGCTGCTGCAAAGCAGTTTTTTGATGGACCGGGTGTCCCTTCGCCTGCCTTCGTCGGAGGTGTTGAGGATCAGGTTGTAGTGGGTGGGGATCAGGGAAATAAAGGTGATCTTTTCCCGTTCCACGATTTCCAGAATCTCCTCGGGCCGGAAGGATCGGGCCGGGTGAATGTATACCGTGGCGCCGATATAGGTGAAAGTGAAGGTGAAGAAGGTGGAGTTGATGTGGCACAGGGGCATGACGTTCATGCACACGTCATGCGGGTCGAACCCGAAGTCCACGGCGTTGATCAGGTAGAAGGCGATGTGGGATTCATGGGAGCGAACCACGCCTTTGGGCTTTCCGGTGGTGCCGGAGGTATAGATCAGAATCCAGGTGTCCGACGGGGCGACCTGGACGTCCGGTTCGTCGTCCGGCGCACCGTCCAGCAGGGATTCGTATTCTCGGTAACCTGCTCTGGTCCGGTCGACGACGATGTAATTCTCCGGCGGGATTTGTTTCAGCCGACCCTTGATGGCGTCCACACACGGGGTAAATTCGTGATGCACGGCCATGGCCTTGGCGTCGGCATTGTTTACGATGTAGGCCACCTCAGGTCCCACCAGACGGAAATTTACCGGCACGATGACAATGCCGGTTTTGGCCGTGGCCAGGTAGAGTTCGACGATCTCGATGCTGTTTTCCATGAGCACGGCCAGTTTGTCGCCTTTTTCCAGGCCCATCTGCATGAGGCGGTGGGCCAGGCGGTTGACCCGGCGATTGACCTGGGGATAGGTGAACCGTCGACGGGCGTCACACAGGGCCATGGTCTGAGGATACTTCTTGGCGTTCATCTTGAGCTGCTGTCCCAGGTTCATCCAATGGGCCATGGGGTGTTCCTTAGGTTGAAGGGTTCGAGGTTCAGGGTTAGGGGTTCAAACTCAGAGAAAAAACAACGTTCAAATCCCAAATTCCAAATAAATTCCAATTTTTAAAATCTCAATCAAGATAAAAAAACCAATCAACTAATCAAACCAACCCTTCACAGGGCAATCCGCGCATCAACCGCCACGGCCCCTTTTTCGAAGGCCATGACCGGATTGAGGTCCAGTTCCCTGATCTGGGGAAAGTCGGTCACCAGCTTGGACAGCCGCTGAATCAGATCGACCAGCGCGGTTTTGTCTACCGGCTTTTCGCCGCGCACCCCGTCGAGCAGGGCGGATGTCCGGATGCCGTCCACCATTTCCCGGGCCTCGGCGTCGGTGACCGGGGTCAGGTTGAACACCACGTCCTTGAGCACCTCCACGAAGATGCCGCCGAGACCGAACATGACCAGATGCCCCACACCGGGCTCAGCTTTGGCGCCCAGGATCACTTCCCGGCCACCGGGTACAAACTGTTGGACGAAAAAGCGCAGGTCCGCGGCGTCGATTTGTTCTTTCATCTTCCTGGCGGCATTTTTCACCGCATCGGCGTCGGCCAGGTTCACGGCCACGCCGCCCATGTCGCTCTTGTGGACTACGGAAGCGGCATCGGCCTTGACGACGACCGGATAGCCGATGGCCTCTGCGGCGGCAATGGCACCATCGATATCGTCGGCCATGCGCCACTCGGGCACATCAATGCCGTAGGCTTCAAGGATTTCGTAAACTTGATCGGCAGCCAGCATCGACCGTCCGTTGGCCTTGACGAAAACGGTCCTGGCGCCAGCGGTGTCCACATCGCCGAATGTCCGAACCCGCCCGGGTGGTCGATCCAGGATGTTGCGGTAGCGCACCAGGGCGCCCAGGGCCCGGGCGGCATCGCTGGGCAGGGCAAAGCAGGGCACACCGCCCTCCTTGAGGATGGCTTCGGTTCCGGCCCACTGGCGCCGGTCGGTCATCAGGTTGCAGACCATGGGCTTGATCTGCTGCTGGTTCACCTGGGCGATGGCGGTGGCGATCTTTTCCGTATCCACGAAAAAGGGGGTGACAAAGTGGACGAGGATGCAGTCGAAACTGTCGTCGGCCATCATGGCCTCAAGGCAGACCAGGTAATGCTCGGCGGTGCCCGTGGCCAGTACATCCACCGGGTTGCTGATCGATGCCTCGGGATAAAGCTTCTCCGTGAGCATGGCTTTGGTTTTCCCGGAGAGCGGAGGCAGGGTCAGGCCGGCATCCACGAGGATGTCGGTGGCGATCACCGCCGGACCGCCGGTATTGGTGATAATGCCCACCCGGTTGCCCCTGGGAACCGGCTGTGAGCCGAAGGCCACGGCGGCGTTGATCAGGTGGCCTTCATCCCTGAAATCGACGATGCCGGCCTTTTTAAAGATCAGGTCGGTGGCCAGGTCTTCCCGGGCCAGGCCGCCGGTGTGGGAGGCGGCCGCCTTGGCGCCCTCCATGGTTCGGCCGGCCTTCATGGCCAGCACGGGCTTTTGTTTGGTGGCTTGCCGGGCTGCCTCGAAAAATCCCATAGGATCCTTGAGCCCCTCCACGTAGGTGACAATGACCCGGGTGCCGTCGTCGTCGGCCAGGTACTGGATGATCTCGGGGATGGAGATGTCGCAGGCGTTGCCGTTGGACGCATAGATGCGGGTGCCCACATCCATGGCCGAAAATCCCTGGTGGATCACCTCGGCCACCCCGCCGGACAGGGCCACGATGGAGATGTGCCCGGCGTCGGGGAAGGTGAACGTGAAGTTGCAGTAGGCGCGCACGGCCGGGTCGGAATTGATGATCCCCTGGCAGTTGGGGCCGAAGATGCGGATGCCGTAGGCCTTGGCCTTTTCCAGAAAAACCCTTTCGATTTCGGCCCCCTCGGGGCCGGTTTCGGAAAACCCGCCGGAGTTGATGATGATGTGTTTCACGCCCTTTTTGCCGCAGTCTTCCACGGCCATGGGCACGAATTTGGCCGGGATCACCATGTGGGCCACGTCCACCTGGCCGGGTACGTCGAGAATGGATTTATAGGCCTTGATTCCCCGGATTTCGTCGGCCTTGGGGTTGATGGGGTAGATTCCCCCCTGGTAGCCGAAATCCAGCAGGTTCTTGATCACGCGGTTGCCGATGTGCAACTCTTTTCCGGAGGCACCGATGACCGCCACGCCTTTGGGGTTGAAAAGGGTATCCAGCATGGTCCTCGCTCCTTATTTGTTTTCCGCCAGTTGCTCGATGAAGGCCTCCACGTTGGTTTTGGTCTGCTCGTCGGAAATCAGCCGCAGGTCGTTCAGGTCGCCGTTGATGGTCAGGCTGGGGATGCCGGACTGCCGCTCGATGCGCTGGGGCATGCCGTAGCGGCAGTTGGAGTTGTTGGGGCAGGTTTTGGCGTCGTGGTAGATGATGCCGTCCACCTTGAAGAATTTCAGCATCTCCTTGATGTAGGCTTCCTTGGGGGTGTCGGCACGAACGATGAACAGCTCCGTGTAGGCCCGGGCCATGGAGTTGAAAGGATCGTCCGGGTCCAGGGCGGAGAAGATCCAGGAGTTGCAGTAGGTCGAGGCCAGTACATTGGTTTTCAGGGAGGCGAACAGCTTGGCGTGGGCGGACAGCCGACCCCAGACGGGCATGCCGTCCCAGTAAATCCGGAACTGCTCGTCTTCAACGGCCCCTTCCTTATCCGCGATGCGCTGGTTCAGCTCCGCCAGCAGGGTGCGGTAGCAGTCATTGGCTCGCTGGGTTCCCCGGCCCACCACGGCAGCGCCCATGAGGGTGGTGCCGTCGAAGAAGGTGATGGGCGATGGCACGGCGGCGGCGGTGTCCAGCACCTGCTTCCACAGGTCCGAGCATTCCCGCGACAGGGCCACGGTCTCCTTGAGCCGGTCCATATCGAACGTGTTGCCGACGATGCGTTCCAGCGGGGGGATCAACGCTTCCATCTGCGCGGCAATGGATTTCACGTGGGACGCTTCCACCTCCTGGATACCCACATAGGAGTGGACGCCCACCACCGGCACGTCGTACTCTTCACCGTAGAAATTGAACCAGTCCTGCACGTCGCGGCACTGGTTGGTGTTGAACACCAGGACGTCCGGCTTTGGTGGCCCCTGGATGCCTTCGAAGATCTTGGCCAGGGGGGATACCTTTTCCAGGTAGGCGCCGATGTCGGCAGTAAGATAGGAACAGATGTCCGGTGAATAGCCCACGGCGTTGGCTTTGGGAATCAGCTCCGTGGCCATGCGCGAGGATCCCAGCATGGCCGAGTGGGTTTCCGGAAAATAGACCAGAAAACCCATGGCCCGCAGAATCTCCGCCGGACCCACGCTGGTGCACCAGGCGATTTTTTTCTCACCGGTCTTGGCGGCGTTGTCCAGCTCGTAGTAGTAGTCGGCCATGAACTTGCCCAGCACCTTGGACGATTCAAGCCGTTTCAGTTTGATCTTCTTCTCTTCAGACATGCCGTACCTCCGGTAAGTAAATTGGGGGATTGAGGGAATCAGGAATGGGTGAGTGAGAATCAATTAATACCTCGAGGCCCGGATCCCTTAATTTTCAATTCCCAAACGTTTCTCTCGCAATCAGCGCTGCCCCCAATGCGCCGGTGAACTGGGGCAGTTCCGGCACCAGAATGGGGCGGTTGATCAGCTCCTGGGTCATTTCCACCAGGTAGGGGTTATGGGCCACGACCCCGCCAGTCATCACCACCTTTTCGGTGAAGGCGTCCATCTCCTTGATTCTTGAAATGACCGAGAAGAACAGTCCCTTGACGATGTCTTCCACCCGTTTACCCCGACGGATGTTCTCCAATACCTCGGTGGCGGAAAAGACCGTGCAGAAACTGCCCAGCTTGACCATGTCCGTGGATGCCGCGGCAAGGCCGTTCATTTCCGTCAGGGGGATGTCCAGTCGGGGGGACATCTCCTCCAGAAATGCGCCGGTGCCGGCGGCGCACTTGCGATTCATCTTAAAGGACGTCCGTTTGCCGTTTTCATCCAGTTTGATGATCTTATTGTCCTGGCCGCCGATATCGATAATGGTGATCGCAAAGGGAAAATAGTGGAAGCACCCTTTGCCGTGGCAGCTTATTTCGGTGCGGTAGTCATGGGCATAGGAGACGTTCTTTCGGCCGTATCCGGTGGATATCGTACGTGCAATCCGATCTTTTTCAATATCTGCCATGGCCAATGCCTCGGTCAGGCATCGATCGGCAGTGGCCGTAAAATCCGTTCCCGACCGGTCGACACAATAACCGAGCATATAGCCGTCGGCATCGATCACCGCCACTTTGGTTCGGGATGCCCCCACGTCGGCACCGGCGAAGCAGGGTGGGTAGAGGTTTTGGGAAATGGTCTCCTTGACTGTCGGCATGGTTCGCTCTTCTAACCCGGGTATACCGTAAACAACAGAATACATGCACCAAATCTTAAATGACAAACTACAAATCACAAATCCCAAATAAATTCCAAATTTCAATATCCAAATAAGGCAAAAACCAACGGTTGAACATCATTTTGATTTCTCCACTATCGATAATCGGAATGTCCATTGTTCAAGACCGTAAGGTTTGGAAATTTGAATTTGGCTATTGTGATTTATTTGTCATTTGGTTTTTGGTTATTGCATTTTATTTATTATTTGCCTCTTGTTGTCTGACTTAAAAAATACGAATTTCGGAATCAAAATACCAATTATGTTACAGTCTGGACTCCAACCCCTTCACCAGGCTCTGCAGGGTCATGTTATAGGGGGTTTCAATGCCGGCCCGCCGGCCGTATTCTACGAACTTGCCATTGATGTAGTCGATTTCGGTGCGTCGGCCGTTTTCGATGTCCATGAGCATTGAGGGCTTGTGGTTGCCGGCGTTGCGCATGTATTCGATGGCGTTGGGGTAATACTCCCAGCCCAGCAGGATCTCATTGGCCCGGGCGACCTTGACGCACTCTTTGACCAGAGCGTCGACGAGGTTGAAAATGATCGGGTCGTTCATGGCCTGGGACATGGTCAGGCCGGTCACGGCGCACACCGGGTTCATGCAGGCGTTGAGCACCCCTTTGCGCCACACCATGGCGATGATGTCTTCCGTATGGCGGGTGGGCAGGCCGCAGGCGGTCAGCGCATCGGCAATGGCATCGGCGGCGAATTTGGCCTCCGGGTCCAGCTCCTGAATAAAGTGGGGCGGGTGGTGAAAGGGAATCGTAACATGAGCCGGCCCCAGAAGGCCGCAGCCGTAGTTGACCACTGCCCGCATCACCGGTTCTTTGCCCAGGCTTTTGGCCAGAACCAGTTCGGTGTCGATGCCGTTCTGCCAGCTCACCACATAGAGGCCTTTTTTATGGAATCCCTCGATGGCCGATGCGATCAGCGGCAGGACATTGGCTTTGACGGTGACGAAAATAACATCGGGCTTGTAGTCCGGCAGGGAGTCGATGCTGGTGCAGGTGTGGCTGACCGTCTGGGTTAGCTTTTCGGCCCCTTCGATGATAATTCCCCGTTTCAGGGCCGGTTTGAGAAGATCAGGGATGACGTCGCACAGAATTACCTCATAGCCCCCCTTGGCCAGGAATGCGGACACGATACAGCCGACGGGACCTGCACCAATGACGGCAAAGGTTTTGGGGACAAAGGGTTGTTTGTCTGTCATGGTTGAACCTCCGATTATCGGAACTGTTTGGGCCGTTCATCAACCACGCGAAGGGCCTTGCCCTCGCTTCGTGCAATGAACTTGGGTTCCACGAGGTTTACCTCCACGCTGATTCCCATGTGACCGCGGATGTGGGCCATAATTTTGGCTTCCACTTCAAATTTCTTGCGGTCGCCTGCCGCATAAACGTCCTGTTTCGCCTCCACTTGCACCACCAGTTGATCCAGATAGCCTTTTTTTCGAACCAGCATGCGGTACTGAGGTTCCACCTCCTCGATATCCAGCAGCAGGGATTCGATCTGTGAGGGAAAGACATTTACGCCGCTGATGATCAGCATGTCGTCGGTCCGACCAAAAATTTTATCCATTTTGACGAATGTTCTGCCGCAGACGCATTTTTCGCGGTACAGGCGGGTGATGTCTTTAGTGCGGTAACGGATCATGGGCATTGCCCGACGCTGAAGGGATGTGAAGATCAACTCGCCCTTTTCACCCAGCGGAACCGGTTCAAGGGTGATGGGGTCGACCACTTCGGCCAGGTAGTAGTCTTCGTTGATGTGGATACCGCTCTGGGCCTCGCAGTCGAAGCCTACACCGGGGCCGCCCAGTTCGGTAAGACCATAAGCCTCCATGGCCTTGATTCCCATGCGCGCCTCGATCTCTTCACGCATGCCGGCGGTCCAGGGTTCGGCGCCGAAAATGCCGATGGAGAGCGGCAGTTTTTTCAGATCCACCTTGAGTTCCTCTGCCCGTTCGGCAATGGTCAGGGCATAGGATGGCGTACAGCACAGCACGTTGGTCTCGAAATCTTTTAACAGGGTGATCTGGCGTTCGGTCAGCCCGGAACTGGTGGGCACAACCGTACAGCCCATGGTCGTGGCGCCCTGGTGAAATCCCAGGCCGCCCGTGAACAGGCCGTAGCCGTAGGCGTTTTGAACCACGTGCCCGGGTCTGACCCCGGCAGCATGAAAGTTGCGCGCCATGCACTCGCCCCACTGTACCAGGTCGTCGGCGGTATACGGGCCGGTGATGGGTTTGCCCGTGGTTCCGGACGAGGCATGAACGCGCATCACGTCCTTTAAGGGAACGGCGCACAGGCCGAAGGGGTAATTGTCCCGCAGATCATTTTTTACCGTGAAAGGAAGTTTGGCCACGTCCTCGATGCCCTTGATGTCGGCGGTCTTGATACCCGCTTCCTTGAATTTTTTCTTGTAAAACGGAACGCGTTTGGTCACCCACTCAAGGGTTTCCTGCAGCTTTTCCACCTGAAACTGATGAATCTGCTCCACCGCCATGCATTCGAACTTCTCATTCCAGGGCATCGTTTTCCTCCTTCTCAATGGTCGGTTTTCCCCGGGCATGCCCGGGGCACAGTCACTTTTTACGCAGCTTCAGGCGTTGGCTGCCGCGATGAAACCCAAGTCAAAGGCTTTAAGGTTCACATCCACAAAGGCCTTTTTGGTCTTGGTACGGATGGCTTCCACCAGATTTTCCTTGGGGATGGGCAAAATGCCTGTCTGGATCAGCGCGCCGAGCAGGACGATATTCACGGACATGACGTTGCCGGCAGCCGTGGCCCGTTCAACGGCATCAAAAGCGATGAGTCGTCTGGTTTTGGCTTTGATCAGGTCCTGAACCTGGTCCAGGTCCGGATAGGTACCTCTGCCGATCGCCACGGTAAAGGGCGGCAGGGGCGCCAGATTGGTAATGACGGTGGTGCCTGCATTGCACTTGTTCATGGCCCGCAGGGTCTCGGAGGGTTCGAATCCGACCAGTACGTCGGCTTCGCTGTCTGAAATGATGGTGCTGCTGGCATCGCCGAACACGATGGCAGACTCCACCACCCCGCCTCTCTGGGCCATGCCGTGAATTTCGCTCATGCGCACCGGAACACCGGAAAGCAGAGCTGCCTGGCCGAGGACTTTGGAGGCCAGCAGGTTGCCCTGGCCTCCCACCGCTACGATAATCAGTCTTGTTGTCTTCATGGTTGTTTCCCGTATGATAAGGGCTGCCGGCGCTAAGACCGGGATGGTCGGAACTATCCGAAAACGGTTGCCGGCAGCCGAAGGTTCGCTTTTTTCAGTTCAGGTGCTCAGCCGGCTTTTTTTGCCTTGACCGGTGTAATGGCATTTTCCGGGCAGATCTGCGCACAGACCGCGCAACCCACACAGGTGTTGGGATTGATCTGGACCCGTTCCCCTTCCAGGAAAAAAGCCGGGCAGCCGATCTGGTTGATACAGTCCCGGTGGTTCTTGCATTTGTCCGTGACCGTGAAGGCCCGCACGTTGAGTTTTTTCAAACTGCGGGCGTACAGGGTGCACATCTCCTGGGAGATGATCACCGACACGCCCTTGTGGTCCAGCGCCGCCTTCACCGCTTCGATGCTCTTATTAACCTTGTAGGGCTTGATGACGGTAACGTGTTCGACGCCAATGGCTCGCACTACCGCTTCTATTGAAATGCGTCCGTAACCGGACAGGTTCAGGTTGCTCATGTCCACCCCGGGATTGGGCTGGTGGCCGGTCATGGCGGTGGTGCCGTTGTCCAGGATGACCAGGGTGAAGTTGTGGTTGTTGTATACGGCGTTGACCAGGCCGGTCAGCCCCGAGTGAAAGAAGGTGGAGTCGCCGATGAAGGCGATCACCTTCTTGTCGGTTGCTTTGGAAAAGCCGCAGGCGGTACTCACCGACGAGCCCATGCAGATGAGAAAATCACCCATGGCCAGCGGGGGCAGAAAACCCAGGGTGTAGCAGCCGATGTCCGTGGGATAGATCGTTTCCCTGCCTTCGGCGGCTTTTTTTACCGCATAATAGGTGGCCCGGTGGGAGCACCCGGCACACAGATTGGGTGGTCGCTGGGGGATTTCCGGCACGTCGGACAGGTCTGGCGGCTGGCTGGGGGCGTGCGGTACACCGAAATAACCCGCCATCACCCGTCGGACCATGGCCGGATCGAACTCATAGAGCCTTGAGAACAGACGTTCGCCCTTGCCGGCGATGGGCAGGGTCAGTCCGGCTTCCTGGGCAAATGCCTTGACGGCCTCCTCCATGACGGGTTCGCCCTCTTCCGCCACCAGCACTTTTTCGCAAGCGTTCAGGAAGGCTTTGATCAGGTTCGGCGGCATGGGGTGAGAAAAACCCAGGCGAAGAATTCGGGTCTTGTCGGCGATGCCCAAATCCTTCACCGCGTCGGAAACGTAGTTGTAGCTGACACCGTTGCAGATGATTCCCCAGGTGCCGTTGCCGTCGGTGAAGTTGAAAGTGGAGGTTTCGGCCATGGCCTGGGCCTTGTCCCAGTTTTCCAACAGGCGCACATGAAGGCGGCGGGAGACGGCCGGTACGGTGACAAAATTGAAGGGGTCCTTTTTAAAATCACCCTTGATTTTGCGGGGTGTTATTTTTCCCAGTTCCACGAAGGCGCTGGAGTGGTTGACGCGGGTGGTCGTGCGCAGGATCACCGGCTCGCCCAGTTTTTCGGACAGGTCAAAGGCTTCGGCGGTCATTTGCCGGGCCTCTTCCACCGAGGACGGTTCCAGGATGGCCAGGCCGGAGAGCTTACCGTAATACCGATTGTCCTGTTCGTTCTGGCTGGAGAACATGGAGGGATCGTCGGCCGTGAGAATAACCAGCCCTCCCTTTACCCCCACGTAGGCCAGGGTCATCAGCGGATCCGCTGCCACGTTCAGGCCGACGTGCTTCATCATGCAGAAGGTGCGCAGTCCGCTGTTGGCGGCGGCGGCGGCTACTTCCAGCGCGACCTTTTCATTGGTGCTGTATTCAAAGTAAAGGTCGCTTTCATGAGAAACCCGGAACAGGTTAAGTGAAATTTCTGACGAGGGGGTGCCCGGGTAAGTGGTGGCAAAGGCCACGCCGGCCTCGATGGCTCCGCGGGCGATGGCTTCGTTGCCCAGGAGCAGCATTTTTTTCCCGGGGCTGTCTGCGAGTAGTTTGTGCATCGTGGTTTCCTGTAAAGTCATACTGCAGCCATCCGAATTTTCCGTCAGCTGCAGCAACGGTTGTTGTCAACGATAGCGTCAGGGCACCATGATCGCCCGCTGAACGATCTTTTTGTGGTGGACCCTGTCGAAGACCGTATTGATGTCCGACAGCGGAAACGTTTTGACAAACGGTGCCATCTTCACCTGGCCGGAAAGGACCAGGTCCCGCACCGGTGCATAATACCGGGTCAGGCAGCCCCAGTTGCCCCGTGCGGTGGCATGGAAGGCCATGAGGTTGGACAGGCGGATGTCCACCGAATCCATGGTAAAACCCACCACGGAGAGGTTGCCCCCGAAGGTCATGAGGCCGAAGGCGGTTTTCTGGCCGGCGGCGGTGCCGGAGGTTTCGAAAATCTTCCATTCGGTCCGGCGTTTTCCCTGCTCCTTGACGAAGGTCGAGACCGCCTTGCGAAGGTCCTTGAATGCCATCTCGGCGGCGTTGAAGGTTTTGTCCACCATGGGTTCCAGTGCCTTCAGCTTGACCGGGTCTACATCGATGGCCACCACCAGTGCCCCGAAGGCCTTGGCGATCTGGGCGCCGAAGCCGCCCACCCCGCCGACACCCACGAAAATGGCCGTATCATCGGCGGACAAGCCGGCATCGACAACGGCCTGGTAGGGGGTTGTCAGGGCATCCGCCACCACGGACAACTGGGCCAGGGATACGTCTGCCTTTCCAACGGGCCGGTATTGATCGTCTACCGGAACCTGACACAGCTGCCCGGACGGAACGACGATATGGCTGGCAAATCCACCCTGGATATCGTTTCCGGGCATCTTCTGGGCCGTGCAGATGTTGCCCAGGTCCCGATTGCAGACGTCGCACGATCCGCAGGGCATGACCGCGGGGATGATCACTGCTTTGCCTTCCCACTGACGGGCGTCGGGTCCTGCGGCGGTGACAATGCCGCTGATTTCATGTCCCAGGGTCAGGGGAAGCGGTGATTTGGTTTTCACACCATCGTAGTAAAACCCCAGGTCCGTGTGACAAACACCGCATCCGGCCACCTTGACCAGCACTTCACTGGGGCCGGGGTCAGGGATCGGTGCTTCCACCTTTTCCAAGGGCTTTCCGGGTTCTGTCATCTGCCAGGATATCATGGACGCCATCGCTGGTTCTCCTGTGGGTTAGTGCTCATCCAGAAACGGTTAATTTGTCCGATATCTGCGTTATGCTCAAAATTTTATCCTCGGAATATCAACTATATGCCTGCGGTAAAATTTTTCGCATGCCTTGATCTCAGTCAAAATTCCTCATTTCTTGATGGACACGAGTTAAGGGTCGGTGATGAATTCATGGTTCTGCGTTGGCGGATGCTGGTATGGGTACTATACAATGGAGCATATCCGCCTGAGGCCTGAGCCTCAATCACTATCGAAAGACGCTTCAATCATGTCGGGAAAGCCGACTGTCAACTGAAGAAATGCAGACATTTGAGAAATGGATACGATTGACCATCTCTTCTGCCGTGGCCGGTTGCATTACCTGTTCTTCCATACCGGCCGACGTTTTTCCTCGAAACTCTTGATCCCTTCCAGGGTATCTTGGGTTTTCATCAAGGTGTTGAGAAACAGATCGCTGACATTGGAAAGGGCCTGTTTGAATCCCAGTCCCAGGTGAGCGGTGACGGCCCGCTTGTTGAGTCGGATGATCAGCGGGCTGCACGCCTTGATTTCACCCACGAGGTTGTCCAGGGTTTCGGCAAAGTTGTCTTCACCGGACAGATGAGCCACCAGCCCCATGCGGTGCGCCGCTTCGGCTTTGTAGCGGCGGCCGGTGGTGCAGATCTCCACGGCCCGGGCCGGACCCACCAATTGGGGCAGCCGGATGGCCGCGTAGGGCGGGAAGAAGCCCAGCTTGATCTCCGGCTGGCCGAAGACCGCCTTGGGGGATGCCACGATGATGTCACAGGCCATGGCCACTTCCATGCCGCCGCCCAGGCAGGCACCGTGGACCGCTGCAATCGTCGGCACGGCCATGCGGTGAATCCGTTCAAAGATGCCGTTGAAAGTCGCGATCATCTCGTCAACCATCCCCGGTTTGTGGTCGGCCACCTCTACACCGGCACACCAGCTGGGCCCGTTGGCCGCCAGTATCACGCACTTGAGCGACCCGTCGTTGGTCAGGGTTTCCAACAGTCCATTGAGTTCGTTCATCATCTCGATGTTGAGCACATTGTGCTTGGGCCGGTCTAGGGTCAGGGTGGCGACCCCCTCAACGCTATCATGTTTGATTAATTTCAGATGCGACATGTCTTTTTCCTTACCGGGAATTTCTCCGGTTCCATTTGAGAGGAGAGGGTGGGACGAAAATGTCTATTGCTTGTGAAACACGTAATTGATACGTCCGTCGGCGAGCGGGTTGGCTTTGGCCGCCAAGGCCATGCCGATGGATAAATCGGATTCGACAATACCGTCGGCGATGCGCCCGAAAACCTTATACGCGCCGAAATCCACCAGGGCGATGGTGTAGGGAAGATCTCCTTCGAACCCCTTGGGCCCGAAGGCCAGCGTACTGAAGGTAACCAGCCTGCCCGTGCCCTGCACATCGAACCATTCCATTTCGGATGATCGGCAGGCCCAGCAGTCCGCCCGGGGCGGGAAGAACGTGTTGCCGCAGGATTTGCAGCGGGTGCCGGTGACTTTGCCCTGCTCCAGGTGGTCGATGAAATCGTTGACCCGGGTGGTACCGGTAAAGCTCACCGTTCCGAATTTCCTGAAACGTTCGTCTTTTTCCTTCTTTCCCATGAATGCGTTTCCTTATATAGCGTGTCCGCCCATAACCGTCCGGACTTTTTTTATCTGCCCAGAATGGTCACATTGCCGTAGAGCCCCACACCGCCGATGTTGTGGACCAGCCCCACACTTGCGTCGGGGACCTGGATCTCACCGGCCTCGCCGCGCAGCTGCAGCACGATGGTGCGGATCTGGCTGCCGCCGGTGGCGCCGATGGGATGGCCCTTGGAAAGCAGACCCCCGTCCACGTTGACCGGTATGCTTCCATTTAGATAGGTTTCCTTGCCGTTGATCAGGTCACGGCCCTCACCTGGTCCGGCAAACCCCAGGTCTTCGTAAGCCATCATTTCGGCAATGGTGAAGCAGTCGTGAACTTCGGCCACATCGACATCCTTGGGGCCGATACCGGCCATTTTATAGGCCTGGCCGGCGGCCTCACGGGCCACGGCCAGTCCGGTGAACAGGTCCCGGCCGGCCAGGTTGACCGGCGCGGAGGACGACCCGATGCCCCGGATCCACACGGGCTTGTCGCACAACGATTTTGCTCTTTCGGCGCTGGCAACGATGATGCATGAACTGCCGTCGGCGTTGGCACAGCAGTCTCCCACCCTCAAGGGGGAGGCCACGGATCCGCTCATCATGTTATCCGGGTCCGTGAACATGTCGGCCGTCACGGCTTTGCGGTAGACGGCCCGATCGTTGAGTTGGCCATAGGTGGACGCTTTGACCCGGATGGCCGCCAGGTCTTCGGGGGCGGTGCCATAGGCGTTCATGTGGGCGCGGGCATACATGGCGTAGTAGGCGGGCATCATGGTGCCGAAGGGGCTCTCCCACTGGATGTCCGCGCCCCGGCCCATTCGTTCCTGGGTCTCGGCGGAGGAGATCTCCGACATCTTCTGGAAGCCGACCACGGCCACCACATCGTGCAGTCCCGATTTGATAAGACTGTAAGCCAGTTTCAAGCCGGTACTTCCCGATGAACACAGGGTTTCTACATAAAAGGTCGGGCCCGGGTTGAGACCCAGATATTCGGCGAAGACCCCGGCCGGCGAGCGCTGCAGGTCGTACTCCGGGGCCGAGCAGACCACCGACGCATCGATGTCTGCGGCGGCGATGCCGGCATGACCCAGCGCGTCGGAAAATCCCTCGAAGGCCAGTTCGCGAACCGATCCCGGATAGTATCGCACGAAGGTGCTTTGTCCCGCGCCGATGATGGCGACGTCATTCATATTTGGAATCCTTTCGATCTATATGTACTGCCCCCCGTCCACCTTGATCACTTCGCCGGTGATGTGGCGGGCCTTTTCAGAAGCCAAGAAGGCAATCACCGACGCCAGTTCTTCGGGTTGGCCTACGCGCTTCAAGACTATTTCGGCCATGGCCATATCGATGATTTTATCCCGGGCCTCGGATTCTTTCAGCATGGCGGTTTCGATCAGACCCGGGGCCACAGCATTGACGTTGACGCCAAAGGCGCCCAATTCCTTGGCCACGGCTTTGGTGTAGCCGATGATGCCCGCCTTGGAAGCCGAGTAATTGGTCTGCCCGAATTTGCCCCGCATGCCGTTGATGGAAGTGATATTTATAATTTTACCGTACTTCTGGTCTTTGAACAAGGGGGCAACCTGTCGGGTGAAATTGAAATATCCCTTCAGATTCACACCAATCACCCGGTCCCACTGCTCTTCTGACATTTTCCAGCACACGCTATCCCAGTTCATGCCGGCGTTGTTCACCAGAATGTCGATTCGACCGAAGGCTTCCACAGCCGTCTTCACCGCGGCTTCGGCTTCGGCGAAAACGGCAATGTCGCAGGCCACGCAGATTGCCTTGCGGCCCATCCGTTCAATCTGGTCCACCACGGCCCGGGCTTCGTCCGCGTGGCGGCGATAGGTCAGGCAGACGTTGGCCCCCTCTTTGGCCAGTTCCAGGCAGGTGGCTGTGCCGATGCCCTGGGATCCGCCGGTGACAATGGCATTTTTTCCTTGGAGCAGCATATTCGAATCTCCTTTAATCGGTGGGGCGGCCAAGTACCGCGGCCATGAATTCCACATCGAAGGCATCGCCGGCCGCCTGGCGCCGGCGGTACTCGATGAAGTCGATGGTGTCCCGTCCAGTGATTTTTTTGGTGTTAAAGGCGTTGAATCCCAGGTAGGCCTCATAATTCATGTTGGCGGCCAGCCAGTGGCGGTTGATGACTTTGGCCTGGTCCCAGAAAAACTTCTTTTTCAGGCGGATGCCTTCCACGCTCTTGATCAGACAGCCCGGAAAAAGGTTGGTGTAGGTCCACAGAATATGGTTTACTTCGCCGTCCAGCAGTTCGAAATCGGTCTTGGCTGATTTGACATAGGACCGGGCCTGTTTGGCCGCATCCCCGGTCTTGTATTCACCATAGACGATCTCGCCGTCGGCCACATAGCGATCGGTGTGGATGGCGGGATTGCGGACCCAGCCATCGGCATCCTTGATTACGGGAACGCATTTGGAAATCAGACCCAGACGTTTCATTTTGTAAGCGCTCCACATTTCGCAGGAAACGCAGTTCCACATGGCCAGTTCCATGGGCAGCATCCAGGGCAGGAAATCGGTGCTGCCACCGTCCGGTGCGCTGCCGTGCCTGGGCCCGGCCTGGCCGAAAATGGCCAGGTCGCTGGACAGTGTCAGGTCGCAGGCCATGCCGATCTCCTGGCCGCCGGCCACGCGCATGCCGTTTACCCGGCAAATGGTGGGTTTCTTGCACCCGAGAATGGCATCCACCATGGCGTTGAACAGATCCATGTACAGTCCGTATTCGTTGGGTCGACCCGCATAATATTCGGCATATTCCTTGGTATTGCCGCCCGTGCAGAAAGCCTTGTCGCCCATGGCCGTGAAGACGGCGGCAACCACCGAACTGTCCGCCGAGGCACGGTGAAAACCGGCGATTACCCCCTTGACCATTTCGGTGGTATAGGAGTTATACTGCATCGGGTTGTTCAGGATGATCCAGGCCGAGAACAAACCGTCAACGGGGCTGCCCGACGGATCCAGAATGGGGCGCTTTTCGAACACAACCCCCGGCGCGTCAGCGGAAAAATGTTCCTCGCCCCACAGATGATGGTTCTTGATACCGGATTCTTTCGGCAGCCAGCTTAGATCACTCATCAGTTCCTCCCTCTTGGCGGCCGGCAAAAGGGCCGCCGGTTTAGTAATGTCGCTGTTCCGGTTTTACCGGGACTCAATTGTTCAGGGTCAGGCGGGGCGATTTGATCCTGTAACGAAGATCAAATTATGGATAAAATTCATTTGCTAAAAGGTTACATATTAGCTATATATTAGCTACGAATAGGGTTAGTCAAGAAAAAAAACCAGGCTTTTCAATATCCTTTTCAAGGTAAGCGGTTCCCATGATCGCCCGACCTGCGGACGTTTTCCGCCCATCGGATTCCATGATTGGCGGCTTGGCGTCCGGATTGTCGTGAGATGGAAAGGGAAACCCATACAGCGCCGCTCCGGACCGGAAACGGATTACCTTTTCGGGGTCGGCTGATGCCACCGGCGAAGGAGATCGAGACCGTGAGATACCCGAAAGAATGTGTCCTGAAAGAGTGCGTGGAAGCAGTCATCCGTCCGCTGGAACCCGGAGATCGGCCGTTGATGGAAGCCTTTTACAACCGGATTCCCGAATCGGACCGGTGGTTCATGAATTACGATGTCATGGACCCGGCCATCATGGACAGGTGGTTCGATGCCGTGGAAAAAGGCAGCGTCTGCTCAATCCTGGCCCTCTGCGAAGAGACTGTCGTGGGCCAGGGAAGCCTTTATCTGCGTGGTTTCGGCGCCACCAGCCATGTGGGCCGGTTCCGCATCGTGGTACTGCCGGAGTTCCGACAGATGCGGCTGGGGACCTGGTTGCTGCTGGACCTTATTCAACTGGCCATGGACCGGGGCTTGGAGATGCTCCGGGCGGATTTGGTGGCCGGTGTCGAAGACGGTGCCATCGAAGCCGTTCAGAAGTTCGACTTTTTCAAGTTTGCCGAACTGAAAAATTATGTGAAGGATATCCACGGCAATCGTCAGGATCTGGTGATCATGGTCAAACGGCTGCATAAGGAGTGGAGTGACTTTTAGCTGAAAGCCGGCTAAGGTGTGGCGACACGCATTGATATCGAGAAGATTTCGGTATACCGCCGCCAGGGAGAAGACAGACGATTTTGAGCGATCCCATACAAAAGGAGATTGTCCGGTCCACTCCTGTCGGCCCCATTCAGATCCGCTCATTCTGCACGCCCGATGAAATCCAGGCGTACCGTTTTGACGAACAGTTCGGTACCCACGCCCAGTATAAATCCATCTATACCAAAAGAGAAACCCTTGAAAAGCATGCCGCTAAAAAAGATGCCAATGTGGTTTTGGCCCTGACGGAAAACGAGCAGATTGTGGGATTCGGAGTATTCAGCCATCCGGAAGCCGATGAGCGGTGGATGGAGCTGGGACCGGGGGTGATGATGGAAGTAAAAGCGGTGGAAGTCAGCCGCAGCCTTCGATCATGGAGAATTGCGGGGGACCTGGTCCGTCTGATGCTGACCCACCCGAAGATCGAACAGATGATCGCCTACATGGTCGGATACTCCTGGACATGGGATCTGGACGGTTCGGGCATGACCGCTCAACAGTACCGCAACATGCTTATTCGGCTGTTCAACCCGCATGGGTTCATCGAACTGCAGACCAACGAACCGAACATCTGCCTGAAGCCCGAAAATCTCTTCATGGCTCGCATCGGCGGCGAGGTTTCCGATCGGCTTCGCCAGGATTTCAAGTGGCTTCGGTTCGGGGTTTCCCCCTGATAAGACCCTGCGCACCAGTGGATTTTTCCTGGTTGGCGGCAGGGCTGATCACTGACCGGCAAACCGACACGATCGCCCATTCGACGTAAGCCCCCTGCCGCCAACCAGAACCTCAACCGTGGTATGACAATGACTGGTTTCTTCTCAGGCCCGCCCTTGCTTGTGCATATTCTGATCATCGCCATGGTCAATGCTTTTTTCTTCCCCCTCATCGCCCATTGGTCAGGATCCCTTCTTTATGCGTTTCTGATCAGCGTCGGCATTCTCTGCATCTACGGGCTGATTGCGATCCGGCTGTTTGGCAGGGGCAAACGGTAACCGGGTGAGCCGGTTTCCAATGGAAAAAAGAAGATTGCCAAGCACCGGACATTTTGGATATAGAGTCCTTACGAAACGGCAGGGTGGGTGATCGACGGATAACCCCATTCACTCGATTAAAAAATTCTCTGCGGCTTGCCGCGGGCCAATTATGCTCAATCGTTATGGCCAATAAAAAATACTACGCGGTTGCCGTTGGCAGGCAGCCGGGCATTTATACCCAATGGTTCGGCGAAGCCGGCGCCCAGAACCAGGTGGTCGGTTTTCAGGGGGCCCGGTACAAGGGCTTTCAGACCCGTGAGGAAGCACGGGATTTTATCCGTGATCGGTGTTCGGGCGAAAAAATCCGCGTCAAGCCTCCAGGACAATCAAAGACCCGGCCGACCGCCACGTCGACCGTCAAACCGGATGTTTCCCTTGCAGACCGAACCATTATTTACACCGATGGTTCCAGCCTGGGCAATCCCGGCCCCGGCGGTTATGGAGCCGTCATTTCATTGCCTGAGGGAAACCGGGAACTTTCTGGAGGTTTTCGAAAAACGACCAACAACCGCATGGAACTGTTGGCCTGCATTGTCGGCCTCGAACAGCTCGAATCACCTTCCGCCGTTGCCCTCTACAGCGACTCCCGGTATGTGGTGGATGGGATCACCAGGGGGTGGGCCAGACGCTGGCGCCAAAACAACTGGTCCAAAGGATCCGGCGGCAAAGCCCTGAATATCGATCTGTGGGAACGTCTGCTTTCACTTTGTGACCGGCATGACGTGCATTTTGTCTGGGTGAAAGGCCATGCGGGAAACCCCGGAAACGAACGATGCGACCAGCTTGCCACCCAGGCCGCCAACCGACCTGACCTGCCGGCAGATGACGGATATGAAACGGGACCTTCGCCAACTTCCTGAAAGCAGACCCGGCTTCTCCTGTTCCTGACCTGAATGAGCTATTTTTCGGCGATCTGTGTTTGATTCGCAGGTCCAGGCGGTTCACATGGTTTCGCACCGTATCGTCTGCCGGACGCAGCCAATGGAAACGAGGGCCATTTATCCTTTGTTCTTTGGCGGATCCAGTAACCCGGCGGATTCCTTCTCAAGTTTTTCGTTCACCTGGCGATACCCATTAAAGATACAAAAAGATAACAACGATAAGGGGGGCGCTTCCTGCTCCCGGAAGCAAATTGAAAACCTATGCCACATACCACCGCAGGCTTGAAGGATGAAAGGAAAGAGCACCGGGTCTTTCTCAATGACCGGGGAGAAGGCACGTTTATCTGTCCGGCTTGTGAAAAAGGCGTCATCAGGGACTTGAGCCAGTTCGCCGAGACCAAGACGGCGATTCGGCTCAAATGCAAATGCAGCTGTGGAAACGACTATCGGGTGCTGCTGGAGCGCCGGCGCCATTTTAGAAAGCCGACGAACCTGGTGGGGATGTTTTTTTTCAGCAGGGGCCACGGCTCTCCCATTAAAGGGTTGATCAAGATACGGGATATTTCCCAGTCCGGCATTCAGTTTTCGGTGAACAGCATGCCCGAATTCGAGGTGGGGGACAAACTGACCATCGAGTTCACCCTGGATGACGAGGAACGATCCCTGATCCGGGAAGAGGGTGTCGTCCAACGGATCCAGTCCAACATTGTCGGGTTGGATTTTAAAACCACCGACCACTACGGCAAACTGGGCCGGTACCTGTTCCGATGAAGACCCGCCCCCATCTTGTCATCCGCCTCCAGCCAGCACGTTTTGTCATATCCACACCCGTTTAGAAGTGATCGCCATAGGATGGCTCTCCGTGGAACGGGCGCCGCTATGATTCTTCCACCAGGTGCCCATCGGCAGGTGCATCGCGGTAGTGGGACGCCATGGCAGTCACCTGTCGGCTGACGGCCTGGCGAAGCTCGTCCGGAGCCAGCACTTGTGCCCCGCCTCCCCAGCGCAGAATCCAATGGCTGATCTCTTCGATACCGGCCACGGTAGCGGTGAAAATCAGCGTGCCGTCAGCCTGATCCGACAACTGCTGGCTAGGGTGCCAGATGCGTTCACGAATGTAGCCGGCCACCGATTTGAGGAAACGGATTTGGACCGTCACCGGTGGTCCCTGGTAGATGCCGAAGCTGTCCTGCAAAAAGGCCTGCATGTCAAATCCCTCGGGGATCTGAAATTCGTCATCGCTGACTGCTACGGTTTTTATCCGGTCCACCGCAAACGTCCGAACCTCTTTTCGCAGGGCGCAATAGCCGACCAGGTAGAGGGTGTCCTCCACATGGCGCAGCCGGTAGGGATGAACGGTGCGTCGGCTTTCCTTCTTCCGGCCCATGGAGAAGTAGACCATGCGGATTTTTTTCTCGTCAATGATCGCCCGGTTGAGTTCGGCGATGATGGGCCCGAACCGGGTGTAGTCTTTCCTGGGGGCCGGGCCGGCATCCACCCGGTTGCGGATCCGGTCCAGGTAGTCGATGTATGCGGACGGCAGTGTGGCTTTTATCTTTGACAACAGGGAGTCGATGGCTTCGTAAAAGACGGTTCCCCGGTAGGTTCTGAGCATGTCCTTGCCGAAGTAAAGGGCCATCAGCTCAGGGATAGTGAAAGCCAGGGGAACCTGCTGCCGACCGGCATTGAGGATGCGCCAATAACTGTGATTGTCCCGGGTCTCGGTGGTAATGGGAAATCCGCCGGCCTGAAGCGCCTCCAGATCACGATAGACGGTCCGCGGGGTGCAGCCCAGCCGTCCGGCAAGGTCGGGAACGGTCTGGCCATATGTGGCCGCAGCGAGGGTCTGGATGATCTTCCACTGCCGGCTCAACTGATCGCCTCTGGCCATCCGAAGTCAACTTTCCATTCGGCGGTCGGCCTTGCGATGCAACCGAAACAGGACCATATGCTGCGTCCCCTGGTCGGATCGAAGGGTCTGGCGCCGGACCTTGACATCGTAGCGGAGCCGCATGCGTTCCCAGAAGTCAACGCCGGTGCGGCGCACCCCTTCGGCCAGGATGATGGTGCCGCCGGGATTCAGATACCGGTCGAACAGGGCGTCAAGGCCCTTGATGTCTTCGGTCTTGTAGACGGTCTCGGATCCCACGATCATGTCGAACCGGTCTTCCAGTTGGGGGGCGTTCCAGTCCAGTCTCTCGATGGCAACCTCCGGGCAGCCGTTGGCCATGGCGTTGGCCCGGGCAAAATTCAACGCGTCGGGGTTGAGTTCGGTCATGGTGATGCGGTGGCCCGCCTTGGCGGCGGCAATACCCACCATCCCCAGGCCGCATCCGATCTCAAGCATGGTCTTCATCGGATCCGGCGGCAGGCTCACCAGATAGCTGGCCAGGACCCCGGAGGCCTCCCAGATCTTGGCCCACAAGGGAAAATTGTCCATTATGTCGTCCGGATTGATGAACCGGTCAAGGGATGCAGGGGTAAACAGCCTCAGCGTTTGCCCGTTGATCGTCACCGGTGTGGTGACCGTGTCGTAGGTTCGGTGAAAGTGATCCAGAGAGAACATGCGCGTTGAGATTTCCTCGATTATGTTTGTCGGGAGGGGTCAGCGAACCACGAGTACCGGGCAGGGCGATTGCTGCAGCACCCGGTGCGCCACGCTCCCCAGCAGCAAACCTTTCAGGTCGGACCGGCCCCGGGACCCCATGATGATCATTTCGCAATTCTCGATTCGGGCGATTTCGCAGATCTTTTCTCCCGCGGGTCCTTCCATGATAAGGTCGTCAACGCTGACTCTCTTTTCTGTCAGTACCGACCGGAACGGTTCCAGCAGTGCATTGGCCTCAGTCATAATCTTGTCGATGGCATTTTGAAAATAGGGTTCGCCCAGCTTAACCGGAAAGGGGCGGTGGCAGTACAGCAAAATCACGCGTGCTTTCATCAGGCCGACTATTTTCAAGGCATAGGCCGTTGCCCGGGCAGCATGCTCCGATCCGTCTACCGGTAGCAGGATCACAGGTGTTGACATGGCGCACCTCCTTCGTGAAACGGTCACATAAACCGGCTCGATGCCGGCTTGTCATGGGTCTGGCCCAAATTTTTCATTCATTCGTGCCAGCCATCGTCCAAGCATGGCCGGCGCCCGCTTTCTTGTCAAAAGAAGGCGGATCGATCAGCGGAGCATGTTTTCCGGCATCCGCACTGCCACCACTTCACCTCTGGCGCAGATCTTCCCCATGGCTGAAACCGTTGCCGATACCACCACCTTCTTCTCCTTCAGTTCCTTGATCACGCCACGGATTTCCAGCTCGGCATCGATCGGGGTCGGGCGCAGGTAGTCCACATGCAGGGAGGCGGTGACGAATCGGAAAGGGGCCTCCTCGGGCCGGGCCCGGCCGGCGGCGGCCGATGCCGAACCCGTGCCGTGACAGTCGATCAAAGAGGCCAGCAGGCCGCCGTAAACATAACCGGGTATGGCCATATGACTGGGTCGCGGCCGAAAGTGGGCGACCGTTTCGTCGCCATCCCAAAAGCTCTTCAACTGGAGGCCATCCGGATTGAGTCGTCCGCATCCATAGCAGTGGCTCAGTTCATCGGGATAGGTGTCCTGAAATGCGTTCTCGCTCATGATGCTCCTTTCTGCTTAAGATCCAGCTGTCCCGCGGGTCGATCAGGCGTTCACCGCCTGCTCCGCGATGAACGTGACCGGAGGGCGCATAAACAGGTTTAAAATCTTTCGGTGACGGAGAATAAAGGGCGGTGGGGCTATGGCTGCGTCAGGTAGATGAACACAAACTGCTCGTCATTGATGTCGACGGTCATGTCGCAATTGCGGGATTCCGCATAATTGAGCCATCCCGGCTTCCCGGCGGAACCGCATTCAACGTTGGGATGCGATTCGCCGGTGGTGGCGTTATACCACGAAACCAGCATGGGGTCCGGGCACAATGATTTTACCTTTTCATCTGCCATGGATTGGGCGTCCATAAAATCCAGATCCGAATGGTCGGTTCTAATTTTAAGCGGGTTGATCAATTGGTACTTCAACGGCGCTTTTGCCATTTTCCCCCCCTTTGATGAAGCCGATCGTCACAGCCGGTTTTGACTTAGTACGGGTTGGCCAAAAAATCAATAGCTTTGCCGATTGGTTTGAAGTGATGTCCGCCCTGTGATAGGTTGGTTCCACATAGGTGAAACAAGGAGGGTGTGGTGATGAAAACTCCAATTCCCGCTGGCTGGTTCTCGATGGAAACGGTTCGGGCCCGATTCATGGAACCTTCCGGTGAGCCTGCTGACCGCATCATTCAGATTCGTGTTAACCCCATTTCCGGCCGGACCAGCCGAATTACCTTCAGTCGGGAGAATGAAAAAGAGGCGGGTGCCGAGCGCCTGCCTTCCCCCCCACCGGGTATTCGGCAAACGGACAGATGCCCTTTTTGCCGCCCCCAGGTGCTGGCGCTGACGCCGCAGCTGATCCCTCAAATCCACCCGGCCGGCCGGATGACGCGGGGGGAATCGCTTTTGTTCCCCAACCTGTTCCCCTATGGAGCCTATTCAGCGGTGAGCCTGTTCGGCAACACCCACTTCGTTGAGATCGGTACAGCCACCCCAAGCAGCTACACGGACTGCCTGATCAATTGTGCCGACTATCTGCATCGGATCAACCGGCACGATCCGTCAGCGTCGTACATGGCCATCACCCAGAACCACCTGCCATCGGCGGGAGGATCCATGGTCCATCCCCACCTCCAGGTTCACGCCGACCGGATCGGTTCCAACCATCACCGGTTCCTTTACGACCGGGCCCTATCCCACAGACATGCCGTGCAGCGAGGGCTGTTCGGTGATTATTCCACCCATGAAATCAATGCCCGGGATCGATATATCGGCAGCACCGGACCGTGGGAATGGCTGGCGGCTTTTGCGCCGGAGGGGTTTTTCGAGATCTGGGCCGTGTACCCCGGGCAGACCTCTCTGATAACCCTGGAAGAAAGTGCGTGGGGCCATCTGGCCGCCGGCATGATCCGGGTTCAAAAATTCTACCGCAGTATACACCGCAACGGGTACAACTTCGGCCTGCTTGCGGTGGAAACGCCGCAAAGCGCCCTGGAGCTGAGGGCTGTTATGGTGGTGCGGTCCAACTATGCCCCCTGGACCCGGAGCGACCACACCGGCTTCGAGGTCATGCTGGGGGATATGGCCACGTTTTCCGCTCCGGAGGATACTGCGCGACTGGCCCGCGCCTTCTGGTAATGATGGCCGCGGCGGCAACCGTTTGGCAGCTATTATTCCGACAAGGTTTTTTTCCGGAAATTTTCCTCGAATTTTAAAATCGGTAAAACAGACCAGTGAACACCGCCCACAGCAAGACGGCGGCCGTGCCGGACAGGCACAGACCTCCCAGGAGGCGGTGGCGCAGGTTTTCCTGCTTGCGTTCGTGGTACCCCATCAGCAGTCCCATGAGGATGCCGGCGGCCATGCCGCCGCCGTGGGCCCAATTATTGATGCCCGGTACCACCAGCCCGAACAGGACAATGCTGATTGCCCAGCCGCCCACCTGGCGGTAGACGGCCTGGCCGTAGTTGCCGCCACGGCTCTTGCCGTAGTACAGCGCCGCTCCGATGAGACCGCAAACCGCTGCGGACGCACCGATGGTAAAGCTGACGCCGGCCAGATAGGAAACCATAAAACCGCACACCCCGCTCAGTGTGTAGATGATGATCATGCGGTGATTACCGTATTCGCGAATTACCAGAGGGGAAATCTGGCGAAGGGCCAGCATGTTGAAAACGATATGAAGAAGCCCGCCGTGCAGATAGGACGCAGATATCAATGTCCACCAGTGATGGAGGCGATCGATGGGGATGGCGCCCGTTGCGCCCAGCAGGAGCAGTCCCTGGTTGTCCGGCGAGAGAAAGCTCATCGGGTTTCCCGACAGATTCAATCCGCTATTGCTCATCAACAGGGAGAGCAGATACATGACGGCATTGACGGCAATGATGGTGTTGATCAGTTGCTCGCCGCTGCTGAATCCCCGGGTAAAAAAGGTGTTTTTCCACCGGGACCCCGGTGCAGGCAGACCGCAGTAGGGGCATTTGGGCTCATCGACGCTGACCAGTCTGCGACAGCCGGGACAGAGCAGGGCACTTTTTCGGGAGGGGTTCCCGTTCACCATGGAGATCCTTTCCGCGCTACCATTTCCATTGCACCGGATTATCGTCGATCCGATCGATGACCGGACGGCTGATGCGGTCCATTTCATCCAGTTCGGCCTCGGTCAGAGTGACATCGGCCGCCTTGGCGTTGTCGACCGCTTGCCGGGCATTCCGGGCACCGGCAATGGCGCAGACGCCCGGCTTGGCAATCACCCAGGCCAGGGCCAGTTGGGCCATGGTAATGCCTTTTTTTTCAGCAAGGGGACGCAGGGCGTCCAGGGCCTGTTGCACATGCGGATAGACGTCCGCCTGGAACAGGCGGTTGCTGCTGCGGTGGTCTCCGTTTTCAAATTGGTGGTCCGGACCAAACTTTCCGGTGAGCAATCCCTGGGCCATGGGCGAGTAGGCCAGGATCGTCACCCGGTTTTCCTGACACCAGGCCAGGGTATCGGTCTCAACATGACGCCACAACAGAGAATAGGGGGGTTGGAGACTCTCGACGGGACCGATTTTACATATCGATTTGAGTTGATCGAGGGAAAAATTGGATACGCCAATAGCGCGAATCTTTCCCTGGTCCTTGAGGTCCGCCAGGGCCTTCATGGTTTCCTCCATGGGCACCGGCCTGGCGCCGAATGAACCCGGAGGCCAGTGGACCTGGTAATGGTCCAGGTAGTCGGTCCCCAGATTTTTCAGGGAGCGGTCGCAGGCGGCGATCACCTGATCGTATTTGAGATGGTTGGAGAACACCTTGGACAGGATCACCACCTTGTCCCGGTGGCTGCCGATGGCTTTGCCCAACACCTTTTCCGAGTGCCCGTTGCCATATACTTCGGCGGTATCGAAAGTGGTGATGCCGGCATCCATGGCCGCCTGGATCGCCTTTTCGCTCTGCGCATCATCGATGCCGGTCCACATGGATTTGCCGGTCTGCCACGTTCCCATGATTATCGGAGACAGGCGGATGTCCGTTTTTCCCAGCGTTCTTGATTCCATTGTCCCTCCCTAATTTATCGTATTTGAGATGGGGTTGGCCCTTGGGCACACCCCTTTCGAGTTGCCGGCTTGACCAAAATTATTTCGACCTCTACAGTAGTGCGCGTTTTCGCCATTGGCAAGGAGGCGGAATCCGGAGAATCGGTCAGAAGGGAGAACCCGTTTGAAAGAACGACATCAAATTGCCGTCAGAACGCTGGTGGATGTTGTGCTCCGCGCCGGTGATCTGGATATGCGGTTTGCCGTTTCCGGGCGTCCCCTTGAAGGCATTCGTGTGCACCAGAAGATCCAGCGGCAGCGGCCTGATGAGTATCGCGCCGAGGTGCCGGTTTCAATGGAGCTAGAAACGGCGGATATGGTCCTGGTCGTTGCCGGCCGCATCGATGGGGTTCTCGAAACCGAGACGGGGGTCATCGTCGAAGAGATCAAATCAACCACCCACGATCTGAAGGCCATCGAAAAGGCGCAGAATCCCTGCCATTGGGGACAGGCCAAGGTTTATGCCTACCTGTTGGCACGTGAACAGCACCTTGGGACGGTGACCGTTCGGCTGACCTACTGCCATCTGGATACCGGCGACACCGTGGAACTGGTCGAGGTGTTGACCCATGATCAACTGGAATCTTTTTTTCAGACACTGATCGACCGCTATCTGAAATGGGCCACGACCCTCGTCCGGTGGCGCCATCTTCGTGATACCGCCATAGATATCCTCGACTTTCCCTTTACCCCCTATCGAACCGGTCAACGTGCCATGGCGGTCTCCGTCTATCGAACTATCCGGGATGGCGGTCAGGCGCTCATCCAGGCATCCACAGGCATCGGCAAGACCATGGCGGTGCTCTACCCGGCGATCAAGACGATCGGTGAGGGTTTTACCGACCGGATATTTTTTCTTACCGCCCGGAATACCGGCAAGGCCTCGGCGGTCAAGGCCCTGAACATCCTCCAGGAATCGGGACTTCGTTTGAAACGGGTGTCCCTGACCGCCAAGGACCGGATCTGCTTTTGTCTCGATGCCACCTGCAATCCGGAGGTATGCGAGTTTGCCCGCGGGCATTTCGATCGACTGTCGGCAGCTTTGGACGAGGCGTTCGTCCATGACAATCTGGACCGCGGCACCATCGAGGCCGTGGCCCGATCCCACCGGGTATGCCCCTTTGAGTTTTCCCTGGAGCTGTCCCGCTGGGCGGATTGCATCATCTGCGATTATAACTACGCCTTCGATCCCCGCGTGTACCTGAAGCGATTTTTCGATGAGGAAAACGGTGCCTACGCCTTTCTGGTGGATGAAGCCCACAACCTGGTGGACCGGTCCCGTGAGATGTTTTCCGCTCACCTGAACAAAAGCGCATTCCTATCGCTCCGGCGGGCGGTGAAAGCTCATCTGCCGGCGGTTTATCGAGCGGCGGGAAAGGTCAACACCTGGATGCTCGATGCGCGAAAAAAAACCCAGGAAGCCGGCGGATTTCAATTTGAAAACCGGTTGCCAGACGGGTTGGAGCCCTTGTTGCGCGGTTTTTTGCGCGTATCGGAACGATGGCTGGCCAGGAATCAATCGACCCCCTACCGGGAAATCGTTCTGGAACGGTATTTCGAAACCAGCGGATTCCTGCGGGTCTGGGATCAATATGACGACAGCTATGTGACCTGCCGCCAGGTAACCGGCAAGGACATTCAACTCAAACTTTTCTGCCTGGATCCCTCCGGGCATCTGAATCTGGCCCTGCGTCGCTCCCGGTCGGCCATCTTCTTTTCGGCCACCATGGCACCGGCACCCTATTTCAAGGAGATACTGGGATGCGCACCGACCGCGGCCATGCTGGCCATCCCTTCCCCTTTTCCCCGAAAACATCTGAAGGTGCTCATTGCCAGCGGCGTATCCACCTATTACGCCCACCGGGAACAGAGTGTGGATCGAATTGTGGCCCTGGTCCGAAGCTTCATCCACTCCAAAAAAGGCAATTACCTGTGCTTTTTTCCTTCTTATGAATACATGACCATGGTGGTCGAACGATTTAAAGCGCACGAGAAGGCTGTTCAGGTCATGGTGCAGGCCCGCGAGATGGACGAAACCGGACGCACCCAGTTCCTTGACCGTTTTTCAGCGCAAAATCATCAAACGCTGGTCGGATTTGCCGTTATGGGGGGAATTTTCGGCGAGGGTATCGATCTGGTTGGCGAGCGGCTCAGCGGAGCCGTCATTGTGGGGGTGGGCTTGCCGGCCATCTGTCCGGAGCGGGATCTGATTCGCAGCTATTTTGATGGGCGGGGAGCCGGATTTGACTTTGCATACCGTTTCCCGGGGATCAACCGGGTGCTGCAGGCCGCCGGCAGGGTAATCCGCACGGACCAGGATCGCGGCGCATTGCTGCTCGTGGACCAGCGGTTTTGCCGTTCCACCTACCTGGGCCTGCTGCCCGACCACTGGGCAACGGCGATCATCGGATCAGAACGGCAGCTGGAAGACCGGTTGAAGCGGTTCTGGTCATCCGGCGATTGACTGCCACACCTTCCGTAATGATGTCCGCTCCTGTCCTGCATTGGCTGGATGACGGCGGAAAGCGCTTCTATCCGGTCTATTTCAGGTTGTTCAGCTTTCCGTTTTTCTTGGGATCCGCTGGCGTGCCCTGACAATAATCGCGCCAGTCGCAGTCAGTGATATCGCAGTCCGCATTACCCATTTTGAAACAGTCCGTCATCCCCGCGGTTCTCTGCAGGCTTCGGACCATGGCGATAATATCCACTCGTCCGGCGGGACAATTTTTTTTCCCCTTGTCATCCCGGGGCGGAAGGTCGGATTTGCAGCTGGAACAATAGGGTTCCTGGTTCTCTGGAACGGAAGATCGATGTTGATCCATCCTCGTTATCTCTTTTGTATTTGGGTCAATGACGCTAATACGGGCTCATCATCGCCGCAGACGGCGATTTGATGTGGTAGCGGCTTTCCTCCGTGCAGTCGATGGCACTGTAACAGATGCTTTTCGCGGTTATCAGATGGAATTCCTGAACGTCGTGCAGAATTTTACAGTCTTTCAGGCATTCATCCTTCGGGTCGTTCCTTCTTTCGCAGGTTTTGCATGGAGAAGATATCATCTTGTTCTCCTTTCGTGGCAAGCGCCATACCCTCACGGGTGTTAAAAGAACATGGTACCCGTTAACCTCTCTATCGGTGACCCATTTATTAAAATTGCAGGCAGGGACGGTCTATTTTCCACCCCCTTTCAGACGGTCCGCTTTTCTCTACTGTACCCATAATATCGGCGGAAAACAAAAAGTCTATAGGGCTTATGATTCATTTTTTTAGGTTTTTTTACTAGGTCCCGGGAGAAAATCCCGAATCGGGAGAAATTTTGGGGGTGAGAAGGGAGTTATATACAAGATGTTGATATTGCGGTTGAAGCGAACCGAAGGGGCATCCCCGTCAATAATAAAAAAAATCCGGCTGAGTGGTTGTGGAAAAACGCTGCGTTTACTCTTTCCACAGGTCTATGTCGATGAGTCCCAGCTTGGCAGCGTATCGCACGAGATCCATGGCGCTGTGCAGATCGAGTTTTTTCATGATGTTGGACCGGTGGTTTTCGACGGTTTTAATGCTGATGCATAGCCGTCCCGCGATTTCCGATTTCGGAAGTCCTTCAGCCAGCATGCGCATAATTTCCTGTTCTCGAGGAGTGAGACGGCCATAATCCGTATCACTCACCCGCGCCTCGCGGACCGGAGATTTCATCAGCCGTTCCACGACCTCGTGAGAGATGGAGCTGTCCAGAAAATACTCCCCTTCAGTAACGGCATGGAGCCCCTGAACCAGACGGCCGGCGGCAGATTCCTTGACCACATAACCGGTTGCCCCGGCCTGGAAGGCTTCGACGATATAGTCGATCTTCGAGTGCATGCTGATAATCATTACCCGGGTGTCCGGGAGCGCCTCCCGGATTCGTCGGGTCAACTGCATGCCGCTCTCATCGGGAAGCGAAATGTCAACCAGGGCGACGTCCGGCTTGATCTTTTGGGCCATGTCAAAACCATTGCGTGCGTCTCCGGCCTCGCCTTCGACCGAGAAATGGCGGTCTCCGGCAATAATCGACTTGAGGCCTTCTCTGAACAGCGGGTGGTCGTCAATAATCAGAATGCTCTTCCTGGAGGACACTGGTTTTCTCCTTTAAAGGGATGGCGATAAAAATGTAGGTGCCTTTGTCGGGCCGGGATTGGATGTTGATTTTCCCTTGCAGCAGACGGACCCGCTCCACCATGCTTTGCAGGCCCATGCGCTTTTCCTTCAGCGCCTGTTGCCGCCGGGCGTTGACGTCAAAGCCTTTACCATTGTCTTTGATACGAATAACGATGTCCGGCGAGGAGGCGACCACCCGAATGGTTACCCGGTTGGCGCCCGCATGCCGTTTGATGTTGTTCAAGGCTTCCTGGATCAGCCGGTAGATGTTGATTTCGGTTTCATATTCAAGGTTCAGTTCGTCCACACCGGCCGCCGCGAAATCGACTTCCGCAGCACTGGATTTGGAAAAATCCTCGCAGTATAAATACAGGGTTTTGACCAGTCCCAACTGGTCCAGACCGGGTGGACGCAGATCGTAGGCCATGTCCCTGACCGCGGCAATCGACCTCTGGAGGATATCGGAAAGTTGCACAACCTTCTCTCTGGTTTCTGCAGGCTGATCTTTGAACAGGGTTTCAAGGCTGATTTTAAGGGTGGACAGGTCCTGGGCAATATGGTCGTGCAGATCCCGGGATATCTTAAGACGTTCGTCTTCCTGCGCTTTAATCAACTGATGAGTGAGAAACTGCACCTGATCCTGAGCTTGTTTGCGCTGGGTGACGTCGACCCCGACGCTCAGAATTTCAACGATTCGGTCGGTTTTGTCACGGACCGGTTTGTTGGTCCATGCAATCCAGGCCCGCGATCCACCCCGACGGATATTTTCGATTTCATTGGTGGGATATCGCTCCGGATGCTTCAAAAAATCCATCATCAGGGACCGATAGTCCCGTCCCGAAGATGACCGCCATGGAATGATGCTTCCCAGAATATTTCGTCCGATGATTTCCTGCTCGGGGAAACCGAAGAATTTCCGGGCATATTCATTGAAGAAAGTGATGTGGCCCAACGGGTCATAACGTACGATAATGCTGTTGGTATTCTGGACCAGTTCCCGGTATTTTGCCTCGCTGCGGCGAAGGGCGGCTTCGGATTTTTTGCGGGCGGTTATATCCCTGGCAATGGTGTGGGCACAGGCTTTGCCGGCGATCACAATCTTGCGGCTGTAAAATTCCGTATAGATGGGGCGGCCGTCTTTTCTGGCGATTTTCGCCTCGCCGGAGATGGATTGACCGGTCCAGATGCGCTTAAAAAAGTCACTGTGCCGCGCGGGGTCCACTTTGGCGTACATATCAAATATTTTCATTTTCTTGAGTTCATCCGGCAGGTATCCGGTCAACTGGGAGGCCCTGCGGTTGAAAATCAGGATCGACCCGTCGGCACTGCTGATGAAAATGGCATCTCTGGAACCGTCGAAAATGATGCGGTGCCGCTCCTGGCTTTCCCGCAAGGTTTTCTCGATCTTTTTGCGGTCCTCAATTTCGTTGAGCAGGTGTTCGTTGATCAGTGTCAGGTCACGGGTCCGCAGGCGAACCCGTTCTTCCAGATTGCGCCGGTGCCGTTCCAGTTCTTGTTCGGCCGTCTTCCGCTGGTGAATGTCGATGATCATGCCGAATTTGGAAATGGATCCGTCCGGGTGCGACAGGGGGGTGTCGATTTCGTAATACCAGCGTTGATCCCTGGGGCTCTTCACTTCCCAGCGAACGGTTTCCCCTTTGAATACGCGGTCGTTGCAGCACCAGGGGCAAACCTTGTCCAGATTGTGCAGTACCTTGTGGCAAAGCTGCCCGGTGCCGTCAAAACCTGTTCGTTGGATCAACCGCTCGTTCATGAACGCTATGCGAAAATCTTTGTCGCAAACATACACAAAACCGTCAAAAGCATGGATAATGGCAGACAGTTGAAGATCCCTTTCCTTCAGCACCTCCCGGGGGGGACGGTGATCGGTAGAAGGGGTCTCGAAGGAAAAACCGACTGTTCCACCGGACTGAAATTCCTTTGCAGGCATGGCAAGATGCTTCAATCGGCGGCGTTCGTTCATCCGGACAGCTCCCGTGGGTGACTGACGATGGGGCAGTGGTGTGACTGCTGAAAAGCTATCTCAGAACCCTGTTCCTGGAAAGAAAAAACTTTGAAAAAGATGAAATATTCGATAGAACACGTTACCACTGGCACAAAGGCAGGCGCAACGTGACCGATCATGAACCGCTGGAAACGGATGATGATTGCCGGACGGATGTCAGGCAGGCAGTCTCCGCTTACACCCAGAGCGAAAAAGTGAAGTCGGGATTAATATGGATCTGCCAGGTTGCCGACCAGGTGGCGGCCATGGACGGTCCGGGGCGGCAGCAGGGACTGAGTCTGCTTAAAACCCTCGCCCATATGGTTGCCGATGAATCGGATCTGGCCGGCAGGATCACCGGTGACCGACGCTGGCAAGAAATCGGAAAAAAAATCAATATGGCGCTGGTAATGATCAATTCAGGCGTTCCCCAGGAAACCGCATTTCATCTGACGCAGGCCCTGACCCGGGTCACCCGCATTGGTGGGCAGGCTGCATCGGTGTTAAGGGAAAACGGCCTGTTTTAGGTCGCGCCCATCCATCATCGGAGGACAATTGAAGGCATGAAAGACAAAATCGGTATCTACTACTACCCCGTTCCTGAGAACAAGCGGGTGCGCATGTATGTACGCGAGAAAAACGAAGATGTTGAATTCAGAATGAAAAACGAAGACGACCCCAGCGTCTGGAATGATCACGGCTGGGTTCCCTATGACGCCATTCAACAGGCTCAGGTGCTGTATGAGAAACGCGGTCGGTTCGATCCCCACCGGGCATATGACATCCAGATTGCGAAAGTATTGATCCGGGACGGCGGATAGGACGGGTCCGCGATATCAGGGTTTCGGCAACGCTAACGGACGACGGGGACAGGATCCATGGCTTTACAGGGATCGGCCGGACTGGTGGTTTTTCTTCTCCTGGCTTGGCTGATGGGCGAAAATCGCAAACAGGTATCGTTGAAAATCGTTGCCGTGGGCATCAGCGCCCAGGTGATCATCGGCCTGATCCTTCTGAAGGTCCCGGTTTTCAGGCAATTTTTCCTGGTGGTGAACGATGGGGTGATGGCTCTGGAGGCGGCCACCACCGCAGGAACGGCATTTGTTTTCGGCTACCTCGGCGGCGGCCCATTGCCCTTTGTCGAGGCCTATCCCGGTGCTGCCTTTATCCTGGCGTTTCGGGCCCTGCCATTGGTTCTGGTGATCAGCGCCCTGTCGGCGCTGCTGTTTCATTGGCAAATCCTGCCCTTGGTCGTCCGGGGTTTCTCCTGGTGTCTGCGAAAAACCATGGGGCTGGGGGGCGCCGAAGGCCTCGGGGTGTCGGCCAACGTATTTGTAGGCATGGTGGAGTCCCCGCTGTTTGTGAGGCCTTACCTCGAAAAGATGACCCGCAGCGAGCTGTTTACCCTGATGACGGCCGGGATGGCCACCATTGCCGGTACGGTGATGGTTCTGTATGCCAGTATCCTGGGTGATGTCATCCCCGGTGTCATGGGCCATATTCTCACCGCCTCCATCATCAGCGTGCCGGCCGCCGTCACCGTGGCCAAGGTCATGGTCCCCGAAACCGGGTCTCCCACCGGTGGACGACTGGCGGAGGACCATCCACATGCCGGCAGCATGGACGCAGTCACCCGAGGCACCCTTCAAGGTGTTGAACTGTTGATTAACATAATCGCCATGCTGGTGGTGCTGGTGGCACTGGTTCATCTCGTCAATACGATGTTGGGGATAATGCCTGACATCGGTGGACAACCCCTCACCCTTCAACGGGTTCTGGGGGGCGCAATGGCACCCGTCGTCTGGCTCATGGGAGTGCCCTGGCAGGAAGCGCAGGAAGCCGGCCGACTCATGGGCGTAAAAACCATGCTCAACGAATTTCTGGCCTACCTGGAACTCAGTCGCCTGGCCCCGGGTACGCTGAGTGACCGCAGCATGCTCATCATGACCTATGCCATGTGCGGATTTGCCAACCCCGGCAGTTTGGGGATCATGATCGGGGGCATGGGAACCATGGCCCCGGGCCGGCGCAGCGAGATCGTTGCCTTGGGTTGGCGATCCGTGGTGGCCGGCACGCTGGCCACCTGCATGACGGGTGCGGTCGTGGGGATTCTGGATTGAAGGTTTTAAAGCGTTTTTATGCAGAAAAATTCTGAAGGACCCGTTTGACGGTATTGCCATCGGCAGAAGCCCCAAAATGGGCCATAATGGTGCCCATGGCCTGCATCTTATTCTTGTAGGTTGAAAAATCGATATTGGCGGCGATCCACTGGCCAATTTCATCTTCCGTAGCCATTCGGGGCAGGTAGGCGTCGATGATGGCGATAAAGGGAGATGTATCTCCCCGCCCGCTCTTTTCAAGCATTTCCATTTCCGATTTTATCAGTTTCTTGAGTATCCGGATGATCTCATCATCCGGTAATTGTTTTTTTTCCGAACGGGCCATTTCGCCCATGACGACCCGGATTGCCTCTTTCCGGGTTTCGTCCCGGGCCTTCATGGCTGATTTCAGATCGTCTTTCAGCTTATCTTGAAGTGTCATCGAAATGATCCTTTCCTAAGAATCGAGGTTGCAGGTACATCGTATCTCCTAAGTCAAACTGGACATCATCGTGTCCATCGTAATCCAAGTCGATCAGAATGTAGCCATAGTCCCGGTAATGCAAAAAGGACAGCGTGATCAGGGAGGGGTCAAAGGGCGCTTCAAAATCGGCCTGTAAGTGCAGCGTCCCTTCCCGTTGGGTGCCGTGGCAGACGATCAGTTCACCATTTTCCAGCGGGTCGATGGCTTCCGGGGCGTAAAAACTCAGTTGGGGTGCATCAGGATCTACGGTTGCCGGGTTTCCGTCTATTTCAAAGGTCATCGTTGCCAGCCGGGTGTCGAGGGTGGATCGGTCGACAAAAACCAGCCCCATGGCATGATCCAGGTCGTCGACGGACCACCAGTTGTCCACACCGAAAAGGGTTTTTAAAAGTTCCGTGTTATCGTACCATGAGGATTGGATATTGCCGTCTGAATCGGTGCAGCGGGCATCGATTTCACTTTTTGTGACCCGGGCAAGGCGGCCCATGCACAATTCAATAAACGTTCCTTTCCATTGAAGGGACAATCTTTTTTTGTTCATTTTTTTCCCATTTTAACTGCCATTTATGTTGGCGCTCACTGTTTCAGCGGCTATCGATTTTGTCAAGAAAATTGCGTTGTGGGTTTAAGATGCCGCATTTATGTATTTTTTTCACTATGCCCGGCTTGCCAAGGGGTACGGACTCGATTATATTCCCAACCATGGCTGGCCCAACTCAAACAACAGCAGCGTAATTTTGTTTGATTTTACCTGTGTGAAAGACAGTTTTCAAGGATCTGTCAAACCGGAAGAAAACAATGCGACTCCTACTGGTCGAAGACGATGAAAAAATCGCCTCTTTCGTTAAGAAAGGATTCAAGGCGGAAGGCTTTGCCGTGGATCATGCCGTGGATGGAATGGCGGGGTTGGATCTGGCTCTCAGCGAACCTTACGATGCCGCGGTGGTGGATATCATGCTGCCCGGGTTGGATGGCCTGTCCCTGATCGGGCGGATGCGGCGGGAAAAGGTGATGACACCGGTGATCATCCTCAGCGCAAAAAGTTCAATCGATGATCGGGTCAGGGGCCTTCAGACCGGCGGTGACGACTACCTGAGCAAACCATTTGCCTTCTCGGAGTTGCTGGCCCGGGTGCAGGCGCTGATCCGGCGTGCCAGCGGGGTCAAGGAACCCACCCGACTCTCCTGCGGCGACCTGTCGATCGATATGCTGACGCGTGAAGTACTCCGGGATGGCGTCAAAATTGAACTCCAACCGCTGGAGTACTCCCTTTTGGAATATCTGATGAGGAATGCCGGCCGGGTGGTGTCCAAGACCATGATCATGGAGCACGTCTGGGATTACCATTTCGACCCGCAGACCAACGTGGTGGAGGCGAGAATCTGCCGCCTCCGTGAAAAGGTGGACAAGGGATTCGAGAATAAACTGATCCACACGGTTCGCGGGGTGGGGTATGCCCTTCGCCATAAAGATTGAACTGCCCCGATCCCTCTCCTTCAGGCTGACCTTATGGTACGGGATTATCTTCTTATTGTCCTCCTGTCTGGCTTTTCTTTTCTTCTATGTCTTGATTTCCACCAGCCTGAAGCAGCGTCTGGACAGCCGCCTTTCCGATAAAATCTCCGAATTCGAGGCCATCTATAACCTTCAGGGACTTGAGGAGGTCAAATCCGCCGCACTGATCGAATCCCAGGCCGCCGGTGAGAAAAAGATCTTTTTCCGCCTGCTGTATGCCAGTGGTGTGGCATTTTCTTCATCCAACATGTCCTACTGGCAGGAGATCGGGATCAATCGGAAGGCTGTCGCCATGCTGGTCAAGGGCCGTTCGCGGGTCTATGAAACATTGACCCTTGCCGGTCGGCCGGATCGGGTTCGTATTGCCTACGGCATCATTGGCAGGGGGGTCGTGGTGCAGTTGGGTTATTCCATGGAAAACGACACGTCCTTTATTGCTATTTTCAAGAAGATTTTTCTCATCACCATGTCCGTGTTGATCCTGACGGCGGTCCTGGCGGGCTGGTTCATGGCCAGACGCGCCCTCTCCGGTGTAGAGGCGGTCACCCGCACGGCGCAGCAGATTTCCGAATCCGACCTTAGTCGGCGGGTTCCAATCACGTCGCGGCACGAGGAAATCGACCGATTGGCCGTGACCTTCAATCAGATGCTGGACCGCATCGAAAAACTGGTCGTCGGAATACGTGAGATGGGTGACAACATTGCCCACGATCTGAAAAGTCCGGTGGCGCGGATTCGCGGAATGGCTGAACTCAGCATCTCCGATTCATCCTGCGGCGGGAATGACGAGACCCTGGCCGGCAGCACCATTGAAGAGTGTGACCGGCTGCTGGATATGATCAACACCATGTTGATGATCTCCAAATCCGATGCGGGCGCCGGAGATGCCAACATGGAGCTGGTGGACATGGCCGAGGTGGCCTGCGGGGCGGCGGCGCTTTTCGGCCCCCTGGCTGAAGACAAGGGAGTTTCCCTGAACTGCAACATGCCTGAACCCCTGATGGTGGAAGGCGATCTGAAAATGCTGCAACGGGCGATAGCCAACCTTGTGGACAATGCGATCAAGTATACGCCGTCACCGGGTGATATTGACATTCGTGGGTTTCATGATAAAGATAATGAGAAAATTAATGTTTCCATTAAAGATAGCGGCATCGGCATCGACACTGACGATCTGCCCAAGATATTCAACCGGTTCTTTCGATGTGATCAGAGCCGGGCAGCCGGTGGTTCCGGACTGGGGTTGAGTCTGGCAAGGGCCATCGCCCATGTCCATGGCGGTGAAATCCATGTCGAGAGTACGCCTGGAAATGGAAGCGTTTTCACCTTCAGCTTACCCCGGATGCAATCCAGTTGAGCAGTGGCGACAGGTCGAATCCAGGTCTTGAACCCGCTCCTTTTATTCTACCACGATGCCGTATCTGCCAGGCGAAAACCAACGGTGAAGCATGAATTTAACCATGGAGAAAGTTGACGTCGCCATTCCCTACAGTATGCTTCGAGTCAGTCTTCATCCGTTGACCCTGGCCTTTACGGGAAGTCACCAATCCTTGGAACCCCTTTTTAAAAAAGCCTATTTTTCAAACTCTATCGATCATGTGCGCCGATGCAAACTATACGCAATCCTTTTTTTCAGCGTATTCGGCGTGCTTGACGCCTATGTGTTTCCGGAACAGAAATTACAGCTATGGTTCATCCGGTATGTGCTGGTGTGTCCCGTGTTTCTGGTTGGACTGATCTTCTCCTATACCGATGCCTACCGGCGGCTGTGGCAACCCCTCAATGCCTTTTACATCATGGTCACCGGTTTTGCCTATGTGGCCATGGTGGTGATCACCCCTGCTCCCGAGGCCTATTATTACGGGGTGGGAATTATTTTTTGCGTCTTTTTCGGATACACCTTTATTCACGCCCGGTTTATTACCGCTTCCATTGCCGGGCTATTGGTGATCGCCGGTTACCAGGGGGCCATGATGTGGCTGATGGAAGCCACCGGAGTCATCCAATTGCTTTTTGGGGCTCATTTCATGGGGATCAATCTCTTGGGGATGCTCATCTGCTATTCCATCGAAACCCACCATCGCAAAAGTTTTTTCCTGAATTACCTGTTGGAAAAAGAGAAGGAGAAAACGGACACAATTAACCGGAATCTGGAAAAGCGAGTGGAAGAACGCACCACTGCCCTTCAACGGATTAATCGAGATTTGAATAAAGAGGTCCTTGAGAGAAAACAGGCCGAGGGACGGGTTCGGGCCAGTCACGAACAACTCGCATCGATCCTCGACAGCATCGATGCGGATATCCATGTGTCCGATATGGAAACCCACACTATTCTGCTGGCCAACCACCACATGAAACAGACATACGGTGACGAGGTCGTCGGTAAAATCTGCCATGAAGTGATTCAGGGACTGGACAGGCCCTGCCACCCGTGCAAGAACCACCTGATGCTGGACGAAAACGGCCGGCCCGGTGAGAGCTATTCCTGGGAAGAAAAAAATCCGATCAACGGCCGCTGGTACATCATCTATTCCCGTGCCATCGTGTGGGAGGACGGCCGTATCGTCCAGCTCACCGTGGCCACGGATATTACGGCGATGAAGGAGATGGAGGCGCGACTTCAACGGGCGCAGAAAATGGAGGCCATCGGTACCCTGGCCGGTGGTGTGGCCCACGATCTGAATAACATCCTTTCGGGATTGGTGGGATATCCGGAACTACTCCTCATGGATATCCCCGCGGGCAGCGAGACACGCCTCATCGTCGAAACCATTAAGAACTCCGGTGAAAAAGCAGCGGCCATTGTTCAGGACATGCTGACCCTGGCACGGCGGGGGGTGGCCGCTACCGACGTCATCGGATTGAACCGCGTGGTTCAGGAATATCTGGACAGTCCCGAATTGACCAAGCTTAAATCAATCCATCCCCAAGTGACGATTCATTCGGACCTGGCTCCAGCGGTATTCAACATTGTCGGCTCCCCGGTACATCTGGGGAAAACCATCATGAACCTGGTCACCAATGCTGCCGAGGCCATGCCTGACGGCGGGGAGATCACGGTAAGCACGCAGAACTGCTATGTGGACCGGCCGATTCACGGATTCGAGACGGTTTTGGAAGGCGAATATGTGCTGCTGCGGGTGGCCGACACCGGAATCGGGATTTCGGCCCGGGACATGGAACGGATTTTCGAGCCTTTTTACACCAAGAAGAAAATGGGCCGCAGTGGCACGGGGTTGGGCATGGCGGTGGTATGGGGTACCGTGAAAGATCATAGCGGTTTTATCGACGCCCGCAGTATCGAAGGGCAAGGAACTGTATTTGATCTTTATTTTCCCATTACCCGACAGATTGAAAAAATGGCGGCTGAGGAGCTTCCCATCGATCGCTACCGGGGTGCCGGCGAATCTGTCCTCGTGGTGGATGACATCAAAGAACAGCGAGATCTGGCTGAATTCATGCTCAAACGCCTGGACTATCAGGTGGATACGGTTGCCAGTGGTGCGGAAGCGGTTCAATTCATCCGCAGGACGCCGGTGGATATCCTCGTTCTGGATATGATCATGGAACCGGAGATGGACGGCCTTGACACCTATCGCCAGATTCTGGCCATCTCTCCAGGCCAGAAAGCGATCATCGCCAGTGGCTTTTCCGAATCTGAACGCGTGCGGGAAGCCCAGCGTTTAGGTGCCGGTCCTTATATTAAAAAACCCTACCGGATGGAACAGATCGGCATGGCATTGAAGGAACAGCTGGCCTCATCACCTCCTGATGAGACGCCGGAATCGTCGGGCAACAACTGAAGGTGCCCCACGATCCGCCCCCTCTCATCCAGCCTTTCGTCCCAAGATTACCGTTTGGTAATTTTTCAGTCATCTTGCCGTAACCGTTTGCGGTTATGTTAGCTTTCATTGAATGACACGGGTGTGGAATGAATTGCCCTTTCGTTAATGCTAAAGGATGTTTGAGGAGGTCTTCATGATCAAATTTAAAAAGGTGTTTCCATCGGTTTCTGTTTTTTTTCTGGTTCCCGCTGCGGCAGCAATGCTTTGGGCGGCCACACCAGCGGTCAGTACGGTGTTCGCATTCTCCGCTCCGGAGAGTTTCAGCGAACTGGCCGAAGCAGCCAGACCCGGTGTGGTTAACATTCGTACCGTGAAAACCATCAAGGGCGGCAGTCCGGTTTTCCGTCATTTTTTCGGTAACCCCCATGGCGGCAACCGGAGCCCTTTTGACGAATTTTTCGGCCCGTTCCAGGGTGACGGCCAACAGCGTGACTTCAAACAGCGTAGCCTGGGTTCGGGATTTATTATCGATGACAGCGGTTTCATCGTTACCAACAACCATGTGATCGAGGACGCCGATCAGATCAAGGTGATTCTGGCCGATGACAAGGAGTTTGACGCAGAATTGGTGGGACGGGATCCTAAGACGGATCTTGCCCTGATTCGCATCGAAGGGGCCAAGAATCTTAAACCCCTTGAACTTGGCGATTCAGAAAAATTGAAGGTGGGCACCTGGGTGGTGGCCATTGGCAGCCCATTTGGCCTGGAACAGACGGTCACGGCCGGCATCGTGAGCGCAAAAGGGCGAATCATCGGTTCGGGACCCTATGACGATTTTATCCAGACCGACGCTTCGATCAACCCGGGCAACAGCGGCGGGCCGCTGCTAAATATGGATGGAGAGGTGGTGGGCATCAACACGGCCATCATCGCCAGCGGCCAAGGCATTGGTTTTGCGATTCCCGTCAACCTGGCCAAAGGCATCATCGATCAACTCAAAGACAAGGGAGAAGTCACCCGCGGTTGGCTGGGCGTGGGGATTCAGGACCTGACCCCGGAACTGGCCGACTATTATGGTCTGAAAGCTGAAAAGGGCGTGCTGGTAACCCAGGTATTCGAGGGTGATCCGGCGGATAAAGCCGGGATCAAAGTCAATGACGTTATATTGTCCGTGGACGGCCAAAATGTGACCACCGGCCGGGAGCTCTCTGCCATGATTGCCAACACGCCGGTGGGGCATCAGACAAAAATCGACCTGATAAGGGACGGCAAGAAAAAAGCCCTGACGGTAACCCTGGCCAAACGGGACGATGATGAGAAGACCGTTGCCGCCCAGAGCCGGGAGAGCGACGAACTGGGTATCGAGGTCACGGATCTGGATTCAGATATCGCCCGTCGTTTCGGTATCGACGGCAAGGAGAGCGGTGTGTTGGTCACGGATGTAAAAGATGAGAGCCTGGCCCGGGATGCCGATGTACGGCCCGGCGATATCATCAAAGAAATCAACCGCACCGTCGTGAAGGACCGGAAAGACTTTATTCAACTGATGAAAAAGAACGAAGACAGCAAAATCATTCAACTGCTGGTCAAGCGACGTGACGCCGGGTACCTGGTGGTAAAGATAGAGCGCAAATAGACAAGATTGCTCCAGTGATGCCATCGGCGGATCCGGCTGAGAGATTCGGATCCGCCGATTTTTTTTAATTTTTGCGAGATTGAAGAACCTCGCAGCAAGCTGCGAGGAATCTTCGACCGTAAGGAATTCTGTCTATTTTTTTGGTTCGCTCGCTAACCCCGCCGCAAGCGACGGGGAATGCGCTCGCTGTTGCGGTTCAAAACAGTTATGATCGGGTCTTGACACGATGCGAAAACGGAACTAAGTTGGCTCAAAAACGGGCACTTGCAAGTGAGAATGCCGCTTGTACAGGCTGCCTGACCCAGAAAGGAAAAAGTGATGCCGGTTTATGAATTCCAGTGCAAATGCGGTCATATTACCGAAGAACTGGTGCGGATGGATACCCAAGCGGTTGAGTGCCCCAAATGCCACGGTAAGGCCAAGAAAATACTTTCGGCATGCAGCTTCGAACTGAAAGGCGGCGGATGGTATGCCGATGGGTACGCCTCTTCTAAAAAATAGCCGGCTATCCCTGGTATTTCTGACGGAGAAAAGGGGATGTGACCCTTGTAAACCCGCCTGTCCTGTTTTTCATGCCTGATCATTTGCAGTCGAGAGCATGTCTGTCGTCATTGCCAGTCGTTTCAGCGTTATCACTGTTGCCTGATGATCCTTGCGTGTATGCCATGATCAGTAAAACCGACCCCCCTCGTTAGCGGCGTGTCGGTTTTTGCATTTTTCCGGCCATCTATGTTTGCAGGAAAACCGACTCTTAAACCATCAGGGGGGGAAATGAAACAGGAGCCAATCCATGGGATCGAAGCGTTAACGGCATTTGCCATCAACGCCATTCGCAGTGCCGGTCAAGCCGCAATGGAAAGCTTTGGCAAAGGCAGGGGGCTGATCAAATTTGATGAAAAATTGGTTACCCGGGCAGAACTGCAGATCGGCAAACGCTTCCAACAAGCCTTGAGCGATCAGTATCCCGACCACCGGATGTTCACCAGCAAAATGCCGGACACCGCCTATACCCACGATAGCCGGCGATATCTGTGGATTTTCGACCCCATTGACGGGGTGGACAATTATCAGGCGGGTATTCCCATCTGGGGGATGTCTTTGGCGCTGCTGGAAAATTTCTGGCCGGTTTTCGGTGCCTTTTACATGCCGGCCACCGGTGACCTGTTTCATGCCCGGGCCGGCGGCAAAGCCTTCTGGGGTGATAAACGCATCCGGATGAGCGATGATCGTACCATTGACGACGAAAGCCTGATGTTCACCTTTTCAAGATTTCACCGGCACTATGTTTCCCGGTTTCCCGGAAAGATCAGAAACCTGGGCTGTACCGGCGCCCACCTGTGTTACGTGGCCATGGGGCGCGCGGATGTAGCTGTGACTGCCAACGAATCCTTTCAGGATCTGGCCGCCGCGCGGATGATCGTGGAGGCGGCCGGCGGGAGGCTGTTTACCGCCAGTGGTGAAAAATTCTATCTCAACGACTACCTTAACGGAGAGCGGATCGAAGAGCACCTGCTGGTGACCGCACCAGGTAATTGCCAGGCAGTGCTGGACTGTTTGGAAAGACGTACATGAGCTGACTCCGTAGGCGTCTAAAACTCACCGGTTATTCGGTCTTTTCGTCGATGACCGAGTGGGTGTTTTCCATGCGGTAGATGAACACGCAAACGCACAGGCCGGCGGCAAACAGGGCGCAGAACAGGAGGAAGCTGTCTGCGGCCTTTCTCCATGAGAGAAAAAACAAAAACGCGATGGTCATCAGGAATTTGGTGTTCATGGAGTTTTTTTCATCCTTCCGTTTTGCACCACGGTATTCTATTTTGCATATCGGCTTTTTTTTTCAGATCTTGACTTCCTTTTCTCGAAATTACCCCCATGATCCCGGCTTTTACGGATCGCTGCAACTAAGGAGATCGATGCATGCACCCGATGACCCGGACGATTATTGATTATTTTGAACAGATTAACCAGATTCCGCGATGTTCGAAACAGGAACAGCAGATTTCCCGATGGCTGCAGCAATGGGCCATGGACCGGGGCCTGGCTGTAAAAGCGGATTCAGCCGGCAACCTGGTTGTGCAGGTTCCGGCCACCAACGGTTTCGAACACGCACCCACCGTCATTCTGCAGGGCCATATGGACATGGTCTGTGAAAAACAGGCCGGCTCGGATCACGACTTTTCCAAAGATCCTATCCGCATGGTGCAGGACGGCCCCTGGCTGACTGCCCGGGAAACCACCCTGGGGGCGGACAATGGGATAGCCATCGCCCTGGCCCTTGCCCTGGTGGACAGTCCGGAAGTCACTCATCCTCCCCTGGAGCTTTTTTTTACGGTTGACGAGGAGACCGGCCTGACCGGTGTTCTGAAGATGGACCCGTCATTGCTGTCGGGAAGGATCCTTCTCAACCTGGATTCCGAGGATGAAGGGGTCTTTATCGTCGGATGTGCGGGGGGTCGAAACACCACCATCAACCGGCCATTGGACGTAAAGGTCCTTGATGGCGGGTTTGAATGGGTGGGCGTGTCCGCCCACGGCATGAAGGGGGGGCACAGCGGGGTCGACATCGCCAAGCATCGTGCCAATGCCAACAAGGTCATGGCCCGCCTGCTGAGTGCCGGGATTTCGGTCGCACCGATGCGGCTTGTGGAACTGAAGGGAGGCACCGGCAGAAATGTGATTCCCCGTGCGTGCGAGGCGCTTGCCGCCTGTCGCCGTGATCGGATCGATGAACTGGTGAAAGCGCTCGATTCGCTTGCACGGATCATCGAACAGGAGTACCGGACGGCAGACCCGGGATTGACGATCCATATTGAAAAAAAAGGACCAGCCGCTGCGGATGGCCGCGGCGTAACGGAAAACGATACGGCCATGGTGGTGAACCTGCTGGCGGCGCTGCCCTGCGGCCCGGCTGAAATGGCCGAGGACTTTCCGCTTCTGGTGCAGACATCCACCAACTTGTCCATGGTGGAGATAAGCAACGATGCATTGGCGGTGACCTCCAGCCAGCGAAGTTCAGTGCCCTCCCGGCTCGATGCCATGTGCCTGGCGGTTGAGTCCGTAGGCCGCCTTGCCGGGGCCACGGTTCACACGGGTTCGGGTTATCCATCGTGGCCCATGAACCGGGAATCCCCGCTGCTCAAACGCTGTACGTCGCTTTATCGGGAGCTTTTTGATGCCGCGCCCACGGTGCAGGTCATGCATGCGGGCCTGGAGTGCGGGGTGATCGGTGACCGGTGCCCGGGCATGGATATGATTTCCCTGGGGCCCACCATGGAGAATCCTCACTCGCCGTCCGAGCGGCTCTATCTGCCATCGGTGGAAAAGGTGTGGCGGCTGATGGTTGCCCTGCTGAAAGCGGTGGACTGATAAAGCTTTATCGGCTCCTGCCGATTCCCCGAACACGGCCTACCGGTTTAACCGGCCCCGGGCTTTCCGGGATGCCCACCGTACCCACGGCTCCCCCACTGCGGCGGTGTGGCCGGTAGCCGGAAGCGGCGCGGCGGTGAGCGGCGGCAGGGTTGCCCGGTTGGCGCGTCTTTTTGGGGGGGATTCCGCCACCGGCCATTTCATCGAGAACCTGTTCAAAGCTCTTTCGCCGGTTTGCATCGGTTTCATTGGTCGGCGGTGACGATGGTTCGGCGGCACGGTTTCCCGCAAAGGCGTTCAGGGTGTCGAACAGGTGGTCGACCCAGGAACGCTTTTTCGATTTTTCATCGGTTGGTACGGGGCGGTCGGCGGTGCCCTGTTTCGGAGGCGGGGGGGCGGTGACCGTGGGATCCGGCCGGTGCGTGGCCAGGTGAGCTTTGACACGGGCGTAGGCGATGTTGATCTGCTTCAGTTGCTCTTCGGCCCCGGCCTTGGTGGCCGACCCCTCGGGAAACTGATCCGGATGCCAGCGCCGCACCTGGGCCTTGTAGGCGCGTTTGGCCTGCGCTTCATCCGTGTCCGGGCCTATGCCCAGTGTATCAAAGCTCGTTGTTAAATTCATTCCCGGTTCCCGTTCGTCACCGTCTCAAAATAGGTGAAAAGGGCCGTCGTGTCAATCCGTGCCTTGCCGCCGGTCTGCCATCCGGTTCCATCCCGGGCCAACAATTTTTCCCGTAGCCCTTGACCCGGCGGCCAAAAGCTTTTATGCAACGACCGGATATCATGGTTGCCCAAGGAGTGAGCATGCAAAAACGCCCCATAACCGTTTCCTATATATTCTTTTATCTGCTTTTTTCAGAAGATATCTGGCGCATCGTCGCCGGTTTTGTTTGCGCCCTTTTTTTGGGACCGCTGCTTACCCAGGGACGGAACCTGAGCCAGGGCGGGGAAGTGATGGCCTGGCTGATGATTATGGCCATCGGATGGTCGGTGACGGCCTGGCCGGCCAAAAAGATCACCGGCGCCCTCCAGCGTGCCGTGAAACGGGCTTCCAAATAACGCATCCCGGGCCAAGGACAACGCTTTTTACTTGACGCAACGCGTTCATGATGATTGCGTCCTTCACCCTTCACCCTTCACCCTTCACCCTTCACCCTTCACCCTTCACCCTTCACCCTTCTTTCTATGGCCTGCACCCGATCCACGGTCAGGGTCACGGCGCCCCAGTTCGCTTCCACCTTTCCCGCCAGCAGGTAGGGCCGGTTCCGGTCGATCATGTGACAGAAGCGGCGGTAGGGTTCGGTGAAAAAAGTGGTTTCAACGATAGCGGTCTCGTCTTCGAAGGTGAGAAACTCCATGGGATCCCCGTGGCGGGTATGCACCACCTTGCCGGTGACCAGCCAGGCGGCCAGGCGAACCCGCCGCCCTACCAGACCCGGAAGGCGGTTCGCCTTCACGGTGTGCATCGTCTTGATAACGTCGGCAAACAAGGTGATGGGGTGTTGGCCGCACAGAAACCCCAGAACCGCATATTCACGACGAAGGCGCGTGGTCGGGTCCTCCGGCGGAAATACAGGCGGTGGCGTTTCAGTCGCGGTGAGTCGCCGGGTTGAGAACAGATCCGCCTGTCCCCGTGACCGCCGCCGCGCTGCCTGCCATTGGGCCAGGGCCCACAGCAATCGGGTCCGCGAACGCTCGGTGTCCAACGTGTCCAGGGCGCCGCAGTGGATCATGGCGCGAATCTCGTCTTCATGGGGCTGCACGCGATCGAGAAAATCGGTGATGTCGCTGAAATCGGACGTCTGCCGGCACGCTATGATTCTCTCCATGGTAGGTCCGCCCAATCCGCCAACCGCCATCAGGCCCACCCTTAAACGGCGGGCTTTGCCTGTCCATCGGATCAGACTGGTGTTGACGTCCGGCGGATCAACCACCAGCCCCATGCGCCGGGCCTCGGAAACGTAGGCAGACGTGCTGTAGAAGCCTCCCTGGTTGCTGATGACCCCGGCGATGAACTCGGCCGGGTAATGGGTCTTGAGAAAGGCCGCCTGGAACGACACCCGGGCGTAGGAAGCGCTGTGAGGTTTGCAGAAGGAGTACCCGGAAAAGCTCATCATCATCTGCCATACGGCAACGGCCTGATCCGGGGATACACCCCGGGTTGCGGCGCCGTCCATGAAGCGGTCATGGAAATCGGCCAACTGCCGCTGCCGATCCTTTTTGGCGATAATCTTGCGCAGGCCGTCGGCCTCGGCGTCGGAAAAACCGGCCAGGGCCTTGGCCGCGCGGGAGACGTCTTCCTGGTAGACCATGATGCCGACGGTTTCGTCCAGCACGTCGGCCAGCAGCGGATGGATGGGGTCCCAACTGCCACCGTGCAGGCGGCGCAGGTACTCCTGAATATAGGCGTTGGCCGCCGGCCGGATGATCGAGGAGTGAATCACCAGGTGGTCGAAGTCGCCGTTGCCGGCTTTCTGGTGGAGCAGCCGCATGGCCGGGCTTTCGATGTAAAAACAGCCCATGGTGCGGCCCCGGGCCACGGTATCCCGGGTAGCCGGATCGTCCTCGGGCTCCCAGCGGCTTTCGTCGAAGTCGATGCCGTTTGCCCTCACGCTGGTTAGCGCATCCCGGATCACTCCCAGGCTCCGGTTGCCCAGAAGATCGATTTTCACCAGGCCGGCATCCTCGGCGTCCTCCTTGTCCCATTGGATGAGGGGGACCCCTTTGGGGGCTTTTTCGATGGGGACATAGTCGCGGATGGGACCCGGGGTTATCACCACACCACCGGGATGCACCGAGAGGTGGCGCGGGATGCCGATGATCCGCTGGGCCAGGGCCATGATCTGGGGCCAGGGGTGAACGAAATCCAGGTGGCGGGTTTCCGGGCGCTGCCTCAGGTTTTCCAGCAATCCCGCGTCCAGTTCTCCCCGCTGCCAGAACCAGGGCAGGCGCCGGGTGACCTCGCCGATCTCGGCATCGGGCATGCCGAAAACCTTGGCGGTCTCCCGCAGGGCCATGCGGGGCTGGAACAGAATATGGCTGGCGACCATGGCCGCTTGGCCGGCAAAGCGGTCCAGCACGCCGTCGATGACCGAGTCCCGTTCATCCCAGGCAAAATCCACGTCGATGTCCGGCGGGTCCGTTCGTCCGGGGTTGAGGAATCGGCCGAAGTAGAGGTTGTGTTTCACCGGGCAGACGTTGGTGATGCCCAGACAGTAGGCGACGAGGGAGGCGGCGGCCGATCCCCGGCCACAGGTGCGGGGGCTTTGGGACACGATTTTTTGTACCACCAGGAAATAGGCCGAAAAATCCATGCGGGCGATGACGGCCAACTCGTGTTCCAGTCGCTCCACCAGGGCCTCGTCCAGTTCTTCCCCGTAACGGGTGCGGGCACCGGCATAGGCTGCCCGGCGCAGGCAATCATCGGCGCTGAGGTCCCTGGCGTCTTCCCACGGCGGCATGACTAGACCAAAGGACGGGCCGACGAAGGCTAATTCATCGGCAAGTCTGCACGTGTTGTCCACCGCTTCCGTGCAAGCGGCGAATCGCCGGTGATATTCCTTGGCCGGCGCCAGCCAGGCCTCTTCCGCGGCCGTGTCGCCGGGATCGATCCGGGAAAGGGTCGTATTGCCGGCGATGGCCCGCAACAGGCGATGGACGGCGTATCCGTCCGGTTCCAGAAAAAAACTGCCCGGCGTGGCTACCAGGGGGATACCCAGGTTTCGGGCCGTCTGCACCACGGGATGGAAAGGGGATGGGGGCCGACGGGGCAGAGCCACAGCCGTGCGGACCCCGGCCCGGTGCCAGGCCGCCAGCAGGCCGGCGTGGTTGACCAGCACCAGCAGGCCGCCGGCCAGGCGGGGCAGGGCGGTGGACAGATCGAATGCAGGGTCCCGGTGGCGCCGGGTGATCAATCGGCACAGGTTGGCGTAGCCGGTTGTATCCTTAACCAGGCAGACGGCGCGGTGTCTCTTGTTCGGATCGGTGATCTCCGCCCCTATGATGGGGGTGAGTCCTTCCTCCTGGCAGGCGTTGAGAAATTTCCACATGCCGTAGAGGTTGTCCGTGTCGGTGAGGGCCAGGCGGTCGTATCCCATGCGTCGGGCGGCCCGGCAGATCGCGGCCGGCGAGTCGGTGCCCCACATGAGCGAGTAGTGGGAGCGGACGGTGAGGGGAATTAGCTTATTGCTCATAGCTGATGGCTGATAGGTGTGGGAACGGTCGCCGGCATCTGGCAGCGATAAAAAGGCTGAATGTCAAAAACCAAATGCCAAAATGAAAGAAGACGGCTGATTTTATGATAAAATCGGCAAAACTACCGTTGCCATGAGCTATCCGCTGCGATCTGTCTGCTGTCTCACCTGCCGATCCAGGCGGCGCCGATAACGCCGGCCGAATCGCCCAGCTGATGCTTGAGAATCGGTGTCTCCACGCGTTCGTGGAAGGCGTAGCGCCGTACCTGCTTCAGCCCCAGGGTGTAGAGCTCGTCGATGTTGGATACCCCGCCGCCCAGCACTACGGCATCGGGGTCGAGAATGGAAATCAATCCTCCCAGACAGCGGCCGAAATCGTCCAGAAACTGCTCGAAAGCGGTTGTGCACGCGGCGTCACCCTGCCGGTACCCGTCGGTGATCTGCTCCAGGGTGAGTTGCCGTCCGGTGTGTTCGAAAAAGGATCGGGCCACACCGCCGCCGCTGATTTTGGTTTCCACGCACCCCCGGTTGCCGCAGTAGCAGCGCATGCCTGCCGGGTCCACGGCAAAGTGGCCCCACTCCCCGCCGATGCGGTGCCGGCCGGTGTGGATGTGTCCGCCGATGCTGATACCGCCGCCGCAGCCGGTGCCCAGGATGATGCCGAACACCAGGTGATACCCTTTGGCCGCGCCATCTCTGGCTTCGGCCAGGGTGAAGCAGTTGGCGTCGTTTTCCATGGCGATGGGGCGGCCCAGGAGGCGCTCCAGGTCCGCTTGGAAGGGGTGGCCGATGAGCCCGGTGGTGTTGGCATTCTGGACCCGGCCGCTTTGATCGTTGATGGTGCCGGGGATGCCGATGCCGATGGTGCAACACTGACCGTTGGGCACTTTATCCAATGTGCTTCGGGTCAGCGCGTGGACGGCATCCCGAATCTTTTCGTATTCGGCAGGGCCGTCCGGATCACGCGGCGTGGCCATGCGTTCCCTGAGCAGGCTGCGGCCATCCGGGTCCAGCAGGATGGCCTCGATCTTGGTGCCGCCCAGGTCGATGCCCAGGCGGTAGGTCGGGTCCATTGGGTTTGTTGAGTTCATTGCGTTTCCTGTGTTTGGTGTGTTTGGGTTCGGTTAATTCCTGAATCTTTCAATCCCTTAATTCGGACTTCAGTCTTCTGACCTCTGTCATCCGGCTTACGCCGCCAGCATCCGCCCCATGGCCAATGCATCGGTGCCGAAGCGCTGACGGATCCGATCCATGGTCGCCACCAGCCGGTCCTGTCTTTCCGCCATGCGGCGTTCCGGTTCGAACAACAGACGCTGGGCCGGCGGATAGGTCAAACGGTCGCAGACGAGGGTCATGCGCCGCAGCCGGACCCGCCGGGTCCAGGCCAGATTGAGCACTCGCCGGGCATGGGTGAAAAGAGTGAAATCATTGGCCGTAGCCGGTGCGGCCGTTACCTGGCGGATTCGCCGGACGCCGTCGGTGTGGTCCAGGACCAAGGCGACCCGCCGGGCGGCCAGGGCCTGGTGCCGCAACTGTCGCCCTGCCTGTTCCACCAGCCGGTACAGGCTGCGTTCCATCTGCGAATGGTCATTGGTGTCGTCGCCGAATTCCTCGCATTCGACGACCCGCGGCGGCGGATCGTCCACGGGTCGAACGGGCGACGGGTCGATGCCGTGAAGCCGATCATGGATGAAGCGCCCCCGATGGCCGAAAAGGGTTTCCATCTGATCGGTGCTGAGCATGGCGGCCTGAAACACCCGGATCATGTTCAAATCATTCAATCGTGCAAAGTCGTCTGGCTCGATGCCGGGCACCAGAAAGAGGGGCAGGGGTGCCAGAAAGGCTGCTTCGTCGCCGGGGTCCACGATATACTCGCCCAGGGGTTTGACCAGCCGGGTGGCGATTTTGGCGATGAGCTTGCTGGTGGCCACCGACCAGATGGGCACCAGGCCGATGTCCCGCCGGATCCGGCGGGACAGCCGCCAGGCCACATCCACCGGCGGTCCCAGCAGGCGGCTGCTGCCGGTGACATCCACAAACAGATGTCCATCGCCCTCGCCCGGCTCGATCAAGGGTGAGCAGGGCATGGCGGATTTCAGCATCCGGGCCATGGCCTGGCCATAGCGATCCGGGCGGGGGGGCAGTACCCGGGCGTCCCGGCACCGGCGAAGGGCACGGTTCAGGGGCATGTGCTTTCTCACCCCGGCCTGAAAGGCCTCTTCGCTCATGTCGAGCACCGCGGCCCGGGTGGCTCCTTCCGGTGCGACGATCACCGGCCGGCTGTCGAGCCGGCGATCCAGTACGCGCTCCACGGCGACGGCGAAGTCGGCGACGTTGATGTGAATGATCGATCGTTCCATGATTGACGGATCCCTAAAACGTCCGATATCTGCGTTAGGCTTCATCCCTCGTCACTGCGGCGTACAACAAGTACGCCTCATTCCTCAGGATTCGCAAGCCTTGATCTCGAACGTTTTACGGACCCGTCTGGAATGTGAGTTTATACGATTACATCAAAATCCTGAGGTCAGAGGCCAGAACTTCGGGATCGGAATTCTGTCTTCAATTTTCTGTCAGCTGTTCCATCAGCATCCGGGCATTCTTCGGTGCCTGGCCGCGGACGTGGTTGTTGAAAAAAATGATGCCGGTGCCTGCCTGCCGGGTCATTTCGGGAATGCGCGACCGGGACCACTGGGCCAGTTCGTCGTCGCTGTAGTCGTAGTCGAACTGTTTTTGCATGCTGCCCGAACGCCAGCCGGCAGCGTTGCGGCCGTGAAAGCGGATGTAGAACAGGTCCGGGTTGGTGACCATGGCCAGGGGCGGGAAGAGATCCTTTAGTTCCGGGCCGTCCACGCAGGCCAGGGTGACCCGGCGCGCTTCCAGGGCGGCGAACACCCGGTCGATGGCCCAGGAAGCGTGGCGGAACTCCACGACCAGGGGCAGGCCGGAAAGGGCATCCAGCAGCCGGGACAGATAGCTGCGGTTTTCCGGATTGCGCCGGAAAAAGGGCGGCAGCTGCACCAGCACGGCCAGCAACTGACCCGACTGCACCAGCGGGGCGATGCCCTCCCGGTACAGAACCGCCTGGGCCGGCCATCCGTTGGCGTCCACCTCGTGGGTCAGGGTGCGGGTGAGTTTGGCGGCAAAGCGAAAATCCTCCGGCGCCTTGCGCCGCATGCGGTCTATGGCCGGTGCCTTGGGCATCTGATACCAGGTATAGTTGATCTCGGTGACCGGGAAGATACGGGCGTAGTGTGCCAGCATCCGGTCGGAGCCGGTGCCCGGCGGGTAGAAGCCGGCATCCACCCACTCGCTGTAAGCGTATCCGCTGGTTCCCACCAGAATTTGGGCCGGATTTTGAGTCTCTTTACGTTGCATGACTGTTGTTTGGAAAAAAGAATTCGTTTCTGTTTGCTCGATGAATTCAGAATTCAGGAGCCAGAATCCAGAATGAGGAAATCGCCTTCGGCGCCATCCATTTTATTGATACGGTGGAGCGGAGCGACAACAATCCTTCTGGATACTGAATTCTGTCTTCTGGATTCTTCCCTCACATGTTTTTATGTGTCTTTGGCGGTTGTTTGGGATGTAATATCCGCTGGATACCCACCACCCGCCCCTGAATCAGCACATCGTCAAACCCGTAGCGCATGGTCGGGTAGTCGGGGTTTTCCGGTCGCAGTTCCACGTGGTCCCGGTGGAGAAAGAACCGTTTTACCGTGGCGTCCTCCCCGTGGATCAGGGCCACGACGATCTCTCCGCTTTCGGCGTACTGGCGGGGTGCGCACACGGCCATGTCCCCGTCCAGGATGCCCGCCTCTTTCATGGAATCCCCCCGTACCCGCAGGGCGAAAAGATGCTGGCCGCGGTAAAGGGTGCCGTCCAGCACCAGGCTGCCATCCCACTCCTGCTGGGCGTACAGGGGCAGGCCGGCGGTGACCCGACCCACTACCGGCACTTCCCGCCACCGCTGGGCCGCCGTTGTCTCACCGGTAGGACTGAGCAGGTGAAGGGTGCGGCTGTAGCGGCCCTGGCGCTTGACCACGTTTTTTTGCTCCAACAGCTTCAGGCTCTGGGAGACGGCGGCATGGCTGACTCCCAGGTCATGAGCCGCTTGGCGGAGACTGGGCGTGCTGCCGGTGCGTCGGATCATGGTTTTCAGATAATCGAAAAGCCGTTTCTGAGCCGGCGTCAGTTCGAATCCCATTTTGCCTCTCCATGCATCGATGACCCACTCAACTTTCGGATTCCGAAAATTGGGTGATTAAGCTGCCTCCATTATAAAAAACAAAATGTAAATGTCAATGTAAAGTTTTGTGTGGCTGTATGACTTTACAAATGCGGCGATACGGACGCGGGGCTTTACCTGAACGGTCGGTCGGTGTATGGATGCACGGTAGCGCTGATGTTGCCCGTCTCTCCTATGGACCCGGAAAGAACCGATTGCCATGACCCCACAGACAGCTTTTGATATCGACCGCTTTGTTGCCGCCATCGAAGCCAATTACCGCCAGTGGAATCCGCCCATCATCACCTTTATTGCCAACCGCGGGGCCACCCCTTTCGAGGTTCTGGTCTCCACCCTGCTGTCCCTGCGCACCAAGGACGAAGTGACCGGTGTGGCTGCCCAGCGGTTGCTGGCGGTGGCCCGGACGCCGGAAGCGATGGTCAAGCTGCCGGCGCGGGAAATCGAAACACTGATCTATCCGGTGGGGTTCTATCCCACCAAAGCCAAGCGGCTGCTGTCCATCAGCCGGATATTGCTGGACCGCCACGGCGGCAAGGTGCCGGATACCCTGGAGGAACTTACCGCCCTGCCCGGTGTGGGCCGCAAGACCGCCAACCTGGTTCTCGTGGAAGGGTTCAAAATCCCGGCTATCTGTGTGGACACCCACGTGCACCGGATCAGCAACCGCATCGGCTACGTCAAGACGAAAGCTCCGGACAAGACCGAGCAGGTGCTGCGCAAGAAACTGCCCAGGCGGCACTGGGTCCGCTACAACGAACTGCTGGTGGCCTTCGGCCAGGTGCTGTGCCGGCCCGTTTCCCCTTTTTGCAGCCGATGCCCGGTGGCCGCCATGTGCCCGAGAATTGGAGTGGACCGCCACCGTTGATACGCTGTAGGCGTTGAGATAATCAATTTGGACGGCGTTATCGGTCGTCGCAGTATACCAAATACGGCTTCCTCCCTCTAGTCTTGCCAAATTGATTAGCTCAACGCCTACATTAGGAGGCAACCATGCCAACGCAAACCATCAAACTGATTTCCTGGAACGTCAACGGCTACCGGGCCGTCATGAAAAAGGATTTTCTGGCATCCATCCGCAGCCTGGATGCCGACATCGTTGGGCTCCAGGAAACCAAGCTCCAGGAAGGCCAGTTGACCCGAACCATGAAGGCCATCGATGATTACGAGGCCGCCTTTTCCTTTTCAACGGTTAAAAAAGGATACAGTGGGGTGGCCGCTTATTCACGCCTGGTTCCCCGGGCGGTGCGCCACGGCATCGGCATCCCCCGGTTCGACGATGAAGGCCGCGTGGTGGAACTGGAATTCGATGCATTTACGTTTTTTAACGTCTATTTCCCCAACGGCCAGATCAGCGAGGAGCGCCTCCACTACAAACTGGACTTCTACCAGGCCTTTTTCGATTATGCCGAAAGGTTGCGCAAACAGGGAAAAAGCCTGATCATCACCGGTGATTTCAACACGGCCCACAACGACATTGACCTGAAGCACCCCGGGCCCAATTCCAAGCGATCCGGATTCCTGCCCATTGAACGCCGGTGGCTGGACCGCATCGTCGGGATGGGCTACGTGGACACGTTTCGCCACCGCTATCCCGATGCGGTGAAATACTCATGGTGGTCCTACCGCTTCAATGCCCGGAAAAACAACGCCGGCTGGCGTATCGACTATTTTTTCGTTTCCGAGGACATTATCCGGAAAGGATGGCTGAAAGATGCGTTCATCGACAACGACATTTTCGGATCGGATCATTGCCCGGTCGGGATAGTTCTTGAACTCTAAGCGGTTGAGGGCTTGCCAATGCCAATGGTGAAGATCGGTGGCCTGGACGTGCACTATGAAATCCACGGGGAAGGAGAGACCATCGTACTGCTGCACAACGGATTCGCCTGCGGCATGATGTGGGAAGGGATCTATCCGATGCTGGTGGCGGCCGGTTTCCGGGTGCTGTTATACGACCGGCGCGGATTCGGTCGGTCGGATGGCGGTGCTGATTTCGCCGGCCACTATGTGGATGAGGATTTCCGCGAACATAGCGTGTCGGCAATGGCTGAATTGGTGGCTCTGCTGGAGCTCGACCGCTTTCACATCGTCGGCCAGTGCGAAGGGGGCGTGGTGGGTGTGGACTATGCCGTTCGTTTTCCTGGCCAGGTCAGAACCCTCGTCACTGCCAGCACCCTGTGCCACAGCGTCATCTCAATGCAGGCGTTCAACCGTCAGAAGTTGCCGGCAACTTTTGACGACCTGGCTCCGGCGCTTCAAAAAAAATACATCCGCTGGCACGGCGCCGACCGGGGGAGGATCTTCTACGACATCTGTGCTCAGGGGGGCGGTTGTTATGGCCAAACCGGCTTTTTCGATCTCCGGCCAGCCATTTCACAGGTGACCTGTCCGATCCTGGTCATGTACCCGGACCGGGGCTATTTTTTCGATGTGGAACAGGGGGTTGACTTTTACCGCCATTCGATCAAGGGTGAACTGCTGGTTTTTCCCAAATGCGGGCACAACATTTTCGAGCACTACCCGCAGATGTATGCCCGCCAAGTGGTGGACTTCATCCGACGGCAGCGGTCACCTTCCCGGGCGGCCGAAGCGTAGAAAAATTAGCAGGCGGTTTTTTTTTCGTTTCTAAAAAGCAGTTGACGGATGGTCGGGTGAAATGTCAGTAAAAGAAGGGGACTGGATCACATCTTGGGAATTGCCGGAACCGGGGAGGGCACCAGGTTGAAAAACAATTATATCGATGATCTCATCCATTCTGTGGCACGGGTGGTCAAGCCGAATGTCCCGTTGCTGAAAGACGTTCTGGTGATCGGCGGCATGCCTGATAAAACACAGAACCTGCAATATCTGAGCTACAACCGCGATACCACCCAGGCCAGAGGCCTGTCCTGTGAATTCTCCGCCGTGGCGGTGATCAATAACCGGCGAGCCGAGGAATGGCAGCTCACCGGGTATCCCAAAAAAATCAGCCGCTGGTTATTTAGTTCCCGATGGGCCCGCAACCCGTTGGATCTGTTTTTGAACAACCTCCGGTGCAACCCGGCGGTCATATCCGTTCTGGCCGGGGCGAGCAGCAATTTTACCCTGCTTGGCATCCTGACCGAAACCGAGCTTCATGGGTCCGGGCTGACGAATCGGCGGGCGCAGTACATCTGTCCGGTTGTGGCCGTACCCGGCATCGAGGTTGCCGCCCTGCAAACCATCCAGGCCTTTGAATCGGCCAACCAAATTAAAAAGTCAGGGATTATCGGCTTCCAGCTGTATCGAAAGACCGGCCGACAGATGGCCGGGACCTGAAAAAAAGGGTTCAAGGATTCCAGGGGTCAAGGGTTCAAGGATTGAATCCAATCCAGTCCTAAAATAACGCCTCCACGAACTGCTTCGGGTCGAATGGTTGAAGGTCTTCGACGTTTTCTCCCACACCGATATATTTCAGCGGGATGTTCAGGCCGCTGCAGATGCTCACCACGATGCCGCCCTTCGCCGTACCATCCAGCTTGGTGAGTGCGATGCCGGTGACCCCCAGCGCCTCGTTGAACATCTTGGCCTGTGACAGGGCATTCTGGCCCGTGGTGGCGTCCAGTACCAGCAGCACCTCATGGGGAGCGCCGGGCATCCGTTTGGCCAGGGTGCGTTGGATCTTTTTGATCTCTTCCATCAGGTTTACCTTGGTGTGCAGGCGGCCGGCGGTGTCGACGAAGACGATGTCCGTCCCTCTGGAAATTGCGGCATCGATACCGTCGTAGGCCACGGCCGCCGGATCGGCATTATCCTTGCGGCGGACGATGTCCGCCCCGGCCCGTTCGGCCCAGATGGCGATCTGTTCGATGGCGGCTGCCCGGAACGTGTCGGCGGCGGCCACCAGTACTTTCTTTCCTTTGCGGGACTCAAGGGCGGCCAGTTTGCCGATGGTGGTGGTTTTGCCCACACCGTTGACGCCCACCACCATGACGACGTGAGGCTTGGCGTCGGGTTCGGGCGCGGGGCCGGGCAGGGCATCGAAATAGGCCAGGATCTCTTCTTTTAAGATCGCTTTCAACTCCTTGGCGCCGGCGATGCGCGACCGTTTTTTCGAGATCCGCTCCATGATGTCCATGGTGGTCCGGACACCCATGTCGGCGGTGATCAACAACTCTTCCAGGTCCTCAAGCATATCGTCGTCGACCAGTTTTTTGCCGAGAAACAGGTCGTCGATATCGGTGGTGAGAATTCTGCGGGTTTTGGAAAGTCCGGATTTCAGGCGGGCGAACAGGCCCCTGCCCTTTTTTTCAGCGGGCTTCCTCTCCGCCGGCGATGTTGCCGGCGCCGCTTCCTCCGCCGGGACAGGTGAGTCAGCCTGCTGTTCAGCCGCCGCTGTCGGTTCAATACTCCCGTTGACGGGTGCTTCCGGTTCATGAACGAGCGCATCGCCGCTGTCATCCATCGACGGCGCTGCGGTCGCTTCCTTATCGGGAATGGGCGGTGCATCCGGCACCGCTTTTTTGTCCTTATTCTTTTTCAACCAGTTGAATGCCATGTAAATCCTTCAATGCTCCTAGGCAGCGGTCAATTCCTTTGAGTGGTTCTCGCGGTCCAGGTTGACCGATACCACCTTGGACAACCCTTTTTGTTCCATGGTGATGCCGAAAAGGGTGTCGGCAAACTCCATGCTGCTCTTGTTGTGGGTGATCATGATGATCTGGGATTTTTCCCCGATTACCTTCATCAGGTTGTTGAAGCGCATGACGTTGGCGTCGTCCAGCGGCGCATCGATCTCATCCATGAGACAAAAGGATGCCGGCCGGAGCAAAAAGATGGAAAAGATGAAACTGATGGCCGACAGGGCCTTTTCGCCACCGGAAAGCAGACTCATGCGGGTCAGTTTTTTTCCTGGCGGGTGAACCAGGAACTCCACCCCGGTTTCCAGCGGTTCGCTGGGGTTGGTCAGTTCCAGGCGGGCGGTGCCGCCTTCAAACAGCCGTGGAAACACTTCCTGGAGTTTTTCGTTGATGCGGTTGAAGGTGTCCAGAAACCGTTCCTGGGTGATGCGGTTGATCTTGCGGATTACCTTGTGCAGGCCGTCGATGGCTTTGACCAGATCGTCCCGCTGCTCGCAAAGAAAATCGTACCGCGATTTCTGTTCCTCGAATTCGCGGATTGCCTCCAGGTTGACATCGCCGATAGTTATGATTTTCTGGCGGATGGCGGCAAGGGTCGTCTCCAGTTCCTCGGGGCGTTGTTGGCCGGTTTCATCCGCCTGGTCGTCGGTTTCTTTAAGCTGGGCGATGGCGCAGTGGTAGTATTCCTGGCAGCGGTTCTCCAGGTTTTCCCGCTTGATTCGCTTCTCGGCCAAATCCATTTCCAGCATTCGGATCTTCTGATGAAGGCCTTCGCGCTCGTTCTGGATCCGGGAAATCTGCGCGTCATTCTCCTTCAGTACGGCATCAATGTCACCAAACGCCTTTTCGTCCGCTCCGAGCCTGCCGTCCAATTCTTTCAGGGCATCGTAATGGGCGGCAAGATCCCTGCGGGTGATTTCGTTGCGCTTGGCGGTCCCTTCTAGTTTTTCGCTTTTGGCGGAAATGTCACGGGAGAGCTGTTCGAGACGTCGGCTCCCGTCCGCCTGGAAATCCTTCAGGCGGCGAAGCGTGCCGGTGCAGTTGTCCAGATTGGCGCTGGCGGAGGTGAGTTTGAGCTTCAGGTCCACGATCCGCTGGTTGAAGGCTTCCAACTGGGAGGCGGTTTCATCCATTTGGGCCGATGCGCGGGCCACCTGTTCCTGGGCCTCGGTGACCTTGCGGGCAATGGTTTCCAACAGGGTATGGTGGCGCTGGATCTCTTCGTCCAGGTCCATCTCCTCTCCCATGAGCTGTTCCTGCTCCAGCCGGACAATCTCCAGGTGCCGCCGGGCGCTTTTCAAATCTTCCCCGGCCCGGTACAGGTCTTTTTCCGCCTCCATGGCGTCCTGGGCGGCATGACTTTTTTCGGCGATGGCTTCCTGCAGGTGCTTTTCAAGGCCGCGGACCCGGATTTCCATTTCCTTCTGGACGTCGTGCGCCTCCTCAACCTCTTTGTCCAGCCGATCACACCGGGCGGCCAAGGATTTGATTTCCTGTTTTTTAGCCAAAATGCCCGACAGCTTGTCCGGGCTGCCGCCGATCATCACTCCCTGGTGGGACAGCAGGTCGCCGCCCCGGGTGACCACGGTCTGCACGCGGCCGTTGCGGTTGTGCAGATCCCGGGCCGCGTCCAGGGTGTCGGCGACCACCACGTGGCCGAGCAGGGCGCCTGCCACGGATTCGAAACCTTCCTTGATCCGGACATGATTCAGCAGGAGACGGTCGGATTCCGGCCGTTTGTCCGGGCGATCGTCCATGGCCCGCATGCCGCCCACAGGGATGAATCCGCACCGTCCGGCCTGGGCCTGCTGCAGATAGCCGATGGCATGGGCGCCCGAGGGCTGGTCCTGCACCAGGATATACTGGAGGGATTCGCCCAGGGCTGCTTCCACAGCGGTTTCATAGGTGGGGGCCGGATCGAGCACATCGGCCAGAAGCCCGACGATGCCGGTGGGCCGGGTGGCATCCGGATGCGGCGTTTCCTGTCTGGCGGCGTTTAGTACCGCCTTGACCCCGTCTTTATACCAGTCCAGGTTGGCTTCCATCTTTTTCAGGGTGGCCAGGCTGCTGCGGGCCTTGTTGCGCTCCATATCCATGGTCTGGGCGGTTTTGACCTGGGCGGACAGGGACGCGATGGCGGCATCCAGTTCCTTCTTCGAGGATGCGATTCGGTCTTCCATATCCCGGATTTCGTTTTTTATCCGGGTCAGGTCGGCCTCGGCGGCCTCATGGCGGCCGGCCGCTTCCCGCACGGTTTTTTCGGCCAATGCGGTTTCTTCATCGGTTCGTTTAAGACGGCGCTTGAGGTTCTCACGGTTGTTGGCGGCGTTCTGGTGGGTGTTTTTAACCCGGGCCTCCTCGGCCACCATTTTCATCAGGTCATTCTTTCCGGTTTCCAATGCCTGATTCAAGGTGTCGATGCGACCGCGGAGGCAGGATGAATCGTTATTTTCCCTTGCGATGGTCTCCTTCATCTCACTGATTTGAGATTGCAGTCCTTCGTGCTGCCGCTGAACCTGGTCGATCTCCAAAACGATGCTGCTGTTTTTACCCTCCAGTTCGGTTCTGGCCGCCTCCAGTTCGGCAACCTCGCGTATCAGGCGTTCCCGGTCCGTTTTCATATGGGCCAGGTCCGCCTCCATGCGGTCGATCTTTCTCTGGATGTCGAACTTGCGGGATTTTTGGGCGGCGATGTCCCGGTCTTTTTCAAAACGCCGGAGTTTGATGGCTTCGATGGCCGCATCGATTTTCTTGAGCCGGGTGCTCTGGCCGATATCCTCGTCTTTCAACGATTTTAGCAGATTACCGGCTTCGTCCATCTGGTGGCCCAGGTCGGTATCGTGGACGCGGATGAGCCGGATGTCGATCTGCCGAGCCTCGGCTTTGAGGCTTTTAAACCGCTCGGCCTTTTGGGCCTGCCGCTTGAGGCCGGCCATCTGGCGGTCGATTTCGGTGATTATGTCCTTGACCCGCAGCAGGTTCTGGTTGGTGGCGCTCAACTTTCTCAGGGCTTCGGTCTTGCGCATCTTGTAGCGGGTGACCCCGGCCGCTTCCTCAATGAAGACCCGCCGTTCGTCGGGTCCCGCGTCGGTAATGGCTCCGATGTTTCCCTGCTGGATGACCGCGTAAGTGCGGGCACCCACGCCGCTGCCCATGAAAATGTTGTGGATGTCTTTGAGCCGGCAGGGCTGCTTGTTGATCAGGAAGGCGGTTTCTCCGCTGCGGTAGAGGCGCCGGGTCACCATGACCTCGCTGAAATCACGGAACGCTTCGGGCATGCTGCCGTTGTCATTGACCAGGGTCAGGGAAACCTCGGCCATATTCAACGACGGCTTGCCGCTGGCGCCGGAAAAAATAATGTCTTCCTTGTCCTTGCCCCTGAGCTGTTTGATGCTCTGCTCGCCCATGACCCAGCGGAGGGCATCCACGACGTTGCTTTTGCCGCATCCGTTGGGGCCGACCACGGCACAGATGCCCGGGGGGAAGGCGATACTGGCCTTTTCGAAAAAGGATTTGAATCCGACAATGTCCAGCTTTTTAAGTTTCATTGCTGCCTGCTCCTGCCTGCCTGTCCAGCGATATACGCTCGATGAGGGTTAGCAACAGCTGTTGCACCCGAAGGTGAAATCGTAATGGGTTGCGTTGATTACCGTTGAAATACCGGAAGCGGTCGCCGGAAGGGGCGACGGCTGGTATGGTGATACCATCATGGTCGGTGGTTGTAAAGCGGAAAGCACAATCGGGGGGGTGATAGGATAATTTGCAACACTATATGTGGTGTAAACATTCACACGGCAGATCGTGGTTCAGGCCAAGGCCGCCGCTTTTTCGCAACCGCAGGCGTAGCAGCGCACCATCGAGGACTGCGGAAACGTGAGAACGCTGACCGGGACCGCAAGATGCCATTTCTGGATAGACACGGACTAATCTTTTTTTAACAGCAGGTACAGCAGCGCCATGCGGATGTACAGGCCGTTCAAGGCCTGCTGAAAATAGCGCGCCCGGGGATCGTCGTCCACTTCTTTGGGGATTTCGTCCACCCGGGGCAGCGGATGCATGATGATGGCACCGGGCTTCATGGTCTGGACCCGGTCCAGGGTGAGGATGTATTTGCCGGCGGCTGCAAGGTAGTCTTCGGGGTCATGGAACCGCTCCTTCTGGATGCGGGTCATGTAGATGCAGTCCACCTCCGGGGCAACTCTGGCCAGGTCGGTCTCTTCCCGCCACGGAACGTTGTTTTTATCCAGGTAGGCTTTGATGTCCCCCTCCATTTTGCACACCGGCGGGGACACGAAGATGATCTCCACGTTTTCATACTTGGTCAGCAGGTAGGACAGGGACCTTACCGTCCGTCCGTAGCGCAGGTCGCCCACCATGGCGATTTTCAGGCTGCTCATCCCCGAGAAGGCGTCCACGATGGTATACATGTCCAACAGGGCCTGAGTGGGATGCTGGCCGGCGCCGTCCCCGGCATTGATTACCGGGATGCAGGATATTTCCGAAGCCCGCGCCGCGCTGCCCGCCTCATTGTGGCGCATGACGATCACGTCGGCGTAGCCGTTCATAATGCGGGTGGAATCGGAGAGGCTTTCCCCCTTGGCCGCGCTGGAAAACTCCCGGGCATTTTCCGTGGTGATCACCGATCCGCCTAAACGCAGCATGGCGCTTTCAAAGGAAAAACGGGTACGGGTGGAGGGTTCGTAAAACAGGGAGGCCATGATCCTGCCTTCCAGGGCCTTGGCAAAGCGGCGCTGACCATAAAGGTCCGCCTTCATCTGGTCCGCGGTCTGGAAAACCACTTCCAGCAGGTCCCGGTCGAACTGCTGGGACTCAATCACGTGCGCCAACGGAAAAGCAGCCATGGGGGCGTCCTCCTCGATATCTTAGATGTTATTTGACATTCGTTACTCAATCACTGACGAATTCGGTGCCGGCCGATCCTGCCACCGCATCGGCGATACGGTCAATCCGGGTAATCACCGCCCGCTTGCCTCCGCTGCCGACGAACTGCATGGCCGCTTCCACCTTGGGCAGCATGGCGCCGGAGGAGAAATGGCCGTCGATGATATGTCTGGCCGATTCCTCGAGGCTGACACGGGTCAGATAGCGCTCGTCGGGCTTGCCGAAATTAAGGGCCACGCCGTCCACATCCGTGGCCATGATGAACAGATCCACGCCCACCTCTTCGGCCAGGCGGGCGCTGGCCAGGTCCTTGTCGATGACGGCATCCACGCCGTCGAAGGTTCTTCCGGCGCGCACCACCGGAATACCGCCGCCGCCGCAGCAGATGACGATGAAACCCGTATCGATCAGGGTCTTGATCTCCCGTTTCTCAACGATGGTCACCGGCTTGGGGGAAACCACCACGCGCCGATAACCTTGGGGCGTTTTCACTGTGGGGTAGGGCAGGGTCGAGGCCTTTTCCCTGGTAAACACCGGTCCCACCGGTTTGGATGGCGATTGGAAGGCCTTATCGGTCTTGTCCACCACCACATAGCTGATCAGGCTGACCAGCGGCTGACTGTTGACGCCAAGGGCCATGAGGGCTTCGTCCAGGGTCGATTCGATCATGTAGCCGATCTGTCCCTGGGTCTGGGCCACGAGAATCTCCAGCGGCAGCCGGGGAACCGTGTCGCAGCACTCCTGCTGAAGCAGCAGGTTGCCCACCTGGGGGCCGTTGCCGTGGGTGATGATGACCCGGAAATCCCTCGACAACCGGGCGATCTGGGTCATTGGAATTTTCAGGTTGTCGAACTGCTCCTCCACGGTGCCGATCTGGCCCTTCTGGATCAGGGCGTTGCCGCCCAGGGCGACCAGCAGCACGGGCTTCCGATTGGCTTTCTTCTTCATCAGGCCTTCCCGCAGATCTTCAGGAGGATGGCATTTTGGGCATGCATGCGGTTTTCGGCCTCGTCGAAGACGATTGACGCATCGGATTCGAGCACCGAGTCGGTGGTTTCCACGCCGCGTTCAGCGGGAAGGCAGTGCATGAACAGGCTCTTTTTGCCGGTGGCGGCCATCAGTTCATCATTGACCTGGAATCCCTGGAAACGTGCCTTGCGCGTTTCAGCCTCATCTTTTTGCCCCATGGAGGCCCACACGTCCGTATAGACGATATCGGCACCCTTGACCGCCGCTTTGGGATCGTGGCTGATTTCTATTTCAGACAGGCCGGCTTGTCGGGTAGCGGCGATGGTCTGGGCGTCGGGGTCATAGTCATCCGGGCAGGCGCAGACAAAGTGGAAGGGCAATCGCTGGGCCATTCGCAGCCAGGAGTGCACGATATTGTTGCCATCGCCCACGTAGACCACCTTCAGGTCCTCAAGGTGGCCGCGGTGCTCTAAAATGGTGAACATGTCGGCCATGATCTGGCAGGGATGGTTGTAGTCGGTGAGGCCGTTGACCACCGGCACCGATGCGTATTCGGCCAACTCCAGCACATGCTCGTGGGCGAAGAGCCGGGCCATGATCACGTCGTTGTAACGGGCCACCACCCGGGCGATGTCTTTGACCGCCTCGCGCTTGCCGATGGAGATATCCGACGGCCCTAAATAAAGGGCGTGGCCGCCCATGCGGAAAAAACCCGTTTCAAAGGAGATGCGCGTACGGGCGGACGGCTTGGCGAAGATCATGGCCATGGAATGGTCCTTGAACGGTTTGAAATCCTCCCGCCGCTTGAAGCGGGTCTTGACTTCTTTGGCCAGGGCAAAGGTCGCGTGGATCTCGTCGGCGGTAAAATCGGTGACATGCAGAAAATCGCGTTTCACGGGTTTTCCTCCTGAAAATAAGGGGTGTTTCCATATTCAAAAAAATTCGTAAGGCTCGGTTTCGGCTTGGATCAGGCAGTCATCACCGCAGCGATCTGTTCCAGCGCCCAGTCCACTTCGTCCTTTTTAATGACCAGGGGCGGGGCGAAGCGGATCGTATCTACATGGGTTTCCTTGCACAGCATGCCTTTTTCGGCCAGCTTGTAGCAGAACGGGCGGGCGCCGCCGGCTTCGGGAAACAGCTCCATGGCGATCATCAGGCCGCGGCCGCGCACCTCTTTGATGTGCGGGCTCTGGATATTTTTGAGGCCGGCAAGGAAATAGTCGCCCATTTCGCTGGCGTTTTCAATCATCTTCTCTTCCTTGAGCACCCGGATGGCGGTGCGGGCGATGGCGCAGGCCAGCGGGTTGCCGCCGAAGGTGGAGCCGTGTTCGCCGGGCTGCAGCACATCCATGACCTCCTTGTTGGACAGGACGGCGGATATCGGATAAAATCCGCCGGACAGCGCTTTCCCCACCAGGGTGAGATCCGCCTCGATGCCTTCGTGCTCTTCAGCCAGGAGCCTTCCGGTGCGTCCCAGACCGGTCTGGATTTCGTCGAGGATCAGCACGACATTGTGGCGGTCGCAGATCTCGCGGGCGGCCTTGAGGTAGCCGGCCTTTGGTATGATGACGCCGGCTTCACCCTGGATAGGCTCCACCAGAAAACCGGCGGTGTTGGGGGTGATGGCCGCTTCCAGGGCATCGGCATCGCCGAAGGGGATGATCTTGAAACCCGGTGTAAAGGGGCCGAATCCGCTGCGGGCCGTGGGATCGGTGGAAAAACCCACGATAGTGATGGTGCGGCCGTGAAAGTTGTTGGCGCAGACGATGATCTCCGCCTTGTCCTCGGGGATGCCCTTGATCTGGTAGCTCCATTTCCTCACCGCCTTGATGACGGTTTCGACGGCCTCGGCGCCGCTGTTCATGGGCAGCACCTTGTGGGAGCGGGTCAGTTCACAGATTTCCTTGTAAAAATGCCCCAACTGGTCGTTGCGAAATGCCCGGGAGGTGAGGGTCAGTTTCTGGGCCTGGGCCATCATGGTTTTCATGATGGCCGGGTGACAGTGGCCCTGGTTGACTGCACTGTAGGCCGCCAGACAGTCCAGGTAGCGTTTGCCGTCCACATCCCAGACCCAGACACCTTCACCTTTTGTCAGGACGACATCCAATGGTTTGTAGTTGTGGGCGCCATATTCGTTCTCGAGATCAAGATATTCCTGGGTGTTCATGGGTTTCCTCCTTTTTCGCCCGAGACGCTGTCGGACGGTTGCTGACTGTTCATATACCGGTTGAATCGACGCACGTGGCTTTGCATGAGCGAGCGAACGGCAGTGGCCTGCTGTTTTTCCAATGCACGGACAATGTCGCACAGGTCCTGGTAATTTTCCTCCATGAACTGCCGGCCTTTGAGGGGATGGGCTTCATAGTACTGCTGGATGTTGTCGTGGACCATGCGCAGGACGAACTCGTATACCCGGTTGCCGGCGGCTTTGGCGATGGCCACGTGGATGCGGTTGTCCACCTGGCAAAACGGCTCCCATGCCTCGATCCCCTCTTCCATATGCTTTTTAGCCTGCCGAAGCAGTCCTTTAAGCTGGAGGATATCCGCCGGGGTGGCCCGCTGGGCGGCGATGGCGGCGACATTGCCCTCGACCCCTTCCCGGAATTCGGAAAGCTCTGCCAGAGTGATTTTACGGTGACGCACCAGCAGCCCCAGGCTTTCCGCCACGGGTGCCATGCCCGGCAGTTTGACCATTGCCCCGCCGCGCACGCCGCGCTTGATGTCCAGAAGCCCCTTTTGCTCCAATACACGCAAGGCTTCGCGAAGGGGTCCCCGACTGGTCTGGAACATATCGACAAGATCCCGTTGAGCGGGCAGCTTGTCGCCGGCTTTGAGGCGGCCATCGAGAATGGCTCCTTCAATCTGCGCGACCAAATCTTCGAAAATCCGCTGCTGGCTTGTTTTTTTAAACATGGTTGCCTTAACCCGGATCAGTTTGCCGTTTCATGATGAATCCGTCAGAGGGGTACTGAATGTCAATGGGTAGCCCATTAGTCCAATAGGGGTTGAAAGTCAATCGAATTTGTTGTTCCGACGGTTGGTTTCATGAGCGCATGATCGAACGGCATGACGGCAAAGAAGAGAATGTCACTTCCTTGGCGATATGAGTTCCAACAGTTCCTGGGACGTGTCCCGAAGGTGCAGGCTCAGCAGTCGGGCGATTGATCGCAGGATTTTAACACCAATTTCCGGGTGTTCATCACAGATCTGATCAAAGCGTCGGCGTGGCAGGGTGAGCAGGGTGACATCGGTGCGTGATTTGACTGTGGCGGTGCGGGAAAAGTTGCCGATCACGGCCATTTCCCCCAGGGAACCGCCCGGGGCTTTAACGGCAATTTGCTTTTCAAGCTTGCCGTCATACAGTTTCAATACATCCAGCGTGCCGTCAACCACGAAGCACACTTCATCGCCCGGGTCGCCTTCGCTAAAGACGATATCTCCGGCTTCAAACCGCGATACGTGCATGTGGTCGCTGATCGTATTCAGTTCAGCGGGATCCAAGTCAGCGAAAATGGCTATGCCGGACAGGCAGTTGATGATGGCTTCTTTAAGCACATTTTTAGAACTGGTTGCTTTCACTTCCCGTATGTCCTCAGCGTAAAAGAATGTCTGTTTGAATGGGCTGCGGAAGATGCCACATCCTAACCGGTAATCACCTGATTGGTTATCCTAAGATACCCTGCCATGTCAAATGCCAATGCGGGTAAAAAGGAAATGAAAGTAAACAAACGTTTTGGATGGTGATACGGAACTTGTATTTTTGTGGAGGGTTTAATATATCAGATATCAAACCATTAAAAAGGAGTTTTGAATGGACGCTTCATTGTCGCATGTTTTGGATTTCGACGTGGATGAGATGGTCGGGGGCGACAGGGACCACCTGTGGCATCACATCAAACCCCACAAATGTTTTCAAAACCAGGAGCAGATGATTATTGTTTCGGGCAAAGGATTGACGGTTACGGATATTCGGGGGCGTGACTATTTAGATGCCACTTCCGGCGGGGTGTGGTGCGTCAATGTGGGTTACGGCCGTGACAGCATTGCCGATGCCGTGGCCGCCCAGATGAAGAAGATGGCCTACTTTGCCGGCAGTGTCGGTACGATTCCGTCCATCAAGCTTTCCGGCAAGTTAATGGAACTGTTGCCGACAATGGGCAAAGTCTATTACTCCAACAGCGGGTCCGAGGCTAACGAAAAAAGCTATAAGATCATCCGCCAGGCCGCCACCATTGACCCCTCCCGGAAAGGCAAGTACAAAATTTTATACCGGGACCGGGATTACCACGGCACTACCATAGCCGTACTGGCTTCCTCGGGACAGGCCGAGCGCAAAAAGGACTTCGGCCCCTTTCCCGAGGGCTTCGTGCAGATTCCCCACTGCCTGTGTTACCGCTGTCCTTTCGGCAGCACCTATCCGGATTGCGACATCCGGTGCGCCAGAGACGTAGAAAAGATTATCTTGAAGGAAGGGCCGGAGAGCGTGGGCGGGTTGATCGTGGAACCGATTACCGCCGGCGGCGGCATCATTATTCCGGTGGATGAGTATTTCCCCATTCTCCAGGAAATATGCCGAAAATACGGTGTCTATTTGGTCATCGACGAGGTGGTGGCCGGGTTTGGACGAACCGGAAAATTTTTCGGTCACCAGCATTTTGACGTGGACCCGGACATGATTACCCTGGCCAAAGGCATGGCCAGCGCCTATGAACCCATTTCCGCCACGGTGGTCAAACAGCATGTCTACGATCTGTTTCTGAACGATCCGGCCGATCCGGACAAACGGATGCATTTTTTCAGGGATATCTCAACCTACGGCGGCTGCGCGGGTGTCATGGCGGCCTCGCTGGAGAACATCCGCATCATGGAAGCTGAAAACCTGGTGGAAAACAGCCGGGTGATGGGCGACTACCTGCTCGGCCGACTCCGGGAACTGCTGGACCACCCCGCGGTCGGCGACGTGCGCGGCAAGGGCCTTTTCTGCGGCGTGGAACTGGTGGCCGATAAAACGGGCAAACAGCCGCCCAGCGAGGCGCAGGTCGGTGCCGTGGTGGATGCCGTCAAGGCCGAGGGTGTGCTGCTCGGGCGAACCAACAGCAGCCTGCCCGGACTCAACACCACCTTGTACTATGCCCCGGCCCTGGTGATCACCAGAGATGAGGCGGATCGGATGGTGGACGCAACCCAAAAGGGTATCGAAAAGGTGTTCGGATGAGAAAAGCGGTTGCTTCCGGTTCACATCGCCGGACAGCAACCCGGAGCGGTGATAGAGGGGAAAGATCCATACGCCCACATTGGTCAACCCCATTCGGCGGGATAGTTATTGAAAATGCCCGGCTTAATGTTTTCGGTAAAGCGCACTTACTGCAGGCGATGCATTCTTCTTATCGCGATACTGGTAGTTGGTGGCATCCTGTCCTGTCAACGGCTAATCGGAAAGGAAACTCCTACCGTATATCTCAAGGCCCGGCCATGGCCGGCCGCCGATCGTCTCTTTCACCAGGACCCCCGCTGGCTGGGGGCTGACGACGCCCACAGCGTGGATCTTGGAAAAGGCAGGGTGCTCTGGCTGTTTGGCGACACCTTCATTGAGGCCACCGGCAGCGGAGATCGTGCCCGGTCAGATATGATCCGCAACAGTATCGGTATCCAGGCCGGCAGCGATCCATCGTCAGCCATTATGACCTTTTTCTGGAACCAGACAGGAACCCACCCACCGGCATCCTTTTTTCCCGAATCCGGACAAACATGGTTTTGGCCCGGCGACGGCATTCGCATCGGCCGTCAATTGCTGATATTTCTCACGGTCATCGAACCTTTTGCAAACGATCTGGGGTTTGTCATGGCCGGCTGGCGGGCGGTGGTGGTGGACAATCCCGATTTACCTCCCGGAGACTGGCAGGCCGTTGACGTGCTGAAAACGAGAGGCAAATTTTCTCTGGTCTTGGGCACCGGCGGCCTGTTGCGCCATGCGGGCTGCATTTATGCATATGGCACCAACCCCCGCGGTAATCAGACCTATCTGGCCCGGTGGCGTGAGGAACAGGCGGGGGAAGGGGATCTGAGTGATCCGGAATGGTGGTGTGGTGCGGGCCTGGGATGGAAGCGGGAATCGCTGATGGATGGTGAACCGGCGGTGCTGTTCGCCGATGCCCAGGCTGAGTTCGGTGTTCATTTCGAACCCCGGATCAACCGGTTTGTTCAGATTCAAACCACCGGTTTTGGTGCCGGCAGCCTGGGATGGCGGATCGCCCCACGGCCCGAAGGACCATGGGGGCCATTGACCGATTTCTATTGTCCGAAAGAAGCGTCGATTCCCGGTATTTTGATTTATGCCGCCAAATCACACCCTTTTCTGACCGGGGCCGATCTGGTGATCACATACGCCACCAACCATGCAGATCCAGAACGCCTGAACGACTATCCAGGGTTATACTATCCTCGCATGCTGCAATGCTGGTTCGAATCCGCCGGTGGTGCTGAATGAACTTAAAATGAACGATCCGCAACCTTGATCCGCGACTCCTCGCCCAGGATGAGGACCGGCTGCGGCAAGCTTGTGCCGGTCACTTATTCCCCCGGCAGCTTTTCCAGGCGTGTCGGTTTGCCGGCCGTTTTACGGATTTCATTCCACTCCTGGCGGGTAATTACAGCCATGTCTCCCGGGAGACTGTCTATGATTTCGAAATAATCCAGATTGTATCGGTTCTTTACCACCTCGTCCCGCGGCTTGCAGCGCACCACGTATACCGTTTGGACGGATTGATGATCAAAGTCCCGCCAGACCTGTTCATCTTTCAACAACTGGTAATGGTGACCTTCCAGTGCTTTAATGACCTTGGCCGAGTCAAAAGTGCCGGCCCGTTCAACGGCAGCTTTGTACTCGTACATGATGGTGTACGCGGAACCGGCAGAGGAACTGGGATAGCGCTGGTGTTCTTTTTGGAAATCCTCAACAAATTTGATGCCTCGTTCGTAGTTGTAGGTATACGGGATCTGCCAGCACCAGGGCAGCGTTCCCACCACCCCCTGCATGGCTTTGGGGGTTCCGCGCTCAGCCATTCCGAGGGTCAGATTGGGCACCAGGACCTGCATCCGATCCTTCATGCCCATTTTGTGCGCCGAACGAATCGCATTGGCCATTTCCTGGCCGAACAAAACCAGTACCAGGACATCCGGTTTCTCCTGATCGGCCTTTTTCAGCGCAGCGGTGAAATCGGTGGTGGGAAACGGTGTCAGCACACCCTTGTGAACGGATTTGTCTTCAGTGCCGCTGAATTTTCTCAACGACGCTTCCGTTGTCCAGCCCCATGTATAATCCGCCGTGATATAGAAGTATCTCTTGCCCTGAAAATTTTTGTTTAAATATGATGACATGGCCTTGGCCGCCATCCACGAATCGTAGCATTCCCTGAAAGTATGGCGTTTTGCCTCGGTTCCGGTGACCGTGGTGGAATAGGTCAGCGTACCGAAAAAGGGCACGCCTTTCTCCTGGCAGACCTTGGATACTGCTACGGCAACCGCACTGGAGGAACCTCCGAAAACCATCTTCGCACCATTGGTGTCGATGGCGTGAGCGGCATTCTTGGCTGCAATTTCGGCGCTGGATTTGGTGTCGTAGGTGACCAGTTCGATTTTTTGATTTAAAATGCCACCGGCGGCGTTGATTTCATTTTCCGCGAGATTGGCGGCTTTCCATTGATCCTTGCCCTGCATGGAGTAGGGGCCCGTTTCGGGATAGTTTAATGCAATTTTGACAGTGCCAGTGCTAGCCAAGGAAAACGATGTTGATAAAAGTAGGAAAAATCCAATGAAAATGAGGGTGAATACTGATCGGTCGTGTAGCATTTTTTCTCTCCTTTATTACCGGTTCAATCGGTTTATCTCTTTTTCAGGGCCTTTCCGCTCGATTGTTTGGTTAAATGAGGCCCACCCGCTTGTCGATTACTATCGTGAATCAAATTCTGATTTTAATGCTACAGCAACGAATGTGCCATTAAAATTTAGTAAACAAAACACACATAATGAAGATAATTCAAAAATAGATAGCTCTGAATTTAATGATTTAAATTAAAATAACTGTATTTTTTAAAAAATCAGTTTCTTTTTAAAAAAAATACGCGAGGATTTTGAAACAGCAGATTGGGAAAATGGGAAGGTCAACCCTCAGGATGGAAGATGATAGGCCGGAAGCACATTTTTCAGTGCTTCAGGATCGGTGATGGATTGACCGCGGTGGTAGTTCTAACCTAGCTGAACCGAGGATCCTTTGACCAAGATCCGGTTCTCTATGGAGGCGTTTTACTGAAAGGACCAGTCGGCGTCTTTCATGGATACGAGGTCTCCGCTATTGCCATCGATGTGAAAGATTTTCCGGCTGCGGATATATTTTTTTGAACCGATGGCTTCCATGACATTTTCAGACAATGCTTTGCGTGAAAACCCCACGGTGACCTGCCAGTGGCGACCATCGTCGGCCATCTCCACCTCTTCCAGCAGTATGTCTTCAAACTTGCGGGTATCATACAGATCTCTGAGAAGATTCATGGCGGTTTGAACCGCTTCTTTAACCGTGAGCATTTAGCCTTTTCCTGATAGCGTTACCCCGCTGCCGGTTGAAAGGCGGGGCCGGAAATGCCATTATTGTCCTGATTGTTGCCAGATCCGGATAGTCAAGTCAATGCGGAGATTGCATGGGCAATGAAACATCATTCAGCTATAAGGGCGCATTGCTGACGGCAGATGTCGTTATCGTCGGTGCAGGTCCATCCGGTTGCAGTGCGGCCTATGACTTGGCCATCAAAGGTTTTCGGGTTCTTCTTCTGGACCGGACCGACTTCCCACGAAAGAAAACCTGTGCCGGCGGCCTGACGATCAAGGCGGCCCGTGCTCTTCGCTATCCCTTCGCCCCGGTCATCCAGAGAACTGTCTGCAACCTGTCGGTCAGCTGCCGGATGCGCCATCGAAAGCTGCTGAAAAGCATTGATCCTATCTGCCACATGGTCGAACGGTCGGCCTTCGATTTTTTCTGCCTGAAAAAAACCGTGGCCGCCGGTGCCTGTTTTGCGGTTGTGAAACGGATCGACCGGATTGTGGAAGGCCATCGAACCGTTTCGTTGGTGACGGATTGCGGCTTGATTCGATCCCGTTTTTTAATTGGTGCCGACGGTGTCAACAGCCGGATCAGGCGACTGACGGCGCGATTTCCAGAATTTCAACGCGGGTTTGCCGTCGAGGGAATCCTGGATCGGGCGCCTTCCAAGGACCTGAGCATGGGATTTGATTTCGGCCGGGTCAGCGGCGGATATGGCTGGGTGTTCCCAAAAGAGAGCCACATGAACGTGGGACTTTATACCTCGAGGTCGGATGTTAAAATCACCCGTCAGGATCTGGTTGAATATGCGCTGGGAAGGATCGGCAGACCGATGCCGACGCGCATCACCGGTTACCCCCTGGGCATGGGGGGATGGCGGTATCGACCCGGCAGGGGGCGGGTGCTGCTCGTCGGTGACGCCGCCGGCTTGGTGGACCCGCTGCTTGGAGAAGGACTCTACCATGCCATCATCAGTGGTCAGCGTGCGGCGGCGGCTGTTGCAGTTGCCATGGATACCGGCAGCGATGCCTGCAAGGCATACGCAAATGGGATGATGCCAATTCAACGCAATCTTCTTTTTTCCCAGTCTGCTTCGGCTTTTTTTTATCGGCTGCCGAGGATGGGGCTTCTGCTGGTCGCCTCCCCGCCGGTCAGAATTCCGCTGATGACGGGCTTTTCCCGAGGTATGCCCCTGCTGGATATTTTTATTAAGGCCTACCGATTCTGGTTCGGGTTATCCGTGCCTGCCGGCCGGAAACAGAATTAATTTTGACAGTGGCAAAAAATTGGGTAATAGTTCAGGCAGGATACCGGAACGAAATGATTTTTCTGATGGTCTTGCCGTGCCCCGGATTTCCATCCGCTAAGATCGGCAGCGGGGAAGGTGATTCATGGAAAAAAAGATTACGGCCGTTGAGGTTGCGGACAACGGCGGCAGGCGCCGGATCGCGGATCGGCGGTTTCTGGTCACGGTACCATGCGACCGGGAACGGCGAACCAACTGGGATCGGCGCAGTGGATACGACCGCCGACTACGGCGTATTCCTGAATATCCGGAAGATCGTCGGGTTGGCGAGGAAACCCTTTCCGATTAAGCTTGACCGAGCTTCGCCTTAACGCTCTTTACCTTGTCGGCCATGTGTTGATCCCGGTCCATGCGGGTCCCGAATTTCAGGGTGGTGGTGATTCGGGGGGCCCCCATGCGGTGAATTTCTTCGTGGCAGCGTCGGATGGCGGAAAACACCGCATCCCAATTCCCCTCGATGTTGGTGCCATAGGCATGCAGTTGAATGTCCAAACCGGCTTGCGTGAGAATCCGCTGGCAGGCGGCAACATAAGGTGAGACCGATACCCCCACGCCGATGGGGACGATGCAAAGATCTGCGATGACGTTCATGTCTAATTCCTCTTTTTAGTTCGAAGGGGTAAAAGTTGAGCCTATGCTTTCAAATTAATCAATACGAATAATCAAACCAATTGAAGAACCTCGCAGCAAGCTGCGAGGAATCTTCGACCGTAAGGAATTCTGTCTATTTTTTTGGTTCGCTCGCTAACCCCGCCGCATGCGACGGGGCATGCGCTCGCTGTTGCGGTTCAACAAACCAACCATCCGTCCTCAGTCTTCCGTCTTCAGATTTCCGTCCTCAGGCAACAACCGGCAGGTCGCCTGGCGGCAGAATCCGGCAATTTCACTGCCGTTGCTCTGGTGATCCCGCCGCAAGTGAAAATTAAGCCAGGACGAGGTGTTGTTCAGTTCCCACATGCGTGGGGGAACGCACCCGTCACACATCTCCTGGATCTTCCCATGAGCGGCCAACCGGTTGTGTGCGCGGAACCATACGCAACGCCGGTCCGGGTTTACTTCGCAGAAACCGTGACGGCTGCCGCCGCAGGCGCCGTTTCGGGTATGCTTGGGACATCCCGATTCGGGACACAGAAATCCCACGTGCTGGATGGCACAGTCGCCGCATTGCAGACACCCCAGCAGCATGCGTTTGATGGGGTGTTCGGCCAGGTGCATGAACAGCCGTCCGGCAATGCCGTTGTCCAGCGTCCTGCAGACCCTTCGATATACGGATGCCCACGGCGAATCGAAATTAAAAAACAGGTTGTGCGAGTGTCGCATCAGAGGATACAGCACCCGGTCGACGATCGGCACCGGCTGGGGGTGCCGACCGAAAAGCGGAGAAGTCACCGGGTCCGGCGGTATTTCGCGGAACGCATAAAAGCCATGGGGCTGGGGGTAGTTGAACCGGGGAATAAACGCCCGCCAATCGTCTTTGATCTGCGCCATGCGGTCAAGAATCATCCCCACCGTTGAAAAGTCCCGATGAATCCCGCCGATGTGAATGCCGCGGTACCCCAATCCCTTCATCACCGCCCCCAGGCGTGCCGCCCGCTCGATGGCTGCGCCTTTGCCCTGTTTCTTGTCCCGCCATTCCGACTGCACCGTGCGAAGGAGTTGGTCGGTAACCACAGCGCCTGGCACCCGCCCCTGGTTCATGATCTGGGCCGCGTTGGGGGTGAGCAGATAAACCGATCCCAGGGTAGGGACCTGAAGGCCCATGTGCCGTTGAATGCCGATCAGTTCGTGAAACTTGCGGGCATCGTAACCCAATTGGGTGATGACGAACTGAGCGCCGGCAGCTACCTTTCGGCTCATCTTGGCATACTGCGCCACGCATTCCCCTTCGGACTGCTTGAACGGCGAGACGGCACAGCCGGTGAAAAAACCGTCTGGGTCGCCGGCGGCGTTGACCCGCTGGCTGATCAGCATGAACATGATCTGCAGGTTTACCGAATCCAGGTCGAACACCGGTGCTCCCTGGCCTCCGAAGCCTTTGCCCGAATAATCGCCGGTAAGGGCCAGGATGTTTTTCATGCCCATCATGGCCAGTTGCAGGGCCCGGCTCTCCATTCCGACGCGGTTCATGTCCCGGCAGGTGAAGTGAACGATGACGTCCATGCCGATGGAAAAGATCCGATAACCGATGGCATCGGGGCTCAGTGACGGGTTGCCGCCGGGATTGTCCGTGATAGAGACCGCGGATACGCGTCCGTCGGCGAAGGCATCTTTGGCAATACCCATGACCGTGTCCACCGCTCGTCCGGTGGATTCCCGTCCGGGTACCAACTCCAGCGTGACGACGAACTGCTCCGGGTCTGCGATGTCGGTCTGGAAAACGCGTAGCATGAGAAAGCGGACCTCCCTGTGATCCATCCCTTGGTGGTTTTAAGTCGCAATCTTAAATTATTCTTGAAAAAAATGCTCGCCGGGCCTAATTAATGCCGTTTTGCCTTTGGCGAGAAAATACCCAATGGATGTGAAAGGTGGTTGGTTCGTGAACGATTTCGATAAACACAAATGGCCGGCGGTGGTTTTTTTCCTGACCTGCGGCCTCTTTTTTTTCGGGTGTGTCTGGTACCTGTGGGCCGGTGCACGGAATCCGGCATATTACTGGCAACCCGCTCCCGCGCTGACCGGTCAGCCGGCGGATCGGATTCTGGAAAAGAACGCATCTATGATTCTGGAAAAAAACCATGGCGCGCGGGTTGACAGTGCCCGCATCGTCTATCGCGGCAACTGCAGCGGTACCCTTCACATGGACCTGTATATCCTCGAGTTGGACCCGCACTACGGCTATCCTCACCGGATCGAGGAAGATCAGGCGCGCAAGGGATTCCGTATGGGAGAGAATTATTTTCAGGTGCTTGCCGCCAGTGACGCCAAGATCAGCCTGAAGCGCCTTTAAATCCTTCCCCTTTCAGTTTAATTCCCTATATCTCACGGGCCGGCAGATACCCCGATGCCGCCACAGTCGTGAAAAAGGAGCGCCCACCGGCAGGACATCCGCTTCCAGTCGGTCGACGGCCACAGAAACGGTTTCAAGGGTGTAATCCGGGTCCCAGGGCTCGATGATCAGGGCGCTCTTGTCCAAGGGCCACAACCGCGGCATGATGGGGTCCGGCCAGGATCGGCTGCGAGTTTCGGCCATCAGGGAGTCAAGATCGGCGAAGGGCAGCATCTGGTGCAGGGTCACCAGGGTTGGCGGGCTTAGCGGAAGGGTGCCCCGTGCGTTTTCCGTCAGAGCCTTTCTGGGATTGATCCAGGTGCCGTGGACCGTTTCATGGTTGTCCGCCTGACAGTGTTGATTCTGCCCGACAGGTGCCACAAAAAAAAAGGTGTCGAAACGTCGCGGCATCAGCTCCGGGGTGATCCAGTGATGCCATCGTCCCAATTTGGAGACCGACAAGGCAAGGCTGCCATCCTGGATATGCCGGATGAAGGGGGTGCCTCCGTTGTTGACATGTTCAGGCCGGACGGATCCTTTCATGGGGGCAGCCAGCAGCAGCCCGGCCTCTTCCCAGGTTTCCCTGATTGCCGCAACGGCAAAGGGCAGCATGCGGTCCACCTCGCCATCCAGAGCCAGGGACAATCGATCCGCGGGAAGATCTACATGATTTTGCCAGAAGGCCGCATTCATGTCTTCGGCTTCCAGGTTGCCGCCTGGAAAGACATAAGTCCCCGGCATAAATTTGCTGGCGGTGCTGCGGCGCAACAGATAGACTTCGATCTCCGCTTCGTGACTGCGGGCGAGAATGAGCGTGGCCGAAGGGGACGGTGTCGTGGAATGGAGGGATTGAACGGTCATGAATCAGCAGAGCCCCTTTCCGTCGTCTTACAGCGCCAGGTTGATGGTTGAAGGGGTAACCATGTGAATGATTGATTTCGAATTAACTTATTTGTATTTATTGAAAATTACAAATTCAAAGCTAAATATTCATACCTTTTTTTCGTTTATGCCAAAGGCTGGTGGTTGCCATTGTCAATCACTTCTCGGATGGCATGAGAGAGCTTTTCCATGCCGAAGGGTTTCTGGATGAATCCGTTGCATCCCCGCGAGATGATGGCTGCGGCGTCGCCCATGCTGTAGCCGCTGGCCAGCAGTACCTTGATGTCGGGCCGGATCGTGCGCAGCCGGTCAAAGACCTCGCCGCCGCCGATGTCCGGCATGATCAGGTCCAGAATCACCAGGTCGATCTTTTGGCGGAAATCGGTGAAAATACGGATCGCATCATTGCCGCAGCAGGCTTTGATTACGGTGTATCCCATTTTTTCAAGCATCTTCACCCCTATATCAAGGATATAGGACTCATCGTCAACGAGGAGAATGGTTTCAGGACCTTTCAAGATACCCTTCGGGGAGGGTGCCGGCTCTTTGCTGGTTTTCTGGGAAACGGGCAGGTAAACACTGAAGGTGGTGCCGCGCCCGGGATGGCTTTCAAAATCAACAATACCATCGTGGTTCTTCACGATGCCGAACACCGAAGCGAGTCCCAGGCCCGATCCACAGCCGAATTCCTTGGTGGTGAAAAAAGGGTCGAAAATCCGGTGGGAGATGGCCGGGTCGATTCCTTTACCCGTATCCGTGACCGATATTCTTACATAGTCGCCGTAGCTGATTTCAAAGGGTTTGACGAACTTTTCGTCGATGGTGACATTCTGCGTTTCCAGGTAAAGATCCCCTTTTTCAGACATGGCCTGCCAGGCGTTGAGGTAAAGATTGATCAGGACCTGTTCGATCTGGCCCCGATCGGCGGAAACCATGCGGACGTTGGGTTCATAGGTTTCGTGGATACGGATGGATTTTCGGGTTCTGCCGAAAAGGGCAGCCGTTTCTTTAACCACCTCATTCAAGTTTACCGGCTTGACCACATATTTGCCGCCACGGGCGAACCCCAGCAACTGACGGGTCAGGTTGGCACCGCTATCCACCAGCTGTTCGATACTGCGGATATTCTCGTACAGCGGATGACAGTGGCTGGCATCCAGATACATCAGGGAAATATTCCCCTGTATGCCCATGAGCAAGTTGTTGAAGTCATGGGCAATGCCGCCGGCCAGGGTGCCGATGGCTTCCATCTTCTGCGCCTGCTGGAGTTTGCTTTCCACATTTTTTTTCTCGGTAATATCGATGATGACGCTCTGGTATTCCATGGCATGGCCCTTTTCATCGAACAGGGCGCGGTCCGTCCACTGCCGCCACAGGATGTCGCCGGTGTTGGTCCGGTTACACTGTTCGTAAATGACCATGGGCTTTTCCGGGCGAAGGCGCTGCAGTCGATTTTTCATGCGCTGCCGCTCGGCGTCGGGAACAAAAGTGAAAACATTGAAATCCAACAGTGTTTTGTCGGAAAGCTGAAAGTGGTTCTTGAACCGGATGTTGGCAAAGGTAAGATCGCCGTTGGGCAGGTACCGGCAGACCATGGCCGGCATATCCCGGGAAACGGAGCGGTATCGATCCTCGCTTTCCCTCAGGGCTTTTTCCACCCGTTTGCGCTCTTCGATCTCATTGCGAAGCTGATTGTTGGCCTGTTCCAGAGCCTCGGTTCGCTCCTGCACCCGCCTTTCGAGACGGTCGTTGGCCTTTTTCATCCCGGCTTCCGCATGCTTGCGGGCGGTGATGTCGTGGGTCACCACCACGGCATGGGTGACCTGGTCGCTATTGTCCCGATAGGGATTGTAGGTGACCTGATAGCACCGCAGCTCCCTGCCGTCGAACTTGAACCAGTCTTCAGAGCTGGTCACATTTCCGGCAAAACAGTGGTCAAGCTTGGGTTTGATAATCGAGTCGAATTGATTCTGCCCCCAGACGGCGGCGACGCTTTTGCCGACAACCTCTTCGTGCCGCTGCCCCCGGGCCCGACAATATGCCTGGTTGACGCTTTCGTATGTGTAGTTCCGGTCGATCATGGTAAGCAGTTGATCGGCCGCATTGGCGATGAACTGGGTTTTGCGCCAGGCCTCTTTTTCATTCTCCAGAAGCCGCAGCTTTTCCCGAAGGAGCTGGTTTTCCGCTGTTAAATCGTCCATGCTGAAGGTATGGGTCATTTCCGGCCGAAGTTGCCTGAAGTCCACATATGAGGAGAGGATCAGGCAGACGCCTTTTTTATGTGGTTTCGTGCAGTCAATTCATGAGTATCCATAGACCGGATGCCATCGTTTCGTCAATACGTGGTTGCGATAAGATTTTTTGTTGACATCCGCTGCAACAACACTATATTAGCGCACCAGCAAACTGATCGGTAGTCGAAGGTCCCACATCTGGTGCGGTCATTGCCAAATGCGGGATCTTTTTTTATTATACCTTAATACAAAGACCGAGCGCATCAACCGGTCAGGAAAAGCGCTCATAAACAGAGGACAACATGGCAACACGCATCGAGAAAATCAGAAATATCGGCATCAGCGCCCACATCGATTCAGGCAAAACCACGCTAACCGAGCGGATTCTGTTCTACACCAAGCGCATCCATGCCATCCACGACGTGAAAGGCAAAGACGGGGTCGGGGCAACCATGGACTCCATGGAGCTTGAAAAGGAGCGGGGGATCACCATTGCCTCCGCGGCCACCTACTGCGAGTGGAATAAACATGAAATCAACATCATCGATACGCCGGGCCATGTCGACTTTACCATCGAGGTCGAGCGCAGCCTGCGCGTGCTTGACGGCGCTATCCTCGTGCTCTGTTCCGTGGGCGGTGTTCAAAGCCAGTCCATTACCGTTGATCTGCAGATGAAGCGCTACAAGGTCCCTTGCATTGCATTCATCAATAAATGCGACCGCAGCGGCGCCAACCCCTTCAGGGTGGTCAGCCAGCTCAAGGAGAAACTGGGCCACAACGCCGTGGCCATGCAGATTCCCGTGGGACTCGAGGCCGACCATGAAGGCGTCGTGGATCTGGTGACCATGAAAGCACTCTATTTTGACGGCGACAACGGCGAAACGATCCGTGTGGAGGAGATCCCTGAATCCCTCGTGGATCTGGCCAATGAGAAACGGGAAGCGCTCATCGATGCCGCTTCCATGTTTTCCGATGAACTGACCGAGGCGGTCCTTGAAGAGGCGCCCATTTCGCCAGAGATGCTCATCGACGCCGTGCGTAAGGGAACCCTGGAAAGGAAGATCACCCCCGTATTCATGGGCTCCGCTTATAAGAACAAAGCGGTTCAGCCGCTTCTGGATGCGGTCACCCAATTGCTGCCCTGTCCGGCGGATGTGGCCAACCAGGCCCTGGATCTGGACCAGGACGAGGCCCAGGTTACCCTGACCTCCGACGCCACCAAACCCACCGTTGCGCTGGCTTTCAAACTGGAGGACGGCCAATACGGTCAGCTCACCTATATCCGCGTCTACCAGGGAGCACTGAAAAAGGGCGATACGGTCGTGAATGTGCGTACCGGCCGAAAGGTCAAGATCGGCCGTCTGGTGCGCATGCATGCCAACCAGATGGAAGATATCACCGAAATCTCCGCCGGATATATTGGTGCGCTGTTCGGGGTTGACTGCGCATCGGGGGACACCTTCACCGACCGCAGCGTCAATCTGACTATGACTTCCATGTACGTGCCGGAGCCGGTGATTTCCCTGGCGATTGTTCCCAAGGACAACAAGTCGGAAGTCAATATGTCCAAGGCGTTGAACCGCTTTTCCAAGGAAGACCCTACCTTCCGCACCTTCGTAAGCGAAGAAACCGGTGACACGATCATCTCCGGCATGGGTGAACTCCATCTGGAAGTATATATCGAACGCATGCGCCGGGAGTATAAGGCCGAGGTGACCAGCGGCGCTCCCCGGGTGGCTTACCGGGAGACCATTACCCGCCGGGCCGAATTCAACTACACCCACAAGAAGCAAACCGGCGGATCGGGCCAGTACGGCCGTGTGGCTGGTTATTTGGAGCCGGTGGAAGGGGAAGATTTTTCCTTTGTCAACGAAGTGACCGGCGGGTCCATTCCTACCCAGTTTATTGCGGCCTGCGAAAAGGGCTTCAGAAACTGCCTGGCCAAGGGGCCCAAAATGGAGTTTCCGGTCACCGGCGTCAAGGTGGTGATCAATGACGGCGCCTCCCACAGTGTGGATTCGTCGGAGATGGCTTTTCAGGCCGCCGCCCGCGGTGCTTTTCTGGAGGGCTACATGAAAGCCGCACCGGTGATTCACGAGCCGATTATGAAGGTGGCCGTGGAGACCCCCACCGAATTCCAGGGCGGGGTCATGGGTTCTTTGAACCAGCGCCGCGGCATGATCGTCGGCTCCCAGGACGAGGGGCCCATGTGCGTCATCGAATCCCAGGTGCCGCTGGCAGAGATGTTCGGGTATTCGACGGTGCTGCGTTCCCTGACCCAGGGCAAGGCCCAGTTTACCATGGAATTTGCCACCTATCGGCAGGTTCCCCAGTCCATTTCCGAAGAGATCGCCAAAAAACGTCAGGAAGAGAAAAAGAACGTCGCCTAATGGGTTCGGTGATCACGACAGAAGATACGGAAGAATGGCGAAATGCCCGGAAGCGGGCACAGACACTTGCATACGCATCCCCTGCCTTATCAGCCGCAGACGGGCCATGTATTAACAAGCCCGGTCAGATCACGGGTCGGCGCAACAGGGCCAGGGTCATAAATTTGAAAGAGAGGAACCTGGATATGCTCAAAAACGACCTGATCCTCAGAAACCCACTGAGGCTGATGGGCCACGAAAACGAGGCAATTGTTCCGCAAGGGGGCTTCGGGGCCGTATTGGCCCGTGCCGGCGTGGGGAAAACCGCCCTGATCGTTCAGGTGGCCCTCAATACCATGCTGCAGCAGAAAAATGTACTCCATGTGAGCCTCAACGACCCCGTGGACAAGGTTAATCTGTGGTACCAGGAGGTGCTCACCAGTTTGGCCAACCAGTACCATGTGCGGCAGATCAAGGAGTTGTGGGAATCCATCCAGATGCACCGGTTTATCATGACTTTCAAGGTGGAAGGATTCAGCGTACCCAAACTGGAAGAACGGGTCAAGGATCTCACCGAACAACAGATATTCAATCCCCAGATGGTAATTATAGACGGACTGCCTTTTGATGAGAGATTGAGAACCCCGCTGGAAGGGTTGAAAGCCTTTTCAGAGAACCATCGCCTTCACCTGTGGTTCACGGTTACTACGCATCGGCACGAAACACCCGATGTGGACGGTTTGCCAGTGCAGTTGTCAGGTGTTGCCGATCTTTTCGATGCCGCCATCCAGCTTCAGCCTGAAGGAAAGAAAATTCACATTCGCTGTTTAAAGGGCGGCCCCGTGGATTCGGCAGCCTGCGACCAACTGCTGGATCCATCGACGATGCTGATTCAGGATCCAAAAAACGCTTGATACCGGAATGAATGAAAATGAAAGCCGGCTCGGTGCTTCAGGCATCGCGGCCGGCTTTCTTGTTTTTATGGATAGCGGAAAGAAGTAGAGGCCGGGAGTCGGATTTGCATCTTCAATGCCCGTAATCAAATAGCGGAACGTCCAACATCGAACACCCAACGTCGAACGTCGAATAAGGAATGCTATCTTTTTTAGGATCAGATGGAGCGAAGCGATCTCAGCATTCGACGTTCAATGTTCAACGTTGGATGTTCGATGTTCATTTTTTCCACCCCCACGTTGCGCATCCAGATGGGGGTTCACCGTTCCATTTCCGATCAAGCCGGCAGATTGACGGCGGCTGGGTCCTCGGCCCCCAGTTCTTCAAGTGCCGCAATTCGCTGGAGCACCGGTGGGTGAGAGTAGTTCAAAAAGACATAAAGCGGGTGAGGGGACAGGTTGGACAGGTTGTGGACGCTGAGTTTTTTCAGGGCGTCGACCATGGGGCGGATGGTCCCGATGGTAGTCGCGGCAAAATGGTCTGCCGCGAACTCGTGCCGGCGGGAAACGTGATGAATGATCATCCCCAGAAAAAAGTCAACCGGTGCGTAGAGCAGGCCGAAGAACACCAGTCCGGCGTAAACCGACGGTTGTTGAACGTAAAACGCTTCAACCAATGCCGGGGTATTGATGACCAGGGACATCAGAAATAGCAGCATCCCGGTCTGCAGAATGCTGAGCGCCATCATCTTCAGGATGTGCTGCATCTGGTAGTGTCCCATTTCATGGGCCAGTACAGCCACTAGTTCGTCCGTGGTGTGCCGGGCAATGAGGGTGTCGAAGAGCACAATGCGCCGGTGCCGGCCGAAGCCTGTAAAAAAGGCATTGGATTTGGATGAGCGTTTAGAGCCGTCCATGACATAAATATCGTCCAGCGGGAAGTTGATGGTGCGGGCACAGGCCATGATGGCGTCTTTCAGTTCGCCTTCCTCCAAGGGGTCGAATCGGTTGAACAGGGGCATGATCCAGGCAGGGGCGATAAACTGGACGACGATCATGAACAGGGTGACCAGCCCCCAACACCAGAGCCAGGCGGATGCGCCGGCATACTGGAAAAAAGCCAATACGCCTGCCAGCAGCGGGATGCCGATGAGCATGGCCAGGAACAGGGCTTTGAACCGGTCTTTTATCCAGGTTCCCAGGCTGGTTTTGTTAAATCCGAAACGCTGTTCGATCACAAAGGTGGCATAAAGGCTGAAAGGCTGGTCGACAAGGGCCTTCAATCCTGCAAGAATGCCAATGTACGCCAGACCCGTGGGCAGGGGACCCCAACCGAACGAGCGGGTCCAATCGTCCACGAAGGCAAATCCGCCGCCAAACCAGAAGACGACCAGGACCAGCAGATCCACGGCAGCGGCAATCTGCCCAAAGCGGGTATTGGCCCGCAGGTAATTTTGGGACTGTCGGTATTTCTCCGGCTCGAAAATCCCGGTAAATGATTCCGGTATTTCATCGGAGAGAGCGATGAGGTTTAACCGGTCGGCCACCAGGCGAAGTAAAAAATCGGCGATGAGAAATAAGAGAATGGTCCAGGCGATCCAGTTCATGGGCAATGATTCCGTTGGGTCTTGTTTGCTTAGTTTTGCAGAGGTCTGATCGTATCGGCGATACCTGCAAGTGATGTCGGAGTAGTCAGAAGTCAGAATTCAGAATTCAGGGGAAGGATTCACCTTTGGCTCAGTCAATCGTATAAAATGGCCGGAGCGGAGCGACTTCATTTCCTTCTGGCTTCTGGCTTCTGGCTCCTGGCTTCAGACTCCTGGATTCTCGGTCAATTGCTTTCTTCAGTCTGCGGAAGTGGCTCCGTTTCGGGCGTTGCTTCGACCGGCGTCGGCACAAAAAGGGGCCGCTTGCGAATGTGATCCAGAAAATCGCCGATGGTGCGGTACACCCGTTCGGCCCCTTCTCCCAGCAGGATGCCGTGGCGCTGGAAGTTAAACATCACCATCTGCTTGTCCGTTGAGCCCAGCAGTTTGAATATTTTTTCGGTCCCTTTGGCGTTGACCACGGGGTCCTCGTGCGACTGGATCACCAGAGCCGGTACCGTAATATGTGGCAGCCGCGGTTCCAGAGACGACATGAGGCGCTCCAGTTCGCGAACTCCGGAGATGGGGTTTTTGAAGTAGTTGATGTGCGGGTTTTCCGGATGGTTGTCTACGAAGGTCTTTTTGGCTTCATCCAGATTAAACCGTTCCATGAAACGGTTCCATACATCCACGGCGGGAACGAAGCGGGCGGCCATGTCCTGCAGCCGCAGCGGGGCGGACACGGCAAAGACGCCGGCTATCTCGGGGATCCGCTGGGCCAGATCCAGGGCCAGGCCGGCACCGGTTGAGAATCCGCCGGCGATCACCCGACGGCACAGGCTGCTGATGATGGCATATCCGGTATCCATGGAATCGATCCAGTCCTGAAAGGTGCAGCCGGCCAGGTCCTCCGGGGCGGTGCCGTGTCCCTTCATGCGGGGGGTGTAGACCCAAAACCCCATTTTCCCCAGGTATTCGGCCAGGCCTCTCACCTCCGCCGGGGCTGCCATATACCCGTGGGCCAACACCACTCCCACCCGTCGGCGATCTCCTTTGATCAGAAAGGGCCGGCCCACATCCCGGGGCCTGGATGTTTCCAGAACCGCAAAGGTCTCATAGTCGCGATTAAAAGCATCCTGTTCCCGCTTGATGAGATACCGGGCCACGTTGCGTTTCAACCAAAACCCGGGCTGCCAGCACAGGTGGGAGATGCGGCGCTGCAACCGGGTCAGCGGTTCGACTTCATTGGCCATCACCGCAATGGGGTTGTCGATCCGGGATCGATGAAAATCGAATATCGTGGCCAGACGGGCAGTATTTTTTACCAGAACCGTTCCGTCGGATGCCAGCACACCTTTTTCCATGGCAAAGTCCACGAATTCACTGAATTTGTTGTACCGGTCGTCGGTGAGCAGATGAACCTGGTCTTTGTCGAAACTGTTGTGGAAATAAACGCGGCCTGAATCCGCCCCTTCTTTTGACGCCAGAAACACCCGGCGTTTCAGATTTTCCGGGTGGATGCGGCTGACCGGCGATTTTTTCAGGCAGGCGGCGAACAGGTGATCGTGATTGACCGTGGTCATCCGGTAGATTGCGGACATGTAGCGCTGCGTAATCTTCAGTGCTTCCCGGCGCATGAATTTGCGGGAGGGGATCCGGTCGTCGAAGCCGATGGGTGACGTTGATCGAATGTCGCACTGTACGGTTTTGCCGGAGAGGCAGGCGGTGATTTCAATCGGCTTGCCGAAGCGCATGTCGATATCCACCCCGGACAGCAGCATGGCCCCTTCGGTCATGATCTCTTCAGCCACCCGATCCGGCAGATCCTCCATCACTCGTCCGGCCAGGCGGCTCAAGGCGTTGTCCCGTGCCCGCAGCGGGTAGTAGGTCAGGTTTACCGGTACGATGCAGGTGGGCTGCCCGCTGATACTGTCCACGGACGGCAGCTCGAACCGGTCTGCCAGCCGTTGGGCTTCTTCAGGGTTGCCGTGGACCATCTCTGCAATACGCTGGCGGTAGAATTCGGTTCTCAAGGCCAGGGTGGCGGCGCCGGTATGGGGTGGGTGCTTGCCGCCGGCGTAGGAGATCATGTACCGCCCTTTTTCCATGATCTTCTTGTTTTTTACCATCCGCCCTTCGGGAAATACGATCCAGCAGGCTTCGGCAGCGAGCAGGGTCTTGACCATCAGTCGGTCCCGGTCCGGCGACTGGGTGGATACGGCCCCCAATTGTTCCAGGTAGCGTCCGAACCTGCCCACAAACAACTCCGGGGCAGCCAGTGACCACACCGGCTTTCCGGTCAGCCGATGCAGATGGTAGGGCAACAGAAAGGTTTCGATCCGGGTGAAGTGGTTGACCACAAAAATGGTGGGGCCTTGGGGAATGTTTCCCGTATCATGCATGTTCATGCGGGCACGGGCGAGACCGGCGATGGTTTTAATGGCCAGTCCGGTGGTGCGGTATGCAAAACGGTTCATTGATTAATTCGGGTTGAAATGCATGAGAGTGGATCCACGTGGCCTGAAGTTCTGTTCATTTGTACGATTGACACCGCGTCATTAAACTATTAAATTACATGGCTTGGAATTAAAAGTAAAGAATCATACGGAGACGACTGGTGTATTCAAAAATACTCAAACTGCGGTTTCCCGTCACGGAAGTTCAGAAACCGGTGGTCTGCAACCTGGCCAGGGAATACGATCTGGTGTTCAATATCCTCAATGCCGGTATTCTTCCCCGCAAAGAGGGCTTCATGGTGCTGGAGATATCCGGCAGCCGGAAGAATTTCAAAGATGGAGTCAATTACCTGAAACGCCAGGGGGTGGATGTACAAAACGCCTCTCAGGAAATTAAACGAAACGAGAAGAAGTGCACCCACTGCGGATCCTGCACAGCTGTGTGCCCCACGGGCGCCCTGTCCATCAAACGACCGGAGATGGTTGTGGAATTCGATCAGCAGAAGTGCAGCGTCTGCGAACTGTGTGTCACCGCATGCCCGCCTCGTGCAATGGATGTGCGTCCCACCGACCAGCTTTTTTTTGAATGACGGGTTCCATCGCCATTGCCGTTTCCGGCGGCATTGATTCCCTGGTTTCCGCCTATCTCCTCAAACAGCAGGAAAACGATGTTTTCGGCATCCACTTTCTCACCGGTTATGAAAGACCTGTCGAATCGGGTTCCGACGGAATCAATGTACTTAGTCGACAGCTGGGCCTTCCGATCGTCTCCATCGATCTGAAAACCCAATTCACGACCAGGGTCGTAGATTATTTCACGGCCGCTTACCATAACGGAAAAACCCCCAACCCTTGCCTGGTGTGCAATCCGGCAATCAAATTCGGTGCGCTGTTCGATGAGGCTCGCCGATTGGGCGCCTCACGCCTGGCCACCGGTCATTATGCGCGGGTTGAGGCGGGGCCGGGTGGGCGATATCGGCTGCGCAGGGGCGTAGACGAAACCAAGGACCAGTCTTATTTCCTCTCACGCCTCGCCCAGCATCAGTTGGCCCGGGCCTGTTTCCCCTTGGGGACATGGACCAAAGCGCAAGTCAAAGCGCTGGCCGCAGAAAAAGGGCTGCACCCGTTGACCCGGCAGGAGAGTCAGGATGTGTGCTTCATCCGTGACGCCTCATATGCCGATTTTCTCACCCGAACCACGGGTATTTGTCCGCAGCCGGGAGATATCGTAGACACCGCCGGCCTTCGGGTGGGCACCCACAACGGGTTGCACCGGTACACCGTTGGCCAGCGGCGCGGCATTAACTGTCCGGCCAGCCATGCCTACTACGTGGTCGGGATCGATATCCGACGTAACCGCCTGGTGGTCGGATTCAGAGATGAACTGGTCACCAACACCTGCCGGGTAACGGATATCAACTGGATCGACAACGTTCCCGAAGACCCCATGGCAGCCGATACGCGAATTCGGTACCGTCACCGGGCCGTTCCCTCGGTGGTATCGCCCGTTGGGCATGACGGTGCTGTGGTCCGGTTCGATCGGCCCCAGACAGCGGTCACGCCGGGGCAGGGGGCGGTTTTTTACCGGGGGGATGAGGTGCTTGGCGGCGGCTGGATTGCCGGGTAGCGTCCATCCAGAGATAGCATCTTGCGGCCCAGGCCGGCGTTCTCGCCTTTCCCCAATCCTCGACGTAGCGCTGCTACGCCTGCGGTTGAGAAAAAGCTGCGGCCTTGGCCTGAACCACAATCTACCACTTCTGGACGAACACTGAGTTGCCGAAGGTGGGAAACTGTTGGGGCAAATAGAACGCTATCGATTTTAAATCAATAGCCGAGCCGAAGGCGAATCCATTCTTCTGGATTCTGACTCCTGGCTTCTGAATTCTTCTGGGATTATTTCCAGGAACCACTATCAGCCTTTGAACGGTCCAAGGGAACATTATATCTCAACAAAATTATGAAAAAATTCCTCATCAAAACCCTCGGCTGCAAGGTCAACCAGTGCGAGTCCGAAGCCATCCGGAATGCAT
>JAHLLR010000132.1 GCA_020444075.1 Deltaproteobacteria bacterium
TATCCTTCCTGGTCGAGGACCGCCAGATCTCCGGTTTTGAACCAGCTTTCGTGGAAGGCCGCCGCGGTCTCTTCAGGCCGGTTCAGATAACCGGGGGTCACCGTTTCGCCTCTGACCCAAATTTCACCCACAGTTCGATTGTCGGCCGGCACGTCAGTGCCACTCTCGCCGACGACCCTCAACTCCACCGCCAGAAACTCCCGACCGGTGCGGCTGATGATTTCCCGCTGTCGCTCGGCGGGAAGCGCTTTGAGTCGAGCTTTCAGGGTCGATACCGTGCAGTAAGGCGAGGTCTCGGTCAACCCGTAGGTCTGAATATAGTCACAACCGAACGTGTCGATGATACGGCGGATTGTTTCAGGCGCGATCGAAGCACCGCCAGAAAGAATAACCCTCAAGGAGGCATAGTCGTGGGTCTTGGCCTGCGGATGATTGACCATCAGGATGAGCATGGTCGGGATCAGATTGGTCAGTGTGATGCGTTCTGTTTCGATGAGCTTCAGCACCTTCCCGGGCTCGAATTCGGAGACCATGACATGCCGGCCACCCACCCAGGTTAGTGCAAAGCTGGCCCACGCATCCGCTAGGTGGAACATGGGGGCTACATGGAACCAGGTGTCGGCGTCTGAAATGTTGAATTCGGCAATGGCCGCCAAGGCGTGTGTCGTGACGTTGCGATGGGTCAAAATGACGCCTTTGGGCCGGCCGGTGGTGCCGGATGTGTAGTACAGATGGGCCGGTCGGTCGTCGGCAACCGGCCGATGAGGAAGCTTACGACGCTCCGTTTCTGATAGGAACCGCTCGTAGGTCCAGACTTTGCGGCCGGGCACTGGGATGGCGGAATCGGAGAGCCAGATCACGCCTTCCACCGCCGGTGCCTCTTCCAGCGCTCTGACCACTTCTGCTGCGGTGTCTCCATGTGCCACCACCAGGCGGCTGCCGGCGTCGTTCAGGATAAACGCGATCTCCGAGCCGAGGAGGCGGATGTTGATGGGGTTCACCAGGAGATTCAGCCGCGCTCCGGCATAGTAGATTTCCAGGAACTCGAGACAGTTCGGGGCCACGATTGAAATACCGTCTTGCGGCATGAGCCCCAGCCTTTGCAAACCGGCTGACAGCCGCTCGACCCGGCCGGTCACCTCCGCGTAGGTCATGCGACGCGACCCGTCGACAACAGCCTCGTTGTTCGGATAGAGCCGTGCGGCTTTGTGAAGCGTCGTGTAAATATTCACGGAGTCTTTTTTTCTCGATCGATTCGGTCTCAGGATTGCTGCCCGAGGCCTCACGCCAACCGGTTGTAACTGTTCCAAGCTTTCTCCGTGGCTTCCAGTCGAGTCTGACTCCCATCAATATACTGGCTGATCAGCGATAACAGCGTGTGGCTGACGCTGATCAGGGCGGTGTAGGAGTCCAGAACGCTGGTGCTGCCCACGTAAGCCTGAAGGACCCGCATGCCCCGCTTGGGATCCACCCGGATGCTCACGTCGGTCAGCAGAGCCTGCGGAACTCCCAGGTTGCCGAGAAATTCGATGGTCCGCCGGACCTCGGGAGAATGCCGCCGTAAGGAGACGATCAGGGCATAATCATGCGGAGTTAGGTCGAAAAGGGTATCGATGGTTGTGCCGCCCGGCTCCGGCGTAACCCTAACTCCGCTTCGCATGGTGTTGAGCGCCAGGCTTAAGTACTGGGCGATGGGGTAGGAGAAGCGCCGGCCGAAAAGAACGACGCGCTTGGCCGCGGCTATCTCCCGAGCCGTTGCTTCCAAGGCAGGCAGGTCAAGATATTTGTATGTCTGACGCAGGTTCATCAGCTCCCGTTGATAGATTTGCTCTACCATCTCCACCTGCACATTGGCGGATCGAGTCAGCGACAGCTCATCCGATGGTGAAAAGGATTTCAGCAAGGCGTCCCTGGCCTTCGTCTGCAGTTCGGGAAAGCCGCTCAAACCCAGTTTTTGAGCGAGCCGCACAATGGAGGAGCGATGCACCCCGAGACGACCTGCAAGCTGAGCCGCCGATTCAAAGGCCCATAATTCAAGGTGTTCGCCCAGGTGGGCCACCAGGCGCAGCTCGCTGGCCGTAAGCCCTTCCGCCTTGGAAGCGATCCAGTCATGAATCGGTTTGGGTTCGCTCATTCTGAATTCCCGTGGTGTTCTGTGCTAGTCGACGGGTCTGCGCCCCGCGGTCATTCGTTCGAGCCGCTCGACCGAGGCGGTGCCACCCGCCGCTCGAATAAAATCGCCAAACAACTGCAGGAACTCAGGATGCTCCGGAAACATCCATTCCGGGTGAAACTGCACGCCGAGCGCGAAACTGCCCTGCCCTTCGATCGCCTCAATCAGGCCGTCCTCGGACAACGCGGACACGGTGAACCCGGGCGGCGGCTCGGCCACGGCTTGGCGATGGAAGCTGTTCACCCGTGTCCGTTCGCCCAGCCAGTTCCTGAGTCGGGTGCCGGGGGATGTGAAAATCCGGTGGACGGGTATTGCGGGAGGGTCCTTCTGGTAATGGTCGCCGGCCCGAGGGCAATCCTCGGTGATGTTTAGGATCAGCCGTCCGCCCAGGGCCTCCACCAGCGTCTGATGGCCCCGGCAGATACCCATCAGGGGCAGCCCCCGATCCCGGGCTTCCCGCACCAGCTCGACTTCGTAATCGTAGCGGTCGGGATCGGTCTCCCTCAATGTGGGTCGCGGCCGGTCGCTGAAACTGCCGGCCGGCAGGTCGGTGCCGCCACTCAGCAGCAACGCATCGACGGCACCAAGCATCTCCGCAGCCGGTGGAACCGAGTCTCTTGTGGTTCCAATTCCCACGGGCAGTCCGCCGGCCTCCCGTATGGCCCTGGCATACTGGGCCGAAAGGCGAAGGAAGCTGCGGGTGTGCCCCGACGCTCCCGGCTGAACGGCCAGGTGGCAGGTGATACCGATGACGGGTCGGGTCGAGTTCATGTCATGCCTCATCCATCACCGCCTCCCCGCACTGGAAGCAGGCGACGCCGTGGGTAGGGTTGAGCTGGGTCCAGCCGGGTGCGGCTTGTTCGCAGCGAGGACCCAGTTTTTCCGGGCAACGCGTGTGAAAAAAGCAACCTCGTGGTGGTTCCAGAGGGCTGGGTACCGTTCCTGTAAGCACAGAACGCTCGCCGGCTCCGGTCCTCTCCAGCTTTGGAATCGCGGCGAGCAGGGCCCGGGTGTAAGGGTGCATCGGGGTTCGGTAGAGTTCCTCGGTTTCTGCAACCTCGGCGAGTCGGCCCAGATACATGACGGCGACCCGGTCGGAGATGTGATAAACCACCCGCAAATCGTGAGCAATGAAAAGATAGGTGAGCCCGAACTCCTTCTTGAGGTCATCCATCAGCCGGATGATCTGGGCCTGAACGCTGACATCCAGGGCACTGACCGGTTCATCCGCGACGATCAACTTGGGCTGCACCGCCAGAGCCCGGATGATGCTAACGCGCTGCCGTTGACCGCCGGAGAGTTGGTGGGGATAGGCGTCAATAAACCGTTCCGGAAGCGACACCCGCCGGAGAAGGTTCTTGATCTCAGCTTCCCTCGCTTTGAGATCCCGAATTCCCCGCATCTTCAGGGCAACCCCCACAATCTGCCGGATAGTCTTGCGGGGGTTCAAGCTGGAGTATGGATTCTGAAAAATGACCTGCATCTGCTGACGGATGTTGCGGAGCCGACGGCCGTCGGCGTTACTGATGTCCTCTCCCTGGAACAGCACCCGGCCCGATGTGGGCCTCAGCAGTAGGGTGCCCACCCGGCCCAGGGTCGATTTCCCGCTGCCCGACTCCCCCACCAGCCCCAGGGTCTCGTTCTCGTTAAGTTCCAGCGTCACGCGGTTGATGGCGTGGACCATCCGGTCCCGCTGTAAGCCCAACAGCCGGCCGAACAGGCTGCTGGGCAGCAGAAAGTGTTTGGTGATGTTCTCTATGGTAAGTAGTGGCGTCATCGGTCCTCCGAAAAGAGATGACACAGGACCTCTCGGCCTGAACCCAAAACGGTCTTCCTCGGAACGTTGTCCCTGCATTGGGCCATCGCCCGGGAACATCTGTCAGTAAAGGCGCAGCCCGGCGGCAGATTGGCGAGATCTACTTCTCCCGGGATCGGCTCCAGAGGCCGGCCCTTTCCATACCGGAGCCGCGGCAGGGCGTTGATGAGGCCTATCGTATACGGATGTTTGGGGTCGGCAGTTATCTGATCCACACGCCCCAGTTCCACCACTTTACCGGCGTACATCACGGCGATGCGGTCACAGAACTCCGCCGCCAAGGACAGATCATGAGTAACCAGGATGACGGCCGTCTTCCGCTCAGCGTTGATCCGGTCCAACAGATTCATGATCTGGGCCTGCACGGTCACATCCAAGGCGGTGGTGGGTTCGTCCGCCAGAAGTACATTCGGATTGCAGGCCAGGGCAATTGCGATGACTGCCCTTTGCTGCATGCCGCCGGAGAACTCGTGGGGGTAGGCCTCGAAGCGTTCGACCGGTGAGGGGATGCCGACCTCCGCCATGAGTTCGTAAATACGCCGGCGTTCGGCCGTTCTCCGGGCGCGCTTCCAGAAGGCGCCGGATGTACCGGCGAAGACGTTGTGCACCTTGAGGCTTTCCTGGATCTGCTCCCCCACCTTGTAGACCGGATTAAGGGTGGTCATGGGGTCCTGAAAGATCATCGCCAGTTCTTTGCCTCTGAGAAGACGCATCTCCCTGCTCTCAAGGTTAAGCAGGTTTCGTCCCTTATATCGGATCGCGCCCGAGGTGATGCGACCCGGGTGAGGCGTCAGGCGCAGGAGAGTGAGCAGGGTCATGGATTTTCCGCTTCCCGACTCACCCACCAAGCCCAGCTTTTCACTCTCGTCCAACGCGAGGTTGACGCAGTTGACGGCCCGGATGACACCGCGCTTAGTGGGAAATTCAACTTGCAGATCTTCGATTTCAAGTACCGCTTGACTCATGTCTGCACCTTGAGTCTGGGATCCAGAACCTCACGGAGACCTTCTCCGAGGAGGTTAATGGCCAGCACCAGGACCATCAGTATGATGCCCGGCAGGGTGCTCACCCACCAGGCAATGAACAGCACCCCGCGTCCTTCGCTGATCATGGAGCCCCAGGCCGGTATGCTGGGCGGGATCCCCACCCCCAGAAAGGAGAGGGATGCCTCCAGCACGATCATGAAACCAACCCGCAGGGTGGCCAGAACGATGATAGAGGGCACGATGTTGGGTAAAATTTCGTTGAGCATGATCTGCCAGCCCGACAGCCCCAGGGACCGTGCCGCGTCTACGTACTCGCGGGTCTGCTGGGCCAGGGTGTCACCGCGCGAAAGCCGGAAGAATTCCACCCAGCCCCTCAGAGCCAGGGCCCAGACCAGGTTGAAGAAGCCGGGCCCCAGGAAAGCCATCATCGCGATGGCCGAAATCAGATACGGGAACGCCATGAGAAGCTCACTGAACCTGGAGAAAATCGAATCCAATCGCCCGCGGTAAAAACCTGCCATCAGTCCCAGGCTGACGCCGAAGACGACGCAGAGCGTTACCGCTAAAAAGCCGACCAGGATGCTGACCCGGGCGCCGTAGAGGCAGCGGGAGAAAATGTCCCGGCCGAGCCCGTCGGTACCCAGCCAATGCTCGGCTCCCGGCGGCTGCAAACGCTCGGCGAGGGCTGTCTCGTTGGGCGGATAAGGCGCAAGCGCAGGCGCAAAGACGGCCATGAGAATGTAGAGGCCGACCACTACGGCGGCAATGGCGGCGGCTATGTTTTTGCGAAGCTCCTGTCCGACGCTGAAAATACTGCGCGTGGTCAGGTTAGCCTGCAGGGCGACGGCGTGAGCAATATTGCCCATGGGTTCCCCTTAGAGTTCGATTTTCGGGTTCAAAAAAGTATAAATAATGTCAACGATCAGGTTTGCGGCCACGTAAGTGAGCGCATACAGCATGACAGCGCATTGGACCACCACGTAGTCCCGCGAAAAAATTGAGCTTACCACCAGTCGGCCCAGGCCCGGCCAGGAGAAAATCGTTTCCACGATCATGTTGCCTCCCAGAAGCATGCCCACCTCCAGACCCGCCACCGTGACCACCGGGATCATGGCGTTGCGCAACGCATGGCGGACAACGACCATGGGTTCGGAAACGCCCTTGGCGCGGGCGGCAACCACGTATTCCATGCGCATGGTTTCCAGCATAGAAGAGCGGATGACCCGCGCCATGATGGCGGCGAACGCCACCCCGAGGGTGGTGGCGGGAAGGAAGAGGTGACGCAGCACATCTTTGAACGCTGCCCAGTTCCCGGTGAGAAGGGCGTCGACGGTCAAAAATCCGGTGATTTTTTCGAGATCGAGCGTTGCGGCGATCTGGCCCGAGGTGGGAAACCACCCTAAATGGACGCTGAAGAAGAGAATGAGAATCAGGCCGAACCAGAAGTTGGGCATGCTGATGCCCAGCAATGCACCGGTCATCGTCGTGCGATCGAACCACGACCCCGGTTTGAGCGCGGTGAACACCCCCACCGGCAGCGCGATCAGGATGGCTACCAGGAAAATGGCCAGAGTAAGCTCGATGGTCGGGGGCAGAGTCTCGGCGAGCAGCGTTGCCACGGGCTTGCGTTTGTCCAGGGAGGTACCCAGGTCGCCTCGGGCAACACCGCTCACAAAGAGCCACAGCTGTTCATATACAGGCTTGTCGAGATGCAGTTCGGCGCGCAGGGAATCCATTTCCCTCTTGCTCGCCGAGGTGTCGCCGAGCATGATTTCCACCGGGTCTCCCGGCAGTAGGCGCATGAAGAAAAAGACGATGATCAGCACTCCTAACACCACGGGGATTGCCCCCAGCATCCGCTCGATGATGCGCACCAGTCTCATGGAAGCCCCCCCTCCTTACTTGATCTCATATCCGGCCGCATGGAGCAGGGCTTTGGCTTTTTCGGGATCATAGGGGTAGGGTTTGAGGTTCGGGTCGTATCCGAATCCACTGGGCAGAAAACAGGTGGGCAGCCGCGTCGCATAGCCCAGATAGATGTTTTTCAAGATATTGTCCCAGTTTACGGCCATGTTCACCGCCTGACGCACCCGTGCGTCGTCGAAGGGCGGCTTGCGGTCGTTCAGCTCGATCTGATAGGATCGGGTGCCCTCGACGGTCTTGACCTGGACCTGAGGGGTCTTGGTAAGCCGGTCCACTAGATCGGCCGGAATGGCCTGGATGATGGTCACTTCTCCGGCCAGCAAGGCGGCGACCCGTGTGGAGGGTTCCGGCATGGTCCGAAAAACCGCCTGCTTGACCCGCGCGGGTCCTACTGGCGGCAACTGGGAAGAACCACCATAGTACTGCTCGAAGCGCTCCATCACGATCTCCGCGTCCAGTCTGCCCTTCACGTATTTGAAGGGGCCGGTACCGATCGGTTTTTCGGCGAAGGCCGCATCGCCCACCGTCTTAATATATTTCGCGGGCACGATCTGGAAATGCACCAGGGCCTGGAGAAACGGCGGAAACGGGTTGGCGAGGACAAACTTCACCTTCAGGTCGCCGACCTTCTCCACCTTCTGGAGAGGACCCAGAAGGCCCTTGCGCGGACTCGATTTTCCGCCGACGCCGCCTTCGGTCAGAATCCGCTCGAAGGTGAAGACAACGTCTTCAGCCGTGAGTGGATCGCCGTTGTGGAATTTTACGTTGGGGCGCAGGGTGAAAACATAGGTCGTGGGATCGGTTTCCTCCCATTTCTCAGCCAGCTCCGGGACCACCTCGGAGTTGTTGGTGCGCGTCACAAGCCCGTCAAACATGTTCCTGATAACGGTTTCCGTGTCCCGGTCCCTATGCATGGCCGGGTCGAGCGTGACGAAGGCATTGACATTCATGCCTACGGTAATGGTTTCCCCTTTCTTGAGTCCCACGTCGTGGAGGTTGACACGGTTGTCCATGGCAGGACTCCAGTTCTCCACGTCGGCGGAGGCCGCCTCGATGTTCTGTAAAAAATAGCCGAAAATCCAAGGTGCATCGTTGAAAACCGCCTCCTGGACCTTAAGGTAGGCGTCCTTCCGCACGGCATTGTCTGCGGAAGTGGAGGCGGTCTTGAGCCATTCATCCACTTTCGGGTTAGAGTAGAAAGAAAAGTTGCCCCGACCGCCGGTAGTCAGTTTGGGTTCGGCCAAGTCGAAGGGGTCGAAATAGGCACTGCCCCAGTCGGTGAGATAGGCCACCCGGTCCCCGGATTGGACCTGGTCCCGCAAAACGATCTTCTCCCAGATGCGTGCCTCGGCCTGGATGCCGATTTTTTTCAGCTGCTCCGCAATTGCTTGGGCTTCCAACTGGCGGTAGGGCGGCGCATCCAGGGTGAAGGCCAGACGTTTGGACTGGGCACACGCATCTTGCCCCCCAAATGCCAACAGAACCGCAACCAAAACCCCTCCGAGCACCTTTAATGATCGTTTCATGGTTTTTTTCCCTCCTCATTCTTCGGTCCAGGTCGTTTTTGAACAAAAAGTTGCGAATTTAATAAACATGCACTGCATGTTGCGATATTCCCTGCAAAATTTTACAGGCTTGTCAAGTAAAAAATAATCAATCACATTTTTTCACGTGTTAAAAAAATTAATGCGCTTCAGAATTTTCGGGCGTTGCATTCCCTTATCGCTAACCCGCATTGCCGAGTCGGGATTCTTGACGGGAAAACTGGCGGACCTTCGTGGCTTCTCTCCAACCCACTCAAGCTCTATCGAAATCTGTGCCCACACCACTATGGCGGATTCAACAAGAAATTATACGGTTATCTATGAAACTCCAGTTTAATCGGCTGTGACCGTAGCGAATTGGTCCAGAGCTTATCCTGGTCATATTTTCCGGATTGCCCGGATTTTGTGAATCGGTGAATCCTGATGGCCTCGTAAAAAGTCCCCGATGTGTCATTCCCGCGAAGGCGGGGCACGTAGTGAAGCTTTAGCGCTATCTATAACTATTTGAAACTTATGG
>JAHLLR010000133.1 GCA_020444075.1 Deltaproteobacteria bacterium
CCCACGATGCCGTGGACCTCAAGCATGTGGATTTCCTGGTGACCGAAGACGGAATCAAGGACAAGGCGGCGATTATGGAGTTTATTAAGGTTGCCCGCATATAGGTGGGTGCGCTGATTTTTCCCAGGGTGCCGTGGGTGAAGCCATTTAACGCAAAAATATAGAATATTCCCCGTGGGGTGTATGGTACTCAGTTCTTATCGTGTTCGACCTCCTCTCCTGTCGGTTCACCGACTTCCCGCTGTTTCGGTCTTGCTCCAACCGTAACTTGAAAAACCCGAACCCAAGTCAAGATGTCCTTCAGGATCAATTGTCGTTTAGGATGGTGGTGACCATAGAGCGGTCTTCTTTGACAGCGGTCTGCTGATCGGAGGCCCCATCGGCTGTGGGCAGGGCCTTCCAGCGGGACTTATACATCGCTTGGAAGGAAATCTGGAACATGGCTTCGAGGAGCGAATAGGCCGAGACCTCGTGAGGTGGGTTGGCAAAAGCGGCGATGGCTCGGCTTTTTTCAGATTCGCCCTGTTTTAATCGACTCAGGTTATTCAAGAAAGCAACCATCTGGGGGGCTACCTGGCGGTGGTGAACCGGCAGTTGCGTGTGGTTTTCCCACCGGGTTGCCTGCTTGGCGATGGTCCCGCAGGATGCCTCCAAAAGAAAAGCCTTGTTTTTTTCACTCTTTAAGAGAGGAGACAACGAGACATGCTTGCGAATCGCCAGATGGAGCAACCCTTTTTCGCGCTCAAGCTCGGCCTTGATTGATGGTGCCATGGCTTCGGGAACCGACAGGGTCAACTGGTTCAGCACATCTGAAAATACAGACAAGTGGGTTTTGATGTCGATGGCGGCAGCCGACCAGAATTTCTGGCTCATGGCCTTAACGGTGGCTTCGTCAGGGTCTGTTCGGTTGCGGCTGGATTTGAGAATTTTCAATATGCCCGGGAAAGAACGGGCGGCGCGGGGAAACAGGTTCCTCCCGGTTACCGCCTTGAAAATGATGGCAATGCTGGCAAACCAATCCTGAAGATGAAGCGCTTCCGCCAGGTTTCCGAAATTTGAGGAAATTGTCCTGTTTTTCAATAGATGGAGCGGCGTCGCATAAAGGGGCGTTCCCCCGAGAAGGGGTTGCGCAAGGGTACCGTCACGGGTGGGTATCAGAGATACCGCCGTTTCCACGTCGATCACGCCTATTGAAAAGGCGTTCTTGTTCTTCAGAAATACCGGATAGTTGTCCGGATCTGCATCCAAAAACAAATTGTCCGGCTTCAGATCCCTCAACGCCAGGCGCTTTTCCTTGAGAAGGCAGAGCAACCGCAGCATATTGGATGCGATGTTTTCGATCTGCTGGCGGTTTTTTGAAAAAGCTTGAATTTTCTGCTGCGTTTTCAGGAGCCGGATCAGGTCGTCTACGTTTTTCTGATTGGATTTGAAAACCGTTGAAAAGCCATCTTTGATCCGAGACAACAGGGCCTGATCAATGCCCTTTTCTTCCAGGTTGCCTTTCTCTCCGGAGAGGCTGGATAGAAACCAGTTTTTGATCTGAAAGGTGTGAATTTTTTCCCCTTGGCCCGACTCCCTGATTATCCGTTTGGCTTCCGCTTCACCAAGCCGGTAAAGGGTCTGAAGCCCTTCGAATACGGAGAGGGCGTCCAGCCCGTATCGGGCGGTGAATGCCTCCTGGTCCCAGGCCACATCCGGCGCCTCACGGATTTCATCAACGGTTTTGTCTTTGGACTCGTGCAATTCATCGATGACGCGCCCTAAAAAGAAACTGTTGGTCAGTTCCATAAAGAAGGCAAATCGGTCTTTTATTTTCAGGTATTTCTGATATTCGGGATGTTCTTCAACCAGCCGGATATACTGTTTTTCCAATTGCTCCTGGGTAAGGCTCGATTCATAGGGCAGCTTTTTCACTTTTTTGAGCACTACGGAGACCATGGGGACGATGCATGCGACCGGAGACAGCTGCGCGGCGATCTGCACTTCTCTCCGAATGTCTCTCACATATTTTTCCATGTCCGTCACGGGCACCGGCGGTATCTTTACCACCATATGGGTGTCGTAGATGACGTAAAAACATTTGCTTTTGCTGCCGGTCTCTTCGCCCAATGGCCCGACGGACATTCGACGGGTCAGCCAGTCGCCGCTTCCCTTGACGCCCAGTTCGAACACTTTCATTTTCTGTGAGGTTGAGGTGTCGGTCATGGTAAAACGGGCAGGAACATTCCTATTCAGCCCGTTTTGGACCTTGTAAAGTTCAAGGAAAAACAGAGCGATATCCCGAAGGTCGGAAGTTTCCCGGCCTTCTTCCTCAAGGATCCGGGACCGATCGGATCTTTGATGAAGACTGTCACCCGCCGGTGTTTTTGAAACCGTGGTTTTCACTGCAGTGGATAACATCTGGATCAGCTTGGTGATTCCAGATGCAGCGGCAAGCATGAACAGAAAGATCAGCAGGCGGCTGTCAAAGGCCCGGATCAGTTTCTGATTGAAGCCCAGATGCTCCATTACCCGCCGTTTCTGGCGGTCGATGATAAAAAGCAGGGAGGTCTGCTTTTGGACCTTGACCGACCCGACCGAGGTGACATCAGCTCGCATAAACATGCCGGCTTTCCCGTTGGCTTCGTAAAAGACGAACTGGTCGGACTGGTCGACCTTGTCGGCCAGCACCGGTTCTCCTCCCTTGATATAGATGACCTGGCTGTTTGAAGTGATATCAACTTTCAAAAAGAAGATAATGGTGGCGCAAAGTGCTGAGAATGCGACAATCATGATCCATTTTTTCATAGCGCCCACATCCGTTTAATCCTGTCTTCCCGGGGGAGGTTCCATTAGGGGGAGGCCGGGCCTTCCGAGGCGTATTGGAGAACCACCACACCAATTTTAATGACGTCCATGTCTTTCAGGCGGACGGGTCCGCGGACGGTCTGGCCATTGACTTTCGGTTTGATCCAGCCACTGACACCGCTGATGTAGTGATGTTGGGGGGTCTTGCTGATAGCCGCAGCCGGGTCTCCGGCCAGGAAGGAAAAAAAACCGCCAATGACAATATCGCACCGGTGGGTTCTGCCGATGGTAATCATACTTTTCTCCAGGTCCAACCGGCCGTTCCCACCAGCCAAAAAGGCCACATAGGCCGGTGCTTTGGGGATTTCGGGAATGTCTCCGCTTTCGGCCAGCATCCGGCGGTAGACTTCCGTGTCCATGAACATGGTATGGTCCGGACCCGGATCGCCAGGCAACCCGGAGGTTTTCAATCCGCCTTGTTCAGGCCTCGGTCGTGACCTTCCGCGGTCTAAAAAAACCAGCGTGTGCTTGCCGATCGTGATGATATCCCCGTTTTTGAGAATCGCCTGCTGGACGGTCAATCCATTCAAAAAGGTACCGTTTTTGCTGTTGGTGTCCTTGAGAATGAACCGATTGCCTTCTTTGAGGATGACGGCATGGTTGCCGGAAACCGCAAAATTGTCGATGACCAGATGATGGTTGGGGTTTCTGCCTATGGAAAGGGTGTCGATTCGATCGAGGGCGAACTCTTTGATCGTTCTGTCCTTGTACTTGACGAGCATTCTGATCATTTGGCCGCCTTTTTACGAGAGACTCAGTTCAGGAGCGATTTTTACCACCGAAAAGGGATACAATCCATGCCGGAATGGCGGCAACCCGTCCAAACAGACGATTGGCCGACCTCTCGTTCGTCGATGTAACCCGCACCACGATGACGGTGATGTTATCTTCGCCACCTCTCTGATTTGCCAGATCTGTCAGCTTTCTGCACGCCGATGTCGAATCATTCTGGAAGACCAGATCCCGGATTTCTTCTCTGGAAATCTTGCCGCTGAGGCCGTCGCTGCACAGGACGATGATATCGTCTGTGAAGCATGGGGTTTCTACAAGATCCATACCCACATCCGACCGGATGCCCACGGCCCGGGTAAGAATATGTGCCAGCTTGCTGCTGGGAAACCGGCCCTCCATTGATTTGGGTATTTTTTTTCGCTCGTGGAGCAGGGTATGGGGCGTGTAAAGGGTTTCGATTTCCCCGTTTCTCAGCAGGTAAATGGGGCTGTCTCCGACATTGGCGGTGATGATGGAGTTGCCGACAAGGTAGAGTGCAGAAACCGTAGTGCCCATTCCCCGGCAGGCAGTATCCGTGAGTGACTGCTTGTAGATTTTTTGATTGGCTAGAAAAATGCTTTCACGGAGATGTTTGGCGGCCGAACTCTGGCCGTTAACGGCGCTGGGCCCGTCAGTATCTGTAAATTCCTGAGACGGGTTGGCCAAATAGGCACCGATGGTTTCCACGGCAATTCGACTGGCTACTCCGCCGCCGCGATGCCCCCCCATCCCGTCTGCCACGACGTACAGTCCGATAGCTTCGTTGAGGAGGAAGCTATCTTCGTTGGCCTTGCGAACTTTTCCGATATCACTGAAACCAGCGGCTTGAACCATCATCATGTTTTGCCCCTTTTTCCCTTAAAAACAATAAATTGGGATGATTGTCAAGGAAAACACGGTGGTTGGGAGAAATCGAATCGCCTGACCCTGCTGGATTTGAATGACTGGATACGCTGCCTTTAACTTTAGGTAAGACAGGCTCCGTTAGGTACTCTCCAGGTCCGCCACCCGTTAACATCGACAAACAGGTGACCGACATTGAACGGCTTGTGTTTTACGCGGATAATGATTAAGGGGGGCAAGGGGATTGATTCCATTTTTTCCGCGATCCAAAGGAAAGACCGTGCCCGTTCTCAAAAAGTCCATTTGGCGAAAAATCGGTTTTGGAATCGGGGTATTCCTGCTCATCGGTTTGGGGACAGCCCAGTTTTTTAAAAAGGACCTGATTCGCCTTCAGTTTGTGCTCACGCTTTTCGAACCGCATGGCGTTGTCGATAACTTTCGGAGCATGACCCGGTTTTTTGATTATCGAACGGTTCGTCGCAGCGGACCGATTTACCGCATCCCCTACGAAAGCAAACGCCTCCCCGAATTCTATTCCTACCGGGGAAGTCTCCATGACCTGGCACAATGGATCGAAAAGACCGGCACCAGCGGCATCATCATCATCCACGACGGCAAAATTGCCTTCGAACGCTACTACCGGGGAAACAGGGCAACAACCCATTGGATTTCATGGTCCGTATGCAAATCTTATGTTTCCGCCCTTATTGGATTAGCCATCGAAGATGGGCTGATCGGCAGCCTTTCCGATCCGGTTACCGATTATGTACCCCTGCTAAAAACATCCGGCTATAACGGCGTCGCCTTGAAAGATGTGCTGCAAATGTCCTCTGGGATTGGATTCAATGAGGATTATGCGGATTTCAATTCGGACATCAACCGCATGGGCCGGACTTTTGCCCTGGGCACGGCCATGGATGACTTTGTGGCGTCGTTAAAAAATGCCCGTCCGCCGGGAACGTATAACCACTATGTCAGCATGGACACCCAGGTATTGGCTATGGTCCTGCGTGAGGCCACCGGCCGCAGCCTTTCCGCGTACATGGAGGAGAAGCTGTGGTCACGACTGGGGACCGAATCGGATGCTTATTGGATTGTCGACGGCACTGGAATGGAATTGGCCTTCGGCGGTCTCAATGCGCAGCTCCGGGACTTTGCCCGTTTCGGGCTATTATTTCTTAATGAAGGTAAAAATTTCAGGGATCAACAGATCCTGCCGTCGCAGTGGATCAGGGATTCCGTGACACCCAGTCGCCCCCATCTCATGCCGGGAGCCGGCAACCCAGCCTCGTCAAGCCCCCTTGGATACGGCTACCAGTGGTGGCTGCCGGAAACCCCTGACGGGGATTATTGTGCCATTGGCATATACGGCCAGTTTATCTACGTCCACCCCCGATACCGGGTCGTGATCGCCAAAACTTCCGCCTATGCAGACTACAACCAGACCGGCGACGAAATGGAATATGAATCCCTGGCCGTATTTCGCTCCCTTGCCGCCAATATGGACCGCCATCCTTAGTTTGCGGAGCTCGGGCATCACGGCCAAGCGTTGGGCCTTCCACACAGCCGGTAGCTCTTCTTATCTCCACAGTTGACAGAACACGGTGGGGCCGCTTTATTGCCGGACCTGTCGGCACCCACCATTTTTATGCCCCAGACCATTGTCACCTGTCTGTTTCAGTAACGTCTCCGACGGGTTTACAGTCCTCACCCATTGATTCTGCCTGAATGGCCGTAAATATTATTAACCTATTGATTTTAAAAATAATAAAATTTTTCAGGGTAACTTGGAAGTAGGCACGCCAGTTGCTTTTTAATCCTGCAAACGACCATACACTACGAAAATTAAACACAGGGGGTATCAAATGGATCTAGGCTTTTTAGGGGAAATTCACCTCAATGCACAGTTCTTTTCGGCCCTGATCAGCATCGTGATCATCGACCTGGTGCTGGCCGGCGATAATGCCGTGGTCATCGCCATGGCGGTAAAAAAACTCACCGGTCGCCAGCGAACCTGGGGCATCGCCGCGGGTGCAGGCGGAGCGGTCCTCGTCCGGGTCGTCTGCACCTTCTTCGTCGCCAAACTGCTGATGATTTCTTTTGTTAAACTGCTGGGTGGTGCCGTGATCCTGTGGATCGCCGTCAAGCTCCTTGTGGAGGGCGCCGAAGATGAGAGCGTCAGGGAGGCGGGAAACCTATGGCAGGCCGTGTGGATCATCATCGTCGCGGACATGAGCATGGGCATCGACAACATGCTGGCCGTCGGCGGGGCGTCCCACGGCAACTTCTTCCTGCTGATGTTCGGTCTGATGCTGAGCATTCCCTTCGTGGTTTTCATGAGTTCCATTCTGGCCAAGCTCATGGATCGTTACCCGATCATCCTTTACATCGGTTCGGGCATCCTGGGCAAGGTCGGCGGTGAGATGATGATCACCGACCCGGTGGTCCACGCCTGGCTGCACCCGCCCAAGGCCGTCGAATACGCGGTAATGATCACCTTTACCATCGGCGTCATTGCCCTGGGCAGATGGATCCTCTATCGACGCAAGCAAGCTGCCCTGGAGCCGGCACCTTCCATGGGAATGGCCAAGCCTCAGGCAGCCTCGGCTATCGGAGACCGGCAATGATTAGACCTTAACCGCTTTACCCCGGATGCGGAACATCACGTGATTCTGTCATCCTCCTCGCCGAACCCGTCCGACCGGTTGCCCCCCGGAAGGACGGGTTCTTTTTTATTTCTCATCCTGCCATCTCCCCTGTCTCCAAAGGAAAGACATCCCTGAAGAAAACTGTCAACTGGAAGTATTCATTGAAAAAGATCAGCTGACAACGATGCCTGACGGAGAGCTTAAACATATATAAAAACAGGTGGTTGAAATTAAATCTATTTTAAGTCTCCTTGGCATGGTGATTGTAAAAGACCCAATTAAAAGGACTTTTCTCAATCCTGAATTTTCCGGATCACAAAATGAAAAAAAAGAATTGAACCCGGCATTTGCAAACATCGTTGACCATTCGACGATTCACCATACATCCCAATAATAAGGAGGAGCAGATGGAAAATGTAAAAATGGAAAAGGTGTCAGGGTGGGAGGTCGCAAGGGACCTCGAAGGAAAGAAGAAAACCATATGGGAGCGAATGGTTCCCGAGTGGAACCACATCAAGGCGGCCGGCGGCGGAATTGCCGTATTCTTCGTGCTGTTTTTCGTGGGCGTCTGGCTGGCCGGCAATCCCTTTGAGGCCACCGTTCGCATGCCGTCCAAGTATGTGGTGGAGCACGGGCTCCTGGGCAACGAGTGGTCGATTGTCTGGAGTGTCGTGCTGATTGCGGCCTTTTTCGAATTCATGGATGCATCGGCCGGCATGGGTTTCGGCACCGCCCTGACCCCGCTGCTGCTCGTGGTGGGCTTCGATCCCAAACAGATTGTGCCCGTAGTCATGATCCAGCAGGGCGCCGCCGGCTTGGTGGGTGCCTTTTTACATCGAGAGTTCGAAAACGTGGAATGGAAGTTTTCACCCATGAGTGAAACGGTCAAGCTCTGGCTGATCATCGCCGGCACCGGCGTGCTGTTTAACGTCACGGCCATCGTCGGGGTATACAAGATCTTTCATATCGGTAAAATATGGATCAAACTATACGTGGCATTGCTACTGCTCATGATGGGAGTGACCTCACTGATTCAGGCCAAGAAGGAGCGTCCCTATAAACCCGGAAAAATGGTGCTGTGGGCGGCCCTGGCCGGGTTCAACAAGGGCGTGGGCGGCGGCGGATACGGGCCGGTGGTGACCATCGGCGGTCTGCTGGCCGGCGTGCCGGTCAAAAGCATGCTGGCGGTGACGGCCATCAGCGAGGGAACGGTCAGCACCATAGCGGTGCTTGCCTGGCTGGCCATGCTGGGAAGCGGCGTGCAGATCGATTATATCCTGCTGCCCAGCTTCATGCTGGCCACGATGTTCTCGGCCGTGGCGGCACCCTACATGACCCGTGTGTTCCCCGAAAAGGCCTGGAAGATCGTGGTGCCGGCCTACTGCCTGTGCCTGACCGTTTATGCCTTTTACAAGATTATGCCGGATATTATCAAAAAACTGGCTGGCGGGTAAAGCCGCCTTCCTTCAACCCGGGCCCATATAGGGTTCGGGTTGAACCGCGACAGCAAGGGCAGTCACCGACTTGTTACCGTGAGGTTAATGCGAGAGAAGCGGCAATCAATCCTCTGCCTTTTTCGACCCCCCGTTCGACCGGTTGCCCGGGAAGGACGGGTTCTTTTTTTAAACATAGAATACCGGTCCCTTGGGACAGGATTCTATAGTCCTCGTCCTCCTTTCGATACCGCTTTAAACACGCGGATAACATTCAGATCAACACTCACCCTCAGATCACTGTGGCCTGCGCGTAGAGGTGCGGAAAGGGGTCTCCCGCATGTCTCCACCGGAAAGACATCTTT
>JAHLLR010000013.1 GCA_020444075.1 Deltaproteobacteria bacterium
TGCTGTGCCATGAAACCTGAACAGATTTACCAGGAACTGAAAGATTTGGCAGAAAAACTGGGTGTAACGGTTTCCGAACAGAACTTTCGCGCCAGCGGAATACCTGTGAAAAGCGGCTTTTGCCTAATCAAGGGGAAAATGCATTGCATAATCGATAAAAATATCACTTTGCATAAAAAGACAACCATCCTGGCACAGACCCTTTTTGATCTGCCCCACGAAAATATGTTCATAGTGCCAGCCGTTCGGGATATTATCCAAAAATATGGCCGGAAGAATAGTAGCAGACCCGAGGGGCACGAACATGATCTGTAATTTTACATAATATATCTTATCGGACGTTATATGACGATGATTAAATATTGGTTTACCGCTTACATTTTGACCCTGGCGCCATGGATCTAAACAGCACCGGTTCCAATCCTTCCCGGCAACATGTCTACGAAGTCTCGGAACTGAATAAAAAGATTAAGCAGATACTTGAAGAAACATTTCCTTTCATCTGGATATCAGGAGAAATATCCAACTTCAGAATTCCTTCATCAGGGCATTGTTATTTCACTTTGAAAGATGCAAAATCGCAAATTAGCGCAGTTATGTTCCGCGCTCAGGCCAGTTCCCTCAAATTCAAACCTGAAGACGGACTGTCCATAATCGGCCTTGGCCGCATGAGTGTCTATGAACCACGAGGATCGTACCAGATTATTTTCGAATACCTTGAACCAAAAGGCGTCGGCGGTCTCCAGATTGCTTTTGAAAAACTGAAACAACGGCTATCCGATGAAGGATTGTTCGATGCGCGGCATAAAATGCCGATACCCGTCATACCCAGAAAGATCAGTATTGTCACTTCACCGACCGGTGCGGCTGTTCGTGATTTCATCAAGGTGGCCCAACGTCGTTTTCCCAACCTGCCCTTAGAGGTGGTTCCGGTTAGTGTTCAAGGAGATCGTGCGCCTGGTGAAATTATCCATGCCATATGCATGTTAAATAAAATTGGAACCACCAGTTTGATTGTTCTGGCACGCGGCGGCGGATCCATCGAGGATCTTTGTGCGTTCAACGATGAACAGGTCGCCCGGACTATTTTTTCATCCGGCATTCCGATTATTTCCGCCGTAGGACATGAAACGGATTTCACTATTGCTGATTTTGTTGCCGACCTTCGGGCGCCCACCCCGTCTGCGGCTGCCGAAATAGCGGTTCCATCAAAAAATGAACTGAAGAACCAGCTTGGCAATATTAATCAAAAACTTTATAAAACAATAATATCCTATCTGAAATTATTAAGTAATAATATAAATGGAATGAGCAGCCGGATTATTCATCCCCGGCGCCGGCTCCAGGATATGCGAATGCGGCTGGATGATTATTCGATTCGACTGCTTTCCTTGATAAGTGGCGCTTTGAAACGGAAAAGCGAGGGTGCCGCTTTTCGCCACAATATGCTGATGCAGGTGTCACCCGCCAAAAAAGTGGTATCCATGCAAAAGCACATCACCACCCTTCACGATGCATTGGTCATTCATATACACCATCTTATCCGGGAGGGGCAAAACACCCTTGTACGACAGGTGTCGATGCTCGATGCGCTGAATCCCATGGCGATATTGCAGCGCGGATACAGCATCACCCGCACCATGCCCGATCGATCCGTTGTTCGAAGCGCAAAGAAGGTTAAGATTGATCAACAACTTGAAATACTTTTGGGTCGCGGTAAATTAGCGGTTACAGTGATCGAGAAGACCTCAGCGGTCGAATGAGGGGTTTTGATTTAATGCATTGAATCTAATTTGATTTGGCTGAATCACTTCAAACCTGAATAAAAATAATGCATTCAGGATTAATGAAAAGGATCAAATTTTCCCATGGCGACAAAGGTAAAACCGAGCTTCGAAAAAGCGATTAATGATCTGGAAAAAATCGTCAAGTCACTTGAATCCGGAGACCTTCCGTTGGAAAAAGCGCTGGAAAAGTTCGAAGCCGGCATTAAACTGTCGCGGTATTGCACCGAGACGCTGGATGAAGCCGAAAAGCGGGTAACCTTGCTTATGGCTGACGAGATGGGTGAACCCGTCGAGAAGCCGTTTGACGCGGAAGCATAAACGGCCGCGAAGAGGTGAACCGCAATTATGTTCGATCTTAAATCATACCTGAGATCTGTTCGGGATCCGCTGGATGAAAGGCTTCAGCACTATCTGCGCCTCGAATCGCCGGCTGCACGGGTATCCCAGGCTATGACCTACTCCATTATGGCCGGTGGGAAGCGATTGCGGCCCGTGTTGTGTATTTCCGCTGCGGAAACCGTCGGCGGAAACCGGGAAACGGTGCTTCCCCTGGCATGTGCCCTGGAATTCATCCACACCTATTCGTTGATCCATGACGACCTGCCGGCAATGGACAACGACGATAAAAGACGCGGCAAACCCACCTGCCATGTCCAATTTGATGAAGCGACGGCCATCCTTGCCGGCGATGCTCTGTTGACGCTGGCTTTCGAAATCCTGGCGACAACCGGAACCCGGTTGGATTCAGAAATGCAATCCCGGTGGCTGCTTGCCATTGCCCAGATTGCCTCCGCAGCCGGTTTCAAAGGCATGATCGAAGGGCAGATGCGCGATATGGCTTTTGAAGGAACGGTAATCTCAAGACGTGAACTGGAAGCCCTTCACCGTCTGAAAACAGGAAAAATGATCGAAGTTTCAGTGAGTACCGGTGCGCTTGTTTCTGGTGCATCGAAGCGTCAACAAAATAAGCTGAACACCTATGCCCAAAATATCGGACTGGCTTTTCAAGTGGCTGACGACATTCTCAATGTAAAAGGAGACCCGGAACAATTGGGGAAACCCATCGGTACCGACCAGATCCGTGGGAAAAACACCTACCCGTCACTATTGGGCCTGTCAGGTGCCGAGGCGCTTGCCGGCCGACTGGTGAACAATGCCTTGAAGGCGATTGACGCTTTTGATAATAAAGCAGATTCCCTTCGTGCCATTGCACGTTATGTCATCGAACGAAACCGATAAACTCAGGGAGCTGGAAATTTGCACCAATCCTCACACCTTCTGAACAAGATAAACTCACCCCAGGATCTGAAGAAACTGAACCGTTCGGAACTACCTGACCTGGCAAAAGAGATACGTAAAACGATCGTGAACGTAGTGTCCACCTCCGGAGGCCATCTGGCTTCCAGCCTCGGCGCTGTTGAACTGAGTATCGCGCTTCATTATGTTTTTGACACACCGACGGATAAAATCCTGTGGGATGTAGGCCATCAGGCATACGCCCACAAACTGCTTACCGGCCGCCGCGACCAATTCGCCACACTGCGTCGACATGGTGGACTTTCCGGGTTCACCAAACGCAGCGAAAGTCCCTATGACACCTTTACCACCGGACACAGCAGCACCTCCATCTCCGCCGGTCTGGGCATCGCCTGTGCAAAACGTCTGAAAAAAGATTCATCAAAAGTAGTGGCCGTTATTGGAGACGGTTCGCTGACCGCGGGGCTTGCCTATGAAGGGCTGAACCAGACGGGAGACACGCACAACGACAAGGATCTGATTGTTATTCTGAATGACAATGAAATGTCCATTTCCCATAATGTCGGCGCTCTCTCCTCCCTGCTCAGTCGCACATTTTCCGCATCCAAACTTCAGATGATGCGAAAAGAGTTTGGCGAGTTTCTCAAATCTCTGCCCCGGATCGGCGAAAATGTTTACCAATTTGCCAAACGCAGCGAGGAATCCTTCAAAACCTTTGTAACTCCAGGGATGCTGTTCGAAGCATTCAATTTTGAATATTTTGGCCCGATCGACGGGCACAACCTGGACCATCTAATTAAAATCCTGAAAAATATCAAAACAATGGATGAGCCGGTCCTCCTGCACGTGATTACTAAAAAAGGCAAGGGTTACCGGCAGGCTGAACAGAATCCCGTTTATTTTCACGGCGTCAGTTCCTTTGATGTGGATACAGGTATCTGCCGCAAAAAAACAACCAACGTACCCAGTTACACCGAAGTGTTCGGCCAAACCATGGTGGAGCTGGCTAAAACGAATGACAAAATCATTGCGGTTACCGCCGCCATGCCGGAAGGCACCGGACTGGTCCCCTTCTCCAAGGCTTATCCGGACCGGTTTTTCGATGTGGGGATTGCCGAACAGCATGGTGTCACGTTTGCAGCCGGTATGGCGACTGAAGGCTTCCGCCCGGTGGTGACCATCTATTCTACATTTATTCAGCGTGCTTACGATCAGATCATCCACGACGTCTGCATCGAAAAACTGCCGGTAGTCTTTGCGCTGGATCGCGGTGGGATCGTCGGAGAGGACGGGCCGACCCACCACGGTCTTTTTGACATTTCGTTTATGCGCACGATCCCTAACATGGTGGTCATGGCCCCGAAGGACGAAAATGAGCTTCGCCATATGCTTGCCACTGCCATGGTCCACAACGGGCCCATCTCCTTGAGATACCCACGGGGTCGGGGAACCGGAGTGGATCTGGACAAGGACTTTACGATCCTTCCCATCGGCAAAGGAGAGATCCTGAACCGCGGTGACGACCTGGTGATCCTTGCGGTGGGCAGCACGGTATGTGACGCAATATGCGCCGCTGCCCTCTTAAAGGAAAATCATGGAGTTCTGGCAACCGTAGTCAACGCCCGATTCATCAAACCCTTGGATCATGAACTGATCCTTCCCCTGGCCCGGAACATCCGCCGGATGATCACTGTTGAAGAAAATACCGTTCAAGGTGGATTCGGCAGTGCCATCCTTGAATTGCTGTGTGACCATGAGATAAATGACGTGATCGTTAAACGATTGGGCATCTGCGATCATTTTGTGGAGCACGGACCGCAAGACACCCTGCGCAACAAATATCAGGTGGATGCACCAGCCATCATCAACGCCGCGCTGTCCATGATGAGCCGTAAAACGATAGCGGTTTAGTGAGTGCTATATGGACACAAGTCATTTTCGCCTCACCGGAAAACTCACCTTTCCCTCGACCTGTAAACAATATGGCCGCTAAAAAGCGAATCGACACCCTGCTTGTTGAAAAAAAACTCTGCCAAAGCCGGGAACGGGCCAAAGCGCTGATCATGGCCGGACGGGTGCTTGTGGACCATTTGCCCTGCGACAAACCCGGAACCCAGTTTTTCGAAGACGTCGCGATCACCGTTAAAGGCGATGATTTGCCTTATGTGAGCCGCGGGGGGCTGAAGCTTGAAGCAGCCTTGAAAGCAAACCGAATCGATTGCACCGGCATGATCTGTCTTGATGTGGGGGCCTCGACCGGCGGTTTTACCGACTGTTTGCTGCAACACGGCGCCGCCCAGGTGTTTGCGGTGGATGTAGGATATGGCCAGCTGGCATGGTCACTGAGGCAGGATGATCGGGTGGTTGTCATCGAACGAACCAACATCCGCAAAATGGATCCAGCCTTGATCACCCGTCGGGTGGACCTTGTGACCATTGACACCTCTTTTATTTCCCTCAAAATCGTCGTCCCACCCACCCTTCAATTTCTAAAGCCCGACGGAACCATCCTATGCTTGATCAAACCCCAATTCGAAGCCGGTAAAGGCAGGGTGGGCAAGGGCGGTGTGGTCCGGGACCCGGCCCTTCATGCTGAAATCATCGAGGACCTTCGGGCTTTCTTTTCCCAGCAGTCACTTTTTTGCGGACCGGTAATTCCCTCCCCTGTTCTGGGACCCAAGGGAAATCAAGAATTCATCATCCTGCTGCGACCATTGGATACTGATTGATAATCAGGTTTTTGAACTTGATTTTTTTTGGTCGCCGATTTAATAATATCTGCTTAAACAAAAATCTGCCAATAGTGCGGAAAATTCAATGGAGAGAGGAGCTTGAGTGGGCCAAATGAATGAAACCCTAAGAAATGTGGTACTGATTGCCCATGGGGGGGCCGGGAAAACCTCCCTTGCTGAAATCATGATTAACCAAGCCGGCATGACCACCCGCGTCGGACGCGTGGAAGACGGCAACACGGTAATGGATTTCGAACCGGAAGAACTCAAGCGGCAGGCCAGTCTTTCCAGTGGTTTCATTCAACTGCCATGGAAAAAGCATACCATCAGCCTGATTGACACGCCAGGTGATCAGAATTTTATCTCCGATGCCAAACTGTGCATGCAGGCAGGCGATACCGCCCTCATCCTTGTGGATGCCGTTGACGGGGTCAAGGTGCAGACCGAACAGGTTGCTGAATTTGCATCCGAATTCGAACTGCCCTGCGCTATTTTCATCAACAAGCTGGACCGCGAGCGTGCCGATTTTAATCGTACCTTTGAGGATGCGGTGCAGTGCCTGTCACCCAAACCCATTATCCTTCAGCTGCCCATTGGCGCGGAAGCCGACTTCAATGGGATCATCGACCTGATCAGCCGGAAGGCTTACCGCTACGACGAGAGCGGCAACGCAAAAGAGGTAGAGATTCCTGCCGATATGCAGGACACCGTCGAGACAGAGCGGGAAACGCTGATCGAAAATGTGGCCGAAGCCGATGATGCACTCATCGAGCGGTATCTGGAAGGAGAGACAATTACCAATCAGGAACTCCGCGAAACCCTGAAAAAAGGCATCCTTTCCCGTACTTTTGCACCCGTGCTCTGCGGATCTGCAACCCGTAATATCGGTGTGGACCTGCTTATGGATTTTATCAATACCTGTCTCCCCTCTCCTTTGGAGAATCCGCCCAAGCAGGGTGTGAATCCCGCCAATGATGAAGTTATAGAACGGGAATTTAATATGAACGCCCCCTTTTCCGCCTTTGTATTCAAGACCGTAGCGGATCCCTATGCCGGCAGATTGACTATTTTCAAAGTGGTTTCCGGAAAGTTGGGCGGTGACGGCAATTTCTACAATTCAACCAAAGAGACCCGGGAGCGATTCAACCAATTGCTCACCATTGCAGGCAAGGAACAGAAGCCGGCTGCGGAAGCCGGACCCGGATCCATCGTAGCCGTGGCCAAGCTCAAGGAAACCAAGACCGGCGACACCCTGTGTGATGAAAATAACAAGATCCGTTATGCCTGCGCCAAACCCATGCCGACGCTGATCTCATTTGCCCTGGAATCCAAAGCCACCGGCGATGAAGATAAAATTTACATTTCTCTGACCAAACTCCTCGAAGAAGACACGGCTTTAAGATTGGAGCGCAATCCAGAAACCAAAGAGATTCTGCTTTCCGGTCTGGGGCAGGTCCACATCGAGAGCACCATCGAAAAACTAAAACGGAAATTTAATGTCGAAGTCCTGCTAAAAACCCCAAAAATTCCCTACCGGGAAACCATCAAGAAAAAAGTCCGCGTGCAGGGCAAACACAAAAAACAGTCCGGTGGGCATGGCCAGTACGGCGACTGCTGGATCGTTATGGAACCCCTTCCCCGGGGTGCCGGCTTTGAATTTGTGGATGCCATCGTCGGTGGAGTAATCCCAAAAAATTACATTCCGGCCGTTGAAAAGGGAATTGTAGAGGCCTGCCAGAAAGGGCCCCTGATCGGAGCCCCCTGTGTGGATTTCCGAGCCACCGTGGACTTCGGCAGCTACCACGCCGTGGATTCTTCGGAAATGGCATTCAAGGTCGCCGGTTCCCTTGCCTACAAAAAGGCCTGCGAAGAGGCGAAACCGGTGCTGCTGGAGCCCGTCATGAAAGTTACGGTGACCACTCCGGATGAATATATGGGCGACATCATGGGCGACATGAACAGCCGGCGGGGCCGCGTTCTCGGAATGGATACGGCGGGAAAAAACCAGGTGATCAACGCCGAAGTGCCCCTGGCCGAATTTCAGACCTACGCACCGGACCTGAGATCCATGACCGGCGGACGCGGCATGTATACCATGGAATTTTTGCGCTACGACGAAGTGCCTGCCCAGATTGCAACCAAAGTGATTGAACAGATAAAAGCCGAGAAAGAAGATTAACCGGCGCCGTTATTAAATGGTGAATTTTAAAGAGGAGGGCTTCGGCCCTCCTCTTTTTTGAGCCATTGAAACAATAAATTATCCCCGGAATGTGCTGGATTTTGTTTCGGATCCAAGGCCCGTCGTTGGTTACCTGCCGGCGTTATAAGGATGAGGCCCTTGGTGCAACACTTTAACAGTTCTTTAAATGAGCAAGGTGGGGGAATTAATTTGAACTGCGGTCCTGACTCCCCTTTGGAAATTCAATGCATTCCCTGGCCGGTGCATAACCGGACCAGAAGCCAATCCATTCATTTTTAAAATAGATCCGATTTTTTTCAGAGATGTTTTTTCCCATGGGGCAGTCGTGGGCATGAAATCGCCTTGATCGCCGGTTCCCTAAATAGCCAGGAAGCGGTTTTCCATCTTTTTTGACGCTCTGCCAGATGCCTCTGCCACTTCCCATGGCATCGCGTTGGGCGGCAAGCAAGATTTTATTTTTACTGATGTTTGGAAAACGGAACAAGACGTGGGCGCAGCCCTGTTTAAGTAATTCGGCATTCACGAAAAGCCCATCGCTGCGATAAACATAGGCCAGGGTTCTGCCGTAGCGATCCTTTTTTTCCTGGTCGTACTCCAGCCGGAGTTGCCAGCCTTCGACCAGCTTGCGATTCATCGATCGGGCCTCAACACCCATCGGCTCGGCACGGTGGGTGTTGTGGTCAATCTCAGGAGTGTCGATCCCGATATAACGCACATGCCTGTTGTCTTGTAAAATTATCGTATCACCATCAGCGATCCACTTGACCACGACCCATGGGCCCGCATCGCAGCAGCCAACCGAAGCGACGAGGATCAGCGCAATCAGGCCCACACAGCAGCGGATGCCATATTTTAGGTTGACATTAAAACCATTCACGGCTTTAAATCACAGATTCTGATGGCACTTTGGTCCAGCATTCGACCCAAACCTCCGTCCGGTGACGGAACCCGCCCCATGGTTTTTTCCCACACCTCCTCGTCTTCCATACAAAAATAGACGGTCACTTCCGGCGCAGCTTCACGAATCCAATCCACCATCAGCCGGTAAAGGGTGATGCGCAGTGGTTTGAAGTAGCGCATTTTGTTGTCCAAACCGGTGATAAATTCGCCGTAGGCAATTTTGGAGTCTGGAAAGCGCTGGGCGATGACGGATTTGAGCGCTGGCATGAAGCGGAACGTTCCCAAGCTGATCCAGACGATATTTTCCGGTCGGATGCGCTGAAACAGCTGTTTAACCACCTCCCGGTAATCGGCCTCACAGCCATTGTAGATTATCATGGGATCGAAGTGAAACGCCAATGGATATCCCCATTCCTGGCAGCGGGCCGCGGCAGTTAACCGTGCATCCAGCGAAGCGGTTCGCCGTTCCTCGCTTTTCATGACAGATGGCGTGTTCAATGACCAGGAGAGAATCGTTTTTCGCCGGTGGTCCAAGCCTTTAAGTCTTTCAATGTTGACCGTTTTGGTTTTCAGCTCGAGTACGGCTTTATCCTGAATGGAAAAGCGGGAAACCAGGTAATCGGTCAGATCGGTCCATTTTTCCCAGATAAGACTGTCCGTGAACTCTCCGGTTCCCACGCGGCTGATGGTCTCTTTTTGAAAAAGTCCGGTCAGATCCGCGTCCAGATCGTCACGGTTAACGAAAAACTGCAACAGCGGCGGATGGAAATAGCTTTGCAGGATACAGTAGGAACAATCCATGGTGCAAAAGGAGGCCACATGCAGGATCTGGTAATCACAGCACGTGTATTCCCGGGTGCCGGGGCATGATTTTAAAAAGCCACCTTTGTTGCGGGTCAGGTAGAGCACCTGCTTACCCTGACTGACCGGATCGACAGCGCTGTTGATCCATTGGAAAATCGCGTCAGGGTTATCCACGGTTTCGGCAGGCAGGTCAAGCTGACGACGAATCCGTTCGGCGTCAGGATGGGACGCAATATTGGCGTCGATGAAAATTCTTTTAATGATCACTGGGTTCTTTCTTTGATTTTCAATCAAGTTTCTCAATATTTGAGCATGGCATAGTAGGTTCGCTGTGAAGCGGTCAGGGCATCCTGGAGCGTGTATATCCCTTTTTCATTGAGCAGCGGAATCATTTTGAGAAATACTTCGCCGGTGGCGATGGCGTCTCCCAGCGCATCGTGTCGCTTGATCAGGTTGACCCCCAACCGCTTGGCAATGGCGTCCAGGGTATGGTCATGATGAGCCGGGTGGAGAGTAGCAGACAGGTGCATGGTGTCTAACACCGGGTTGACAAACTGGATCCCGGTTGTTTTTTCCTTCATTTGCAGCATTCGCATGTCGAAGGCGGCATTGTGGGCTACCAGCACCGTATTGCGGGCGAACCGGTGAAAAAAGGGAAGCACCTTTTCGATGGACGGTTTCCCTTTAAGCATTCCGTCGTCAATGCCATGGTACTTGATGGACTCGGCCGGCACGGGACGACAGGGATCCACCAATTGATTGATGGTTTCCGTATGAAGCAATCGGCCGTTGACCACACGAATGGCGCCAATGGATATAATTTCATCGCCACCACGCGGATCCAATCCGGTGGTTTCCGTGTCAAATACCGTATAATTGAGTTCCCCCAGCAATCGTTTGCCCATTTCCGGGGTTTGGCCTGGTTGATTAAAAAGGTCAAAATCGTAAAATTCCGGCCGGCCTTTTGGCAGCAGGGTGACGTGGCGGATATTCTCCGATATGCCTTCTGATTGAACCATGGGAATGAATATCCGCAGGCAGGTTTCGTCGCCGTTTTTTTTATCGGTATGTGGCCAGATTTCTGCGTGGTGGTGTTCAAGGACTTCCTTTAAGGTCAACGGGTAACCTTTTTGCGCACCGGTCAATGGCAGATCACTCCATTGACGAAGGGTTTCAATCTTTACCGGTTCACCTTGCCAGAGCAGGTCAATTTGAACCAGATTGCCCGGTGCAGTCAATCGAATCCGGCTACATTCCGAATTAAACTCTTTTTTGAGACAATCCAGGACAAAACTGATTGCCGACACCAATGAATAGTTGTCCACTCGGATCATACACCGGGGATCGCATTCGGCGACGTCCACCTCTATGTTGGCGATTGTCACGGTTTCGCTTTTAAGGGTAGAAATGAATTCAGTGGCAAGGATCGGGGAGAGTGGCCAACGGGAATTGGCGAAACTGATGGTTTCCGTCAGCTCGGTTCGCAGCAGTCGGCTCAATGACTGTGTCTCGGCGGAAATGTTTCCAAGGAAATCATTTTTCTGTTCGACGGCCATGTCGGGAAACTGGATCATTAAATCGACGGTGGACCGGATGACGGCAATAGACGAACGAAGCTTTTTTGCCATGGTCTTTAAGTGTTGATTCAATCGGCCGGCATGTTCCAACTGGAGAGTGATGTCGGAAAAAATGAGAACGAATCCGGCGAAACGCCTGTCCTCGTCAAGGATCGGAAGGGTTTCCACGCGGAGCTGCCGACGGTTTTGGGTTACCACGGCAAAGTGGGAGGATACGTTCTCTTTTTTTTGGTCAAGCTTGCCTTGAATGTCTTTGAGGGCATACTGAACCAGGTTCCTGTCGATCAGGGAATAGATCGAACGATGCAAACCGACAAAGCCATCAGGTACCCCTTCGAGCGTTTCCCCGTCCTTGGCAGCAATGCCGGGACGTTGAACTTTGTTCAGTACCCGTTGCGCCTGCCGATTATACAGCAGGATACGGCCCACCGCATCACATATCAACACCCCTTGGGTCAGTTCGGCCATAATCGTGGCCAATATGTTCTTTTCCGCTTCAGTTTTTGCCTTGGCCGATTCAACCGTCCGGTCAATGATGTGTTTGGCGGATTCATATTGATCCCCACTGATGTTGATCAACTCCGCCAGTGTCTGGATTTCACGGCTGCCGTCAATCTTCAGGCGATGGGCCGGATTGACGGTATTCATTACCTGGGTTTCTTCGATGAGTTGGTTCAGAGGAAGGATGTAAAAACGGAAAAACCAATCCAGGGTGAATCCAAAAGCCGCAAAAAGAAATACCCCGGTGCTGAAAAAGTACCAGAACTGATCTTTAAACAAGCGTACCAACAACTGCTGTTCGGATGGGGTAATCTGCTTCCAGAAAAGTACCGCCAGTGTCACGGCAATAGCCGTTGTGAACGCCATACAGACGATAGCGAACAGCCAGAATTTATTGTTAAGTTTCATCCGCAAAGAAGGTCTTGGACCTGCCTGACCACATCGGCATTGGAAAAGGGTTTGGTGATATAGGCATCGGCCCCCAATGTATTTCCCTTGGCAATATCCAGATCACGCGTCATCGCGGAAAGAAAGACCACTTTGATAGCTTTGCGCCGCGGATCGGATTTAAGGTTCTGGCAAACCTGAAACCCATCAACAGTAGGCAGCATGACATCCAACAAAACCAGATCAGGCAGGAAATTTTCAATAGCCGCCAGGGCATCTTCCCCGCTGTGAACGACCATCACCTCGAATTGATTCTGCTCCATCAAAAACTTCAATGGTATAGTGATGCTCGGCTCGTCATCGACAATAAGAATCTTATTGGCCATAATAATCCATACCCTCGATTTTACAGGATTTCAAGAATACAAAAGTTGTGACGACGGTTTTTTGTTCCGGACGATGCAGCCAATGGATGCAGAGGTGCAGATGCAGATAGCGGCCATAGCGCCGCCGCAGAATGATTGGGCATTGCAAAAATAAGATAAGGCAGTCGATTACACCGCAACAGGATAATGATGCATTGTCCCCATATTACAAAGACAGCAGCGGTGTAGCGATGAGTTCCATAAAAACGTAAGTTAAAAAGGTGATGACAGCGACGATGACGCCGGTAACGTACATATTGCTCAGTTTGTATTTGTTTTTATCTTTCTCATGGTAATAGACAGCGTTTGCGCACTTTTCACACCAGCTTCGGTCGCGATTGGAAGTAAAGGTGTGGCCGCACTGGCAGGTGACTGCTTTGGGTTTCAGTGACATGGTGACGTCCTTTATCAGATAAAAAACTGGGTTATTTTCAGTAGGCCCAAGGAGAGGAAACTCCCTGGGCCCTCTCAGTCAGATGTTGTTTTCCGGGCATCGGAAAACGACCGCCGTCCAATGCCCGGATCAATTCACAGTAGACCGTTCGACCTATCCGAACAGCCCCCACCCAAAGGATGCGGTCCACAGGATGGAAAACACAACCAATCCAATCATCCACATATCTTCTTTCTTCATGGGTAACGCCTCCTTTTCCGTTTAAACGTTTAAGCTTCTTTAATGACGATGTTGGTTTCCTTTTCGGCCCGTTCGATCTGGATCTCGTTGGTGGTGGACATCTCCGCCTTGAAGCATAGGGCCCACATCATCACGATACCCAGGATCCACCAGGCGATCTGCCAGGACCACAGCGGTGGGAATCCGGCAAAGGAGAAGGCATGGTTGCCAAGAATACAGGCAGGTCCGATGGCAAAGAAATACCAGACGGGAGTGGCGATCTTCATGATGCTGCGCCACTGCTTGCCCGATGCACTGGGCGCATCGATGTCGTCGAGGAAATTCCTGATTTCCGCTTGGCGTTTAATGGTCTCTTCGTTGTCCTTAAAACCGAGGCCGCGGCAGATATAAGCGACAACCAGGCCGCTGAAGGTGCCCCAGAAGGCACAGTGCATGGACAGGGGGCTCGGCCAGATCGAGTAGGTGAGATAGACAGCCAGCATACCGACAAGCACACCCAGGACCGCCCCGACACGCGGGAATTTGAAGCCCCAGATCACCCCCACGAGGAGGACGTACATCACGAAACCGAAGGCCGTGGCCAGAGCACCGAGGATAACCAGGGCCGCCTTGGAGGTCATGCCCACGACCAGCGCCAGAATTGTCAATACGGTGGCAAAGACGCGGTTCATCCAGATCTGCTCAGCATGGGAAGCTTCCTGGTTGCGGATATACCGCCAGTAGATGTCGCGCAACAGAATGGATCCGCCGGTTCCGATATACGGAGCCGCCGTGGAGTGGATGGCCGCAATGGCGCCCATGAACACGATACCCAGCATGAAGGGTGGTAAAAATTCATTCATCAGCGTGGGCACAACCGTCGCATTATTAAGATCCTGGAAGGCTGCGTGCCCGGCCAGCTGAAGGACTTTGGCGCCCATTCCCTGAAAGGCGGTGAAATAGAAAAGGGCAAAGCCGACCACGAAGGTTGACATGAAGGCTTGCTGCCATGCCAGGGGTTTGGGGGACTTGATGCCGAAGGTCCACATGGTAAATGCTGGCGAGCATTGAATTCCCATCAGGGCGAACATGTAGGTAAGGATCATCACTGCCGTCCATGCGTTTTCACCCGGTGCACCACCTAAATAGTCCACGGTATTGATCACCCGGGGGACTTCAAGGAACTTGGCATCCAGATTGTGAACTGCCGCCGAAAAACCCGACCAGCCGCCGAACTGATCTGAAGTGACAACGAATAGGCCGAGAATGACGATGCCACCCACCAGCAGAATGAACTGGATGACCCCGACCCAGGTGCTGGCCTTCAGACCGCCGGTGCATACATAGAACCAGACGATGAACGCCATGAAGATGGCACCGAAGGTCACCGGAACACCGGCAATAATGTTGAACAGGGCGGCCGAAGCCATCAACTGCACCGCCGAGTAAAACACCGAGTAAAGGACCGCCGTAATCACCACCAAAAAGCGCAGAGCCTCACTGTTGAAATAGTAGGCGTACATGTCGCCCGGGGTGACGAAACCATAGCGTTTGCCCAACAGCCAGGTACGTTTTGAAAAGAATGTACCGGTGATGGGGATGGTCAGTACGTAAAACGACGCGAACGCATAGGCCAGACCGTCCCGCCAGATGAGGCCCGGATGGCCGATGAAGGTCCATCCCGAGAAGGATGCCGCCGTTGCTGCCAGCAAAAAGGCGAAAAAGGGAATGGATCGTCCGGCGATGGAGTAACCGGAAGAGGTCTTTTCCGTAAAGTAGCCTTTAAGCCCCCAGTAAAAACAGTAAATGATATAAAGACCCAACATGATATAAACCCACGTGGTTCCAGCCATAATGTTTCCTCCTGTGCCTTTTCGTCAATGAAGTTGACCGGCCGCCAAAAAAGTTATTGATTCACCTGATCGCTCAGGGTGCCCCATCACCTCCTTTCATGGCTCCTTCGGGCAGGATCGGAAGTCATTTCCGATCCTGCCTGTTTTGTTTGGAATTTTATTTTTTTACCATTTCTTTGATTTCGGCGACAATTTCGGGGTTGGCCAGGGTCATGACGTCACCCACATCGCGATTGTTGGACAGCGCACCCAGCACGCGGCGCATGATCTTGCCGGAGCGGGTCTTGGGCATGTCCTTGACGATCCAGACCTTGCGCGGTTTGGCAATCTTGCCGATCTGGTCACAGATCGCATCGGATATCTTCTTGGCCATTTCAGCACTGGCGGAGAAGCCGGGTTTGAGGGCGATATAGAGATCCGGTTCCTTGCCTTTGATCTCGTGGTTAACCGGAACGACGGCCGCTTCGGCAACTTCCGGCACCACCAGGGCGGCCGATTCGATCTCCTTGGTTCCCAGACGGTGCCCGGAAACGTTGATGACGTCGTCGATGCGGCCCAGGATCCGGTAGTAGCCGTCTTCGGCTTCCACGGCGGCGTCGCCGGTCAGGTAGGGCCAATCCCGCCAGTCGGTGCTCTTGGGATCCTTGCAGTAACGGGCAAAGTAGGTGTCCACGAAGCGGTCCCGATCGCCCCAGATGGTCATGAACATGCCCGGCCAGGGGTTCTGGATGCAGATGTTGCCGGCCTTTCCCGCTCCTCTGGGGACCTCATTGCCGTCGTCATCATAGATGATGGGATGGATGCCCGGCATTCCCGGTCCGGCGCTGCCCGGTTTCATGGGGGTGATGGCCGGCAGGGTGCTGCAGAGGAATCCACCGGTTTCAGTCTGCCACCAGGTATCGACGATGATGGCTTCACCCTTGCCGACCTCCTTGTGGTACCACTTCCAGACTGCCGGTTCGATTGGCTCACCCACGGTGGTCATATGCTTGAAGTGGTAGGTATACTTGGCCGGTTCATCCGGGCCGATCTTCCTCAAGGCGCGAATGGCCGTGGGAGCGGTGTGGAAAATATTCACGTCCAGGTCCTGGGCGATGCGCCAGGCGCGTCCTGCATCCGGATAGGTGGGAACACCTTCATAAATGACGGTAGACGCGCAGTTGGCCAGGGGACCGTATACAATATAGGAATGGCCGGTAATCCAGCCGATGTCGGCCATGCACCAATATACGTCTTCGGGATGGATATCTTGAACATATTTAGACGTCCCGGTGACGTAGGCAAGATATCCGCCGGTGCCGTGCTGGCACCCCTTGGGCTTGCCGGTAGTACCGCTGGTGTACATGAGAAACAGCGGGTCTTCGGAGTTCATGCGCTCCGGTTCGACCCGGGCTCCATAGTATTTTTTCAACAGGTCGTTGACGAAAAAATCACGTCCATCGACCATGGGGGTCTTGGCGGAGTATTTGCCGGGATAGCGCTGCCAGACCAGGACTTTGTTGACCTTCTGGCCGTCTTTTTCCGCATGTTTAACAGCCACATCGGCATTCTGTTTGTGGTCAAGGAGGGTACCGCTGCGATAATACGAATCCATGGTGATGAGGACGTTGCTGCCCGAATCGACGATCCGGTCGGCGCAGGCGGTGCCGCTGAAGCCACCGAACACCTGGGAGTGAATGACGCCCAAACGCGCACAGGCCAGCATGGTGATGGGCAGTTCCGGAACCATGGGCATGTGAAGGGTGACCCGGTCACCGCGTTTCAGACCGGCAAAATCCTTGAGCAGGGCGGCGAACTCGTTTACCCGCACATAGAGTTCCTGGTAGGTGATATGTTCGTATTTATCATCCAGCGGTTCGGGAACGAAGTGAATAGCGGTCTTGTTCTTATTGTTTTTCAGGTGACGGTCAATGCAGTTATAGCTGGCGTTGATTTTGCCGCCTTTAAACCATTTGTAACAGGGTGCATCGCTGGTATCTAAAATGGTATCCCAATATTCATACCAGGTTAGCAGATCAGCATATTCTTTATAGCAGTTGGGGAAATTATCCAGGCTGAACCGGTCATAGATGCCTTTGTCCGTCATGTTTGCCTGGGCGACGAACTCCGTGGACGGGTAATAGTATCCCTCTTCCTGCCAGTGTACGGCAATTTGCGCTTCTGATGTTTCGACAACTTCTTTTTCTGCCATGGGTCACTCTCCTCCGATAAAAGTTTTAAGTTCAGTCGGACCGATGTGCGTCTGGCTTCTTTTCAACGTATTTTTTCTTGGTTTTCTACCAAACATCTTATACTTCATGCCACTCAAGCATTTGAAAAAAAGCCCCCTCCCCTTGGTTTAATCCCCCCTTTCTCCAGCCTGGTTAAGTGTTGTCGTAAAATGATCAAAATTTGATGCGTCGGTTATCGCCGCATGATTCCGCGAGAAAATATTTCAAAGGCAGTGTCGAAGGTTTCTTTTAAAAAATCTTTTTCGCCATTGATAATTTTTTTGCTGGTTTCCCAAAGCACGATGCCTGAAAAAAGAGACCAAAGAATATCGGCAACCGCGGTCGGGTGCCGATCCACAAACATATTCTTGCGAATACCTTCCTCAAATATGTTTGCCATGACTTTCAGGGAATTCCGGCTCAGTGTTTCGATTTGGCTGAGCAGGTCGGGAGACAGGTTTTTCAGGGTTTCACTGGACTGCATGTGAAACATATTAATCAGGATCAGCGGATCGAATTCGTAAACGTCGAACATAGCTTCTTTAAGTGCGTTGAGACGTTGTGAAGCGTCGATAAACGGTTCTGCGTTCACGTGTTCCAGGCGGATCATCAGGTATTGGAGAATGCGAAGCGAAAGAGAGGCATAGAGTTCATCTTTGTTTTTAAAATAAAGGTAAAGGGTGCCCGGGCTCAATTCCGCTTCTTTGGCGATATCTTCCATGGTAGCCTTGGCAAAGCCTTTGTTGGTAAAGACCCGCTTGGCAGCAACCATGATCTGTTGCCGTCGCCGTTCACGCTCCCGCTCTTTTCTCTCCTGAATCCCCATATTAAATGAATTCCATTTATTCCTTGCAAGAGGTTATATATCTTGCCATAAATTTGTCAAGTTCTATTTATTCATATTTTTTACTATAAACCATATTTTTTACGCATTTTTAGTTGGCGTCGGGGTTACCGCCAGCCATAATGCTGCAACTAACCGAAATATTTTTAAATTATAAAATTCTTATTTTTTTGGGGATCATTAATGACAGCAGGATGATGATGATTTAGTCTTTTCATCATCAATTATATCATGCAGGTGGTTGGCTATCCGTCAGTCCAAGAGAAAAGTGAACGAATTGGATTAATGGCCAGACGGTTGAGGTATTATTCGGGAAGCAGGTTGGGATGGTGAACCAGTCTCTCCAGTTCAGATTGAAGAGATTTTAACTGGCGGCGGGAATCAACGGTCAAACTCAAACGGTAGGACTTTCCTTCAAAAAAACGAGGGGGTTGGATCTGAATGCGGGGATTCAATTTGAGAGTTTTAATTTTCTGGTTGTAAGACGCTTCGACCTTGCTCAATTCGGGGTAGCGTTTTGTCTTCAGCATCATTCGCAGATGTTGAACTTTTTGCGGCACAGGAAAATCCGAGTTTCCTATAATCTCTGCGATATCTGCATGTTCAATCAACCTGGCGATGGGAATGTCATCCCTGATGGAGATTTCAGAAATCAATTCCAACAACTCCCGCTGAATGTTCAGTCCGGTAGTAATCTGCCGGAAAAAGCTGCAAAGGGAGACTGCAGCATCGTGTTCCAAACGGTTGATATGCAGGGCAACGGGAAGTGCAATGCTTCCCTCGAGAATAGCGTCTTGCAAAGATTCCGACATCCCCGCAACCGGTATGATCCGCTCCATGGCGGTTTGGCTGCAGGCCAATCCCGTTGATTCGAGGATTTTAAGCCAGTCGGAAGAACGTTCAGCAAATTTTCGGATCAATGCATAGGCGCGGGATTGTTCAACCACGTTCAGTGAACGTTGAAAGGAATTGTCTGAAATGGCAATCTGGGCACAACCAATTTTTGAAAAATCCGAATTGAGTATTCGGGCCGGAATCCTCGTAATGCCCAAGTCCTCACAAACGGCAATTCGGCGAAATCCGCAAACAACCGTGAAGTCACGCACCGATTGTTTAAGCACCGGCGGCTGCAATAGACCGATGGCGCTGATAGACAGCGCCAATTCGGTTATTTCGGTATTTGTGGTTATTTTAAAAGTATGGTCCCCCGTTTCAATTTGATCCAGTGAAACGGAGGAGATCTTAAAGTCCATGAGTATCGCCGGAAAGCAACGATAGCGCCTCCACATACTTGGCACGGGTGTTGTCGATTACTATCTGGGGTAGTCTGGGACCGGGGGCTGTTTTATCCCAATCCAGTGAAAGCAGATAATCGCGCAGATACTGTTTGTCGAAGCTTTTCTGCGAGCCACCCGGGGCATAGGTGGCCTTGGGCCAGAAACGTGAAGAATCCGGTGTCAACACTTCATCGATGAGGATAAGCTTTCCATCCACCAGACCGAATTCAAATTTGGTATCGGCAATTAGGATACCTTTTTCGCCGGCGATCTGCGCCCCTTTTTCATAGATGGCCAATGACAGTTCTCTGACCTGTTCTGCCAATGGTTTGCCGATCCGATTAACCATCTCATCAAAATCGATATTGATATCGTGCTGGCCCACTTCCTCTTTGGTGGATGGCGTGAAAATCGGTGCTGGCAGTCGATCGGATTCGACCAGTTTTTCAGGAAGTTTGATGCCGCATACGGTACCATCCTTCTGGTAGGATTTCCACCCCGAACCGGTAATATAGCCGCGGACCACACACTCCACGGGAAGGGGCTGGGCCTTTTTGACGACGATGCTTCTTCCCTGAAGATCCCCGGCATAAGAGCGGCAGGACTCAGGATAGCGAGAGACATCGGCAGTAATGACGTGATTGCTGACCAGAGGGGCCATGATCTCGAACCAGAAGAGGGAAATCTGGGTAAGGACAACGCCTTTATCGGGTATGGGATCCGGCAGGACGACGTCAAAAGCAGACATACGGTCTGTCGCCACCATTAGATAAGCATCTCCCAGATCATACATGTCTCTGACCTTGCCCCTTTGAATCAGTTTCAGGGTGGGAAAATCAGTTTCTTTAACAACACGGTTCATGCGCAAAATTCCTTATTTTTTCAAAAACAGACATTCAGGGTCGATTCGACCGAAGACCGTTAGCATACGGGAAGAAACTTGCTCTCTTTGGGGGTTTTGAAGCCGAATCCAAAATCCTGCCGGACAGTTTATGGGTTTAGTTGTCTCCGAAGCCCTTATGCGTTGGCGGAAATAGCATTGAATGCATCAATGTACCGCCGCAGGGTGGCCAAAGATGCGTCTTCAATGGCCAGAAACTGAATGCCGGACTGGTACCGGCCGGTTTCTGTGGTCCGGGTAAAGACCACTTTACCGCGAATGGTCACCATATCCTCTTTGAGGCCCACGACAACGTCCACCGTATCATTCTCGTTGAATGGCACGTGAGTTTCCAGCATGATTCCCGATTCAGAAACGTTAATCGTGCGCCCCATGCCTTGCATCATTTCCTTATCGTTTTCATCCAGATTTACATAGTTGAGCAGATAGATGGAGTCTACTCTGGAGTGTTTCCTCTTTTCGTTCATGGGGTTCACCTTTGTTCCGATGATAAGGGGTTGCCGATGCCGGATACGGCCATTCATTTACCCTGTCGACTGTTTGTATCCACAGTTTCCGCTTTTTTGGAAGCCAGTGAATTGCAAACGATGTCCGCAGTAACAGACATGCAGGTGGCCATATTGTCCACAATGTTTTTAAACGTTGTCGAGAGCCGGTTGTATTCTTTATGCAGCGATACGGCTTCGATCTTTGCGATTTTGATATTTTCAGAACCGTAAATAGATGCTCCTTCAGGCTCCTGCCCCAAGTGCAGAAAAGGCACATCTCCGAAAAAATCTCCTTTGTAGAGATGGCACAGGACGACCGGGCCATTTTCGGTATTTCGAACCACGGATGCCCTTCCCTGTTTAACCACGTAAAGCTGCTCCTCTTCGGTCTTTGCCTGTCTGATGAGCACTTTTTTATCTTTGAGAATATCGGCGGTCTGAACGTTTCCGTTATGATATTCCACGATGCGTTCAGTCAGTTGTTTGAGCCGTTTATCCAGGCTGGTTAAAAATGTCCGGAATTCCAGCGACATGCCGGCATATTCCTGGGCCAGACGTTGAGAATCCAGAACACCCAGTTGGACATTGCCCACGGCAACGGCAGTGGCTGTACGGATATGCCCCTGCAGTAAAAAAGAGGCCATACTGCCGATAAAAGAGCCGTCTCCAATGCGGATGATAGGAATGGTTCCCGACTCCACCTCTTTGACGATATCGACGACACCCTCCAATATCACCCAGATCCAGCTGCCGTGCTTTCCCTCTTCAACGATATGCTCACCATCAAAAAAATCCTCTTCATCGACCACGTACATGTAATCGACAAGTGGGCCCTTAACGATGGCAGTCTTTGAAAGCAACCGTTTCATTTCGGCAGCTTTGTCAGTGGAAGTGGCTGGTCCCACTTTCTTAATATGACCATCATCGAGAAGTTTCATGCCTTCCAGGATGATTCCCATCCGGCTTTTGGTGATTCGCTTGTCGGCCAATATGGCCTCTCGAGTGAATTCAAAAGACCCGTTAACCCAACCGAAAAGGGAGTAGAGGGCATCCAGGCCGTCGATATCTCCATTTTGGGCATTGATCGGATTGCCCTCGATAAAATAGATAAACCCCGGATCCGGGGCATAACGGTTGATCAGACGGAGCACACCCGTGCTGCCGCTTGAACCAAGAAGCTGAATGATGTCTCCCAAAGACAGGAAGCCGAGGCTTCCCGATAGTGCCACGCTCTCATTCATCGGTAGGACCGGCCCCTACTTTGCCCACTTGAATTCTCTTTGCAAGGATTTCAGTGTTTCCATCAAACAAGCCTTCAGTGTAACTCCCACCCCGGTACCTTTCATGGCACTGCCTGGGAAAGAAGGTACTTTCAGTTGCCGGTTCAGGTCACGTTCCATCTGTTCAATGGACATGAGTGGAATTCCTTCATCTGCAAGGTCTCTTTTGTTGTACTGCATGATAAGGGGAACCTTGAATATACTTTTACCATATTCCTTTAGGTTGCTTTGAAGATCCTTCAAAGAGATCATATTTTTCTCGCGACGCACCTCCAGGGAATCCGCCACAAAAACGATGCCGTCAACGCCCCGAAGAACCAGCTTCCGCGTCGAACTGTATTTGACCTGGCCGGGAACGGTGTATAGCTGCACCCGGATGTCGCATCCTTTTATCTTTCCCAAGCCGATGGGCAGGAAGTCGAAAAACAGGGTACGGTCCCCTTCCGTGTTGATTGAAACCATCTCCCCGGTTACCTGTTTTTTGTATGATTTGAAGACATATTCGAGGTTCGTTGTCTTGCCACACCGACCTGGACCATAGTATACGACCTTACACTCGATTTCCCTTTTCTTCAGGTTAAAAATGGCCATAAAGATTATCCTTAGCTGATTTAAAGATGTAAGCGCTGGAGACCTTGTTTAGCCGCAATACGGTATCCGCATGCAAAGATTGACTGCAGCGTTTATAAATTGTCACGTGCTTTTAATTTTTAGGTCAAGGCAAAAGTCGCCCTGTTTGGGTCCGGAATTGATCTGCGTTTTGTTGGCAACCACAGCCGTTCCTTTGAACATGGCAATGGGTGAGTAAAACTGGATGTCGTCCAGGCTATCTCCATTTTTCAACTCGTCGATCAAGGTTTTGTCATTCTTCGAAATGATCAGGCTCAACATGCCGCCGGACTGGAAATTGACATCGAACTCGACCATTTTCCCCTTAAAGGTGCCGCTGGTAAACGTAATACCGATGGAGGTGATATCCAGGATTTCCTCTTCGGGTTCGGGCATGCTGAATTCAATGCCACCGGAATCGGCGGCATTGATCTCATCCCTCTCGCCAACCGGCACAGGAAGGGATTTATCAATGCCCTTTCGGTCAATGATCGGTTGAAGGTAGGCCCTGATGGACTCCAGTTGATGGCCGGTAAACAGGTCTCCGGAAAGCCATTGATGGTACTGGTCGATGGCATCATCCACAGAAGCGATAGCCATCTTGCATCGAATAATATTCTTACCTGCATCCACCCGGTACACGTCATCTTTCAACAAGGCTTCCAATTCGGTAATGGCCCTTTCGAATTGGCCAAATTTTGCCAGGGCGACGGCTTTTTGCAGGTCGTTTTCACCGAACAGGCTTTTAATCAGGTTCTGTCCTTTTTCAGACAGTTCGGGAGAGGTGGGGCCGGTCTCCACTTTCTCCGTCTTTTTTTCAAGGGATTGAATCTTTCCCGAAATGGCCTTCAGGAGGCTATCCTTGTTCTTAAGCTTGTCGATCTTGTGGATCATGGCTGACGCCGCATGGTACTTATCCTTTGCTTCGGGAAAGAGCCCCTGGGCGCGATACAATTCAGCTTCATTCAGCAGGGATTTGATTTGCAGGCTGATGTCCATTCACGATCCTGTTTTTCGCTGGCGGTCTTACGGTAGTTTTGCCGTCCCCGTCGTGTCGGAACTGGGGAAATGCCGCAAAACGGAATGTTTGTTTTTTACCTTTTCTTTTTCCCACCGCAATCGACGTGAAATGATTCCCAATTAACCTAATGTTTTGCCACAGTGGGTGTTTTATCCTGTTTGGCCTTTTATTGTCAACATTTGAGAACTAACTTCTTATAAAACAAACATATTGACATTGACCGGCTGTGTGTTATCAAGTTTTTTTCTTTCCCGTACAAATTCAAAAAATCGAAATATTAACCCATTAACCCCAAAAGGAGTTCGTTATGGACAAAAAAGTTACCGTTGTCGGCGCCGGAAATGTGGGTGCCACCGCTGCCCAGCGACTGGCTGAAAAAGAGCTTTGCGATGTGGTGCTGGTGGACATTGTCGAAGGCGTTCCCCAGGGAAAGGCCCTCGACTTGACAGAGGCCGCGCCCATCGAAAAACACGATGCCAAACTGACCGGTACCAATGGATATGAAGCTACCGCGGGATCGGATATCGTCATCATCACCGCCGGTATCCCCCGCAAGCCCGGAATGAGCCGGGATGACTTGATCAGCACCAATGCCGGAATCATCAAAAGCGTTACCCAGCAGATTGCCAAATATTCTCCGGACGCCATCCTGATTATTGTCAGCAATCCTCTGGACGCCATGTGCCACGTGGCCTTTGATGCTTCCGGGTTCCCCAAGAACAGGGTTCTGGGGATGGCCGGTGTGCTGGATTCAGCACGATTCCGGGCGTTTATTGCGATGGAATTGAATGTGTCCGTAGAAAATACCCACGCTTTCGTACTGGGCGGACATGGCGACACCATGGTTCCCCTGCCCCGCTACTCCACCGTAGCCGGAATTCCCATCACCGAACTGATGCCCAAGGATCGAATCGATGCGTTGGTGAAGCGCACCGCCAACGGCGGGGCCGAAATCGTCGGTCTGCTCAAGACCGGCAGCGCTTATTACGCGCCGGCTTCCGCCGCTGTGGAAATGGCGGAAGCCATTTTGAAAGACAAGAAAAAGGTGCTTCCCTGCGCTGCCTACCTCCAAGGCGAATACGGAATCAACGACCTGTTTATCGGGGTACCCGTCAAGCTGGGGAAAAACGGCATGGAACAAGTGATTGAAATCACACTGACCGAGGACGAAATGGTCGCGCTGATGAAATCCGCTGCGGCCGTCCAGGAGCTGAAAAACGACCTGGCCAAGTTAGGTTAATGCCTGTTTAATCGCTTCGGCCATTGTGGCATTAATACCGGGCAGTCCACTAAGTTCATCCACGGTGGCTGCCCGGATTTTTTTTAGGCTGCCGAAATGCTTCATCAGCAGACGCTTTCGTTTGGGTCCCACCCCGGCGACGCCGTCCAGTGAGGATTTCATCATCTTCCGGTTTCTCTGTTTACGCTGAAAGGTCACGGCAAAGCGATGGGCCTCATCCCGTATCTGCTGAAGCAGCAACAATAGTCGACCATCCGCACCCAGATTAATGGGATTGGTTCGATTCGGCAGATAGATCTTATCTTCGATTTCTTCTTTCTCCACATCCTTTTTGGCAATGCCGGCGATGGCAAACCGCCCTGTCAATCCCAACTGGTCCATCACCGCGACGGCAATATTCAGCTGCCCTTTTCCGCCGTCCACCAGTAACAGGTCCGGTTCAGGATTCGATGGTCCGAGCTTTCCGTACCTCCGGAAAAGCACTTCGGCCATGCTGGCATAATCGTCCGGGGAAGATACCGTGCGGATGGTGTAATGGCGGTAGCCGGCCTTGTGGGGTCGGCCATTCACAAAAACCACCATGGCAGATACCGGGTTGGTGCCAGCCAGATTGGAATTGTCAAAACACTCGATGCGTGCCGGCAATCGGTCCAGGCGCAGCCGCCGCTTCAGCGCCTCGAGTACGGCTGATTCACGGGTCGCTTTCTGGAGCCGCTCGCGAAGGATGTTTTCTGAATTGCTTTCAGCCATTTCAAGAAGCCGTCGTTTTTCACCTCTTTGGGGTTGGCGAACCCTCACCCGCCTAAGTCTCCATTCCGACAGGGTTTCTTCCAGCAGCGAGTTATCCTCCGGCAGCTCCGGTACCAGCACTTCGACTGGAATTTCGTGGGTCTGCTGGTAATACTGCACCAGGAACTGCGCCACCAGTTCACCCTTTTCGGGCGCGGCGTGGATAATTTCAAAATGCCGAACCCCCTGCAGAAAACCGCGACGAAGGGTCATCACGGTGACCAACCTGAAGTCACTGTTGCCACTGATGCCGATCACGTCGCGATCCAAAAAGTCGGTGGTTACGGTCACCTGGCGCTCTATCGTTTTTTCCAGGGCAACCATCCGATCCCTGAGTGCCGCCGCGGTTTCATATTCCTGTTCAGTAGAAGCCTTTAGCATGAGGCGACGTACCCGCTTGATCAATTCCGGTGTATGCCCCTTTAAAAAAAGGATCACTTCTTTGACAAGCCCCCGATATACCTTGGCGTCGACTGTCAGACAGCAGGGCGCCAGGCATTGACCCATCTGATGATGAATGCACGGCCGGGTCCGGTGGTTCAAGGTGCGATCGCTGCATTTTCGTAACGGGAACATTTTGTTGATCAGTTTGACCGTCTGCCGCACGGCATGGGCGGATGAAAAGGGGCCGAAATAGACGGCGCCGTCTTTGGGTGTTTTTCGGACGATTTCAATTTTGGGATAGGGTGCGTTGATGTCGATGCGAATGGAAGGATAGCGTTTATCGTCCTTGAGCACCACATTGTATCGGGGCCGGTATCGCTTGATCAGGTTGGATTCAAGGATCAGCGCTTCTTTTTCAGAAGCGGTAACCACGGTTTCGATGTCAGCCACACGGGCGACCATGATGGCAGTTTTTGCGCTGTGGGTCACCTGGCGCTGGAAGTAGGATGCGACCCGTTTTTGCAGATTGATGGCTTTGCCCACATATATGATTTTCCCGCTGGCTTCCTTCATCAGATAGACGCCGGGGCTGTCGGAAATGGCTTGAATGACTTCGGCAAGATTATTTGATGAATTTGGCCGGTCAGGCGGCTGTTTCATGGCGGTCACCCACGTTATGATTCAAACAACAGCCTTTTTTTAAGGGCCTTAATTCTGTCCCGAATCAAGGCTGCTTTTTCAAAGGCCAGGTCTTTGGCCGCAGATTGCATTTGTGCTTCCAGATCTCGGATGGTGGATTCGATGTTGTCCTGCGGTCCAAACGCCATCGGCACCTCTGCCACCTGGATCGTTTCGGTTTCCGGCGATTTATAGGCCATGTCAAATATATCGGTAATGGTCTTGTGGACGGATCGCGGGGTGATGTGGTGAGTTTCATTGTAATGCTGCTGGATGGCCCGCCGTCGGTTGGTTTCGTCGATGGCCTGTTTCATGGAGGCGGTAATCCGATCGGCATAAAGGATCACGGTGCCGTTGATGTTTCTGGCCGCTCGGCCGAAAGTTTGAATCAGGGATCGCGCAGATCGTAAAAAACCCTCCTTATCCGCGTCCAAAATGGCCGCAAGGGATACCTCGGGTATATCCAGACCCTCTCGCAGCAAATTGATGCCGATCAGAGCATCAAACTTGCCCATCCGCAGGTCGCGGATGATGTCCATGCGTTCCATGGTTGAGATGTCAGAGTGGAGGTAGCGCACAGCCAGTCCCATGTCCGTATAATATTCGGTCAGATCTTCAGCCATCCGTTTGGTCAATGTGGTTACCAGAATTCGCTCCCCGCGCTGCTGCCGATCTCGGATCTCCCCATACAGGTCATCCACCTGATTGCCGGCACTCCGCACATGTATTACCGGGTCGATGAGGCCGGTTGGCCTTACAATCTGCTCTACGACGCGACCTTTCGAGGCAGTCAGTTCATATTCTGCCGGAGTGGCGGACACATAGACGATTTGGTGGACGCGTTGGGACCACTCCTCGAACTTGAGCGGTCGATTGTCCAGAGCCGAGGGTAATCGGAAGCCATAGTTAACCAATGTCGTCTTGCGGGAACGGTCTCCTTTATACATGGCCCGAATCTGGGGTAAGGCGATGTGGCTTTCATCCACAAAAATGAGGAAATCCTTGGGAAAATAATCAAGCAATGTCGGCGGCGGCTGACCGGCCAAACGGCCGGTCAGGTGCCGGGAATAGTTTTCAATGCCGCTGCAATAGCCAATTTCCTGGATCATTTCCAGATCAAAGCGGGTGCGCTCTTCGATGCGTTGGGCTTCGATAAGCTTATTTTCATTTCGGAAAAAATTAACGCGTTCCTTCAATTCCTGAACAATGGTTTTGGTGGCCCGTTCGAGCGTCGCTTTGCGTGTAACGTAGTGGCTGGCCGGAAACAGGGTAACCTTCTCCAACTGCCGGCGGGGGGTTCCTTTCAACGGATCGAACTCGAAGATCTGTTCGACCTCATCCCCGAAATAATCGATGCGGACCGCCGTATCCTCCTCGTAGGCGGGAAAGATTTCCACCCGATCCCCCCGCACCCGAAAAACACCACGGTGGAAATCCGTGTCATTGCGCTGGTAGTGGATGCTCACCAACTGGTAGAGCAGCCGCTCCCGGGGCATATCCATGCCAGCCGCGATGTCGATGCGCATGGAGAGGTAATCCTCCGGCGCACCCAGGCCAAAAATGCAGGACACGCTGGCCACCACCACCACATCGGATCGAGACAGCACGTTGCGGGTGGCTGAATGGCGCATTTTATCGATCAATTCATTGATGGAAGAATCTTTCTGGATGTAAGTATCGGTGGTGGGGATATAGGCTTCCGGCTGATAATAGTCGTAATAGCTGACAAAATACTCGACGGCATTTTCCGGAAACAGGTGGCGAAATTCGTTGTACAGCTGGGCGGCCAACGTTTTGTTTGGCGCCAGAATCAACGACGGCCGGTTTACCGTGGCGATGATATTGGCCATCGTAAACGTTTTTCCGGAACCGGTAACGCCCAGCAGAACCTGGTTTTTTGTACCCCTGCGGATCTGTTCCGAAATTGTATGGATGGCCTGGGACTGGTCCCCGCAGGGTGTAAAATCCGATACGAGATTAAACGATGACATGTGGAATTAGGTGGCTACTTTCCAATGAGTTCCGTCGTCCTTGTCCTCGAGGATGATTCCGATCTCTTCCAACTGATTCCTGATTTCGTCGGCCCGTTTCCAGTCCTTGTTTTTCCGGGCAGCGGCACGTTCGGCAACTAGTAAATCGATGGCTTCGGCAGAGATGGCCAAATTCCGGAGCTGGCTGTCGGCCCGCTTTTCAAAAAAAGAGTGCCATGGCCGTTGGAGGATTCCCAGGATACGGGCCATTTGCATCAGATCGGTCATCAGGGTCACCAACGCACCCTTGGCTTTCGGGGACCTTTTGTCCTCATCCAGTATCCGGTTGGCTTCTTTGACCAGGTTAAAGAGTATTCCGACACCTTTGGCCGTGTTGAAGTCATCGTCCATGGCGTTGCAGAAGGCCAGCCAGTAATTTCCTGTGGCCGCTGCCCCGTCTGCATCGGCGAGGCCGGCTTCCTGATCCAGCCGTTTAAGCACGCCATAAATTTTATCCAGCGCCTTTTCCGATTCTTTTAGATTCTGGTCCGAAAAATCAATGGGACTGCGATAATGACTTGAGAGCAGGAACAGTCGGACGCTCTCGGGATGGTAAGATTCCAGTATATCCTTGACCATCAGAAAATTGTTCAAGGATTTGGACATTTTTTCGTTGTCGATGTTCACGAATCCGTTGTGCATCCAATAACGGGCGAAAGGTCTGCCGTGGGCCGCCTCGGATTGGGCGATCTCGTTTTCATGGTGGGGAAAGATCAGATCCTTGCCGCCACCGTGAATATCAAAGGTTTCGCCAAGAAACCGGCTGCTCATGGCCGAACATTCAATATGCCATCCCGGTCGCCCCTCGCCCCAGGGGCTTGGCCATGACGGTTCACCCGGTTTGGCGGCTTTCCAGAGGACGAAGTCAAACGGGTTGCGCTTGTTTTCGTTGATCTCGACCCGGCTGCCGGCAACCATGTCGGTCAGTTTGCGGCCGGAAAGTTTTCCGTAGTCCTTGAAGGTTTCCACCGCATAGAACACATCGCCGTCGGCCAGGTAAGCGGATTTTTGGTCCACCAGGGTCTTGACGATGTCGATGATATCCTTGATGTGCTCGGTGACCCTCGGCTCCCGGTCGGGCCGCATTACATTCAGCGCATCCATGTCACGATGGAATTCGCTGATATATTTTTCCGCCAGTTGGCCCGCATCCATGCCAACGGTGTTGGCCCGGTTAATGATTTTGTCATCCACATCCGTGAAATTGCGAACGTAGGTGACCTGATAATCCATGGCCCGCAGGTATCGAACCACCACGTCAAACACTACCACCGAGCGGGCATGCCCCACGTGGCATGAGTCATAAACGGTCGGGCCGCAAACATAAATTTTGACCTGACCGGGAACCATCGGCTCAAATGTCTCTTTTGATTTTGTCAGCGTGTTGTATATGCGCATAGCCATCATTAGGAACCTCGCGCGATGGTTTTAGTTGCCGGTTTCCGGCGTTGTGGTTTGAAGCAGAACCACACACATGGCGGCAATCCCGTCGCCATGGCCGATAACCCCGAGCCCTTCGGTGGTAGTGGCCTTGATGTTGATCATCCGTTGATTCACAGACATGCTGTCGGCCATCCGGGCCGCCATTCGGTCTTTGAAGGGCGATATCCGGGGCGCTTGGGCAAACACGGTGGCATCCATGTTGACCATCACAAATCCGTGGGCTTTTACCCGGCGGTAAACGGTGGTCAACAAATCGATGCTGTAGATGTCGCGGTACTGAGGATCCGTATCGGGAAAATGGTCGCCGATGTCACCCATTCCCGCCGCACCCAAAAGGGCATCACACGCGGCATGCACCAGAACATCGGCGTCTGAATGCCCCAGCAACCCCTTGTTAAATGGGATGGTCTCTCCGCCGATCACCAACTTCCTGCCGGGCACCAGGCGATGAATGTCATATCCCAATCCGATACGTGTCATAGGAAGCAATGTTTCTTTTCATCCGATTGTAAAATCGGATTTTATATCATACTTGGTATTCACCGTAAAGCCACACGTGGCGATGAACCATGCTAAACCGGATTATTAATGTCAGCCAGCAATGCTCATCTGGGGACTGATTTTACTCCGGTGACGGCGAAAGCGTTGACCGGTGTGAATTTGCCCTTGGCCTGGATCTTGCCCAGGGGGGTGGTGTCGAAGTGTTTGTTGACCCGGTTCCACGTATTCTCGGAGATAAGAATCTGGTCAGGTTGTGCCGAGGAACATAGCCGAGAGGCTGTATTGACGGTATCCCCAATGACCGAGTAGCTCATGGTGTGCGAAGAGCCGATATATCCCGCCATGAGATTGCCGGTATTGATGCCGATGCCGAACTTGATTTCCGGACGGCCAGTGATATGGCTTTTGCGATTGAATTCGGCGAGGGCGGTTTTCATTTCCAACGCAGCCATCACGGACCGATAGGGATCATCATCATGAACGACAGGCGCCCCCCAGATCACCATCATCTCATCACCAATGAATTTATCCACCGTTCCTTCATGCCGAAACACCACTTCTACCAGCACTTCGTAGTATTCATTGAGCAGACGCAGCACCTCAGAGGCCTGATGGTTTTCACTGATGGTGGTAAAACCGCGGATATCCACAAAAAGGACCGTTGCGATCCGGTCTTTTCCTCCCTTTTCAACCTTCAGTTCCCCGGAAACGACCCTTTCGGCCAGATCCGGTGAGAGCAGTCGCTGAAAGCGTTCGCGGGTAGCAGCATCCCGTTCGAGCTTGGCTTCCGCTTTTTTCCGTTCATTGATAGTGTATTGGGCATGGGAACCAAAAATGGCAAAAAGGCACAGCACGATGATCCGTGTCCATACCTCGTCCAAGTTAACACCCAGCAATTGTTCCAGCAGGTTGCCGTAACTGGTAAAAATAGACAGGATTGAGTCAAGTATCCAGTAGACCAGCGCCAGCGTAAATCCGATCAGCATCATATGGTCGGTCAGGCGGACAGAACGATTGGGCATTTTCATCGCTATCTTTCCAGATAAGAGTTTACTCGTATTCTCATCTTATTCCGGGGCACATTAACATTGAGCTCTGATTGGTCTTGCCGGGCCCCATGATATTTTTAAAAAGCCTGGCAACGGCCACATTCCATGGTCAATCGTTCTGATGAAAATAGAAGGCAGATCACTTTTTTTCAAGAACTAATGCGTCATTCTGCAGACATTTCATGGCTGCAGCGTCAGCCGAAGCGGTTTCGACTCTGATGGCGCAAAGCGGCCACGCCCCTTGCCGATCCGGCAAATATCCAATAATAAAAAAACGATAAGCCTCACCACTACCGGCTTTTAAGCCTTGACAAACACCGGCGAAATAGTTCAAAATTGTAACCGTTTAAATGTGTTACCGGCGTTGGACAGACCTCGCCGCAATGGCCCGGCAATCTATAGGCAACTGAAGCGCGTTTTTAGCTGACAACCGCCATATCGATACGGAGTTCTGAATTGGTACGAAAGGACGAGATCTCTTCCACCGAAAAACTGCTGGACATGATCCGCGACAACCCCTCCCGCCCGCCAACTGACACCCCGACCGAACCCGCTGCACCGTCTCAAAAAAAGGCCTTGTTTAAGGTCCTGACTTTTCAGAAAGCCATCGGAATCGGCGTTGAAATCGGCAACCGTTTCATCAAGATCGCCAAAATCAACCGGATTTCGGATAAGACTTTTGAGCTTCTGGACTATGACACCATCATCGTCGAGCAGAACGACCCTCTCGATACACCCCAGAATGCCAAGGCATTGACAGCCGTTTTGTCCCGATTCTGTAGCGGCCTGAAACGCTATGACATCTGGTGCTGCGTGGCATCGGCAAAAGTGGAAACCCGATGTATCCGCATCCCCAAACTGCCTAAAAAACAAATTCCCAATGCGGTTTTCTGGACATTTTCAAAGGAAGTCTCATTCAGTGACAAAGAGATGCTGCTGGATTTCAGGATATTGGGCGATGTAAATGAAAACGGCATGACCAAAAGCCAAGTGATGACATTTACCATTCCCATTGCCGAAACGGAAGCTCTGAAGAGGCTTTTTACCCGGGCCGGCTTTCCGCTTTCAGGCATTTCGATCGTCCCCTTTGCCATTCAAAACCTGCTGAAGACCGGAATCGTTCAGACGACTGGGCAGAACACCTGCTGCCTGTTCATTGGCCGGGACTGGTCACGCATTACAATTTACGCCGACGGCGACCTGATCCTGTCGCGGGGGATCAAGGCCGGCATGCACAGCATGATCGATGCCATCGCCGAACAATATCGGTACCCGTTACAAAAAGACATGTCGCCGCCCTTGGTCATGGAGGACCGCAACGGCGCTGCCCCCGATGAAAAGGATGAATATTATGCCGCCGCACAGGACTACTTTTACCGGTTTTTAAGTGCCGACAGCACCACCGGGTCCATCGCAGTTACCGAAGATGGTAAACCGGTCGATATCTTCCAGACCATCCTTCCTGCCATCGATCGGCTGATCAAGCAGGTGGAGCGCACCATCGCACACTTTTCACTGCATTTCAAACGGTCAGGCGTGAGTAATATTCTCATCTCCGGTAAAGTAACAGCCAGCCCCGCAGTAATTTCACACATCGGGTCTCAGTTGGCCCTCCCCGTCGATGTCCTGAACCCTTTTCCTCGGCCGCATGCCTTTACGCAGAAAGTGACGATACCGGATCGTCCGGCGGAAAAGGAGAGTTTCGTTCCAGCCATCGGGATAGGACTTTCCTCAAACGAATTAACCCCCAACTTCCTTTTTACCTATCGTCATCGCGAGAAAAGGGACCGGGCACGCCAGATCCGAATCGGCATTTCAGCCGCCAGCATCGGCTTTTTAATTTTACTGCTATGCGGTTTTTTATGGCAGGAAAACCGTATTGCCGCAAAAACGGCTGAGGTGGACCGGCTAGTCGAAAAACGGGATGCTTACCATGTTCCGCTTACTCAGGATCTGGTCATGGCACTCTATGCCAAAATGAACCAGAAACGAGGTCTCATCACCACGCTCAGTCAGCGCTATTTCAGCTCTGCGATCATTGCAGAGGTTATCCACCTCACGCCAGCCAATATTCAATTGATCGCCTTGAGTGCCGATATGGATGCACATTCACCGAAATCGAAGAAGAAAACAGAATCACCATTGGTGATCGAAGGCATCGTCACAGGTGACCAGATACGCTTCGAAACTGATCTGGCAAGCTTCATGCTCACTATTGAAAATTCACCCCTGTTCACAAAACCCGTTGTCAAAAACAAGCGACTTCAGTTTCTTGAAAATAGACAGGTGTTGCGGTTTTCGATCCAGTTCGAGTTCGCATAACTGATGCCTGTTGATAAAATTGAAGGATCAATACACTAAGACGATGGCCGATTCCAAAAATCAAAACAGCCCCATTCTAGTCATTTTTTGCGGTTTAGGTCTGCTGGCCTTTCTTTTTCTGGTAATATACCCGAACTATCGGAGCATGCGGGAATACGACCGACAGATATCGGCACTCAATGGAGAAATTGCCTTGCGACAGGCATTGGCGCCCATATACAAAAAACTGGTTGAAAAGGCCCGCATCGCGCCGTCGACACAGTTGAAATCGCCGGAAAAAACAGCGCTGGGTATGGAGAGCACCGGCCGCCTGGCTCAGATTTTCCAGAATATCGCCGATACCGCGGGACTGACACTGGAAAGTGTGATCCCCGATGCACAAACTTTTGATCAGGGAAACGGGCTTTTGATGGTAGAGGTTGTTTTTCGCGGGGAGTTTTTAAATTTTCAGCCGCTGATCAATACCATCGCCGAGCAGTCTTTTGTGGATCGGATTCATAACATCCATATACGCTGCGCAGATGAAAACAAATCGATCAAGCTCACCGTGTCGCTGTTTCACCATTGATTCCGGTTGAGCGCGTAATGAGGATTTTTGGTTTCGATGTCTATACGGGAAAAGATCATCGTCTCTGTTATGGCTGCAGCTGTGTTGCTGGGCGGATATCTGTATTTGGATCCAATGACGACCGGCAGTCGACGGGGAGTTGAAAAACAATCTGACGGACCGGCTCTCGATTTTGCCCAGAAGGTCATCCAAAAGCTCAAGGAGGACACCTCTCTGCCAAGGGATCTGTTTACCATCCGCAGCGCCGAACGCCGATGGGAAAAGGATCCCTTTTTAAAAAACGACACATTGCTGTCTGATTCACCGATGCATGAAAAACCCGTTCATGCAACGGTCAACGCGGACGCCGAATCAAATTGGGTTTACACCGGTTTTATAGAAGTAGGGGCGCAACGTCTGGCTATAATAAATGGGATGGAATACACCTCGGGGGACGCCATCGCTGGCCGGGGATACTACGTTCGCAGTATCCATCCGCATCAGGTTGAAATCGGCAAACCAGACACGCCGGGTGGGATCATTTTAAAATTAATGGAGTACGAAGCCATCACTGGTAAATAGAGCCTATCCAGAAGTGGTGGATTGTGGGCCAGATCAAGCCCGCAGGATGCCATTCAGGGATGGGTGCTAAAAAGGATAGCCTTCCAGGGAGCCCCATGTCATCCAATCATCGCAACCAATGGGTAATTTTTGTTTTGGCAACCATGTTTCTGTTGACCAGTTTAAGCGGATGCGCCCAGCAGAAAACACAGAAAAAAGCGACCGTTTTCGACCAGTGGCAGGCCAGGGCAGCCGAATCCAGAGGGTTTTCCCCGCCCGAGCAACATCGTATCATCGATATGCCGGAAAGCCAGCCGACGGTAGATAAAATCGATGCAGCGGGAACCAAACCCGATAAACCGCTGCCGGACAAGCCGGTTACCCTGAAAATTCACCAGGCGGATATTTCTGTGCTGTTACGGGCCTTGGCGCGTTCCGTGGGTATCAGCATCATCATCAACAACTCGGTCAAGGGGGAGACCAGTCTCAATGCCGTTAAAATCCCGTGGAATCAGGTCTTCGAGGGCATCCTGAAGTCGCACGGTCTATCTTACGCATGGGAAGGCGACCTGCTTCGCATCATCACCCTCGACGATAAAGCCAATATCGTCAGCCAGTTGGAGGCAGACCAGAAGATTCTGTCTACACGAAGGCAAATGGAGCTTTCCGAGCCGTTGCTGACCAAGATCGTCCACGTCGATTACGCCGATGCCGGTAAGCTGAAAACCAATCTGGAGAAGTTTCTTACGGAAGCGGATAATGGGAAAACACTTGGATCGGTATTGCTGGACGATCACAACAATGCGTTGATCATCCAGGCCACCCGAAGCGACCTGGAACGGATGATCGCACTGGTAACCGAACTGGATCAACCCACGGCCCAGGTGCTCATTGAAGCGCATATCATTGAGGCTACCAGCGAAACGGCCAGAGAGTTGGGTGTTCAATGGGGCGGCCTATACACCGGCAGCGACTATTGGGTCACCCCCAATGCCAGCGACGCCATCGGCTTGACTGCCACGGACGCGATAAATCCGTCGTCCGGCTGGGCGTCGAATTTTCCCGCCGATTTGTCAGGCGCTTCGGTTGCCGGTTCCGGTTTTGCCCTGGGCATGATTGTCCAGTCCGGCAATCTGCTGCTCTCCGCCCAACTCAATGCGTTGGAAGAGGAAGGCAAACTCAATATTTTATCCAATCCGTCCATTACGACACTGGACAACCAGACGGCTATCATTGAAAGTGGGGATGAGGTTCCCTTCCAGACGGTAGACGACAATAAAGTCCAGATCGAATATAAAAAAGCCGTTCTGCGACTGGAAGTGACCCCCCATGTCATCGAAGGGGATACGTTGAAGATGGATATCACCACCAACAAGGACGAACTGGATTTCACCCGCACGGTATCGGGAAACCCAACCGTGATAACGAAAAAGGCCAAAACCAATGTGGTTCTCTTTGATGGCCAAACGACGGTGATCGGCGGCTTGAACAAACAGACCGACCGGGGCATAGATTATGGCCTTCCCTGGCTTCGAAACATCCCCGGCCTGGGTTACCTGTTCAAAGGTGAATCTAAAAACAACCAGATGCAGGATCTTTTGATATTTATCACCCCCCATATTTTGAAAAAACGGCCAACGATAACCATGGCGCCCAAGGCAAAGGAAGAGGCGGCTCCGGTTCAATAACGACCCAAGGACGGGGAAGGCCGGAGATTGATCAGGATCCCGGCGCTGCCAACAAACTCTTTCATGGATTATTTCACCATACTTAACCTGGATCGGGAACCCTTCTCCAACTCTCCGGATCCAGACTTTTTTTTTCAGTCCAGACAGCATGTGGACTGTATGCAGAAGCTCGAGCTGGCCCTTCGGCTGAAGCGGGGGCTCAATATCGTCATCGGCGCCGTGGGCTCCGGGAAAACAACGCTCTGCCGGACCCTGTTGAAAAAATTCGCTTCAGACCGCACCATTGAGTCCCACCTGATTCTGGATCCTTCATTCAATGCACCGTTGGCTTTTTTGGAAAGCATCTGCTCATTGATCGTCGACAAGGGCATCTCCGGCAATGACGAGCATGGTTTCAAGGAACAGATCAAGCATCACCTTTTTAAAAAGGGCATACACGAGAAAAAAACTATCGTTCTGATCATCGACGAGGGGCAGAAACTTCCCGTTTTTTGCCTTGAGATCCTAAGAGAATTCTTAAACTACGAAACCAATGATCATAAGTTGCTTCAAATCGTTCTTTTTGCCCAGGAGGAATTCCGGGAAGTTCTGAATTGTCACGCCAACCTGGCCGACCGGGTTAACCTGATCCATTTTCTGGGGCCGATGAGCCTTGCCGACACCCGTCAGATGATCAGTTTCCGCATCAAACTTGCCAGCAGCCAGCCCCGCCCACCGGAACTGTTCACGGGGCTGGCGCTATGGGCCATTTACCGCGCGACAGGCGGCTACCCCAGGAAAATCATCAACCTGTGCCATCAGTGCATGCTGGCGTTGATTGTTCAGAACCGCACGCGGGTTACCTGGCGCCTGGTCCGGTCCTGTATGGACCGTTCTCTGGCTCAGCGTTCACAGGCTCATCGCCATCGCCGAACCATGGCTTTTTCGGCGCTGGTGTTCTTGGCCGCCACCGGACTGATATCCATCGCCATGCCGGGTTGGCGCCCTTCACTATCATTTCTGGCCAGCGCCAACCACCCGACACCAATTCAGGATAAAGCGAACCCACCGCCGCTTATGGCGGCGCCCATTTCAGGACCCGATAGGCCGGTGCCTTTAAATCAATCTCGCGCAGGTGTTCCGATGGCTGCCCACATTCAGCCAGCCGATGAAAGACTTGACGCCGTTGACACAAAGGGTCCAACATCATCACCCCTTAAGGTGGCTTCCATTTCCGATACGCCGGGATCCCCGGATCCTGTTCATAAAATAACCGCTTCAGATGGGCAGTTGCAAAAAACGGATGTTGGTAAACCGGCACAACCTGCACTGCTCGGTGCATTGACCGTGAAGAAAAACGATACCCTGGGAGCGATGGTCAAAATCATCTACGGTGATTTTCGTGACCGCATCCTCAAGGCGGTGCTGGATGCCAACCCCCACATCGCCGATGCCGATGCCATACGCGTGGGAGACACCATTGCCTTCCCCGCGATTCCTGTACCTTTTGTTCAACGATCCTACCCGCTGTGGTGGCTCAAAGTGGGTCAGGCTGCATCGCTGGACGAAGCTTTTCGACGATCGATCAAATCATCTGAAAATAAAAGCGTTCCCTTGATTCGCATAATTACCGAATGGGCCCCTAAAAACGGATTGAAATACGGGATCTATGTTTCCGGTTATTTTTTTAACCCGTCCGCGGCCGAAAATATGCTGACAAAACTGCCAGCCGATTTTTCCGGTTCCGCCGAAATTATTTCCGGCTGGACCGACCAAACCGTTCTTTTTTCCGATCCTTTTCTGGGAAAAGGATATTGACGATATAAGGAACGTGGAAGGATGCCGGTGAACATGTGAAAGAAAAGAAAAAACTCGGCGAAATGCTCCTCGATGGCGGTCTGTTGACTGAAGACCAGCTCAAACAGGCCGTTGCCGATCACAAACGCAACAATATGAAACTGGGTGAATACCTAGTTCGGGAGGGGATCGTCAGCAGCTCCGAAATCGTGAACCTGGTGTCCCAGCAGCTTGCCATTGAAAAATACCGACCGGACGCCTACCCCATTGACATTTCTCTGTCCGCTGTCATCCCACTCGAGATGTGTCAGAAATATCAATTGATTCCCATTGAGCGGACAAGTCATTTACTGAAGATCGCCATGACCGATCCTATGGATATCAACGCTCTGGATGCCATTGAAGTGTTCACGAATATCGAGGTGGAATCGGTAATCTGCACCTACCAGGAACTCAACCATATGATTTCCAGCCTTTACGGCACCTATTCCGCTATCGGGGGGGTGCTGGACGGCATGAGTGAAATGCAGATCGAGAGCGCCCATGATGCCGAAACGGCTGCCGTCTCAGAGGATGTGGAAGTCAGTTCCCTGCATGATATGGCGGAAGAGGCACCGGTCATTCGCCTGGTAAATTCGATCCTCTCCCAAGCCGTCCGTGAAGGTGCCAGCGACATCCACATCTCTCCGGAAAAGGATTATGTCCAGGTGCGCTTCCGGGTTGACGGCAAACTTCACGAAGTGCCGGCGCCGCCCAAATCATTGCTGCTTCTGATTATTTCCAGGCTTAAAATTTTATCCAACATGGATATTTCCCTTTCCCGGATTCCCCAGGACGGCCGTTTTACCATCCGCATGGACAACAAGGAGATCAATATCCGGGCGTCGACCATTCCCACCATCTACGGGGAAAACATGGTGCTGCGACTGCTCGACACCAGCGGTGGGGTCTATTCTCTGGAGCACCTGGGTATGAGTGAAGCAGATATTCTAAAACTGGAGCCCATCATCAACAAGCCATACGGTATGATTTTGAGTACGGGGCCCACAGGAAGCGGTAAGAGTACGACGCTTTATTCCATACTCAAGAAAATCAACCAGCCTGATATCAATATTATTACGATTGAAGACCCTGTTGAATACCGGGTGAACAAAATCCGTCAGATCCAGCTCAACCGCAAGGCAGGGATGTCATTTGCCAGCGGCCTGCGTTCCATCATGCGCCAGGATCCGGATGTAATCATGGTCGGAGAGATTCGAGATTCGGAAACGGCCGGCATTGCCGTTCAAAGTGCCCTCACCGGCCACCGCGTGCTGAGCACGGTTCACACCAACGATGCTGCCGGCGCCATCACCCGCTTTATCGATATGGGCATCGAGCCCTTTCTCGTCTCATCGGTGATGCTGGTTTCCATCGCCCAGAGACTGGTTCGCAAAGTCTGCCCTTTTTGCAAAAAACCCTGGAAGCCCCCTGCTGCCGCCCTTTCCTACTGGGGGTTGGATAAAATCCAGGGTGCTGATTTCGTCCAGGGAAAAGGCTGCTATAACTGCATGGACAAAGGATATAAAGGACGCACCGGAATTTTTGAAGTACTGGTCATCGATGAAATGATTCAGGAGATGATTCTGCGCCGGGCGTCCTCCCAGGAAATCATGCGAACCGCCAGGGAATCCGGCCACCTGCGCACCTTGAAAGATGATGCCACAAGAAAAGTACTCGATGGAGAAACAACCCTTGACGAAGCCGTAACCGCAGTGATGATGTAGAACGCTGAGATTTACAGAAGCAAGTTTATGACAAAATATTATTACCAGGCGATTACTGAAAACGGCAGTCCAGTCTCCGGCGCCATCGATGCCGATTCTGCGGAAGGCGCCACCAGTGCGCTCGTGTCTCGGGGGTATATCCCGCAAAAAATCACCGATGCCTCAAAATCAGGGATTGGTTTTTTCCTGGCAGAACTGCAGGAAAAACTTACGCCTGTCAAATTGCCCGAGTTAATTCTGTTCACCAAGCAGCTCAGGACTTTGATCCGCGCCGGAGTTCCCATGCTTAAACTTCTCCAGGTGCTTGAAAATCAAAGCGAAAACATCAAGCTGAAGCGCATTATCGTCTCCATCTCCCAGGATATCCGGGAAGGCGGAAGCCTATATGACGGATTCCGGAAATACCCCTCTGTTTTTTCACCTTTGTACTGCAGCATGCTTCATGCCGGTGAAACGAGCGGTGCCCTGCCCGAAATTTTGGACCGCCTGATCTATATCATGGACCATGATCATAAAATTCGATCCGATATCCGTTCGGCGCTTCAGTACCCGGCCATTGTCATCATCTCCCTGCTGGCTGCTTTTTTTATTTTACTGACCCTGGTCATTCCCAAATTCGCCGGAATATTTATAAAATCAGGGCTCCACCTGCCGCTTCCCACGGTGATCTGCATGAAATTGTATGCCTTCATGGTCTCTTTCTGGCCGGTGTTGATCCTCATGGCTGTGGGTACGGGCATACTTATCAACATCTATCTAAAAACCGAAAGCGGGCAATTCAGGCGCGATAAACTCATGCTCAATCTACCCTTGTTTGGCGTGTTGGTCCGCAAGGCGGCGATGGCACGATTTGCAAGTATTTTTGCCATTCTTCAGGCCAGTGGGATATCCGTGCTGGAAACCATGTCCATTCTTTCCGAAACCATCAACAACGCTGCGTTATCCAGAGCATTCGAGAATATTACCGAACGCCTGGAAGAAGGACGCGGAATCTCCGGTCCGCTTGCCACTTCACCGTATTTCACGCCGATCATAATCAACATGGTCGCTATTGGCGAGGAATCCGGGAATCTCGATGAAATGCTCCACGAAGCGGCCGAGCACTACGATTCTGAACTCGAGTTCGCCATGAAACGGATCTCCGATTCCATCGGTCCGCTATTGACGATATGCCTGGCGGCCGTTGTTCTGTTTTTTGCACTGGCCATCTACCTGCCCATGTGGGACTTGGTCAAAATGGTTAAATAATGAAAGATATTCGCTTCAACATAAGCCTGTATATCATCATTCCGGTTATTTTTGCCGGAATCGCAATCCTGTCCATCATTGTCACCTACAATACGACCATGTATTACCTTGCCAAAGCCTTGAACCCCCAATGGCCGGTGGTGTGGTGGGGGATGCTGCTGATTGCCTTTACCTTGATCAGCGGTATTCTGATCGTAAAATTACTGATTGATCCGGTTAAGCGTTTTGTTTCCAAAACAAAAGATTTAGGAATTGTTAAAAATGTCGATCAACCTGCAAATGCCTCCGCCGCCACCGATGACATGGGCAAGTTTACCAGGGTGTTCGAACAGGTATCGGAACTGTTAAGCAAGGTCGAAGCCCGGCAACTGTTTCCGGACATCATCGGTGAGAGCAAAGTTATGCGCGGGGTGTTTAACCAGATAGTCAAAGTGGCACCCAAAGAATCCACGGTTCTGGTAATGGGCGAAACCGGAACGGGTAAAGAACTCATTGCGCGAAGCATCCACCAGCACAGCAAACGGCAGGACAAACCTTTCGTCGCTATTAATTGCGCGGCCATTCCTGAAACGTTATTGGAAAGTGAATTGTTCGGCCACGAAAAAGGGGCCTTCACCGGTGCAAATACTAAAAAACCCGGCAAATTCGAACTGGCGGATGGCGGTACACTTTTTCTGGATGAAATCGGCGACATGCCGTTGGAAACCCAAGCCAAGGTGCTTCGCGCCATTGAGGAGAATACCATTGAGCGGGTGGGCGCCATAAGACCGATAAAAGTCAACGTCCGTTTCATCGCGGCCACGAATCGTAACCTTGAAAAAATGGTTGAGAGCGGTCGCTTTCGCCAAGATTTGTTCTACCGGCTCAATGTCTTTTCCATTATGCTGCCGCCTCTGAGACATCGACGGGAAGACATTCCCTTGCTCACCGAAAAATTCCTGAATGAAATGGGCCAAGAGCAACACCTCTCATCGGAAGCCCTCCAATTGCTGATGACCAATGATTGGCCGGGAAATGTTAGGGAACTGAAAAATGCATTGGAATCGGCAGCCGTTCTCGCAGATAAAAAAATTATGGCGTCCAACCTGCCCTTTTCATTAAAACGAAATGAAGGCAAAAATGGTTCTCCTCTCCACTTCCCCCAAACAGAGCTGGCGTTGAATGGAAACGATAATCTGGATAGGCGAATCAAACATTTTGAACGTGAAATTATTGTTGACGCTCTTCGCCAAGCCGATGGCATTCAAGTCAAGGCCGCTACCCTTCTTGGTATCAAAGAAAGGAGTTTGTGGCACAGAATAAAAAAGCATCAGATCGATATCACCGAATTCAAACCATAGTCGGCAATTCAGACCTTCAATTTCTGGAGTTTTAACCTACATAATTTGGAGGTCTTGTATTGTTTGATAAAATTATTAATCAAAGAACTCTCGAAGATTTTTTTTCCTTGCTATTTTTATTCTATTTTTCCTTATGGTTAAATAATCTAAAACAGAAAACCTTAACTGGCTGGCATCATCTGTGCTGATAATTGCATAAACGCAACCATCACAATGTCGAAATGGAGAGATATGACTGACGATCGTAAACTAAAAATGATTTTAGCAAACCAAAAAGGATTTACCCTCATAGAAATAATTGCCGTCCTTGTTATCCTGGGTATTTTGGCCGCAGTCGCCATCCCCAGATATTTCGACCTTCAAACTGAGGCACAAAACAAGGCATTGGACGCTGCCCTCGGTGAAGGCGTCGGCAGGGTGAATCAACATTTCGGCAAACAGATCCTTGCAGGATCAACAACAGCTGAGATCACTTACAGCGATGCCACGATCGGTACCAATCTTGGCGATTTCACATTACAAACCACAGATAATACTACAACTATTACACTAACCGTAACGGGAAAAACCGGGACATTGGCTGGCAAGACACAAAGCAAAACCATTCCACGCCCCGGCTCACCTTGATCCTTGCCTCCAACCAACACCCTTCAAATTGAAGGAATTCAAAATCAAGCGCTGTGTTGTATAGTCAATTTGGCTGTCACCAACGTAGAAGGGGGGATTTTAAATGGCATTCCCTCTGACGAGGATACTTTTATGTATTTTAGAAATGACATGACATAGTTTTTTGCACCGATTCAAATCCTGTTGTCCTGACCAATTCGTTTGAAAGGGGTTACGGTTGCAAAATCGTGCCCTTTTTCATTTTCCATATCTATTGATCTGACCTGTAAAGGAGGAACAAATGACCAACCAACGCATCGGATGGATCGGTACGGGGGTGATGGGCGCGTCCATGTGTGGGCACCTGCTGAACGCGGGACACCGATTGACTGTTTTTAGCCGAACCCGCGACAAAGCGCTCATGCTTCTGGAAAAAGGGGCTGCCTGGGCCGACACGCCTAAAGTCGTAGCACAAAACAGTGATATTGTTTTCACCATGGTAGGTTTTCCTGATGATGTCCGGGAAGTTATTCTGGGTGATGAAGGCGTCATGGCGGGAGCCAAAACTGGGGACACGGTGGTGGACATGACCACATCCAGCCCGGACCTGGCCCGATCCATTCACTATGAATGTGCGAAAAAGGGGGTTAAGGCACTGGATGCCCCGGTTTCCGGTGGTGATGTGGGAGCCCGGGAAGCTACTTTGGCTATCATGGTAGGTGGAGACCAACCGGTGTTCGAGGCGGTGAAACCGCTGTTCGAGATTATGGGGAAAACCATTGCCTTGATGGGGGGGGCAGGCTCCGGCCAGCACACCAAAATGACCAACCAGATTCTGATCGCCGGCACCATGATCGGTGTGGTTGAATCCCTTTTATATGCCCAGCGGGCTGGTATGGATGCCCACCAGGTCATCGATGTGATTGGCAAAGGGGCAGCCAGTTCATGGTCCATCAATACTCTGGGTCGCAGAATTGCAGATGGCGATTTCAACCCAGGTTTCTACATCAAGCACTTTGTAAAGGATATGGGCATAGCGTTGGAAGAAGCTCGGCACATTCACTTGTCGCTGCCCGGACTGGCCCTGGTTCACCAGTTTTACGTGGCGGCCATGGCAATGGGATGGGAAAATCTGGGCACCCAGGGATTATTTCAGGTGCTGGCGACCATGAACCGAAAAGCATCTACACGGTAGGTTATAAACCCTGACCTTTATCGGTCAGGATCATGAATTTTCCTAACCCACGGTTACTACTTGTGGGCGGGCATTAGTGGAGAACCCGGTAGCGGATGCACAGCGTGTTTTCGTCAATCTGCCAGAATTTTTTCAAGGCCAGTTTCAGGTCCACGGCATCTGAAAAGATTGATAACCCTGACCCAAAGGCATAGGGTGAGAGGGTCAGGATCAACTCGTCAATGAGCCCTTTTGCTGCAAAAAGCTGGTTGATCTTCGCCCCGCCGACGACCACCGCTTCCTCGAAGCCCTGGGCGGCCAGATCGGAAATTATCTGCTCTGGAGGCGACTGGGTATACACCAGATCGTCCCGGTCGGACCTGCGTTCCGGGTTGCGGGTCATGACGATGGTTTTACGGCCGGGCAGGACCCGCCCGATAATATCGAAGGTCGTTGAACCCATGATCATGACACCGGCCTTTTTGGTGATTTCGACGTACAGTCGTTTGTCGGCTTTTCCGGTCCAGTCGGGATAGTGATCTGAGGCTCTGGCGATCTTCCCATCAACGGTAATGGCGACCATCAGACAGACATGCATGGCGGTACCTTCCCTGGTTTTAAGTGACAGCCCAGAAGCGGAAGTGTTGGAAGCCTCATATCATAAAAAAAGGGTACTTCATATATATAAGGATGGCTCCACGCCGCAACATTTTTAAGAGGCTTTTCCCGGTAATTAAAATACGCAAGGCAGGGCAAAAAGATTCGCAGCAAAATTTCAAATGTCCATAGCTGGAATTTTTTTTAATTTAAAAAACAAAATGTTGAAATAAAGTCACATCCGGTTCCTCTGAAGCACACCCTTTCTTCAATCAAGTTTTTGTATTCATAGCCGATGAAGAATCGTGACAGGGCTTTTTCATCGTTGCACTCAGGCAATAAAGCAATTTGATTCTGGTCAAAATAAACAGAAACCGGTATAATATTTTATCGATCAACTGATTAACAGAACCCCTGATGCATCCGAGAAAGGTGTTCCCATGAGAGTTGAGTGCGAAAACTGCAGTAAGGCTTTCGAGCTTCCCGATGACCGCCTTCCCGCCGGGAAAAAAATATCCTTCCCCTGCCCCGGCTGCAAATCAAAAATCACGCTGGACCTGAGAAAAAAACCGGAACCCATCGCGGAGGAACCGGTTGCGACCGCCGATGAATCCCAAGGGAAAGTGGTATTTTCACCAATTGCTGAAAAACCTTCCGGGGAACTCGACGGCAGTGACCTGAAACGAAAAATCCTGAACAGCATCAAAGATCTGCCTCCGATGCCAAAAATCATCTACAAGGCACGGGAAGTCATGGCCAACCCCAAGTCAGGGTTCAAAGAGATTGCCGAGGTGATCGAAACCGATCAAGCCATTGCCGCCAAGGTCCTCCAGGTGTCCAACTCGGCCTATTACGGGCTGTCCGGAATGGTTTCCTCCATTCACCAGGCAACCGTCGTACTCGGCCACAAGACCCTGGAGCAGCTCATCACCATGGTTTCGGCCACCAGCCTGTTGGGAAGTCACCTCAAAGGGTACCGTATGGGATCTGGCACCCTGTGGCAGCATTCACTGGCTGTAGCCCTTTGTTCGCGATTGATAGCCAAAGACCGGGCGCCGGCAATGGAAAATGACGCCTTCTCCGTCGGGTTGATCCATGACGCCGGCAAATTGGCTCTGGATCGCTATATCCTGGAACGAAAAACCCTGGTGGACCAAGCGCTCACTGCCGGGATCACATTTCTGCAAGTGGAAAAGCAGGTGCTCGGTTTTGACCACACGGAACTGGCCTCTGACCTCTGCGCCAAATGGAAGCTTCCTGAAAATCATGTGAGCGCTATGCGATTCCACCATGACCCCGGCGCATCCAAGGGAAACCAACTGGCCTATATCGTCCATACCGCCAATCATATCGCCCAGAAAAGCGGTATTGGCAGCAGTATGGATGCGGCCCTTTACGAACTGGATCCGGGAGCACTGGCGTTTCTCTCTCTGGATGAGGAAGATTTGTCCAGGTACAATGAAGCGACGATCGAAGCCGTTGGCCAAATTACCCAGAGCCTGACATAACCATATGTTATTTTAAAATAAGCGGTCTCAACAATTTCATTTGGCCCCATCCCGGCTCCGCCTGGACCGTGGACCCGGACCCTATTTTTGAGATAGCCCCTAAATTCTATCGACCGATATCCGATTGATTCAGGCTTAGAAAGGAGTTGATTGTATGGCCGAGAATGGCAAGGCGCTGACCACCGGTGAATTTTCCAAAATTACGGGCATTCCCGTTTCCACGATTACCCAAATGCTGCGTCAGGGCAAGATCCAAGGTGAAAAAAAAAGCGGGAAATGGGCGATTTTCGAAAGCGAGCTTCAAAAAACGCCTATGGTGACCAGAAAAGACCGCGGGGAATTATCGGAAAGCCTGATCCCCGGCTTCACCACGCCGGCGGTTGGCGGCAAGGGATATGATATCGAAACCTTTGCTCAGATGACCTATCTGACCGAAAAGGGGGTTCGTCAGTGGCTCAAGGCCGGCCGTCTTTCGGGCGGCGCCGATGCCGACGGCAACGTTTTTGTGGACGCTGCCAACCTTGACCGACCCGAACTCCAGCACCTGCTCAGGAAGTAGTGCAATCAACAACCGACAATCTGGTTTTCTTTGACATTGTAGCACCCTTTCATTGAGGCAGTGGTGGCTGTTTAGGCAGCGATAATCGTGAAGCCTCCCCGCCGCACCTTACGGGAAGGCTTCATGGTAATTGCAGAATCGAGTCTCAGTGTGCTTTCATCATCCTGACAATGCAGGAATTAAAGAGAATCGGACGGCAATACTTCGGCACGGTGCGACTGGATTTTCTCCTTGTTTTTGATCAGCTGTTTTTTGGCTTTGTCCACCACCAGATCAATGGCTTCATTCCAGGCACTGCTCTCTTCTTTAGCATGAACATCAAAACCTTTTCCACTCAGGTTGATATCCACGATTTTTCTCATTTTTTCTTCCTGGAAAACCACATCGGCGGTTCCGGAATGGGGCATGATTTTATCGAGACGCTCGAGCTTTTCTTCAAGGTAGGATTTAAGGTAATCTGAGGAATCTACATTTTTAAAGGTGACCAGAATTTGCATATCACGTCCTCCTTTCGCGGTTGTCCGGTCCACTCACCACTGTTTATGCAATCCCCTTGTTCTCAAGGACCGGCGGGGAGGTGGATAGATAGGTGACACGGTTATGTTAACGCTAAAACCTCCTTTCAACTGACATTGGCGACAATCCAGATACAGGGTGATTCTCATTTTGTAGTGTATCATCGGCTTAAAGCTGAAACAATAAAATCCTTCGCTTTTTCCAAAAACGGCTTTTTGAATTTCACTTTTAGGTAGAGGTCTCCAGATGGCCCGCCGTTTTTGCCTGCGGCCCCCATCTGGGAAAGTCGGATTTGCTGACCGTCCTTCGTGCCGGCCGGGATACTGACCACCAGCTTTTTTGAACGCCGATGGTGATTGTAGGGGTAGGGTCCGCCTGACCTGGCAAATTCCGGGGTCAGGTGGATGGTGTCTCGAATATCTTCCCCTATTTGGGGCAGACTCAAGCCGGTAACCTTCTGGAACAGATACTTGGCAAACCTGCCCACACCAGGGGAGGAAATTCCTTCTGTGGCTTTTCTTCGATGCTTGCCGAATCCGCCGCGATAAACGAATCCCTTCCCGTGAAGACCATGCTGCTTGAATTCGAAACGTTTGTACCCCGAACCATAAAAGTCGCCGAAAATGGAGTCCACGCCTCGAAGGCCGAATGATCGTGCCATCTCCTCGAAAATCTGCTGCACATCGGAGCCGTTGAAGATGTCCTGCTCGGTATAGGCGTTTCGGAACTGACCGTAGGCGTTATCGCCGAAACGGTTACGCATGGAATCGTAAGCCCGTCGCTTTTCCACATTTGACAATACCGCATAAGCCTCATTGACGGCCTTCATCATTTCAGCACTATCAGGATTTTTCTCGTTGCGGTCTGGATGATATTTAAATGCCAGTTCCCGGTAAGCTTCCTTTATTTTTTTCGCCGCCGCATTTTGATCCACGCCCAGTATCTGGTAGTAGTCCTGTTTTGCCATTCGCCCTGTTTTCCCCATTTTAAAAATTGTTGTTACCACCCCAGGAACTTTATCTGATAATATAGTCATGAATCGGCAGTTGGCGATGCCCAAAATCACCCGACCGAAAACACGCCTTAACTGTTGCATGCTCAAATTATAGACTGATACGCTCAAGCCTTCTGGAAAACCGCCGAAAAGAAGATTGTCGTGCATGCTGCAACGCTTCAAATCCAGACGGGTTATAGGATCTTAACGGTGAAATTTAACCTCATTACGCTGATAGTCAGTTCGGTTATACTGCTGGTTATGGTATGGGTCCGGCAGGCATTCCTTGCCGGGGATTCCATGCATGGTCGCTATTATGTGGCGGCCATACTGATGATCAGTTCCATGCTTACCGTGATCACCCTGTTCCGGTATCTCCGCCATCGTCGTCAGCGGTCTATGCCCGCAGACGTTGGCGGCAGCGACGCTGCCGACCGGCACCGCCAGCATTATCGATTGCAATTTGATGAATCGCCTCATCCCATTTTCGTCCAGAGAACCGATGACCGCCATTCGGTTACAGCGTTCACCTGTCAGGTGCGTGATATCTCGGAAACCGGCATCAGCTTGGGCTGCATGGGAGTATATGCCCTCGGGCAAACAGTTCAGGGGGAAGTTATCTTTACCAGCGGTAGGACAGCTCCGGTAAATGGCGTGGTTCTGCGAGAAAAAAAGGACTATACCTGTTTACAGCTTCACTGTACGATCGATCCACCCCTGCTGATGGCAGAGCAGCGTGAACAGATTGCCATTAAAAAGGGCAAGGGCCCCCGACCGGCAGTCAGCAGGCCTGTCATAGACAAAACGGTCGGATCCCTTCCCAGCCATTCCCCCAAGGGGATCTGCCGACCAAAACGAACTTGATATTCCCTATAAGTGCGAAAGGGTTCGGATGATTGCATCCGAACCCTTTCCATCAGGTTTGAAAACACCGGTTGTGAAGATTCTTTTGGCTACAGGTCCCAGGGTGATGGAATTTTTCCGGCAAAGGTTTTTGGCATTTTAAATTCACCGCTCTCCACCGTAAGTGCCACCAGACGGGCCGACTCTTCCATCCCCAAGGCGTTCATCATGGCAAAAGGTCCTTTGGGCCATGCCAGTGAGGTGCAAATCCCCAGTTCCAGATCTTTCATGGAAACGACGTTCTTTTCGATCAGGTGGGTGGATATGGTAAAGATTGATCCCAACAGCCGGTCTTTGACAACGTCAAGCAAAGCCGGATCGTCAGCCACGGGTCCGTCCTCAAGATTCCAGGTCTGGCCGCTCTCGAACTGGTTTTTAAGCTGATCCGGAACGGCCGGGTAGCCGACATCGGTATCGGCCAGATAGTCATTCATGGAAACGGCGGCGTGGTAGCAGGTGCCTAAACCGGAGCCGTTTTGCACCCACATGATGCCAAAACGTACGTTCAATGCCAGTTGGGAGATGCGCTCCAGGGTGGCCACATTGTATTCATCGCCATAAAATGAGTCGAGCATCATGTAGCTGGAGATGAACACGGGATTAATGGCAAAACCAGGGAAATCTTTCACCGCAATAGGAACTTTTCGGTTTTTTTCCGCAAAAGCCATCAAGGCGGTAAAGGTTTCGTCACTGGTTTCTTTCTGACGGATCACTTCCACCAGCCGGTTGATATTGGCTGGGAAAAAATAATGCAGGCCAGCGGTCCGGGAAGGGTTGGAAACCGATGCCATCAGCCGTTCGATGAGAAAGGTGGAGGTGTTGCTGACGATTATGGCGTCCGGGCGGCAAACCAAGTCCAGATCCTTGAAGATCTGGATTTTCAGATCCATTTTTTCCACTGCCGCCTCGATTACCAGGTCACAAGGCGCCAGGTCTTGATAGCTCGAGGTTCCTGATATCATAGCGGCCACTTGGTCCATCTCCTGACGGGTCATCTTACCCTTGGCCACCCGTTTTTCCAGGGCGCCTTTTACCCATCGGTCGTACATGGAACGAACCAATTCGTCATTAAGCTCCTTGTAAATGACGCGGTACCCGGCCGATGCGGCATTGAGTCCAATAGCCGCGCCCATAACACCGAACCCAACGATTCCCACGGTTTCAATTTTCCCCATTTCTCCTCCTTTTCCATTTATGGGACAATTCTCCCATTGCATCCATGATACGGGTCGTTATCAGCGTAAATACAAAATAATATTGGTTGTTTATGGGGTATTATAAAAATGGTCGGTACGTTTCGTCTATTTTTATCTCACCCTTGCTCCACAGGGTCAAGGCTATTTTTTAACTACATTAAAGCTACTTTTAAACTATCTTATGGTTTTCAAATAAAAATATGCCGTTCGACCACCTTGTATTGACCTGCCAGATGGCTATATTGGCACTAAATTAAGCGACGCACCTTGGGCATTCAAACCTATATCCGGGTCCATACAACTCCAACCCTACGAAACGAGCAGATATGTCTTCTTCTTCAACAAATGAAAAACTTCGCAACATCGCCATTATTGCCCATGTCGACCATGGCAAAACCACCCTGGTAGATGCCATGTTCCGCCAGAGCGGCCTTTTTCGGCAAGGTCAGCAGATGGACGAAAGAGTCATGGACAGCATGGACCTGGAACGGGAACGCGGCATAACCATTGCCGCCAAAAACTGCTCCGTGGTTTATCAGGGCGTGAAAATCAACATCGTGGATACACCGGGCCATGCCGATTTCGGCGGCGAGGTTGAGCGAGCCCTGTCCATGGTGGATGGCGCCATCCTGTTGGTGGATGCCTCCGAAGGCCCTCTGCCGCAAACCCGCTTCGTGCTGCAGAAAGCGTTGAAGTCCAAACTGAAAATTATCGTGGTGATCAACAAGGTCGACCGTAAGGATGCCAGGTCGTCCGCGGTATTGGATCAGGTGTACGATCTGCTTATCGACCTGGATGCCAACGAAGACCAGCTGGAATTTCCGTTGTTTTATGCCATCGGCCGTGACGGCGTGGCAGGAAGGGCTCCTGACCAGTTGGCCGATGACCTCCATCTGCTCTTTGATGCCATTGTCAGGGAAATCCCCCCGCCTCGCTTCGACCCTGAATCACCGTTTCAGATGCTGGTTTCCGACCTGGGTTATTCAGACTATCTGGGCCGCCTGGCGGTGGGGCGCGTGGTGGGCGGTAAGGCTGAATCCAGGCACCGGCTCATCCGCATCGATGCCAACGGCAACCATCGTCCCTTGAAAGTCACACGCCTGCAAATCTATGAAGGCATGGATATCACACCGGTTTCTACGGTGAGTGCCGGGGAAATCGCTATACTTTCCGGCATTGACGAGGTGACCATCGGCGACACCATCTGCACTGAAGATGCACCGTTCGCCCTGCCCCGCATCACCGTCGACCCGCCCACGGTGTCCATGCTGTTCACCATCAATGACGGTCCATTGAGCGGCAAAGAAGGCCGCTACGTGCAGTCGGCAAAAATTCGGGAACGCCTGCTCAAAGAGACCCTTCTCAATGTTGCTATTCAGGTGGAAACCGCAGGGGACAGGGACTCCATGGTGGTCAAAGGACGCGGAGAGTTTCAGCTGGCCATTCTCATCGAGACGATGCGACGGGAAGGATTTGAATTTTGCGTGGGTCGGCCGGAAGTGATCCTGAAGCAGGAGGATGGGATCGTCAAAGAGCCTGTCGAACGGCTGTTCATAGACTGTGGTGAAACCTTTATGGGAGTGGTGACGGAAAAACTTTCCGTGCGCAAAGGGAAGATGATGAATCTCTCCAATACCGGTACCGGGCGGGTGCGCATCGAATTTTCCATTCCTTCCCGGGCCCTGATTGGCTACCGGGACGAATTTCTCACCGATACCCGGGGAACGGGCATCATGAATTCATACTTCCTGGGTTACGAGCCTTACCGGGGAGACTTTCCCAGCCGTTTTACCGGATCTATCGTATCGGACCGACAGGGCCATGCAGTACCCTATGCCCTGTATAATTTAGAACCGCGGGGCCGGCTGCTCATCCTGCCCGGCGAACCTGTCTATGAAGGGATGGTAATTGGCGAGCACAACCGGGAAACGGACATCAACGTCAATCCCACCAAAGAAAAGAAACTGACCAACATGCGGGCGTCCGGCAAGGATGAAAACGTGATTCTGGCCCCTATCCGTCCCATGACTCTCGAGCAGGCCATCAATTTTATCCGGGACGACGAACGGGTGGAAATAACCCCCAAATCCATTCGGCTCCGCAAGGTAACCTTGGGTGTCAAGGCCCGTTACGCCCAGCGTGGTTCTAAAAAGTAAGGGCCGCTCAGCGGGGATTTTCGAAAAAAACGTCGCTGGTGGAATAATCGGAAAACTCGAAGTAAACCTTGCGCCCCCCGGAATCTTTGACCATGTTCAAGGTTTTTATTGTATTATGGATGCGCTTTTTCCAGATTGGTTTCCCCGAAATATCCCGACTCAGCAACTGGTTTTAAACGGTTCTTCCCTGCCGCATACTTTGAATATGGCCATAACCTGTTGGCAAAGCAGATCAAATTGTTCAGGGTAGAGGCTCTGGGCACCGTCGCTCATGGCTTCTTCCGGTTGATGGTGGACCTCTACCATCAACCCATGTGCATTGGCGGCTACCGCCGCACGGGACAGCGGCAGCACCTGATCCCGTCGACCGGCGGCATGGCTGGGATCCACCACGATGGGCAAGTGACTCTCCTTTTTGACCACCGGTACGGCGGACAGGTCCAGGGTATTGCGGCTGTGATGGACAAAGGTGCGGACTCCGCGCTCACACAGAATCACCTGGTGGTTGCCCTGGGCCATGATGTATTCAGCCGCCATGAGCCATTCATCAATGGTGGCGGCCATGCCCCGCTTGAGTAAAATGGGTCGGTAGGACTCCCCGGCCCGCTTGAGCAAGCTGAAGTTCTGCATGTTCCGGGTCCCAATCTGGACCACGTCAGCGTAATGTTCCACCAGATCGAAGGTCTGAAAATCCATTACTTCGGTGACCACCGGAAGGCCGGTGTTCTCTCTTACCTTGGCCAGGATTTTGAGTCCCTCCTCCCCGAGTCCCTGAAAGGAATACGGCGAGGTTCGCGGCTTGAAGGCGCCGCCTCGGAAAAGATGGGCTCCGGCCTTTTTGACATGCCCGGCGATGGTCATGGCCTGGACTTCACTCTCGATGGCGCAGGGTCCGGCAATGATGGTCAGGTGGCCCTGGCCGATGGTGATTTCGCCAACCGGTATCAATGTATCCTCGGCTTTTGTCTCCCGACTGACCAGTTTATAGGGTTTGGTAATGGGTACCGCTTCCTTGACCCCGGGCAAACCGAGGAACAAAGCTGGGTCCACCGGTCCTTTGTTGTTCAGCACGCCAATGGAGACGCGATCCCCCCCGGGAATGGGCCTGGCTATGCAGCCTCGCCCCTCAATGATCTTGACTACCTGGTCAATCTGTTCAGGTGTCGCCGTTTTATCCATCACCACCAGCATGTTGTGCCTCCTTTGTTAAATGGGCCTCCGTTCATCCTGCCGGCCAGAAAAAAAAGGCCCGCACCCCGGGGCCCTTCAACTGGAAACGGACCGTCGGGTTTTCGCCCGTTGGTCCGTTTGCTTGACATCGACATGTATCACATCTCATGCAATGGGGATCCGGCAGGCGCACCTGGTGGGTAAGCGCCACCAGCAAAACTTTTCTATCTCTGAAATGTTCATGTTCTTCTGCTTTTTCTTATAGTTACTTTACGTTAACGAATGCCTTGGCATATGGCATCCGTCGCAGTTATTGTCAACCGCTTTTTAAAATAAGGACCTTTGGTGATAATGGGCTTGACCCATTATTTTTTTAAACCGATGCAAAAAGAGACTTGACTTGAAGGCCGCTGTCATTATTGTCTTTCCCAAAAACCAAGGAGTGCAATCATGCCGATCTTCGAGTACCAATGCAGAGCCTGCTGTAATCAATTCGAGCAACTGGTGTTTCCATCGGACACCGAATCTCCGGTATGCCCGGCCTGCAACTGCGGCGACGTGGAAAAGCTGATGTCAGCCGGTGCCGTCCGGCCCCATGGCATTCCCACCGGCTCCGGTGGCTTCCAGCCTCCGGCGTGTAAACCATCGCCCGGTGGCTGAGGCATTTAACCCGCTTTTCCGGTTCGGGAAAGTACGCTTTTCAAGAAAAAGACCCGACTTCACGTCGGGCTTTCTCTTTTAAGCCAGGGAGGTCGATTCCCATGGCCGCCAGTTCCGATTCTACCCGCAGCATCCAGCCTTGATTGGCTTTTGGATTTGCCGGACTGGGGTGGGTAATTCTACCGATCTTCAGATCTATCCCCTTCAAGGCAATATTAATCCGTTTTTCAGCAAACCCCCCAATCCCCACCACCCACTGCGGTTTAAAAACTTCGATGGATCGTCGAAGTGCCTGGTCGCAAATCTGGAACAGCCGCTTTTTTTCATCGACCGGCAGTTTGTCCGGAGTGCAGTTACGGCCGCTTTCTTCCGTGAACACCAGGGGGCAGTAATTGAGAACGAAAAACTGTTTGAAAAATGCCTCCGGCTTTTCGTACCGGTATTTGGTCCACCCCCACAGCCGCTGACCGCTCACCTCCCTGCGCGTGCAGGAAAAGCCGGTTATTGGCCGTTTGGGGTGAACCTCAGCCGGCTGTGCGATACGGGTGTTGATTCTCATCCATCCATTCACCATCTCCACGTCACCAAATGGCACACCGGTCTGGGCCATGCCAAAGGGGCCGGGATTCATACCTACCAGAATCACCTCTTTGACCGTGTCGCCAAAACTGGCCACATAACGGTCATATCCGCGTCTCGCATAAACCAGCGGATTGTAGGTGTGAGTCACGGGAGCCGAAAACCTTAAGGGTCGGATCGATGCCACCAGATCGTCGGTAATCGAAGCGATGCGGGCCGCCACGATGCTGTCGACTGCCTCCATTTTATCGGGCCACCTGAGCCATGGCCTGGGCCTGTGAGGTCATGGCCTGTTGAACCTTTGGGTCCATCATATACTTCACCGTTTTCATCATGGTCGTCTGAACATTTTGGCTCAGGTCGGCCATTCGCTGCGAGACTTTTTCGAGCTCTTTCGGAAAGGCTTTGCCTGAAGCGAGTTCAGGAAAATTCTGATTCATCTCCTGAAGCCGGGGGGCCAGTGATTGCATCTTCTCTGTGTAGCGGTTCATGGCGGACACCACTTCATCTGCACTGTCCGCCTTATCCATTTGAGCAACGTAATCTTCCATGGCATCGGCATAATCGTTCAAGGTGCTTTCAGCCTTGTCGTATTTGCCGCCACATGAAATTATCGCTGCGGATATTATGATCACCATCACCATCCATAACCTGTTTTTCATGCTTCCCTGTTCCTTTCGATACCGTGCGGGTTAAAGGTTTACAACGTTTTCGAATAACAATAACCGGATGCGAAAAATCCCAAGATGAGAACAATAGCCCAACGCGTTTAATAATACAACCGGCGCACCGCCATTTCGTTTTGTTTCATCTTGCTTTTGCGCCGGTTACCTATTCTGGTCGATTGAGTTGTAACAATCAGATTTTCATTGACTTTTCCAGTAGATGATGGTCCAACTTTCTCACTCCCAATCCAACGGGGATTTACTGATCGTCGCTTTCGAAATCCCATCTATTCAAACAGGACCGCCTATGGCTAAAGTCAAATCACCGTCCACTGTCCCGTTTTCGGGAACGAAGACATTAAATGCCAAAAGATTGGAATTCGAAAACCGGAAACTGGTTCAAAAAAATGAGGAGTTGAAACAGAGAAACCGCGAACTGGACTTGATCATTCAATCCTTTCTCTCTATCAATTCCAGCCTCGAACTGGATCGAGTGCTTTCCACAATTTTAGAAGCGATCAAAAACCTGTTTGGTGTCGTCGGCAGTTCCATCTGGCTTAAAGATCAGCAGACCGGAGAAGTGGTGTGCCGGCAGGCAGCCGGCTTCCAGCGGAATATCGTCAAAGGCTGGCGCCTGTCACCCGGTGAAGGAATTGCCGGCTGGGTCAGTTCCTATGGAGACAGCGTCATTTTGCCGGACACCCGAGAGGATATGCGCCACTTTCGAAAGGTCGCCGACACGATGCAGGTTGAGTTGCGCTCCCTCATCAGTGTGCCCATGCGGGTTAAAGGAGTGGTCATCGGCGCCCTGCAAGTGGTGGACAAGCAGGTGGGTCGTTTTGATGAATCCCATGCGACGTTGCTTGAAGCACTTGCCGATGCCTCGGCAACCGCCATCGAAAATGCACAGCTTTTCGAGCAGGCCAATCGCGAGATTGTTGAAAGAAAACGGGCGCAAAAGAAGCTCAAAGATAATGAAAAGGAGTTGAAGGACAAAAGCGCTGCCTTGAAAGAGGTCAACACCGCGCTGAATGTGCTCCTGAAAAACAGGGAAGAAGACAAGGTTCACATGGAAGATATTATCGTGGCTAACGTAAAAGACCTGGTGCTGCCTTTTCTGGAGAAACTCAGTCGAAGCCAGCTGGATGAAAAACAGGCCACTTATGTAGACATCATCCAGGCCAACATTTCCAATATCGTATCCCCCTTCCTGCGCCAGATTCCCATGAAGTTTTTTGATCTGACCCCTACTGAAATCCAGATTGCTGACCTGGTCCGCAAAGATAAAACCACCAAAGAGATCGCACAGATCCTGAATGCCTCCGCAAAAACCATCGAAGCCCACCGCAATCGCCTGAGAAAGAAACTGGGATTGACCAATCAGAGGATCCAGCTCCGCGACTATTTGATGACCCTGGTATAGCTGCTTGGTAAGGTTGCCAATGAATTTTTAAGAGGTCGGACGATTTGCATCAAGATTGTGATAGTTGGCAATAGTTCCCCGAATTTGGCCCAAGGCCGGCGAATTAAAATTCGTCCTTTTCAAATTTGAAGATCCGCGCCGATACCGATCAGGGCAATCCCGGCCCAATGAGTTCGCGAATCTTTTCTACCAGCTGGATATTGGAAAACGGTTTGGTGATGTAGGCATCTGCCCCCATGGCGATTCCCTTGGCCATGTCGGCATCCCTGTTTTTGGCCGTAAGAAAGATGATTCGGATGGATTCCCATTCAGCGCGCTGTCGAATCATCTGGTAGATCTCATACCCATCCAGATCCGGAAGCATGATATCCAGCAGAATCAGGTCGGGCCGAACCTCGGCGATTTTTTCGATGGCTTCCTTGCCGCTCTGGGCCAATTTGGGCACATACCCTTCCTTTTCCATGAGAAACTGTAATGGCACCAGAATGCTCAATTCGTCATCCACAATGAGAATCGTTTTTCGATGCATTCGACTGCTCCCAAGGACGTCATGGTATCCCGTTCAAATCTTGAATATGAAATATTTCTTCAACGTAAAAACGGATTTGGCTTCAGTATAGTGGATTTTGGATGGATGCACAATCGGTTGCGAAAAAAATCGAGGGGACGGGCATGGCGCAGGCAATCGTGGTTGAACGAGGCTTAACGTTCTTCTGGAACAGGTAGCTGGGGGCATTCCCATCTGTCCTGACCGTCAAACACCGCTGCCACAACCTGACGGTAATGGTCCAAGGAGTCAGCCTTCCGGATTTGTTTCATTATTTGCCGACCCTCCGGGAAATCCGCAGTAAAATAGCGCCAGAATCCTTTCATTCGATCCAAAACATGGCCCGGTCCGGAAAACAGGCGGCTGTATCCGGCCACCAGATCATCGTGAAATCTCTCAAAACGGGTGGTCCTGCTGCCGATCAGCCGGCCTTGTGATTGGATCATTTCCGGAAGAAATGGGTTGGCGAGAAGCCCTCGCCCCAGCATCCAGCCGGATACCGTCGGAAATCCGGATTCCAGAAATTTAAACGTGGCAGGATCATTGATATCGCCGTTGTAAACCACAGGATGGGAGAGACGTGTCAGAATAACCTGGAAAGCCTTGAGATCCACATTTCCCGTATACATCTGCACACCGGTTCGCGGATGAACGATCACTCGAGCGAGTGGGTAACGGTTGAAAACCGGGATAAGTTGCTCCATTTCGTCGGCTGAAAAACGTCCCAATCGGGTTTTGATGGACAGGCTGCCGGAAAATCCGCGAAACGTCTGATCGAGCATGCGGTCGATCAGTTCCGGGTGTGGCAGCAGTCCTGAACCACGCATTTTTTTGGCTACCATGGGGAAAGGGCACCCCAGATTCCAGTTGATTTCCCTGTATCCCAGATCGACGAGCGTGTTGGCCAGGCAGATGAACTCGTCTGGGCGGTTACTCAGAATCTGGGGAACGACCGGCATGGCTCGATTGTCGGCCGGCGACAGATCCTTCAGATGGGAGGGTTTAATGCGCCGGCCCTTTATCGACGTCACAAACGGCGCCACCGCCTCTTCGATCCCTTGAAAATGGCGGTGAAAGGCATTTCTGAATACCGCATCGGTAAAGCCGCGTAACGGAGCGAGAATTAAGTGTTTCATCGTTACTGTCGCCATGAAACGGGAAAAGCCAGGCTCAGGTAGCAGTCGTTTTCTTCGAACATCAGCCTTTTTTTAACCATGGATTTGAAAAAAGCGGCGACCTGTTCCGGGCTGTGAGCGTCAAACCTTCCAGCCACCTGTGCGAGGGTGCGGGGGATATGGCAATAGCGATAGATTTCGGCGGAGATCCCCGTGAGCCGATGCTTGACGGTGGGTTGGGTCGGGAAGCGCTGGTCAATAATTATAAACCGGCCGCCATCGCGAAAGGCCAACGGGGGGATGCCGGCGGTCTGCCGCACCATGATGTCGTAGTCTTTTTGCCATTGACGGGTTTCTTTTTCCACTGATCGCCATAGATTCTGCTGCCGTTTCCGATCGCCGCGATAACCTTGAATCATGAAACGAAACCCCGCGACCACCGCCTCCGGGAAAAGTTTTTTCAAGTTGGGATGATTGCAAACGGACCGGATATGAAATCGCCGTGCGAATCGATATACCGGACTTTCCAGGCCCAACCAGAAACTGACGGTTTTCAGGGGACGGTACCAGCGGACAAATTCAAGCGCATGAAGCGTTTCCATTACATCGATGTCATCGCTGTCGGGAAAATGGAGCATCAGGTTGGACGCGTTGATGATGCCCATGGCCTCACAATGTTTCATCAGGCTCAGGTTGTCGATGACCCGGAACCCTTTGTTCATCTTTGCGAGCAGTCGGCTGGATAGCGCTTCGATTCCTACCTGAACCGTTTCCAGGCCGGCCTGCTTCATTTTTCGGAGCAGTTCCGGTGGAGTATTCGCCCTCAACTCTGCAAAAATGGACAAATCCCGATCCAATTCCCGGATCCCGTCGAAGATGGACGCGGCCTGGTTTATGGGGAAGGCATTGTCGGCAAAGGCCAGGGAAAGTACCTGATGCCGTCGGACAAGGTGATCCACCTCCCGGATTACTTGTTCCGGCGGTTTGGTGCGATATCCCTGCCACTGAAGGTTCAGGTTGCAGAAGGCACACCCCTTGAACTGGCCGGTGGTATCATTTCGGTGCCACCAGCATCCCCGAGAGGCTTCGATGGGGAGGATGGGAAAAAAGCGTCGCTGTGGAGAAAACCCGGCCAGCATGTTAAAGTAATCGTCGTAATCGGGCACGGGCAGGCTTCCCAGGCGACTGAGTTGGGAGAACTTAACCTTGTGCTCAGGCTGGGTTTCGGTAGCAAGGATCCCGTCCGGAAGCCTTCCTGCAGACCGTGAACCAATATTTACCAGCTGGCGCAAAAGACCCAATAAAGGTCGCTCTCCCTCCCCCACCACCAGATAATCGATATAAGGAAATACTTTCAACAGATCGGCAGATCGTTCTCCGGAGAAAGAAGAACCGCCCACAACTACCGGCAGCGAGGGGCAGCTGGCCTTGATTTGCGAGATCAGGTAAAGGGAGGCGGTCATCTGGCAAAATGAGACGGTGAAACCGACCAGTTTAAAAGCAGACCAGTTGATTCGCTGGAGCCAGTTGTCCATGACCGTTTTAACCTGGCGAACCAACCGCCGAAACTCATCGGGTGCATGGTCCCCGTGTTTAAGCGTGCTGGTGTATAACGATTCTGCCAGATGAGCGCGATCGGGATAGAGCAGTGCCGAAAAGACGGCCTCGGCCCGCCAGACCCGCCGGGAAACACCTTGATAACGCTCGAATCCCAATGCATGGGCCACCTCCAGAAAAAGGTGGCAGGCCTCTGTCTGTACGTGCGGTTCCTTGGCGGAAAGGTAGGCTTTCAACGCTCCCAACGACAAGGATGGACGGTTGAACAGCGGCCAGGGTGCGGAAACCAGGAGCACCCGTCCCTTGCTGGACGTTGGTTCTGATGGCATGATCGCCGGCAGTTATCCCGCCAGCCCGGATCGAGCCAGCAGGTGTTGGGCCCGCCGGTCGGCGGACATAGTAACATTATTGATGAGGTGTCTGAATTTAAACCACCGATATGAGGCTGTATTTTCGAATCCACTGATACACCTTCCCGGAGGCAGCGGGTCGCCGTATCCGGAAAGCAGGGTCAGGTGCATCCGACCGTTTTTCACCACGACCGCCAGGCTGTTTTTTTTCAAGGCTTCATATTGACCGTCCAAGGCGATAGATACCCGGGTAACACCATTGCCCCATTCACGTGAAAGAACCCGACCGACTACGGTTCCCATGTAAACCACCGATGAATCGAAGATGGCCGGTTCACCATTAAACATGACACCCACCCCGGACGAATTTCCGATCTGTTCTACAGAACAGCCGGTCAGTCCCGCTATCACCACCATCAATAAAAAAATTACCAATTTTTTCATTATCCCCCCAAATCAAAAGCTGTCATCCGGCAAGCGACGCGAAAACGAAGGTAACGGGCGGTAAAAGGAAGCTCTTTATAACGCTAAAGCGAATTTTCATCAACCCGAAAGCATTGTGACAAACCTTATTTTTGGGTTGGGAAACCTCTCCACGGGAAGCCATCGATGATCTTCCCATCGAATCGAGCTTCCCGAATTTCCATTCGCTTTCATACCTGATCCCTGAAGGCAATGATTGATTTTTTACTTGAAAGCTTAGACCTCCCCATATACATCAATCCCAGTCCGATTAAGTGTGAGGTCCGACCAGGACCAACCACGTCGGGCAGCGGATTTAACTGAATTCACAGTTTCTTTAAACCTGACCCAACCCCTACCGACCTGTGGGAAAACTATGAAGATTTCGATTCGCTGGGCGTTAATTGCCGGTTTTTTAGGCCTGATCTGGGGAACCCATCTGATCACCACCACCTCGTCCTATCTGACATCTCAGGAAGTGCTTCGTCAGCATGCCCGGGATATCATGAAAAACATCGCTGACTTGGCCATGGAGCAGTCCCAGCGCCACCTGCTGCACGCCCACGGTGCTGCCGCTTTAACCAGGCGACTGCTGGCCTCCAACGTGGTCGGCAGCCAAACGAACCAGATTGATCGCTTAGAGAGATATCTGCACGACCAGCTTTCCGTCAATCCCCACTTTGCCGGTATTTATGTGGGTACCCCCCAGGGAAATTTTTACGATGTTCGCCATTTTGACGCAAAGGTCCAAGGAGGCTTTCGCACCAAAGTAATTCTGAACACTCCCCAGGAAAAACAGGTCCGTCTGATTTACCGAGATTCCCTTTTTAAGCAGATGTCAGAAGAAATCAACAAATCAGACATGTATGATCCCCGCAAGCGCCCCTGGTACCAAAAAGCGTTGACGGAAAACCGCATCGTCTGGACCGATCCCTACATCTTCTACACCTCCCAGAAACCGGGAATCACCATTGCCGGACCCTTTTTCGATTCATCCGGGAAACTCATGGGCGTCGTCGGTGTTGATATAGAAATCGACCAGCTGTCCATATTCATCGGCAACTTGAAAATCGGCAAGCATGGAAAGGCCTTCATGCTCAACCGCAACAGCGACGTGGTGGCCTTCGGGGACATAGACAAACTGAAATTCAAAGGAACATCGGAGGGGGGTGCCGCACGCCTGGCAAAAATCGATGAACTCGACGACGCGCACAGCCGTAAAGCTTTCGAAGCGGCAAAGATTCAAACCGATGCCTCGGGGATGCTGATCATGGACGGATCGCGTTTTGCCCGGTTTACGCACGAAAGTCAGATCTATCTGGCGATGTTCACTCCCTTTTCCACCCCCCAGTGGCCCTGGATCATCGGGGTTTACCTGCCGGAGGATGATTACCTCGGCGCCATCAAATCCAACCGCTTATACAATATTCTGGTCACCATGGTGATCTCCCTGTTTGCCGCCTTTATCGGATTTCTCCTGGCCCGTGGTGTTATCCGCCCGATTGCTCTGTTGGAACGCGCCTCCAGGCAAATCAAGATGGGGCATTCGACGCCGTTGCCGCAAATTCACTCTGCCTATTCCGAAATCCAGGAGACCGCCAGCGCTTTCGCCGAAATGAAGACCGCTGTGGAACGAAGCCGAAAAAAATACCAGGGAATTTTCAACAATATCCAAGATGTCTATTACGAAGCCTCTCTCAAGGGGACGCTGATTGAAATCAGCCCGTCCATTGAAAAAATATCCCAATACCGGCGGCAGGAACTGATTGGGAAAACCCTTCTCAAAATTTATGCGGATCCCGGCCAGAGAATTGGCATCGTGCAACAGCTGATAGACCAGGGGCGCCTCAATGACCGGGAAGTGGTGTTTCGGGACAAGGACGGCCGCAAAAAACACTGCTCCTTGAATTCCATGATCCTTCGAACCCGATCCGGCAAGCCCTATCGCATCATCGGCTCCCTGCGCGACATCAACGACCGTAAAACAGCCGAACAGGAATTGCTTCAATACAAGAGTCAGCTGGAGGCCTTAATCAAGGAGCGGACCCTTGAATTACAAAAAGCCAACGACGGTCTGATGGCCCAGATCGAACGACGCCGCGCCACCGAAATGCAGCTCGGGATCAGCGAAGAGAAATATCGGACCATTCTGGATACCATTGAGGAGGCCTACTTTGAACTGGACTATTCCGGCACCCTCACCTTTGTCAATGAGGCGGCCTGCCGGATCATGGGTTACACCATGAGTGAACTGTCCGGCATGCATTTCAGGCACTTTTCAGCGCATCCATCAACGCGGGAGATCATCCAGGCTTTCCGCAAGATGGCCCGATCCGGTGAGCCGGTGCGAGTCATGACCTACTCGGTGATCACCAAAGACGGGGAAAACAAGGTGCTGGACCTGAGCGCGGCCCTGATTCTAAATCCTTCAGGCATCGTGACCGGGTTTCGCGGAGTAGCTCGCGACATCACGGCGAAGATCGTTGCCCAGAAAGAAAAAGAGAAGCTTCAAGGGCAACTGAATCATGCCCAGCGGATGGAGGCGGTGGGCACCCTGGCTGGCGGCATTGCCCACGACTTCAACAATCTGCTCATGGGGATCATGGGCAATGTATCCCTGATCGCCTCGAAGCTCGACACCGGCAGTAAACTGTCCGAATACCTGGGGGCCATCGAGCAATGCGTGGAGAGCGGTGCCACCCTCACCCGCCAACTGCTCGGATATGCCCGCGGAGGCAAATACCAGGTCACTCCCGTCAATCTGAACGAGACTGTCCAGCGGACCGCCGATATGTTCGGCCGGACTAAAAAGGAAATTCAGATTCATACCCGTTTTCAGAAAGAAATCTGGACGGTGGAAGCTGATCAGGGTCAGATCGATCAGGTGCTGGTCAACCTCTACGTTAACGCCTGGCAGGCCATGGCCGGGGATATGACGCTATCCCTTTCAACGAAAAATGTGATCTTGGATGAAGTTTTCGCCGCCTCTTTCGGCGCCAAGCCGGGCCCCTATGTATCCATCAGCGTCCAAGACAGGGGCAACGGTATCGAACCGGAAACCATGAAGCGAATTTTTGAGCCGTTTTTCACCACAAAAAAAATGGGGCGGGGAACCGGTCTGGGACTTGCCTCGGCATTTGGAATCATCAAGAACCACGGCGGCATCATCGATGTGAAAAGCCAGGTGAATCAAGGATCAACCTTTACGATCTATTTGCCGGCCATATCAGGAACGTCGGAAAAAGTATCGGTTTCAGCGCCTGAATTGCCGCTCAATGGTTCCGGCACGCTGCTGGTGGTAGATGATGAGCCTTACATCCTGACGGCCCTGACAGGTATCCTCCAAGATCTGGGATACCATGTAATCCCCGCCAACAGCGGACAGCAGGCCATCGCCCTGTTCGAAAGGGAAATGGATCACATTGACGGAGTGCTGCTGGATATGGTCATGCCCGATTTAAGCGGCCGACAGGTATTATCCCATCTGAAAAAGATCAGACCCGGTATCAAAGTGTTATTATCCAGTGGATACAGCCTCAACGGCATGGGGGCGAATGGCCATGAGGCGGCAGGGGATGGGTTTATTCAAAAGCCCTATCATATCGAAAAGCTGGCAACTGCACTGGATAAAGTCTTAAACGGCCATGCTGGTCCAGACACCGCATAGCTCCCCCTTTCCGACCCGTTATCGAAAGCGATCACTCGGGTGCTGACGGTTTGGCTGGAGTCAGTTTCACGGTCAGGGGCAATACGTGCATGGCCCGCGAAATTTCCCGGGTACGGCCTAACGTCCACTCGACGCACTGCTGGCCGTTGATCATCCGTGAATCGAGTTGTCGGACCACACCGGCAACATCGATAACCGGGTGCCGCATGAACACCTCGGGCAGGCCGTAGGTCAGGTGGCAGGCCAGGCACTTTCCCGGGCGCTGTTTGAGTTGAAATTCGAAATCGACCTGGTCGTCGGTTTCCCCGGTGTACGCAAGATTGATATCATAGGCGCCTTCTGATGCATCGCCAAAAAGGGCGGCAAAAAAAAGATCGGCACGGTTCGAGGGGAAAATTTCGTCCAGTACACGCTGTGCAAAAATCGTCTCGTATGAAGGTGCGCCCATCGCTTGGGTTCCTCAGGTTTGATTCTTAACTGTGGTAGCTGCCATTTACCCGACTTCAACATCGTGCTTTTAAACCGGAAGATTTATCTACACCACTGGCCCTTTAAAATCAACCATCCGGGCAGCACAACCCCAGACCCAACACAATCCACTCATTGGGGTGAAGATCCCTGGAGATAATGGGGGCCCAACCGACGGTGGATGACTGGCAGGGACGCCATCGGAGGTGGGACATGACCAAATATGGTTTTCAAAAAGCGTTCGGTGATCCGGTAGGTTGCGCCCCATAACAATTCATCGTGACCATTTTGGCGATGAATGAAACAGGGCATATCCCGATAAGGCATATCCGGCGCACCCGGCTTACCTGCCTTGAACGAAATTCGATACCGGCCATAATTACCGGGGTCAAAAAACGTCGATAGAGGAATATAAACGATTTTATCCACTTCCCAGTTGGGGAAAAAGCGCTTCTGGTGATTCACCCATCCCACCATCGGGTAAATGGCCCGTTTGAACATGACCAGATGCTGAGCCGGCATGGGACCTAAAAACCTCACTCCGAGTGGATTGAGCCGCATTTCTTCGAACCCTTCCCGCAAAGCAGTGGCCAGCAGCAGGGCCAGTTTCGGGAAATCCTTTTTCCGGTAACGCCGCCACCACGGCTGGTGAGCCCAACGGGACAATGGCATTATGGGCAGATTAAGCCATCGGGCCAGCCAACGGTCAATGGTCGGCGATATCCCGCCGCCCGGACAGCAAAGATCGCCGGATTGGCGGACATGCCGGGAACGCTTGTTCAGAATCAAAAGCGGCTCCCCGTTGGAACCTTTTCCAAGAAGGAAAAGCACCGCCGAATTCAGACTCACATCGCCATTGGTGTTGAACGGGAAGGTTCCCGGTGGTTGACGGTAAAGGCGGTGCTGCACAAGGCGTATAAACGCTTCGGGCGATCGGGGCAGTATTGACATGGCTGTTCCCATTGGTGTTGCGGGACTCACTTGATGACCCGGATACGGCAGGTCGCACGCAACCTCTCCCAGAGGGCTCGGATAACCACCGCGGCCACATCCTTGGGTGCCAGACCCCACTTGCCGGACCGGCGCTGACAGTCCGTCAGCAGATTGGTGTTGGTGGTGAACAGATCGAAATGGCTGTTGATATAACTTCCCAGCGTAAAATGGAGGGAAACCAGTTCATCTGAGGTCATGTTGGCAATGGTGGCCCTGTCTTTCAGAGACAACGACCGTTCCAGATGGGTCACCGCCATCTCCATGGTTTCCGGCGGATTTTCCCGTTGAGGCAGGCGCTCACGGTCGACGACCGACTGCAGCGGCGCGGTGATACCGGTTTCCATCGTTGATAGAAAAAAGGTCGCTTCAAGGATCTTGGATACACTGTCTGCTACCGAAGAAATGGTGCGTCCTTCATCATCTCCGTCAACATGCAATACCCGGATTCGATTCTCGGTGAGCCACATGGCGATCCGTCGGGATGCAAAAAAACCGCTTTCGATGGAAAGATCCTGAATCAACAATGGTTTATTCAGACGCCAAGCGGCTTTTTTGGTGGTTTCCAGTCGAAGGGAGACCGTTTCTCCTGCGGTGAAATAAAGGGAGCCTTGACTGGCATCGACGGCCTTCTCCGTGACTGATTGATCGGGGGCGCGAGGTAACCGCTCGAGATGGTATTTATCCAGGATCGGTTCATCATCACGGCACCACCCCCCATGGGACAAACCCAGCTTAATGGCTATCTCCAAGGCGGCCGCTGCAGCGCCCGGCTTTCCGCTGGAAATGATTTTCTCAATCATCCGCCCGAATCTCCCTCAATATCTTTAAGATCGGTCTTCCTTTCAGCTGCTGCAGGGAAAATAACCAGCCGCTGTCCGGGATGGAGCACGTTATTGATGCCTATTCGGTTCCAGATGAGCAGCGCGGCAAGGGGCACCTCGAATTTCTGGGCGATGCCCGAAAGGCTGTCTCCTTTCTTGACTACGTAAATGCGCTGGCTGCGAATTTTGGTATCCGCTTCGATCAGGGATGCCAGACGGAGCTGAAATCCCGCTTCACCATCGCAGGGAATGTTGACCAAGCGCGTTCCGGCCGCCAAATAATGCCCCCGCAATTCAGGGTTGAAATCTTTGATCGTCTTAAAATCGGTCTTCGCTGCACCGGCAACAAGGCGAAGGGGAAGATCCGCAAAGGCATTGACCTGAACCGTTGAAAAGGATTCCGGAGCATAAAAATCTTCTGGAGAAAGGGTAACGCCATGATTCTGAGGCGCTTCGACAATGCGCTTGATGGCCAGAATACGGAAGACAAAGCGCTGGGTTTCCAGGGGAAGATAGAGTCGGTAATAGTCAGTTATGCCCTGCTCCAGGATTTCTGCTTCAAGCCCCTCTTCCCCCATGTTGTAGGCCGCCAGGGAAAGGCTCCAGGAACCAAATCGCTCGTAAAGGTCTTTGAGGTAGGTCAGCACCGCCGGTGTACTCAGATAAAGGTTGCGCCGCTCGTCAAAATTGTCGTCCACGATCAATCCATATTTTCTGGCGGTCTGAGGCATCAGCTGCCAGACTCCCATGGCCCCTTTGCTCGACCCGGCATGCATTCTGAGATCACTCTCTGCAATGGCCAGATACTTGATGTCTTCGGGAAGCCCATTATCCCTGAGCATCTTTTCAATGTAGGGGAAATAGCGGGTGGTCCGTTTCAACCAGAGAACAACCTGGGGGCGGCTTCCCAGAGAAACCAACATTTCCTTCTCAAACCGTTCCATCGTCTGCGGGTCATCCACGGGTACCGTTTCACTGCATAGCAGAATCGGCCGTTCCAGCTTGAGCGCCGAAAGCAGGAAGTCGTCAGTGATTTTTTCGGCCGAAGTCATACAGGGGAACAGCGCTGAAAAAAGAGTTGCTATCATGCAAACAAAGAGGATAGGCCGCATAGATGCTGTCATATTACGATTCCAGTGTTTGGTATTGAACGCACTTCGGGTAGATGGATTCGTTCAATCAGAAAGAATCGATCACAACACGGTTGAAACTTTATCATAATCAGTCTGAGCCATTTGTCACTTGCCAACGGGTGCTTGAATTTCTATAGTTTCCCGAACCATCGCCAGTCATCGATCCCGGAGTCGCTATCGTGAGTCAATCATTCAAACTGAACCTTTTATTTCAGGATCGCATCGGCGTTGTTGCGGATATCTCCAGGCGCGTTGCGGATCGGGCCATGAATATCGTTTCCATGGAGGTCGAGCGCAAGCAGCATTTGGCCGATGTGTACCTGGAGGTGGATCCTGTCAATCGGGAGATGTCGGGGAAAGAAATTCTGGAAAGTCTGTCCGGGCTCAACGGTCTGCAGTCCATTCGTTTCATCAAGACCACGCCCAACGAAAACCGCCAGAATACGTTTCACACGGTGTTGGATAATATCAGTGACGGCATTATCTCCATCGATGCCAAAGGAAGAATAACCACCATCAACCAGTTGGCCCGAACGATTCTCAACTGCCACGACCGCGATCTGATCGGCCGGCGAATCGATGAGACTGTCGCCATGGATCCCACCCTGCTTTCGTGTCTGGAAGGTCAGCAGTATTCTCGGCTTCGCCGCAGTGTCTCGACGGAAAAGGGACAGTTCGAATTTTTTACCAACGCCCGTCCGATTGTCGATTCCACCGGAAGGATTATCGGTGCCGTGGAAATCATGAAGGACATGAAGGAGATCAAGGCATTGGTGGAAGAAGTTTCCCAGCCGGAAAAAATCTCTTTTGACGCCTTCGTGGGAAACGCCCCGTCCGTCAAACAGGCCATTGCCTTTGCCCGTAAAATTGCCCCCACCCCATCCATTGTCTCTATCCGTGGCGAAAGCGGTACCGGCAAAGAGCTGTTTGCCCGGGCGATCCATGCAGAGAGCCTCCGATCAGGCCCGTTTATTCCGGTCAACTGCGCCGCCATTCCGGATTCGCTTTTAGAAAGCGAACTGTTCGGCTACGAGAGCGGTGCCTTTACCGGAGCCCAAAAAAGCGGCCGTGCCGGCCTGTTTGAGCAGGCAAGTGGCGGAACCCTTTTTCTTGACGAAATTGCCGAGCTTCCGCCGGGGCCGCAGGCAAAAATCCTTCGGGCCATCCAGGAAAAACGTGTCAGGCGTATCGGCGGAAGGTCAGAATTCGAAGTCGATGCACGGATCATCACCGCCACTAACCGGAACCTGGAACGGTTGGTGGAAACCGGCACGTTCAGGCAGGATCTGTATTACCGAATCAACGTACTGCCTATCCACCTGCCGCCTTTAAACGCCCGGGCGGAAGACATTCCCGTACTGGCAGATCATTTTCTCTTTCAGATCAACTGCAAACTGGCCGCCAACCTGCAGCACCTTTCGTCCGAAGCTCTGGACAAATTAATCCACCACAGCTGGCCGGGTAATGTTCGGGAACTGAAAAACGTGATCGAACGGGCAGCCATCTTATGCGACACCACGATGATCGGGGTCGAATCGATCCTGTTCAGTTTCGATCTGGCCACCCCGGTATTGACCGCCGGCAAGGTTGCGGGTCCGGTTGAAGAAAGCAATGACCTTGCTCGCCAACTGAATGCACTGGAACGACAGATCGTCGCCAAAGCCCTTAAGTCGGCCAGGAGCATCCGCCAGGCCGCCGGCCGCCTGGGCATTTCCCACACCACCCTTCGAAACAAGATAAAAAAGCACTGCCTGTAGGTCATCCAAACGCTGTTCGGCCTTTATTCCAGCTTCAGCCAACGGCAGATCAACCCTTTAATGTCGGCGTTTTCCAACTTTTTATCGGTTACGGAAACCAGACCCAGGCGAAGAGAGATCCGTTCATCGTCCCCCCATGGCCACCATGCCGCGTACAGCACCACCCCGTTAACGGGATCCATGGTAAACACTTTCTGGCCCGGTACGATACCGAAACCGGTCTGGAAATAGTCGCGGACAGCTGCATCGGCCTCATTTATGGTGGAAAAATCCCATTTATGAGAAAATTCAAGGGTCAGCGGGAGTTCGACCATGATTTCATCCTGACGGTCGATAACCGCCAGTGCCAGGTTGAACTCTTTGTCCCACCGCCACGGGCAGTTTTCAGGAATATTGAGGCTAATGCGTTGGCAGATGATTTCCAGGGCTTCGAGATCGGAACGTGGCATGGGTTTCTTTCCCTTCAAACAGATATCTGCCTACCCCGATCGCTGCCCCTGTTTTTAGAGCAGCGGTCATGGGAGGCCAGTCAACATTCGGATGTTCAATGACTATAAAGCAACAGGCATATCTCTGGCAAGCACTACCAAACGGGTATCCCCCTGTTTTTTATCGAGAGCAAATCGGTTTCCGCAATGGGGTCGTTACGAAACTGTGGCCACATCGACAGGTATGGCAGCCAAGGTCTTCAACAACGCGGAAGGATCGATCTCAACGATAAACCCTCTTTTACCCCCGTTGATATAGATCGTTTTCAGTTCCAGTATGGTGGCTTGGACAAAGACCGGCATCTTCATGCGGGTGCCGAAAGGACTGATACCGCCGACTTGGTACCCGGTGCAATGCAAGGCTTTTTCAGGACGGACGGGAAGCACCTTTTTCGCCCCGATGACACGGGCCAACTGACGGGTAGAAACCGCCTGATCGCCGTGCATAAGCACCATCAAGGGCGACAGGTCTTCAGTCTCCATCACCAGTGTTTTAACCATCCGATGCACGGGAATACTCAACTCCGTGGCTGCCTGACGGGCGCCACCGTGATCCGCATAGGAGTAAATAAAAGCATGAAAATCGACCTGCTTGGACCGCAGGAAGCGTATGGCCGGGGTGACCGGAAATCTGGGTCGGGTCATTTGATCTCCATTGTCGCATATAACGGAATTCCGACGTAAGATATGAAGTGGCAGCCTTTTATCCAAAAACCGGTTGACAGCGATAGCCATTTATATCAAGTTGCCTTCATTTTTCATAGCGCTTAGCATCGAGAGACGATGGACGACATCGTTGCCTTTTTTTTGTTAAAATCTTTATTTTCAATTTTTTAAATATAAATCCATAAAGTTCCACCGGAATAAAAAGGAGAGCCGATGAGTTTGCTTCGCCCGTTCGTTCTGAGCCTGTTTGCCTTCGTGGTGGCAACAACGTTCCTTTCCCCTGCTGCCGGCGCTGCCAAGCCGGTCCATCTGACCTACAGCATTTTTTTCCCCCCCACCCACGGCCAGTGTCTGGCCGGCATCGAGTGGGCCAAAGAGATCGAACAACTGACCGACGGCAAGGTCAGAATCACCGTTTTCCCCGGGGGAACCCTGACCAAGGCCAACCAGTGTTATGACGGTGTAGTCAAGGGGATTTCGGATATCGGCATGTCCTGCTTTGCTTATACCCGTGGTCGTTTTCCAGTCATGGAGGCCCTCGATCTGCCACTGGGATATCCAAACGGCCTCGCCGCGACCCGTGTGGCCAACACCTTTTACAAAACCTTCAAGCCAGTTGAACTCAATGACGTCAAAGTGCTCTACCTGCACGCCCACGGTCCGGGTCTGCTGCACACCCAGAAACCGGTAAGCACCCTAGCAGACCTGCAGAACATGAAAATACGCTCTACCGGTCTCAGCGCCAAAGTGGTGGAGTCACTGGGTGCCGTACCCGTAGCCATGCCCCAGGGAGATACCTATGAATCCCTGCAAAAAGGGGTGGTAGAGGGAACTTTCGGTCCCATTGAGGTTCTCAAAGGGTGGCGCCAGGCCGAAGTGGTTAAATATACCACCGACTGCAAAAGCGTTGGCTACACGACAGCCATGTTTGTGGTGATGAACAAGGCCAAATGGGATTCGCTGAGCCCGGAAATTCAAAGCGTCTTCGAGGAAGCCAGCCGCCGGTGGATTGATGTCCACGGTCAGCGCTGGGATCAGGGTGATAAAGAGGGCCGCGAGTATGCCACCAGTCTGGGAAACAAAATCCTGCGGCTTAGCAGCGATGAAACCATTCGCTGGAAAGCGAAAGTGCGTCCCATCATCGACACCTACATTTCCGGCGCAGCCGCCAAGGGACTGGATGGCAAAGCGTATGTCGATATGCTCTCAGGTGCCATTGATGGGCAACAATAATCAGGAGCGCTGCATTGAATCGGATTGAACGTCAGGTGGGGCGGTTGGCCTCATTCTTTAATGGCATTGCCACTGCCGCTGTGGTTGGGATGATGGTCCTGACCTGCCTGGATGTACTGTTGCGCTTGTTGCGTCATCCCCTCCCGGGAGTTTATGAGATTGTGGGACTGCTGGGCGCGGTTTTTATCTCCTTCTCCCTGGCTCGCACCTCCGTGGATCAGGGACATATTGCCGTTGATTTTCTGGTGCAGCGCTTTCCCAGACGGTTACAGCATGCCGTTGAGGCGATCAACACGGGTATATGCGCCCTGCTGTTTACGGTGGTATGCGGTCAGTGTGTGCTTTATGCCCGGGACCTGAAGGCCAGCGGAGAGGTTTCCATGACGTTGCAGATGCCCATTCACCCATTTGTTTTCGGCATTGCTGTGGGATGCGCCATGCTCAGTATTGTGCTTTACACCAGCTGCGTATCTTGGTGGGTAAAAGTTTTCAAACCCGCCGTAAAGAAGACAACGCCGAGCCGTTGAGAACCATCCCGATAAAATTTTGACATAGCGATAATGGTTAGGGCCAGACGGAGAGCGGCTGTCGCATAAGTCATACGTCGATTAAAAAAAAGGACCGCGTTCTCCAAATTCTATCGTGAAACGTTATTGAGGGGAAATTGTCGATGAGCCCCACCATTGCCGGCGTTGCCGGCCTTATTTTGCTGTTTGTCCTGATCTTTACCAAGATGCCCGTAGGTTTTTTAATGACCCTTTTAGGCGTTACCGGCTTCGCCTACCTGGTAACCCCGGATGCCGCCCTCAACCTCATGGCCAGGGATCTGTTCGATGTATTCGGTTCTTACAATCTGACCGTTATTCCGCTGTTTATCCTGATGGGACAGATCGCCTTCCATTCAGGCATCAGCAGCCGCCTGTTCAAAGTGGCCTACACCTTCATCGGACATTGGCCCGGGGGCATGGCCGTCGCCACGCTGGGCGCCTGTACCGGATTTTCAGCCATCTGCGGGTCGACCAATGCCACGGCTGCCACCATGGCTGCCGTGACTCTTCCCGAAATGAAGAAATACCACTACCAGGACAGTCTGGCCACCGGTGTGGTGGCAGCCGGCGGAAGCCTGGGCATACTGATTCCGCCCAGTGTCATCTTCATCATCTATGGTGTCATGACCGAACAATCCATCGGCAAGCTGTTTATGGCCGGTATCATACCGGGCATCCTGCTCTCCGGGCTGTTTATCCTAACCGTCATTGTCTGGGCCACCATGCGACCCGAACTGGCCCCCCGAGGGCCAAAAACAACAGTTAAGGAAAAGCTGGAATCCCTATCCGGCCTGGTGGAGACGCTGATCCTGTTCGCCATGGTCATGGGCGGGCTCTTCTTCGGCATATTCACTCCGACGGAAGCCGGTGCCATCGGTGCCATGGGAACGCTGGTCATCGCCGCCGTCCGCCGCAACATCACCATCAAGGGTTTCATCCAGGCGCTGTTTGAAACCACCCGCATCTCCTGTATGGTACTGGTGATCGTGGCCGGCGCCACCATATTCGGCCATTTTCTGGCCATCACCCGGATTCCCTTCGAAGTCGCCACTTGGGTGACCGGCTTCAACCTTCCACCCTATCTGATCATGGCCCTGATTATCGGCGTCTATTTGGTCGGTGGCTGTTTTATCGATGCCCTGGCCTTTATCATGCTGACCGTGCCCATCTTTTATCCGGTAATCGTCTCCATGGGTTACGACCCCATGTGGTTCGGCGTCATCATCGTTCTGGTCACCCAGATCGGGGTCATCACCCCGCCGGTAGGCGTCAACGTCTATGTGGTCAGCGGCGTGGCCCGAACCGTTCCTTTGGAGGTGATTTTCAAAGGCGTCATTCCCCTGCTCATCGCTCTGGTGGTCGGTGTGGCGCTGATGATACCCTTTCCCCAGATCGCCCTGTTCCTGCCTGGATTGATGCAATAAACAATCCTAACCCTACTTGAAAAGAAAAAACCGCACGTCCAATGCCCGGATCGTGCGGCTTTCATTCGAAGTGCCGTAGTGATCACTGAAATGATTTGGAAATTCGACCCGACTCCCGGTTCTGAAAGATCAGTTCCTTAGGTTCGATCTCACGGTTGTATTCAATTTTGCCATGGGAAATGCTGCCTGGCTCCAGTACGCGGTCAAAACTGTCGCTGATCTCGCACGCTACCGGATTGTTTTCGCTGTCGATAAGAGTAAAATAATCGGGATGGGTGGTGATAATTTGATTGCTGACGTTTTTGATCCAGACGTAAAGCGAACCGTTGCCCATATCGTGCACGGCCATCTCGGCGATGCCGTTTCCGGTATATTGCCTGAGCTTTTTGTTGCGCTTCTCACGGGCCTGTTCCCACGCCTGTCGGTGTTTGGCTTTAGCTGAACGGACGGCGCGTTCGTCACGCGCCTTTTTTTGCTTCACCAGCCGGTCTTCGTATACAGCAACCTTTTTCTGATAACGGGAGTTCCCGGGGTCCAGTTCCAGCAATTGGCGGTACAGCTTCAGGTTCAGGGCCGCATTGGAGGCAGGGACGGGCTTAACCTCCTTTTCGAGTGCCTTGATTTTCTCCTGACGCGCTGCCTTTGCACGCTGCAACGCAGTTTCGGCCATTTGAGCCTGTTGCTGTTCGCGCTCGGCGACAGCCGCTTGGTGCAGCCGCTCTTTTTCCTCCCGGGTCCAGCGTTCGGTCAGATCCTCACCGACAACGACCACCTTTCCGTTTTCAAAGGAGATTGGCGTGCACAATGCTGCTGATACGGGCGTGCCGGATAAGTTTCCTGCTTTTGTCCGGTAAAAGGTCACAAAATGCTTGTCGCTGATGTCATTTCGAAGATCCGGCGGGCCCAGGGTCGCGAAAACGACTTCCTGCGAGTCACCTGGCTGAATCCGCTTTAACGCATTGATATTTCTATTGATGTCCAGATGGACACAAGCTGACAGCACAACGGCTGCGATGAAAACGATAGCCCCGATTCGCATTGCGCCAATCTCCTTCTTCCGTAGTCCGGGGATCATGGTTGTTGATCCTGCTGTTTTTGTCCCGCAATGGGTTGGGCAAACTGTATTTCCGAATCCCATGGGAACAGGATCCAGGTATCCTGGCTCACCTCGGTCATGAATGTGTCTACCAGGGGCCGGCCGGCCGGCTTGGCATAGATGGTGGCGAAATGAGCTTTGGGTATCATGTCACGAACCAATCTGGCCGTCTTTCCCGTATCCACCAGATCGTCAACCAGCAGCCAGCCGTCTCCGTCACCGGTCGTGGATTTGAGCACCTGGATCTGCCCCTGATTTCGGCCAGCGTAACTTGCAATACAGATGGTGTCAACCAATCGGATATCCAGTTCCCTTGCAATAATAGCGGCAGGAACGAGGCCTCCCCGCGTAATCGCGATAATGCCCTGCCACGGGCCCAGTTCGATCAGGCGCCATGACATCGCCCGGGCGTCCCGGTGCAATTGCTCCCACGAAATGGGATAAGTACGATTATAATTGTTTTTTTTACCGGTGGTCATCGAATTTGAAGGTTGCCTTTTTTAACGAGGTTTCGATCCAGGGGCGTTCCCGCCCATGCATGGGACATGACCATCAGCAGGTCATCGTGATCCAGTTCCTCAGGATTGTAAAAAATGGAGCCGTCCCCCATTGCTTTTTCAGCGATGGCTTCCAGTTTTTCGACCGGCACCCGGGCACTTCCGTCCGGCCCCGTAATCTCCTTGAAAAAGCGGGCGTGGCGACCGCCGGTTTCCTGGTGAAGGCGCTGGTTCAACTGCCGGATGACGGTGACCGTCTGCAGAGCCCTAAGATGAGCCGGTGTCTGTGCGTAAACCCGCGGCCCTGCGAGGGGTAGCAACAGTTGGGCAGTCAAATGGCCGCTTTTATGCATATTGTACTCCAGTCCATAAGGCAAGAGGATGGCCATGCAGGTTCCGTGGGGCACACCGCAAACCGCGCCTACCGAATGACCTAAGGTATGAACCATCCCCACCATGGCATTGGAAAAAGCCACACCGGCCAGGGTTGCTCCAACGGCCAGTGCCAGACGCCCGTCTGCATTGTCCGGCTCGTTTATCACATTCAATAAATTTTGACCAATCAATTCAATGGCCAGCAGGGCATGGGCATCACTGAGCGGGTTTTTGGCCAAACAGGTGTAAGCCTCCACAGCATGGGTCAGCGCATCCATGGCCGTGCCTGCCGTGATTGCCGGCGGGAGGGTCAGGGTCATGCGGGAGTCCAGCACTGCCATGTCCGGCAGCAGGAAATAGGAAGTAAACAGCATTTTCAGATTCCGGTCATGATCGGCGATCACGGCCACCAAAGTGACCTCCGATCCCGTACCTGCAGTGGTGGGAATAGCCACCAGAGGCTTTAACCGCCGCGTCAGAGTGCCGGCACCGGAAAACTGCATCAGGTCATCGGCATTTTCAGAGACCACAATATTGACGCCCTTGGCCGTATCCATCACCGAACCGCCACCCACGGCAATGATTGCGTCGCAGCCGCTTGCCCGGTAAACCGCAGCCAGTCGCCGAACCACCTTCAGGTCAGAATCCGGTGGCACATCGTCTTCAACGGCACCGATGCGGACTTTCGGTGTGACGGCATTGGTGACGATATCCACGAGTCCTGCGGCGGCAACGCCCTTGTCCGTAACGATCATGGGGTGTTGGGCACCCAGCCGGTTCAACAGATGAGGAATTTTTTCCAACGCTTGGTGTCCGGCGACAATTTTAACCGGACAGAAGAATTCGTAGTAGCCCGGAAAGTTCATAATCAGCTCCTGTGTATTGATCGATAAATCTGGGGCTGTCTTCCACGATTAGCTTCAGCCGGCCAGCAGAGCAGCGCCCTGCCTGGCCCCATCGATGATGCGCCTCACATGGTCGTCAACAGGGCTGCTGCCCACCTGGGCGCGGGCCCGTTCGATCTGTTCGTCGGTCAGCCCTGCTTCACCCAGCGTTGATGGGATTTTCAAGTCCAGCTCAGCGTTGATCGCATCGAAGAATTCCCAAAAAAGAGCAATGGTGCGAGGTGTTTTAAGGTCGGCGGCAGTCATCGCAAAAAGATCCTCCCCCACCATGGGATAGAGCAATTCACCGACCCGCTCCGGTTGGACGGCCCCGGCCTCGTCGACCAGGTGGGGCAGCAGCAGCGCCATTATAAAACCAAGGGGAAGATCGGTCGATTCCTTCAACTGGGTGGCCAAGGCGTGACAGATTCTCGGGGAGGAGGCGAAAAAAGCGCAACCGGCAGCCACCTGACCATTGACCACGGCACAGAGGCTTTTTTTTCGGTCTGTCCGGCGAAGCGCCATGGGCAGGAATTGCACGATCAGGTTGATGGCGGTGTGGGCGTATGCGCGGCACATGGGCCCGATGGAATCGTCGAGAAACGCCTCGACGGCGTGAACCAGGCCGATCAGCGCCCCGTCCACCACATCTCGGTCATCCCGATCGGTCATGATTGCCGGGTCGATGAATGCAGCGGCAGGGACCAGCCGGGGGGAACATAACCGTCTGACACCGTCGCTGGCATAGCCGGTAACCTCGTCTCCGTTGCCGCCGGACGTAGCCACAAGCATCAAGGGCCGCAAGGAGCCGGGGTCGGAAATGTTTCTGCCGGGATCATCCAATTGTCCATGATCACCTGAGGAAACTGTCAGATTCAATAATTTGGCCGCATCAACCACCGGACCGCTGCCAACGGCAATGACACTGTCGCAGCCACCGTCGTGGTACATACGTGCCAGCACGGGCACCAAATCCGATGGCGGCCGGACCGGCAGGCGGTCATATACGCCCAAAGTCAGTCCCGAGGTTTTGAAGGCATCAATGACTGATTTTAGTCCCTTTTTGCCGACCTGATCCCGGTTGGCCAGAATCAACGGTGCGTGAGCATTGACGGCAGCCAACTCAAGGGGAAGGTGCGCCAGTGCACGGTTGCCGCAGTTTATTTTCAAGGGGCAGGAAAAAGAAAATTCATCAGGCAAACGCATCGATCTCTCCTCATTAGATCAAAACAGGAACACGATGAAATAGCTGCGGGTTTATAGACCCACTATCGCACGCAGATAGATCAGGGCGCGGCCCACATATTTTCGAAAAGGCGGCCATTGCGGGTAGCGTCGGACGGCAAGTGAGGCAATCAGCTTTGGCAGAAGGAAGACCTCCACCATGTCGAGAATGCGAACCACGGCGCAGGCGGCGGGAACTTCCCCATCTACAATCAGTCGGTCCCTGGCCGCCGCCATGACCGTGGATTCCTGAAAGGTGAAGAGCAGGACCGCCGCCTCGATGTTTTTAATGGTCAGCTTCAAATCGATATAACGCTGCCCGGCTTTGGCGCCCAGGTATCTGACTTTTCCGGCCTTATCCTTGCCGACGACCAGGGCCGGACCATCCGGTGCAACGACCAGGGCGAAGGTAAATCCGTCGGGAATGGCAGCGAAGGCGTCTCGTACCCCGCGATCCACCCGGGCGGCCGCCTGAATGGCCCGTCCGACAAACCAGAGCATGATGGCCAGATAGAGACGTTTGACCGGTTTGCCGCCGGGTGAGACCATTTTAAAATCACCTAGGCGTGGGTCGGTCGAAGAGTCCCATTTGGGTTCTATCCCATACCGTTTCAGGGTTTTATCGGTGGGAATACCATGTGCGTCAAATCCCCGAAGCCGATAATAGGAATCGAGCATGAGTTGCAGGGGAACCGTCCGCTTTTTGGCATCACACCCGCGTCCCTCGGTTAGAAATCGTCTGGGCAGGGCATCGTCTTTGCGGGAAATTCCTTCTCCGGTGTTCATGTACCGTTCCAGTACATGGATTCGTGCACCGGCTTTGAGCATCTGCCACTGGTTCAATCTCAGACCAGTCACCGACCGCCATAGTTTTGAAAAAATACTGATATCCATGAGCATGATGGCAACGGCCGGCAGGTACTGCATAAACAGGCTCAGCAGGAATTTGGGTGTGTATTTGACAATAGGCGGCTCCAGCACATAGGCATAGGATGTGAACTGACAGGTGTGCAGAGAGTTGACCGCGGCATAGAGGTTTTCAAAAAATTGGACGAATCTTGCCTTGGCACGAGTGGTGTAAGGGTCAAGAAAGCCAAAAGCCACTTCCAGGGCGAAGGTGGTGGCGGACAGGTGGCAGGCACCCCGGTTGGCCACGGCGTAGGCCAGTCCCTGCCCCCAGGAACCCCTTGGATCGTATGCGGGCATCTCCAGTCCCTTGATCTGGATGGCAAAATCGGCGCCGCCGTACCGTTTGGACAACTGCCTGGTGCCGTTGGCCATTTCGTCGCCGAACCCCCGCCGCCGGGCCATGTCATCCAGGGCCTGGGAAATACCTTCCGTGACGCCGAATTTCAATCCGGTGGCGATCAAGCCCTTCTCACCGGCTTCCATGCACCAGGCCAAAACGGAGCCGGCGGAGATGGTGTCTATTCCCAGCAAACCGCATCGATCGTTAAATTCGGTGATGACGTCCGGATCGAAAATACCCAGGTTGGGGCCCAGCAGACCGACGGTTTCGTACTCCGGAATCTGGTGGATGCTGCCGTCGGCCATAGTGCCCTTGTGCCCGCACATGATGGAGCAGGGTTTGCAGGTGCTGGGTCTGGCATTATAGCGCTTTCGCATGGTTTCCCCGGACACCTGATCGGCCTGGGGGTGGCTGCCTCCCTGAAAATTTTTCACCGGCAAAATACCACCGTCGTTGCACCAGTTGACGTGGCTGCTGGTGCCGTAATTGCGGTAGTTGTCGGAGGTGGTCGGGTTTTTTTCGATGTACCCGGCTGCTCTTTTTTTGGTTCGGTTGAACAGTTTTTGATTGGCAGGAACGATTTTGCACGCTTTTCCCCTGGCAACGACGGCTTTCAGGTTTTTGGAGCCCATCACCGCTCCCAAGCCGCCGCGGCCCAAAAACCGATGGCCGGAGGCCACATTGGCAATGAGCACCCGGTTTTCACCGGCCGGTCCGATAGCGAGAACACCGGCCTTTCCATCCGGGTTCAGCTGTTTCTGGGTATCGTGGGTATCCCGTCCCCAACAGTCGGCGCCATCCATAATCCGGGCCCCGTTTTCATCGATATCGACCACGACCGGTGACGGGGCCTTGCCGGTGATCAGCAACCCGTCATAACCGGCTGTCTTGTAAGCCATCCCGAAAGGCCCGCCGCAGGACGAATGCAGCATAATGCCGGTCAACGGCGATTTGGAAATGGCCGAAAAGCGGCCTGTACAAGGGGCGCCGGTGCCCATGAGCACACCCATCATGAATGCCAGGTAGTTTTCTTCGCTCAGTGGATCAATCCGGCGATCCATACGGTCGTAAAGCAATTTGAGCCCAAGTCCTTTACCTCCCAGATATCGCCGACGATCATTCCTATTCACTTGAAATTCATCTACCTGCCCGGTCGACAGGTTAATCTCGATAATCCGGTTGCTGGTTCCGACGATTGTTTTCATGCAGAGGTTCCTAAACGTTTAGCGTGAACGCAACACGCCTGAAAGTGGTGCCGGACACGATTATGAATATATATTCGATTCGATACCGTACACCATTTAAAAAATCAGGGCAACTGGTAAGATCAGTTGCCCTATTGTTTGAAATCATTCAATTTCATGGATTAATAGCTGCCATCGACAGAGTGTCGTTGACATAGTTTTCAACCCGCCAAAAAAGGTTTTCTTTCCACCGTAGCAGTTCGAAAAGCCGCGATCCTGGGAAGGAATTGAAATCAAAAAAGCCTATTTTACGGCCGGCTGCATGCGGCTGCTCAACAAAGGGATAGAACTTTCGAGACCAGTTTTTCGATCCCGGCGGCAACATCCTTGATGCCGGGTCCCAGCATATAGGCCGGTGTAGTGACGATCCGGTTTTTTTCATCCAGGCAAATATCCGAGACACTGCACACCATATGAACACCACCCATGGATTCGATGGCCGATGCCGTGCCGACATCGTTGCCGATGGTTACCCGGGGAGATCGGGCTGACAGGGCGCGCACAAGCGTGGCCGGGGCGATGCACACGGCACCGATGGTTTTTGAACGATCGGCCATTTCTTCCAGTAGCCGTTGCACCTGGGGATGGACTTGAGCCTGGGGGCCCTTGATCGCAAAATCACTGAGATTCTTGGCCGCACCGAACCCGCCGGGAATAATCAGGGCATCGATGTCGTCGGCGCTGACCGCACTGACATCCTGGATCTCGCCCCTGGCGATGCGTGCGGACTCGACCAGCACATTTCGGCGTTCATCGGCGACCTGCTGGGTCAAATGATTAATTACATGCAACTGGTCCACATTCGGAGCCATGCACACGGCCGATGCCCCCGCACGATCCAAGAACAGAAGGGTCAACACCGCCTCGTGGATTTCCGCACCGTCAAATACGCCGCAACCGGACAATAGCACACCAATTTTTTTAGCCATTTGAAATCCTTTCACATCCTGTTAATTTAATAGCGTGATAGTCATTCCAGTACATGCTTGTCCAGGACAAAACAGGTGAACATCCCTTGAAAAACAACCTCACTCTCTTTGGTCACGTCCACGGAGACCCAGTATTTCTTGCCTTTGACCTCCCGGACCTGCGCTATTGCCATCACCGTTTCCCCCACTCGCACCGGTTTGAGAAATTTGACATCCGATGCTCCGAGGACCACATGGGGGTGATTTACCGCAATCATAGCCGCATAATCCGCGGCACCGAAGATGAATCCACCGTGGACCAATCCCTGCTCATCGGCCGCCATTTGTGAAGTCGTCAGGAGTTCAACCTGGCTGTTTCCACTTTCTACGGATAAGGGTCTGCCGCACAGAGAACAATCGATATGGCGATGGGTGTCGATCTTCATACTGACCTCCAGACGCGTTTCAGGCAGCGGGTCTGCCCGGGTCAACGACGATTAAAACGGTAAATGACGATGGCGTGGCTTGAAAAGAGAGTTTAATCATAATAAAAAGGGGGCAATGGTGTCAATCCATTGCGAGTGAGGATCCGGCCATCAGGGGAGGAAAAGAGTGAATTTGAATCCGACTGTTCAAAAGCGCATCACGAAAATCAGGCAGAACCTGGCTGATAAGGAACTGGACGCCCTGATGGTATCTGTCCAGGAGAACCGCTACTACCTCAGCGGGTTTACCGGCGAAGACACCCAGTTCGACGAATCCGCCGGCGTGCTGATCATATCCGACCGCCACCTGGTACTGGCTACCGACAGCCGCTTTGAGCTCCAGGCGCAGGCCGAGGCCGCCGGATTTGACATTGTCTGCTATAAAAAGGGGCTTGAAAAAGAACTGCCGGACATCGTCAAATCATTGGGTATTCATCGGCTCGGCTTTGAGAGTGTGCGCCTTTCCCATAAAAATCATTCAACCTACGCCGACGTGCTGGGCAAGCAGAAACCTCCTGTCGATCTGATTCCCACTGAAAACGTGGTGGAAGCACTACGGCAATGTAAATCCGAAGATGAAATCCAACGGACCACCAGGGCCCTGCAGTTGGCTGAAAAGGCTTTTTTACAGGTGCTGGATGCCATCCGGCCGGGCATGACGGAAAGGCAGGCAGCATGGATCCTGGAAAAAAACATGCGCGAAAATGGCGCCCAGGGTTTGTCGTTTCCCGTTATCGTGGCTTCGGGCCCTAACAGCGCGCTGCCCCATGCCATTCCCTCGGACCGCCAAATGGCCATGGGGGAACCCATCCTCTTCGACTGGGGCGCCCGGCTGGACGAATACTGCTCAGATACTACCCGAACGGTAATTATGGGAGAACCGGATGACTGTTTTAAAAAGGTGTTCGAAACGGTTGTCACTGCCAGGGACCTGGCCATTGAGGCCATCAAGGCCGGCGCCAGCGGCACTCAGGTGGACAAGATCGCCCGGAATTATATCAATCAGAACGGCTATGAGAACAAATTCGGCCACAGCCTGGGTCACGGCACCGGCCTGGCGGTTCATGAGAGCCCCCGGTTGAGTCCGATCAAAGATGACCGGTTGGAAGCAGGTATGGTCGTTACGGTGGAGCCGGGTATTTATCTTCCCGGCTGGGGGGGGGTCCGTATGGAAAACCAGGTCGTGGTCCGCCAGGATGGAGCCCAGGTGCTCAACGATACCACACCCTTTGATCCTAAGGTAAGAGTGTAAACAATGGATCGCGCATCGGACTACCTTCGGCACCTGGATCAATACCAGACCTTTCTCGTGATGGAAAAAGGCCTGAGCAAAAAAACCATCGAAGCCTACAGTACGGATCTGATGCGATTCGGCCTGTTTTTGGAAAAGAAAAAAGCGACTCGCGCCTCCGACATCGATACCGGACTTATCCTGGCTTACCTGATCCACTTGAGAGATCAGGGATTGGGCGCCCGGTCCAGGGCGCGTCACCTGGTTAGCCTGAGGGGCTTTTTCAAGTTTCTGACGAATGAAAAAATAATTGAAAAGAATCCGGCACAACAGGTAGACCTGCCCAAAACCGGATTGCATCTGCCTGACGTGTTGACCGTGGCCGATATTGAAGCCCTGATCGATGCTCCGGATCGGGACAAGCCCGAAGGATTGCGGGACGCCGCCATGCTGGAACTGCTTTACGGAGCTGGCTTGCGGGTATCGGAGCTGATCCGATTGGCAATGACCGGCATCAATCTGGAGGCGGGATTTGTCAGGGTTTTCGGAAAAGGATCCAAGGAGCGGGTGGTGCCCGTCGGCCGACTGGCCCAAAGCGCCATCCGGGATTATTTTGACCGTTCGCGGCCGCTGTTATTGAAAAGCCGTTCCAGCGTATATCTGTTCGTCACCCGGCGGGGAAGCGCCATGACGCGGCAGAGTTTCTGGAACCTGGTGGGCCGGTATGGTCGCCTGGCAAAGTTAAAGAAAAAAATCACCCCTCACAGTTTAAGGCACTCTTTTGCCACTCATTTACTCGAAGGTGGGGCGGATCTTCGGGCCGTTCAGATGATGCTGGGTCACGCGGACATCTCAACTACCCAGATCTATACCCATGTGGCCCACCGGCAACTGCTGGAGGCCCACAAAAAATTCCATCCCCGAGGATAATTCATTCGATCATGCGAACCGATCAGCTATCCCGGCTAAAAACCTGGTTTAACGTCTACACCCGGTCGTTCCTGACGGGTGAAACGTTATCGGACAGTCCGATGGTATTGAAAATCGAACATACGGCAAGGGTTTGCGACAACATCCGCCATCTGGGACGGTCCGTCGATTTGGCCGGCGGACAGCTGTGCATGGCTGAGGCCATTGGCCTGTTTCATGACCTGGGGCGTTTTGAGCAGTATCGCCGCTACCGGACGTTCAACGACCGACAATCGGCAAACCATGCATCCCTGGGCATTGATGTGTTAAACGAAACCGCCGTGCTGGATTCGCTTCCTGCCGATGAAAAATCCATGATCATCGAGGCCATCCGCTTTCACAATGCCCCGGCGCTGCCCGGAACCAAACCGCCGTCATCCATGGTTTTCCTGCATTTGATTCGAGATGCAGACAAACTGGACATCTGGAAGATATTTGCCGATTGTTACCGGCATCATCGACGCGTCGAACCCGCCATCGTCCAGCACCTGCCTGATCTTCCGGTATGGGAGGCAAAGATCGTCAACGCCATCATGGAAAAGCGCGTGGCAAAATTTCAGGACATGAAATGCCTGAATGATTTCAAACTGCTCCAGATCAGCTGGGTATTTGATCTGCATTTTTCCGAGACATTCAGGCAGGTTAAAAAAAGAGGCGACCTGCTCGCTATTGCCCGCTCACTTCCTGATGACCCTATCCTGCGCCGTGCCATAGCCGTCATCTCGGAACGGCTCAAAGCAGCGTAAGATCGAGACAACCTTCAGGCGATGGTTTTTCCACAATTGCCATTACCGATAAAAAACCGCGGTATAATTCCCGATTTCGACTGGGTTGACAGGAAGCGGTGGCTTGGATAAGGGAACATGCTTTGAAAAAGGCATTTGAGAACAATTACATTATTTTGGCATCGATTCATTAGGAGGGAGCAACGGCTTGACCTACTCGGATATAACATCGACCCCCCATGGATTCTGGAAACCGGATCAGCTTTTGCCAAGAACCGGTGAGAAGGCTTTTTCCGAAGCCGTACGCAATCTTTCACAACCATTTTATGTGGTGGACGTGAAGGGCCACATCGGAGTGGCGCAAAATGGCGTTGCCACCCTCGGATCACTCAAAAAACCAACAGCTGACAGCTTTCCGCTGTTGGGATGGTCGCCTGCTTTTTCACTGGAATCATTCGGCGATCAGGGATTTAAATCGGACCATGGATTAAAATTTGCCTACATCTGCGGAGCCATGGCGAACGGCATCACTTCCACGACCATGGTCGAGGCTGCCGGCCGGGCCGGGATGATCGGCTTTTTCGGTGCCGGCGGGCTTTCCATCGAACAGATTGAATCGGCTGCCGACACCCTTAAAAACAACCTTGGCAAATTACCCTACGGCTTCAATTTGATTCACAGCCCCAATGATATGGACCTGGAACAAAAAACCGTGGACCTTTACCTGGCCAAAGGGATTCGACTGGTTTCGGCATCCGCATACCTGGATCTGACCACGCCCCTGGTTCAATACCGCATTCACGGCATTCACAGAAACAACCGGGGGGAGATCGTCTGCCCCAATCGGATTATCGCCAAGGTGTCGCGGGAAGAGGTCGCCCGAAAATTCTTTTCTCCGCCGGCCGAAAAACACCTTCGACGCCTGCAGGAACAAGGGAAAATCACCGAGGAACAGGCAGCGCTGGCCCGTCAGATACCCATGGCACAGGACCTGACCGCCGAGGCCGACTCAGGCGGCCACACCGACAACCGCCCGGCGTTGTGCCTGTTTCCCACCATGAAAGCCCTGCGGGACGAGATGGCTATCTTGCACGACTACGCCACACCCTTGCGGGTGGGTCTGGCCGGAGGTATTGCCACCCCCGAATCGGCCGCCGCCGCTTTTGCCATGGGGGCGGCATACATCCTCACCGGATCCGTCAATCAATCCTGTGTGGAGGCCGACACCTCCGCACAGGTTAAAAAGATGCTGGCCGAGGCCCGTCAGGCGGACGTCATCATGGCACCGGCAGCGGACATGTTCGAAATGGGCGTCAAGGTTCAGGTGCTCAAGCGTGGGACCATGTTCTCCATGCGGGGAGCCAAGCTCTATGAGATCTATCGGACCTACGACCGGTTCGAGGACATACCGGAAGACCAGCGAAAACTGATAGAAGGATCTTTCCTGAAATGCGCTTTCGAAAACGAATGGGAAAACACCCGGAACTTTTTCGTTCGGCGGGATCCTTCCCAGGTCGATCGGGCCGAGAAGGATCCAAAGCACAAAATGGCCCTGGTATTCCGCTCTTACCTGGGACGGGCGTCGCTATGGGCAAAAAGCGGGGTGCCGGATCGGGCCATCGATTATCAGATCTGGTGCGGCCCGGCCATGGGCGCTTTCAATGAATGGGTCAAAGGCTCTGCCCTGGAGCCGCCGGAGAACCGCAAAACAGTAACCATTGCCATGAATCTGCTGTACGGGGCTGCCGTGATATCGAGATTGAACGGGTTGAAAATCCAGGGGATCGATCTTTCGTTTGGCCAGGGTCTGGTTTCCCCACTCACCGAGGCGCAGATATTATCCTTATCCCACCCCTAAAGCGTTCCTGATTTTCGCGCAGCGGGGCGTCAAGGGGGCGGGTGGTTATTAAGCTTTTCGACTAACCCGGCAAACAGCGGTGATAGATTGATAAGACGAACATCCGGATCCTGAAGAAAAAAACACCCTCCCCCTGCATCGGCGGGGATGGAAGTCTCTTCCACGGTTTCGGTGACTTGTACAGAGGTAGCCATTTCGACGGAACGAATGCTGACGGATTTCCGGATAAGATAGCAATAACCTGCGCCGGTTTTACCACCCGCTGTCCTCACCGGACAGAAATAGATGCGAAAATTAGATTTCCCGCCCATCTCCGTTGCAGTCCCGTTTGAGCCGTTCATATCTAAAAAACCATTTTTTTTCAGCCATGGCGACAGGTCCATCAGCACCTGCTGGCTCTCCGATACGGACATTTTCAGGTGGGACAGCAGATGTCCGCCCAGATAAACCTTGAAAAGATCTTTGAATGCATACTGTCTGGCGTAGCCCGATTGCATTCCCCCGAGCGGGTCGGGCGGCAGAAATGATCTGGACCAGCGTTTCCAGCGAGCGAGATTGATCTCAAGTTTTTCCGAAAGTTCCCGATTGGAATAATAATGAATCATAAGCGGTTAACCTGATTAGTTGTTATATCTACCTAACAAGTAATAAGTCTGGCGTCAATCCCTTGTTTTTTATGTTTCAATGAATTATGATTCGTTCTATTTTTACAGGCAGATGCGCGGCCGCTGAAATCGCAGGATGTCTTGCACACACGGCCGAGGCGATCAACCAACCCGAATATTTACCTAAACAAAAAAAATGACAACGAATAAACAAGTGCTTCAGCAGCCGGTTGCCATCATTGGCATGGGCGGCATGTTTGCCCAATCCAGAAATATCAAAGAGTATTGGCGGACCCTGCTCAACGGCATCGACTGCATAACCGATCCACCGGCTACCCACGGCCAGTTGAACGACTATTTCGATGCGGACCCCAAAAAACCGGACCATATTTACTGCAATCGAGGCGGATTTCTTCCGACGGTGTCTTTCGATCCCACCGAATTCGGCATCCCTCCGGCAGCCTTGGAGGCCACGGACACCTCCCAGCTGTTGGGCCTGGTGGCTGCAAAAATGGCTCTTTCCGATGCCGGGTATGGAGATGGCCGTGAATTCGATCGTGAACATACCTCTGTGATATTAGGTGTTACGGGAACTCAGGAACTGGTTATATCCCTGGGATCACGGCTGGGGCACCCGTCGTGGCGTAAAGCGCTCGAGAACAAGGGACTCAGCGACCAGCAGAAATCGTCCATCATCACAGACATCTCCAACAGTTATGTTCCCTGGCAGGAAAGCTCATTTCCCGGCCTTTTGGGTAATGTCGTGGCGGGTCGGATCTGCAACCGCCTGAATCTTGGCGGTACCAACTGCGTCGTGGATGCAGCCTGCGCCAGCAGTCTGGGTGCAGTCCATCTGGGAATCATGGAATTGGTTTCCGGCAAGAGCAACATGGTGGTCACCGGCGGCGTAGACACCATTAACGATATTTTCATGCACATGTGCTTTTCGAAAACCGGTGTTCTGTCTCACACCGGCGATGCCCGTCCCTTTTCCGCGGAGGCTGATGGCACGGTTCTGGGTGAAGGCATTGGCATTTTGGTATTAAAGCGCCTCGAGGATGCCGAGCGGGATGGCGACCGGATCTATGCAGTCATCCGAGGCATCGGATCTTCCAGCGACGGAAAATCCCAGAGCATTTACGCACCGCGGCCCGAAGGACAGGCCCGGGCATTGGTCGAAGCTTATAACAATGCCGGTATTTCGCCTGAAACGGTGGAAATGGTAGAGGCCCACGGCACAGGCACCCGGGTGGGGGACGAGGTGGAATTCACCGCCCTGAAAAATGTCTTTGGCGCAGCCAACCCAAATGGCAACCGCTGCGCCCTGGGGTCGGTAAAATCCATGATCGGCCACACCAAAGCGGCTGCCGGTTCGGCAGGGCTGATCAAATCGGCGCTTTCTCTGTTCAACAAGGTTCTCCCGCCCACACTTAAAGTTGACAAACCCGACCCGAAGCTGGGAATCGAATCCAGTCCCTTTTACCTCAATACCACCCCGCGACCCTGGTTTTCCACAAACGGCACTCCGCGGCGCAGCGGTGTCAGTTCTTTCGGATTCGGCGGCAGTAATTTTCACGTGGTTCTCGAAGAGTATCAGGGTGACAAAAAAGAGATCGCCTGGGATGGTTCGGTGGAAATCCTGGCATTCTCGGGTCCGGATGCAGCGGTAATCACCAACAGCCTGCTTCAGGTCGATAAACTTACTGGTGATGACTTCGACCCTGCGGTGTTGTCCCGGACGGCAAGGGCTCTGCGAACAAATTTTTCAGCCGCGCATCCGCACCGGTTGGTTCTGGTAGTGGATACCACCTCTGGCGGCAAGGTCCTGAAAGGACGATTGCACAAGGCCATCGAGATGGTCACTGGAGACCGGCCCGCCATCTTGTCCGATCAGGGTATCTACTACGTTGCGGCACCGCAGCGTTCCGGAAAAATCGCCTTCATGTTTCCCGGTCAGGGCAGCCAGTATCCCAACATGGGAAGAGATCTGGTCTGCCGCTTTCCCGGTGCCATGGAAGCCGTTCAAGACGCCGATCGTCAGTTTAATCAGGGCATCCCCCTCTGGGAGCTTCTGTTTCCACGTCCCGCCCTTTCCGACGACCAGCGGAAGCAGCAGGCAGAAGCCCTTCGGCAGACCGATGTGGCCCAGCCCGCCATCGGAGCGGTCACCCTGGCCATGCTTTCCATTCTGGACTACTTCAAAGTTCGGCCGGATGCCACCTGCGGACACAGTTATGGAGAATTGCCGGCACTCTATTCAGCTGGTTGGATCAGCCGGGAAACCTTGCTGCATTTGAGCGTCACGCGCGGCCGCCTGATGGCTGATGCCGGCCGCAACGGTGATGCGGGAACCATGCTGGCGGTAAAAGCGCCGATTGATCAATTAGAGGCGCTGGCCGATCAGTTTCCCGACGTGGTCCTGGCAAACCTCAACAGCCCCGACCAAGGCGTGTTCTCCGGGGCAACCGCAGCTATTGGGACGATAAAGGATAAATGTGCTGAAAAAGGATACCTGGCCATCTCCCTGCCGGTTTCCTCCGCCTTTCACAGCCCGCTGGTGGAAAAAGCCAGCAGGCCCTTTTCCATGGCTGTCGGAAAGGCGGCATTCTCCCCCACCCGAATTCCGGTCTATGCCAATGTAACGGCTGAGCCCTACCCGGCCGACCCTTCAAAGTGTATCGATTTACTGAGCCGGCAGTTGACTTCCCCGGTGCAGTTTAAAAAATCCGTCGAAAACCTCTACGAAACCGGTGTGCGCACGTTCGTCGAGGTGGGGCCCAAAACGGTGCTTTCAGGGCTCGTCGGGTCCACGCTCAAAGACAAGGATATCACGGTGGTTGCCGTTGATCACTCATCGGGAAGAATGTCCGGCATCATGGACCTGGCCCAGGTCATCGGCCATCTGGCGGCCCTTGGCACCGAACTTGATCTGAATCGATGGGAAACCGAGCTTCCTTTCATTCGCCCTCAGAAAATGACCATCCCGCTGTCCGGGACCAACTACCGGACACCCCGAAAAGAAAAAACAACACTGATAATGAACAAACAGGGCATAACGCCACTCCAGGAAGCCCGACATGCAACTCCTGCCATATCAACAAAAAAAGAGGTTGTTTCTTCCACGTCCATGAACACCCATAAACCCATCGATCAAACTGCACAGGCAATCCCGCCGGGAAAACCGGTTGTCCGACACCGGGAAATAAATCCGGTATCCGGTACTCACATGAACGAGGCGCTGGCTATTGTGCGAAAAGGATTGGAATCGATCCAGTCGCTTCAACAGCAAACAGCCCAGGCGCACCAGAAATTTCTGGAGACCCAGTCCCAAGCCAGCCGAACCCTCCAGGAAATGATGCAAAGCTCCCGGATGTTTCTGGGATCCGCCATGGGTAATCCCATGCCGGATGTCGCTGACATCCAGGCGCCCGCTTTTCAACCGGAACCGATTTCACCCCAGCCGCCCGTCATGGAAACCCTCTCATCAACGGCAGCAGCGGTTGCTACTGCCGTCGATCCGGGCAGTATTCCTGAAATCTCTGAGCCGGATTATTCACCAGCCGTCGAACAACCACCGAGAACTGCATCGCTGAATGCAGAGCCGGCTGTTGCCGCTCAGTCAATATCCCGGGCACTGATCGACATCGTTTCCGAGCTGACCGGCTATCCTGAAGACATGCTGGGCCTGGACATGGACATCG
>JAHLLR010000134.1 GCA_020444075.1 Deltaproteobacteria bacterium
GCCCTGGGCCAGGCCGCCATAGATCTGGCCATCGGTGACCAGCCGGTTGTTGATCTTGCCGATATCGGCCACCAGGGTCATCTTCTCCACCGAGGTTTTTCCCGTGGCCAGTTCCACAGCCACTTCGGACATGAAAACGCCGTACATGTAGACGGGAAAGGGTTCACCCTGGCCGTTTTCATCGCAGACCGAGCATGGCGTGGTCCACTGCCCCTCGTATTTGACCGGCAGACCATCGGCCTGCATTTCCTCGAAGGAACGGTAGGTACCGTCGGGTTTGCGCATGCCATCCAGCAGCGCCTGGCAGCCGGCGATGATGGCCCGGCCGGTTACCACCTGCTGCCGGCTGCCGCCGGAAGGGCCGCTGTCCGGACAGGTGGCCATGTCGTTCATGACCAGCTTGATTTTCTCCGGCGGCACACCGATAGGCCGCAGGGCCTCGTGAGCCGTACCCAAGGTTCCGGCATCCGCTCCCTGGCCGTGATCGGACCAGGTGTTGAAAACCGTAATCGTGTTGTCCGGGCCCAGTTCCACGGCCACCGCCGACGGGTCCGGACCGTCGCCGCCGCACCCGTACATGCCCAGAGAGATGCCCACCCCCCGCTTGATCGCATCGCTGGAATTGGCCTTGGCCCGCGCTATCGCATCCTGGTATTTGGGACGCAGGATATCCAGCATCTCGGGATAGCTGCAGACTTCGGGCTTCTGGCCGTGGGGCATGGTGGCGCCGGGGCGCAGCACGTTTTCATAGCGCAGTTCCAGCGGATCCTTGCCGATTTTTTCCGCCAGCAGGTCCATGAGCACTTCCGAAGCGAATTCGCTCTGGGGCGATCCATAGGACCGGAAGGCCGATCCCCAGGCGTGATTGGTGCATACCGTGCGGCCGATGCCCCGGATTTGGGGGATGTCGTAGCCTGCCCCGATGAACTGGGCCCCTCGCTGGGTCAGCAGGTCGCCGAACTCGGAATAGGCCCCGTGATCCACGGTCCAGTCGGATTCCATGCCGATCAGCTTGCCGTCAGCATCGGCGGCCAGACGCAGGTGAATGAAGAACGGGGAGCGCTTGCCCGTGTAGGTCATCTGCTGGTGGTAGTCGTAGCGCAGGGAGACGGGTCGGCCGGTGGCCAGGCAGGCCACCCCCAGCAGCGCTTCCATGGTGGGGCTGAACTTGTAGCCAAAAGTGCCGCCCGTGGGATTCTGGGCGATAAAGAGTTTTTCCGGGGCAACGCCCAGACCTTCGGCAATCATTAAATGCTGCACATACAGGGCTATGGATTTGCTGTTGATGTACAAACCACCCTGATCGTCCATGAAGGCATAGCCCACATCCGGTTCCATGGGCATGTGCGGTTGGCGCCCCACATAGAAATCGTCCTCCACCACATGGGCGGCCCCTGCAAAAACCGGTGCCGTCTCCTCTCCCTTGATAATTTTCTGGGTAAAATAAACATTCGGAGTACCCGGATGGATCTGGAGCGCATCATCGGCCATGGCGGCCGGGGCACTCAGGTACTCCGGCAGGGCCTCCAGGTCGACCTTCACCTTGTGGGCCGCGGCCCTGGCATGTGCCTCGGTGTCGGCACAGACGATCGCGATGGCATCCCCGTATTGAAAAACCTTTTTATCGCACAGGATCGGCCGATCCCACCCGTCGCCCAGGTGTCCCACCGGAAACATCACCAGGCCGTTGATGCGGTTTTTACCTTTCACGTCCTTGTGGGTCAGCACCCGCACCACCCCGGGCATCTTCTCGGCGGCCGACGTGTCGATGGCCCGGATGTTGGCATGGGAGACCCGGGCCTGCACCAGGGCCAGCCGGAGGGTTTCCGGCGGCATCTTCACGCCGGTGTCCGCCCCGTAATCACAGAGGCCGGTGACCTTGGCCATGGCACTGGGACGGGGAATGCGCGTGCCCCAGATCCGCCCGTCCGCCGGCACCTTGAACATCAACGATTCCATGGTAATTTCGCCGCGCAGGACGCGACCGGCATCCTGTACGGCATCCACCAGTTGCTTATAGCCGGTACAGCGGCAGGCGTTGCGATGCACCTGGAACCAGTGGCGGATATTTTCCCGTGTCGGATCGGGATTGGCATCCAGCAGGGCCTTGGCTGAAACGATGAAGCCCGGACTGCAAAATCCGCATTGCGCCCCGCCATGAACCATCCAGGCAAGCTGAAGGGGATGCAAATGAGTGGCATCGCCCAGGCCTTCGATGGTGATCACCTGCGACCCGTCAGGCACTTTTTTCATGGCAGTCACGCAGGAACGGACCAGCTTTCCGTTTAAAATCACGTTGCAGCAGCCGCACTGCCCCTGGCCGCACCCGACCTTGGTGCCGGTCAGGTGCAGCTGCTCGCGCAGCACATGGGCCAGGGAGCTTTCGGGGTCTGCTATGAGCATTCGTTCGATGTTATTAACCGCCAACGTTTTCTTCACCATCATGATTCCTTTCAGTATCGTTTCGTGGGTCGCCTGCAGAAAATGCGTTTATCCGGATACCCCATTACCCGACAAAGGCGACCGCCGGCGGTTGCCGCCGGAGGTCGCCTCAAGGTTTTTCGCATGGGACGATGGCTGTCGGCCCATGCAGTTGAATTACGCTTATCGGCTCTTCAAACCCGCCAATACCTTTTCGGGCAGGGCCGGCAGGTGGCGGATGCGCACACCCGTGGCATTGGCAATGGCGTTGACCACGGCCACATGGGACGCGGTCAGGGGCAGCTCGCCCACCCCGGCGGCGCCAAAGGGACCGTCCGGACGGGGGGATTCAACGTAGTAAATGTCGAATTTATCCGGCACATCCTTGGCGTAGGGAATGCCGCAGGCCTTGAGCGAGGTGTGCTTCTTCAGGTCTTCGAAGTCTTCGGACAGAGCCAGACCGATACCCTGGGCTACACCGCCGTATATCTGTCCGTCAACCACCAGACGGTTGTTGATCTTGCCCACGTCGGCCACCACCGTGTAACCCTCCACAGCGGTCTTGCCGGTCTTCGTCTCGACAGCCACTTCGGCCATGAACATGCCGTACATGTACACGGAAAAGGGTGATCCCTGGGAGGTTTCCAGGTCGCAGTTGGTGCACATGGATGCCGTCCAGTTGCCCGAATAGCTCAGGGCGATGTTCTCGGCCTTCATCTCCTCGTAGGTCCGGTAGGTGCCGTCCGGTTTCTTCATGGCGCTGATAAGCATTTCACAACCGTTCTTGATGGCGTTGCCGGTAACCACCTGCTGACGGCTGCCGCCGGACGGGCCGCTGTTGGGAGTGATAGCCGTGTCGTTCATCACCAGCTTAATCCGATCGGGTGTCAATCCCAGGGGCCGCAGGGCCTTGTGGGCCGTCCCCAGGCTGCCCATATCGGCCCCCTGGCCGTGGTCTTCCCAGGAATTGTAAAGGGTCACGGTGTCGTCCGGGTTGAGTTCCACACGGATTTCCGAGGCATCGGCGCCGTCCAGTCCGCAGCCGTAGATCCCCAGGGAAATACCGACCCCTTTCTTGATGTCGGCGGTCGATCCGGCTTTGGCCTTCTCCTTGGCGGCTTTGTAAAGCGGCCGCAGTTTGTCGATCATCGCAGGAAAGCTGTAAACCTCGGGAGCCTGGCCGGTGGGGGTGGTATCGCCTTTGCGATAGACGTTGCGGGCACGCAGTTCCAGAGGATCGATGCCTGTCTTGTCGGCCAGTTCGTCCATGAGGCTTTCGCCGGCCAGAAAGCTCTGGGGGGAGCCGTAGGAACGGAAGGCCGATCCCCAGGCATGGTTGGTGCAGACCGTTCGGCCGGTGCCACGGATATTCGGAATGCCGTAGCCGGCACCGATGAACTGGGCGCCGCGCAGGGTCAAAAGGTCGCCGAACTCCGAATAGGGACCGTGGTCCACACTCCAGTCGGATTCCATGGCCTGGATCTTGCCGTCGGCGTCGGCGCCGTACTTGAGCTTCATCCAGAAAGGCGAACGCTTGCCCGTGTAGGTAATGTGCTGGAAGTAGTTGTAGCGCAGGAACACCGGACGGCCGGTGGCCATGCAAGCCGCACCCACCAGCGCCTCCATGGTGGGGCTGAACTTGTAGCCGAAGGTACCGCCTGTGGGATTCTGCACCAGGCGCAGCTTCTCCGGTTCCACACCCAGGCCCGGAGCGATCATGGCATGGTGCAGGTAAATGGCGATGCTCTTGGAATGGATGGTCAGCCGTCCGTCTTCATCCATATAGGCAAAACCCACGTCCGGTTCCATGGTCAGATGGGGCTGGCGCTGCAGATAGTACTCGCCCTCCACCACATGGGCGGCCGACTGCATCAGCGGCGCCGTGTCGGCTCCCTTGGCAATTGGCAGTTCAAAGTAGGTGTTGGGCGTGCCGGGATGGATCTCCATGGCGTCTTCGGCCATGGCCGCCGGCGCACTCATGTATGCGGGCAGCTCTTCCAGGTCCACCTTGACCTTCCGGGCAGCCGCTTCGGCCAGGGCCGGCGTCTCGGCGCAGACGATGGCGATGGCGTCGCCGAACTGGTAGACTTTCTTGTCGCACAGGATGGGGCGGTCCCATCCGTCGCCTTTGTTGGTGGGAAAGGTAATCAGGCCGGTAATCCGGTTCTTGCCCTTGACGTCCTTGTGGGTGACTACCTTGAAGACGCCGGGCATCTTTTCGGCCGCGCTCGTGTCGATGCCCTTGATGTTGGCATGGGAAACGTTGGCCTGGACCAGGGCCAGGTAGAGCGTATCCTCGGGCATCTTCAGCCCCAGGTCGTGCCCGAAATCAAGGGTCCCGGTCACCTTGGCCACCGCCGAGGGCCGGGGGTAGCGGCTGCCCCAGATTTCGCCGTTGCTCGGCATTTTGAACAGCAGTTCCTCGGCCTTCATCTTGCCGTTGAGAACCCTGGCCGCATCCATGACCGAATCCACCAGTTGCTTGTAGCCCGTACAACGGCAGGCATTGCGGTACTTGGTAAACCAGTCGCGAATCTCCTCACGGGTGGGATCGGGATTTTCCGCCAGCAGGGCCTTGGCCGACACGATGAATCCCGGCGTACAGAACCCGCACTGGGCGCCGCCGTGAACGATCCAGGCCAACTGAAGCGGATGCATGTGATCCGGCGTACCCACCCCTTCGATGGTGGTGACCGATGCCCCTTCGGCGAGCTTGGACATCTTGGTGACGCATGAGCGCACCAGCCGGTTGTCGAGAATCACGTTGCAGCAGCCGCACTGGGCCTCGCCGCAACCGATTTTGGTACCGGTAAGGCCCAGCTGACCGCGCAGCACATTGGCCAGACTGTCGTCTGCAGATGCAATGACGATCCGATCGACACCGTTAACCTTCAATGTTCGCTTAATCATAAGACCTCCCTTTAGTGTTCGTGTAAAAAGCACCCCGAAAAGCGACTATAGCCTGCATTCCTTATCCTTTGCCGAAACCGCACAGGGGATAGCGGCAGCTCTTGCACCCCACGCAAAAACCCCCATGCCCCATTGCAGCGATATCTTCGCGGGTCACCGGCTCGCCGGCCAGCAGCCGCGGAATCACGATGTCAAAAATGCTGGTCTGGTAATACATGACACACCCCGGCAGGCCCGCCACCAGCACATCGCCGATGGTAGCCAGCATGAACATGGCCCCTGGAAAAATAGGCGCCCCGTAGGTGATCACCTGACCGCCGGCGGCCCGGATGCTGGCCGGCGTCTGGTCATCGGGGTCCACGGACATCCCCCCGGTGACCATCACCATTTCGGCACCTTCGGCGATCAGTTCGTGGATGGCATTCACGGTGGCCTGTTGGTCGTCGGAAACCAGAATCTGGCGGACCACCCGGCTGCCCAGGGCCTTGAATTTCTTTTCGACCACCGGCCCGAAAGCATCCTCGATTCGGCCGTGAAAAACCTCGCTGCCGGTGGTGACCACACCGATGCGGCAGGATTTAAAGGGTTTGACCTGAATCAGGGGGTAAACCTCACCGCAAATTCGTTCGGCGTCTATGATCTCCTTCTCTTCAATGACCAATGGAACGACGCGGGTTCCGGCCACCGCCTGACCGGCAGCCACCTGATGAAGGGAGTGCAGCGTGGCAAAGACAATCTGACCGATGCTGTTGACGCGGGTCAGTGCGGCAACATCGATTTTGAGCAGACCGTCAGTTTCGGCGATCAGATTTACGCGGCCTTCGGATGGTGCGGTCAAACGGATTCCCGGACCCATTGCCGCCCGGGCGATACGTCCGGCGGCCTCGTCTTCGTGCAGCATGCCCGGCCCCATATCGAGAACGAAGATGTTCTCCTTACCCATATTCAGGAAGGCGGGAATCTCCTCTTTCCGAATGATGTGGCCTTTTCTAAATGCGGGTCCTTTTTCTTTTCCCGGAACGATCCGGGTCACATCATGGCCGAGCACCATGCCGATGGCATCGGCGACAGGAATGGCTTTCATGGAGTGGTTCACCTCAGTGCGAGAACTTAAAAATCAAGGTGGAAAGGAACCGATCCGTAACCGTGCCGATTTTTCCGCCCATCACCCCCACAGGCAATTCAAGGGAAGGCAAATGCGGTAATAGTGGATCGATAAATCAATCCCTATCGCATCTATTGTCCTGTGTCAATTTTGGCATAAGGAAATCAACAAAAAAAATGGTTCGACCGGTTTATCCGTGGAAGCCGGGTTGGAACGCCCGTGAACCGGTGGAACAGGAACCGCACCATCGGGGACTCTCGCCCGGAGACGCGTCCGATTTGGCATGATTCGTGATCTGCTATTGGGTCAACAGAAGTCTTTTAGATAGAAACCCTTAAAGAATGGAGGTTGAACGATGGCAATTTTAGATCGCGCCAAACAGGCATCTGTTGAAATCACCCCATGCCCTTACTGCAGTGATCGGACATCTATCGAGCTTCCTGAGGACTATCGACCGGTATACGCATACTGCGATTGTTGTGGGAAAAAGTTCATTGCAGAGCGACTCGCAGAAGGGTTCCAGGTCTTGACCATGGAAGAAGCCCCCTGCTGCAGTGATCCCGACTGCCGGGATATCGAAATGGGCGGATACGACGAAGAATAATCGTCCATCCATAAATGGTTATTTTGCCCGATCTCTGCGTTGCGCGGAAAAATTTATCCTCGGAATATCAACCATATGCCTCCGGTAAAATTTTACGCACGCCTTGATCTCGACCAAAATCCCTCATTTCTGGACGAACACTGATAGGAATAGGCGCTTCTGGATGAAATGTGTTTAGAGGGTTGAAAAACAACCAATAGTAACGTTAGGTAACGCCATAATCCCGCCATCGTAACGGTGCAATTAGCCACCCCAATCCACGCCATCGAAACAATCGACGAATTCATTCTCACCGAATCCGCATTAAACCTTCGGGCGGGATCAATCCCAACCCTGCAAGGAAAAGTCGGCCAACCCGATACGGTGCTTCTCAACTGATATTCGAAAAAAGGTTCGGCAGGCACGCCAGCCGCAATCACGGCTTGTCATCCAGCCCGGGTGTCATTTCTGGTTATTAATTGTAATAATAAAGAATTTCAGGTAGTTGAAATTCAAATAGTGTTGACATGATCCAATCGTTTTCAGTAGTTGCAGGCATCGGATTCGATTAATTTAAAAATGGAGGATGCACATGGCGAACGTTACTAAAACATGCAGGATGTTACTCTTATCGGTTTTTCTAGTGGCGACCACGGTTTCCGCCTTCGCCCAGGGCGAGTGCACGGCGACGTATGGCACCGGATCGGCAACCCTGCGGTTGGCCACCGGCAGTCCCGGTGAGCTGGGGCTGGTGGAAGTTCTGGCCAATGCGTTTAACGAATCCCACGACAGTCGGCTTTGTTGGAAAAAAGCGGGTTCCGGGGCTTCATTGAAATTGCTTAAGGGCAAACAAGTCGATTTCATCATGGTGCATGCGCCGGCAGCGGAGAAAAAAGCCGTTGAGGAAGGCTGGGCCATAAAACGCCATTTGATCGGCTCAAACGAATTTTACATCGTCGGCCCCCAGAATGATCCGGCCGGCATTTCATCAGCCGGCAGCGCCGCCGACGCCTATGCCAGAATCGCCGGTGCCAAAGAGAAATTTCTCTCGAGGGGCGACAATTCGGGGACGCATAAAAAAGAGTTGGCCATCTGGGAAAAAGCAGCCATTCAACCGTCGGGAGACTGGTATGTGGTCACCCACACCTTCATGATGGCCACGCTGAAGATGGCTGACGAAAACCGGGGCTACTTCATGACCGACAGCAGCACATGGGTGGCGGCCAAAAAAGACATCCGCCATTT
>JAHLLR010000014.1 GCA_020444075.1 Deltaproteobacteria bacterium
ACAGCAGGTGCGCAAGATCCTTGCCTGTGACCCGCGATATAATCCAACCAAGTGCATCCGTGTTAATGGTCCTGTAGCCGAAAACCTCACCATGGACGCCATCCTGCTTGACGGTTTGTAGATACTCAAAATAGCCGTTTGGGCCTTCGTAGTCCTTTGGTTTCGGTAATGGGCTCGCCGACTTTGAATAGATCCAGATATCCGCCTTTGGATCAGAGTAGTCCTCGCTGTAGTCAAGCGCCGTGGTCATGTCCATTACCTGGCGCACAGTCGCGTTGCCAAACGCGCTGTCCATGAGCTCTGGGATGATTGAGGAGACCTTCACTTTATCGTCGAGCCGTCCCTCAACCACCAGGATCTCGGCCAGGAGTCCCGTAATGGACTTGGTCATCGACATGGCGGCATGCTTGCTCATCTCGTCGAGACAGCCGAAGTATTTCTCATAAACAACTCGGCCCTTGTGAAGGATGAGCATGCCGTCGGTATAATTCGCCGGCAAGGATTCCTTCCATGTCATCGATTCTCCGCCACCCATGGGCGTGAAGGTCACGGCGCCAATACCGTCATCGATTGCGTACTCAAGCGGGACAGGCGGGCCGATGCCTCTATTCACTTGCTTTGTGGGCATAAGTTCCCGAATGTGGCATACCGTCCATCGCAATTTTGGGAAACTAAAGAAATCAAATTCCGGCTGCATAATCAACTTCTCAGGCGGCGGAGGGAAGCCCGCCATCCAGCCCAACCGCTTGGGGTCAGATTCCTCGGCGCTCATGTAGGAACTGGATTGCGCATTGGTTTGCGCAAAAAGGCCTAATACGGTCAGGAAGCCTACGAGCAGAGAAAGTGACATACGGATTGGGCGCTTCATGATGCTTCCTCCATGGCGGTTATTGCATTCCTCTCGTCTTATGGGCGAACGATTGTTTCACCGGGCGCGACGGTCTATCAGCGATCCGGTGCAAACGAAGGTTATAATCCGCCTATATCCGGTAGTTAGTCGAAATGAAAATAAATAGGGTCAGGTCTCCACAATTCACATCGAGATCCTTTTTCGATTTTATCCACCTGCCTTAACAGACCGAGTCTGTCCCAATCTCCTTTCAAAACCACCAACAGGCAGTAGGTACAATTAAAATGTCAAATGTGGAGACCTGACCCCGTTGTTTTCCTGACCCCGTTGTTTTCACCGTTGTTTTCCCAGAAGTGAGGACTGCCTGCCTGATATCATATGATGTCATGGGTTGTACCGACTCCGAATGGCGTTGAGGAAGATAGGTGCGCTTGTCGTAGACCACCATATGGGGTTTTGCCATGCTCGGGGGTATATGTACGACAATGACCCAACGATTATCGTTTATATGGACAGGTTGGATTATTAGACCACTGATGCGTGGATCTATTGGTCCTCCAGAAGCAAGACGCTCGAGGTCGTGGGATAGTTCTGCCCCGTCCTCCAGCCCCACCATGAGGTCTCCGGGATCGGTTGATCCATCAGGTTCCTTAACACCGATGATGATATGCCCTCCGTTGGCGTTAGCGAACGCTGTAGTGTCCTTGAGAAACTCCGTGAACTGCTTGGGCCGTGAGCTGCCCGAAAGCGCCTGCTTGTAGTCAATATGGTGCCCTTCGGGAATCCTTCGCGACAGGAGCTCAATGAGACCCGCTCTATCCAGACTTATGACTTCTCGACGTGTCAGATACATAGATTTATCACCCAACATAGATTAGACGATTAGACAGTCGTCTAACACCCTCGTATGACGGTTTATACGACTCTAAAGGCCTATAATAATTTGACTATTAGTAAAAGGGATACCCATTCAAACAGATCGCCCTTTTTTTGCCGTTTGATCGATTTTTATATGGGATGACCGTTCAACAGTTTGCCTACGGCCAGTCGGAATATGGCGCAGTTGGGTACGGCGCGCTTTCGATTTCACGAAATCCTATGGCAAGTTGCTCTTAACATTCACCGGCGGCGCCTCGTTGGCATGCTCGCCTTTGCCGCGTTCGTCGGTGGTCACGCCGGCGTGTTCGTAAAAATTGTAGGAAGGGTCCTTGCCGCAGCCGTCAACCAGCAGGTCTTTTTTTTCAAACACCAGGGTCAGGATGTCGCGTTGGATGTTTTCGAAATCGGGGGTGAGTTGGATGGCCGAGGTCGGACAGGCCTCTTCGCACAGGCCGCAGTAAATGCAGCGGCCGAAGTTGATGCGGAACCAGCGGGCGTAGCGACGCCCGTCGGGCTGTTCGGCGCTCTGCATGCTGATGCAGCTTACCGGGCAGACCGCCGAACAGAGGTAGCAGGCCACGCAGCGCTCGCGGCCGTCCGGATCGCGGGTCAGCACGATGCGCGCCCGCGAGCGTTCGGGCAGTTGGCGCTTGAACTCCGGGTAGGATTCGGTGACCGGCTTGCGCGCCAGGTGTTTGGCCGTTGTGGCGAACCCTTCCACTAATGCTTTGAGGGCCGACCAGCCTGAGCTTTCAGCAGGCTTCAGAGGTTTTTCGTCAGTTTTGATTTTATTTTCGCTCATTTGAAATTCATTTCGTGTCGATTCAGAAATGGTAGATTGTGCTTCGGATCAAGGCCGCAGGGTTTTTGAAACCGCAGGCGTAGCAGCGCTACGTCGAGGATTGCAAAAACACGAGAACGCAGAGCCGAGCCGCAAGATGCCGTTTCTCATCAGCTAAAGCCGGCAAATTGGATAAACGCGCCCGTCACCACAATATTGATCAACGACACCGGAATCAGCACTTTCCAGCCCAGGGCCATGAGCTGGTCGTAGCGCAGGCGCGGCAGCGTGCCGCGGATCCAGATCATGATCAGGGCCACGATGAATATTTTCAGCATCAGCCAGACCACCGGCGGAAGCCACGGTCCGTGCCAGCCGCCCAGGAAAAAGACCGCGGTCAGCGCGCCCAGTACCTGAATGTGCACGTATTCGCCCAGGAAGAAGAGGCCGAAGCGCATGCCGCTGTACTCGGTGTGAAAGCCGGCGCCCAGTTCGTTTTCCGCTTCGGGCAGGTCGAAGGGAATGCGTTTGCTCTCGGCCATGGCGCTGATCACGAAGATAGCGAACGAGACCGGCTGGAGCACGATGAAGGGCACGCCGGACTGGGCATCCACGATAGCCGTGAGGCTGAACGACCCGGCCAGCATTACCACCGGTACCAGCGACAGCCCTAATGCCAGTTCATAGCTGATCATCTGGGCCGCCCCGCGGATGCCCCCCAGCAGGGCAAACTTGGAGTTGGAGGCCCAGCCGCCCAGGGCCACGCCGTAGACGCCCAGCGACGACAGGGCGAACACGAAAAGCAGCCCCACGTTCAGGTCGGTGATCACCATGGGCACGGAGCGTCCGAAGAGCCGGATATCCGGCCCCAGGGGCACCACGGCAAACATCATCATGGCCGTCACGGCCACCACGGCCGGCGCCAGGCGGAAGATGAACCCATCGGCCGCCGTGGGCACAATTTCTTCCTTGGTGAGCAGTTTGATGGCATCGGCGATGGGCTGGAGCAGACCGAAAATGCCGGCCCGGTTGGGGCCGAGGCGGATCTGGAGCCGGGCCAGCAGCTTGCGCTCCAGCCACACCAGGTAGCTGGCCACCAGCAGCAGGCCGCCGAGCATGACGGCGATTTTGATCAACAGTACGATGAGGCCGAGCAGGTAATTCATACGCTATCCGTCATCCTGAGATGATCCATTTTCATTGTGTCAGACCTTACGGCAGCCAAAACCGCCTGTTTGACAAATGCCCCTCACCCTGTCCCTCTCCCCAAAGGGGCGAGGGGACGCATATCAGATCTTTGATTCAACTGAAGAAGAGGGGCGCCATACACACCACCCTTGCCTTTCGAAGGGCGCGGGTGATTGCTTTTCTATTCGCTTTCAGCTTTGAGCTGTGAGCGTTTTACTATGACACGAGTCTCACCGAACACCTGCCATTCCAGAAGATGGTGCCGCGGAACCGCCATCACCCCCGCAGCCATGCGCGGGTCGGCCTGCACGGGCACCGTCAGCCGGTTTCCGTTCAGGGATACCGTGACCGGCCTGCCTTCCGCCAATCCCAGACGGGCGATTTCATCCGGGTGCAGACGCGCCACGGGCGCTGCTTCCATTCGGGTTAACGCCGGCGCCATGGCCGACAGGGGTTCGGTGCCGAAAGTCCAGTCAACCAGCAGCAGGACAACGGCGTCGGCGGGAGCATCGTCCTCCGCCGGTTCGGGAGCTGGCCCGGATTCGACAAGATCATGGGCAATCGCTTCCAGGTCGATGCGCTGTCCGGTTGCCTCGGGTGTTGAAAGATTCACTGCCGGATGGAAATCGGCCAGGGCGGTTTTCAACTGTGGCGCCGGGTCCGCTTCGTCTTCTCCGGCCAATGCCGCCACGGCCCGCCATGCAGCCAGCGGCTCGTCGCCGGGGATGCGTCTATCGAACACGCGCGGCGGATGATCCGAACCGCCGGTGATCTCGATGGGCTCGCCGCCGGCCATTACGGGAGATGCCGCCTGCAACCTGCCCTCTTGATTGATCCAGTGGCCGCCGGATTCGTAGAGCGGTTGCGTCGGGATGAAATGGCCCGCCTCACGGTTCAGCGGGGAGTCGACATAATCCAGCACAACCAGGTGATCCAGCCGCTTCAGGGCCGCCTGCAGCCGCTTCCGGTCCGGAAATTCGCGCCAGAGATCCTGCTCCACCGCCACCAGCAGTCGAACGCCGCCGTCCTCGATCCGATCGAGAACCGCTTCCGTGGAAACCGGCTGGTCATGGAGCAGGGCGGCGGCGAACGCGTTGGCGCCGGCCAGGGTATAAAACAGCCCGGCAACTTTATGGGTCCGGCGCAGTGCCCGGGCCAGATCGCCGGCCAGGGCGATTTCGTGCGGCGTCAGGATGTCGGTGCCGCAGACGACGACCGGTCGCGGACTGGCGTTCAACCGTCTGGCCAGCTTTGTTATGTCAAAGGTTGCCGGTGTGTCCGGCGCGGTCGCCCTGTGGCCGCCAATTTCCTGAATCAGGGCCTGCAGGATGGCGCCCATGGCCGACGGATGCACGGCCCAGTGATCGAAATCGAAAGGCAGCTGTACCCCGCGTGGATCGATCACGATCACATGGCCACCGCGACGCTGAACCTGGCGCAGCGAAAGGGCCAGCATGGGAGCCTCGTTGAGCGGATCGGCGCCGATCACCAGCACGTCATGGGCCTCGGTGTCGGCCGCCAGGGAGACGGCCAGCTCCGGCCGGAGACAGCTGACGGCGGTGTTCCGGTTCAGGGCCTGGCGGTTGGTGTGCGCCGCTGCCGGCCCGGTCCATCCGTGCTGCCCGCAAGCCTCTTTGACCACGGCCAGGGTTTCCAGGCTGCTGCGTGGCGAGACCACCACCGCCACACTGCCGGGGCCATGTTTCTCGACCGTCTGTTGGATCGCTTCGCGCGCCCCGGCCAGGATATCGACGATTGGCCCGGGGGTTCCGGCGGCCATGGCCTGCCGGGGACGGTCGGCTATGCTGGCGTAAGCGTACCCGTAGCGGCCCCGGTCGCAGATGAAATGGCCGTTGACCTCAAGGTTGGGTCGGGCCTCGTGGCGCACGACCTGACGGTAGCGGGCCGATGCCGTCAGGTTGCATCCCAGGGAGCAGTGAATGCACAGGGACGGTTGGCGCTGATAGTCCCAGCGCCGTCCGATGTAGCGGGAGGGCTTGTCGGTATAGACGCCTGTGGGGCAGATGTCGATCAGGTTGCCGGCAAAAGGGCTTTCCAGCATCCCCGGGGCGCTGCGGCCGAAGTAGACCCGGCTGCCGATGCCCATCACGCCCAGATCCCGGTAGCCGGTGAATTCCTGGTAGTACCGCGAGCAGCGGTAGCACTGGATGCAGCGGTTCATTTCGTGCTGGACCAGCGGCCCCAGATCCTGGTTGATGTGGGTGCGCTTGAGCCCCCGGTAGCGGCGCAGGCCGTGTCCGCCGGCAACGGTCAGGTCCTGCAGCAGACAGTGGCCGCCTTCGTCGCACACCGGGCAGTCGTGGGGGTGGTTCAGCATGAGAAATTCGATGACGTGCCGCCTGAAATCCACGGCTTCGGCATCGGTGGTGGAAACCACCATGCCGTCCTGGGCGTCGATCATGCAGCTCATCTGGATGCCCTTGACCGGCCCCTCCGTAAAGGCCACGGCGCAGACCCGGCAGGCCCCCACCGATCCCAGGGCCGGGTGAAAGCAGAAGCGCGGGATCATGATGCCCAGCCGTTCGGCGGCCTCGATCACCTTGGTGCCGGCGGGGACATTGATTTCGCGGTTGTCGATCTTGAGTGTTGGCATAGCTTTAATTTACCAGATGTCAGCCCACATTTATCATGATCTGTTTGAATCCAGTTGGAAAAGGGTTCAAGGATTCGAGGATCCAAGGGGTCAAGTGATTGTATTCAAAGATCTTCTAAAGGAGTCAGGATATTTTTTTGCACTGGCATTGCGTAACTCAATCCAAATTGCGACCTTGTGCTTTTCCCTTGAATCCTTGACCCCTCGACCCCTTGAACCCTGATAAAACACCGCCCTGGGCCGCAAGATGCCCTTGCCTTCATTTCTTAAACGGGCATCCCTTGCCCTCAATATGCGCCATCACCTCGTCTTCGAAGTTCATCAGCAGGCTCTCGATGGAGGCCACCCCGCCCGGGGCGAAGGCGCAGTACGACTTCCACAGGTGCCGGCACATGGTTTTGATCATGGGGATGAAACCGGCCTCGCCCTGTCCGTTTTCGATGCGCCACAACAGGTCCCGCAGGTAGGGAAACCCCTCGCGGCAGGGGGTGCACCAGCCGCAGGACTCCCGGGCAAAAAACTCGGTCAGGTTCAAGGTCGCGGCCACCATGCAGCAGTGGTGGTCGAACACCATGACGGCCCCGGTTCCCAAGCGGTTGCGCGCCTTTTTCAGGGAGTCGAAATCCATCTCGATATGGTAATGGTCCGCGGTCAGATACCCGGTTGAGGCGCCTCCCGGCAGGCAGGCCTTGAACGTGGCCCCGTCCTTCATGCCGCCGCAGCAGGTTTCGATGATCTCCGAGAGTTTGATGCCCAAGGGCAGCTCGTAGCAGCCGGGCCGGTTCACCTTGCCCGAGACGCAGAAGAGCTTGGTGCCGGCGGCCTCCGGGGTCAGGGCCAGATCCTTGAACCATTGGGCTCCGTTTTTGACAATATGGGGGATGCAGGCCAGGGTCTCCACGTTATTGGCCAGAGTGGGCAGCCCCCACAGGCCCTTGTCGGTGGCATAGGGCGGCGGCTGCTTGGGGTTGGGCCGCCGGCCCTGCAGGGCATTGAGCTGGGCGGTCACCTCCCCGCAGATGTAGCGGCCGCCGCTGCGGTGCACGACGATCTCGAAGTCGTAGTCGCTGCCAAGGATGCGTTCGCCCAGCAATCCCTCCCCTCGGGCGATCCCGATTTCCCGCTCCAGGATTTTGGCGGCGCTTTCATATTCGGGCCGGATGAAAATGATGCCGTGGGAGGCCCGGATGGAGTAGGCCGCCAGGGCCATGCCCTCGATGAGCATGTGCGGCTCGGCATGCAGAAACACGCGGTCCTTGAACGTGCCGGGCTCCATCTCATCGGCGTTGCAGACCAGATAGCGGGGAAACGGGGCATCCTCGGCCACGGTCGACACTTTTATGCCGGCCGGGAAGCCCGCGCCGCCACGCCCCAGCAGAAGGGCATCGGCCAGCCGGGTCTTGACTTCCTGCCGGTCCATTTCGGTCAATACCCGGCGCAGGGCCTCGTATCCGCCGGCCTCCCGGTATTCCGAAAGGGTGGTGATGCGGTCCGGCTTTCGGTTCTTCAGCAGCACCTGTGGATATGTTGCGGTCACGAATGGTTCTCCCGAAGCGTGTCGATCAGCCGATCGAGGGCGTCGATGGTCAGCGGGCCATGCACCTGGCGGTCAACCAGGATGGCCGGGGCCCGATCGCAGTAGCCGATGCAGCACACCGGCAGCAGAGTGAACAGCCCGTCGGCCGTGGTCCCGCCCATTTGGATGCCCAGCCGGTCGCACAGGTGCGCCACCAGATTTTCATCGCCCTCCATCCAGCAGATCAGGCTGTCGCATACGTGGATGACGTGTTTTCCCACCGGTTCCCGGTAGATGAACGTGTAAAAGGTGGCCAGCTCGTCCAGCTCCAGAGGCGACATGCCCAGCAGGTCGGCCGCCTGGGCCAGCGCCTCGTCGGAAAAGTAGCCGTAATGATCCTGCAGGGCATTGATCACGTCGATGGCCATCTCGCGCGGATGGTCCACCCGGGCGATCTGCGCGGTGAGTTCGCTTTTTAATTTTTCCGGAAGCATTTACGCAATAAACCTTTAAATAATACTATTTCCAAACAGTCCTGTAAAACGTTCGAGATCTATTCTTAATCCTCATTCCCGCGTGGCGGTTGGCATAACTGGTGTCTTATTACGAAGCCGCCAGGCCTAACGGTCGATATCGGGTAATATATAATCCACCGACCCGATAATGGTAATCAGGTCGGAGAGAGACCATCCTCTGGCCATCAGCGGCAGGGCCTGCACATTGGCGAACCCCGGCGCCCGGATGCGCATGCGGTAGGCATAGCCGAGCCCGTCGCTGACCGCGAAATAGCCCTGCTCGCCGCGGGGAATCTCGCAGGCGGCATAAGCCTTGCCCCGGGGGATTTTAGGTCCCCGGGTCACATTGATAAAATGATGGATCAGGGTTTCGATATCCGTGAGCATGTCCTTGCGCGCCGGGACCACGTAGCGGTAGTCGTCGGTGACGGTGCGTCCCGGGGGCATCTGCTCGGCCGCCTGGCAGATGATGCGCAGGCTCTGGCGCATCTCTTCGATGCGCACCAGGTAGCGGGCGTAGCAGTCGCCGCCCTCGGCCGTGGGGATGTCGAAATCGAACTGGTCGTAGCCGCTGTACGGAAAGGCTTTGCGCAGGTCCCAGGCCAGGCCGCAGGCGCGCAGGTTGGGGCCGCTGACTCCCCATTCGATGGCATCGTCAAGGCCGATGGCCCCCACGCCCAGGGTTCGGGCACGGAAAATGGGATTGTGGGTGATCAGGGATTCGTATTCGTCCATCCGCGAGGAAAAGATGCCGGTAAAGGCGTCCACGAGGGCTTTCCAGCCTTCGGGCAGATCGGCGGCCACACCGCCGATGCGGAACCAGGAGGGGTGCAGCCGGCCGCCGGTGATCCGTTCGACGATGTCCAGGATCATCTCGCGTTCGCGGAAGGTGTAGAACGTGGGGGTCATGGCGCCTACGTCATGGGCATAGGTGCCCAGCCAGACCAGATGGTTGCTCAGGCGGAACAGCTCGCTGAGCAGCACGCGGATGCACTGGGCGCGCGGCGGCACCCCGATGCCGGCCAGCTTCTCCACGGCCATCACATAGGGCAGGTTGTTGGCCACCCCGGCCAGATAGTCCACCCGGTCGGTGTAGGGGATGAACTGGTGCCAGGTCTGGCGCTCGCCGATCTTTTCCGCCGCGCGGTGATGGTAGCCGATCTCGATGTCCATGTCGGTGATGGTTTCCCCGTCCAGGCCCAGGATGTAACGGATCAGGCCGTGGGTGCTCACATGGTGGGGCCCCACATTGAGGATCAGGTCCTGCCGGCCGTCGCGGTCCCTGATAAAGAATCCGCCGTCACGCGGCTGCAGCCGGCGGGCGTCCGCCTGGGTATACGGGGCCATCTCCGTGGCCCGCCCGGGATGGGACTTTCTCAGCGGGTGGCCCTGCCAGTGATCCGGCATCAGGATCCGCCGCAGGTCCGGATGCCCGTCGAAGCGGATGCCGAACATGTCGTAGACTTCGCGCTCGTACCAGGCGGCGGACGGCCAGATCCCGGTGACGCTGGGGGCGGCGGGGGATTCGCCGGCCAGCTTCACGGTCAGCCGCAGCCGGGTGGGCGGGTCAAAGGCCAGCAGATGGTAAACCAGGGTGAAATCGTGATCCGGTTCGCGATGCCGGCGGGCCGATTCGTCGATGGCGGTCAGATCGTCCAGTCGCCGGAATCGCGGCACCAAATCATTCTTCAAATAGGCCAGCACCTCCCGGATGGCCCCGGGGGCGACTGTAAACTCAGCCATGTCGCTGGTGGGCGATACGACGCGAACGGCGTCGCCAAAGCGCTGGTGCAGCCTTTCGGCAAGCTGCCGGTCCGTTTCGGAGGCGGGGCGCTCGGCCGGCGGCGGGGTCCACATGCCGTCGCTGCGGCTGTCGGGAAAGTGCGGCGGGGTCACCGACGTGCCCCGAATGGCGGTGCCGGCCATGCCCGGACCGCGCGGATCGCGGCTTTTGGAAACGCCGTCGACCAGCACCGGCTGCTGGGTGCCCTGCGTGCCGCCGGCCAGGTGAAAGACCGGGCGGGCCGGTTTTTCCTGGACGATCTTCTCCTGCAATTTGACCAGACCGGCCAGCACCGCCTCGGGCCGCGGCGGGCAGCCGGGGATGTAAAGGTCCACCGGCAGGATCTGATTGACCCCCTGAACCACGCTGTAGGCATCGTACATGCCCCCGGTGTTGGAACACGAACCCATGGAGATCACCCATTTTGGCTCGGCCATCTGCTCGTAGAGCCGCAGGACCACCGGGGCGACCTTTTTGAAAACGGTTCCGGAAATAATCAGCAGGTCGGCCTGGCGGGGAGAGGGGCGCAACACTTCGGCGCCGAAGCGGGCGATGTCATAGCGGGCGGTGAAGACGGTGGCCTCTTCCACGAAGCAGCAGGAGAGGCCGAAAAACATGGGCCACAGGCTGTGTTTGCGCGCCCAGTTGATCACGACGTCCACACCGGCAAGGGCGGCGTCCGGTTTCAGTCGCGTTTCGGCCCCCACTCGAGGCCTCCTTTCACCCAGACGTAAATCAGGCCGGCAATCAGCACGCCGATGAAAAATTCAATCTGGAGCCAGCCCGCCCAGCCCAGCGGACGGCTGGCCACCGCCCAGGAGAAGATGTAGGCCCCTTCCACGTCGAAAATCAGAAAAAAGATGGCCACCATGAAAAAAGGAACCGGATAGCGAAGCCTCGCCTGCCCGGTGGGGATGATGCCGCTTTCGTAAACACGCAGTTTTTCATCGTTGGGTTGGTGCCGGCCCAGCCAGCGGGACAGAAAGAGAATGGCAAGCGTAAGCGCGATGACAACGACACCATAGAGGGTCAGGCTGAGCATGCCAGGCTGCCAGGGAGATAACAGGGCGTGGGCGTCAATCGGCTGCATGTTTCACCTTCGTTTTCCGAGGGTTGGACTGACGGGGTACAGGGTGCTATGGAGAGGCATCAACAAATTAACACAACCGCAGCTGTTTGTGAAAGAGGATCTTAGTTCGGTGCACGGTGCCTTGTCAAGGAAGACCCCGCTCATTGTATTTTTTTAATCCTGTAGTAGTTTAGCTTTATTTACCCGTTTGTACCGATCCGATCGGTGCGTTCGCCAACTCCAATTTTTCGACGGCGTGAACCGGTCAAAATGCCGTGGAGCACCACATGGTTTCATCTCCCATCAATCCGCCGGAAGACCTGGACCTGTTAGCGGAGAAGTGCAGGTTTCTGGAAAGCCAATGCGCCGCCCATGTTCGTTCTCTGGAAAAAGCCAACGACGACCTGGAACGTGAAATCGCCAAACGCAAAGCGGCTGAAGGAGCGATCCGGAACGCCTACAATGAGCTGGAAAAAATAGTTGCCGAGAGAACCCGGGAGATCCGATCACTGAAAGATCGCCTACAGGCAGAAAATGTATTTTTAAAACAGGAGCTTGCCGGTTCAAACGCCTACGGTACCATCATCGGCGACAGTCATCCGATAAAGACCGTCATCTCGCAGATCGAACGGGTGGCACCCACCGATGCCAATGTCCTGATTTACGGCGAGTCCGGTACCGGCAAGGAGTTGGTTGCCCGTGAAATCCACAAGCACAGTAGCCGCAAAGCGATGCCCCTGATCAAGGTAAACTGTGCAACCATACCCAAAGAGCTCTATGAAAGCGAATTTTTCGGCCACGTCAAAGGATCCTTTACCGGTGCGGTAAAAGACCGGATCGGACGATTCGAGGCCGCCGACGGCGGGACCATATTTCTGGATGAAGTGGGTGAAATCCCCTTCGACCTGCAAAGCAAGCTGCTGCGCATTCTTCAGGAAGGCGAATACGAGCGTCTTGGAGAAGACAAAACCAGAAAAGTGGATGTTCGCATTATCGCCGCTACCAACAAGGACCTTGAAAAAGAAGTCACGGCCAAACGATTCCGGGACGATTTGTACTATCGGCTGAATGTGTTTCCCATTCAGGTCGCCCCCCTGAAGGCACGCAAAGCGGATATTCTATCGTTGGCCACCCATTTTGCAAAAAAACTCTCCCGGGAGATGAATGTTCCCTGCCCCCGGTTGACCCAGGCCAACCTGATCGACCTGCAATCCTACGATTGGCCGGGCAACGTCAGGGAGCTTGAAAATGCCATCGAGCGGGCGATGATTCTGGCCCGATCGAAAGATCTGAATTTCAGTATGATCAAAACCGGTTTTCAATTCAGTGAAAGTCCGCCGACGGTCAGCCCGCTGGATCGTGATGCCCATGGGCAGGTGATGACCGAAGCGGAATTAAAACAATTCGAGCGTCAGAACACGATCAACGCCCTGATCCACTGTCAATGGAAAATATACGGGAAAGCGGGTGCCGCCCAATTGCTGGCCCTGAAACCGACAACGCTGATCGAGCGCATGAAGCGAATGCACATTCAAAAGCCGCCCCGGTAGTCGTGCGGAAGCACTGCACCTTCCCCGCCATCAAGATTTTGACAACCCCGCTCAAAATGTTGGTTCCCTCAGATTGTTGAGCTGTCATGCAACGCCGGGTTCCCCTGTTTACGATTCGAGTTCAACGGGTTATCCGTACATCAGATAGTTGGCCTGATTCTTGTTGAATGAATCCGGTATGATTGACGCCCTGTTCAGCTTCCTTTTATCCGCCGGTTAACCGAAGATCACCGCGAAGAGGCGTGATATGGAAATAAATAACCTGGAAATAAATATTCTCTATTTCATGTGTAATCCGCTCAACGGGCAACTTCGGGATGGCACGATCGACCGGGAAGGGCTCCTGGAAGAATTCTCGGATCTTCCGGAGCGCAGCGTCATCTCCGCGATCGACTCGATGATAACCGATGGATTGATCTCGATCGAGCGGTCGTGGATTTCGATCACGGAAAAGGGGATCAACCGGCTTCAGTCCTCCATCGCCTGCCACGTCTTCAAATTCGACAGTTGCGGGTGTGGCCGTTCATTCGGACGTCAGTCATCGGGGCGATATACAGAACTCAATGGGTGATGAGAAAGGAAAAACCAATGATGAACGCATTTAAATCAAAGGCAAAACGATGCTGCACAACAGCATATGAACGATTGACGCACCGGCTTGTTTCCTGTGAGATGGAATCCGACACGGCCGAAGCAAAGCATGCCTGCTATCGTCGGGAAGCGAAAACGAGCGGTCGCCAGGCCAGAGCATGTATCAGCGCAGGGTGATTCCCACTAAAACCGGGTCGGGGTGTCCGGCAGGACCTGCGAGCGCCCGCACCATCTCCATTGCCGTGAACCCCGACGCCACCTGAAACCATTAAACTGAGTTTGAATCCTCGCCTTCATTCTGGTATGATCGACCCTAGTTCATGCAGCATCCTTCATGCACGGCCCGGGAGGGATGATGCGCTGAAAAACCGGTGCTCAGCCAGGAGCATGCCATGGCTCATATCGGTTCCCCATCTGCCTATCAACGGTTGACCGAACGTCTTAACCGCTTTCCCCAGGGCGCTCCTCCCTCCGAATTACTTACCCGGATACTGATGGTGCTTTTCGACCGTCGGGAAGCCGAACTGGTTTCCCGGCTGCCGGTTAGACCCTTCACCGTCAAGCGGGCCGCCGGCATCTGGCGCATGAGCGAGCGCGAAACGCGCACGATTCTGGATCAACTGGCGGAAAAGGCCCTGCTGGTCGACGTCGAAGTGAACCAGGTGATGCATTATGTGCTGGCGCCGCCCATGGCCGGTTTTTTCGAGTTTTCCATGATGCGCATCCGGCATGATATTGATCAGAAACTGCTGGCGGAACTGCTTTACCAATATCTCAACCAGGAGGAGGATTTCGTCCGCGCGCTGTTCACCGAGGGGCAGACCCAGCTCGGGCGGGCTTTTGTCCATGAGCCGGCCCTGTCCGAGGAGAACGCCCTGTACGTGCTGGATTACGAACGGGCCAGCGAAGTGGTGAAAGGTGCCACCTGCAGGGGCATCAGCATGTGTTACTGCCGTCACAAGATGATGCACCTGAACCGGGCCTGCGCGGCGCCCATGGATATCTGCATGACCTTCAATACGGCTGCCGAATCGTTGATCCGCCACGGCCATGCGCGGGCGGTGGATGTTTCCGAAGGCCTGGATCTGCTGGCCAAGGCCCGCGAGAACAACCTGGTCCAGTTCGGCGAGAATGTGCGGCAGGGGGTCAACTTCATCTGCAACTGCTGCGGGTGCTGCTGTGAGGCCATGATCACGGCCCGCCGCTTTGCCTTGATGCATCCCATCCATACCACCGCGTTTATGCCCCGGGTGGATGAAACGACCTGCAACGGCTGCGGAAAGTGTGTGGCCGTGTGCCCGGTGGAAGCCATGACCCTGGTGTCGGCCAATGATCCGAAGCATCCCAAACGCAACCTGGCCCGGGTAGACGAAAACCGCTGCCTGGGCTGCGGGGTGTGCCTGCAGGCATGCACCAAAACCGGGAGTCTTTCGCTGGACCACCGGCCCAGACGGATGCTCACCCCACTGAACACCGCCCACCGGGCGGTGGTGATGGCCGTCGAGCGGGGAAAACTCCAGCACCTGCTTTTCGACAACCACGTCCTGTGGCACCATCGGGCTCTGGCCGCCGTGCTGGGCGTCATCCTGCGCCTGCCGCCGGTGGCACGGGCCATGGCCACCGACCAGGTCAAGTCCCGCTACCTGGAGGCGTTGGCGCTGCGGTTTTCATGAACGGGATTTAGGCCAATCTCATTGCTGTACCGCGGCTGGCGGCCTCTCCTACAGCATAAGCCCCCTGAACGTCGAATAAGGAATACTTCTATTTTTATTTCAGGCTGAAGACCACCTGCCCTTTATCTGCCTTTTCCGGTTTTTGCGCCTTGCTACCTGTCCGCGGTTCCACGATAAAAACGCGATCCCGGTCCACCTGGCCATGCTCCAGGAGGTAGTCCTTGGCATTGAAGGCACGGGCGTTGGCCAGCTTGCGGAAATCGTTCTCCGTGACCTCGGTGTGCGCCCGCAGGAGTTTCTGCATGATTTCAGGCGTCAGTTCGACGGGCTTTCCGCTGTCGTCCACCGGCACGGCAATGCCGGATGCGGCAAACAGTTTTTCCAGGATGGCCGTCCGTTCTTTCTCACCCAGAACGATCTCTTCCAGCGGGACGGCGTTTTTTCCCGATTTCATCATCTTCTGGAGCTTTTCGGCCTTCAGCCGGTTTTCCAGCAGAACGGCCTGCAGGGCCTCGCCGTCTGTTTCCGGCGTGGCCGCACCCTGGACATCCAGCTTCAACCCCGGCCGCTCAAAAAGAATCTTGGCCAGCTTGTCCATCTTCCCGGCATTTTCCGGGCTGATCCCGCTGACACCGGGATCGAACGCTAAATAGCTCAACTCCTCGCCGCCGCCGGCCAGGGCGCCCAAGGCGGCAAAGGGCGAGGAGACGATCTTGACGATGAGGTTTTTGAGCACGGTCAGGATCACCTTGCCGATCTTGAACCGGGGGTCGTCCAGGCTGCCGCTGACCGGCAGATCAAGCACGATGTTTCCCTCGCGGTCCTTCAACAGGGCGATGGCCAGCTTGATGGGCAGGCTGACCGCGTCGGGGCTGTCCACCGAATCCCCCAGGGTGAGTTGATTGATATAGACGCTGTTCGTCCCCTCCAGCCTCCGGTTTTCCATGAGATAAGCCACGTTGAAGGTCAGCTTCCCTTTTTCGAGGATGTAACCGATGTATTTTCCGGAATAGGGGGAAAAGGGACTCAGTTCGATATCGGAAATGTTCAGGTTCAGATCCACATAGGGATTTTCGATCAGCGGGTTTATCCGGCCGGTGATTTTCACCGGGGCGTGGCTGCCCCACATGCCTTCCAGCAGCACGTCAGCCCGCTTTTCGGCAATAGACTCCAGGCCGGACACCTGGCCGCCAAGATCTTGAAATCGGGCGCTGTAATTGGGTTTGATGAAATGGTCGGAAAAATCCACATCCCCACCACTCAGCGTTACCCGGGCGATGCGGATGGACGGCGTTTCAGCATGGGAAGCCGATTTCTCCGGAATCGGCTTCCCGCCGCCGGTTTCACCGGCATCCGTCGGCGTGGGTTCCGGATGGCTGAACATGGAAACCAGATTGAGGCTGCCGTCCGGATCGACGATCACCCGGGCGAAAAAATCGGCCAGGGAAACCTGGTCGATGGAGATTCGGACGGGGTTCACGCCGACCTCGAGATCGTCGAAAACCAGGGCGTTCCATTTGAGAAAATCATTGGCGTTTTTACGGTCGATGGAAGCAAACTGGTTGAGTCCCGCCTTGCCGGTATAGGTGACCGACGGTGCCGCCCCGTTTTTCCGGGAGAGCCGCATCCGGCCTGCCGTGTTGAAAAAACCCTCGGTGACGATCAGTCCCGCCTGCTCGGAAAGATAGGGCTGGAAGGGCCGGACGTCCATTTTTTTGACCTGAATGGCCAGGTTCAGGGCAAGGGGGTCGATGGTGACCTCGCCGCCGGCCTGGAGCCGTCCGTCTTGCCCCCAGCGCAGGGAAAGGTCGGCCTTGCCGGTCGAACCGGGCGCACTGGAGAGATCCGAAGCGGACAGGGCGATCTGGTCGATCCTTAAGGTTACCGGTTCTTCCGGCACCCGGTCTTCCACATTCACGGCGACATCGGAAATTTTGACAGCCTTGAGATTCACGACAAAGGGCTCGGGCGGCGGTTCAGTCCGGGGTATGGGCTTGCCATCCGGCACACCGGCATTATCCGTTGGCGGCGCTTTGGCGTCAGCGGCGGGCACAAAGGCCTTTACCAGGTTCAGCGACCCATCTTTTTCCCGGCGGCAGGAGATCTCCGCCGTGGACAGCGTTAGACTGCCCAGGGTCACTTCATGGCGGGCCAGTTCGGCCGTGGTGTCGGCCAGGCTCAGCCGGTCGAGCGATAACAGGGGGGCGTCGTCATCCTCGTCGACCACCTTGAGGGCATCCACCTCCAGATGGACGCCGGCCAGGGAGACCAGGGGGGCATCGTTTTCCTCGCGGAAGCGGTAATTTCCGCCGAACGATACCTTGCCCTCCACGGCTTTGAACGCGAAAAGATCCTTGTAGTAGGGAAGGTACCGGGAAACCTTGACATCCGAGACATCGATCTCTCCCGACACCTGCAGGGGGGCAAAAGCAGCGGTGCCGGACAGGCGGGCGGATTCGTCGGCTTCGGTTTTCAGCGCGAGCCGATAGGCGGCGGTGCGGTCGCTGTTGAGACCGAAGTTGTCCACCTCCAGGCTGAGGTCGGAAATGGTGGTGGAAAACGGGTCGCTGTTGGAACGGTCTTCAAAGTGGACGACGCCCGCTTCCAGGTTCAGCCGATCGATGGTGACCACCGGTTTAAACCGGCCGGTCGTATCTTCAGCCGCCGCCTCCTGTCCCTTGTCGTAGGCCTTCACCGCGAGAAATGGCAGGTACAGGTTTCCCGTGGGCAGCCGTTTCAGAAAGATCTCCGGGCCGGACAGATCCACTTGAGCCAACCGAATCTGCCCGGTGAGCACCCTTGAGGGCAGCAGGTCGAATTTCAGGTTGCGGTGGTTCACGAAGGGGTCGCCGTTGCCGTCGGCCAGCTGGACATTCTGGAGAGAAAGCAGGCCGGCCAGCACCAGCTCCGGCTGGTTGTCCTCCTTCATGCGGAAGCTGAGTTCGGTTTCCGTTGCCACTTGCAGAGAGCGTACTTTCAGATTTTCAGGCAGCGGCACATAAGGCAGGTAGTGGGGCACCTGCAATGAGTTGAGACCGATGTCGGCCTTGGTTTCACGGTCGGGGCCGAAGGGCCGGGTTTTACCATCCAGGGAGAGCGCAGCGCCGTTGATCCGGGCGGTCAGGTTGAACAGGGTATAGACATCCCTGTCGGCCGGGCGTGAGGAGAGGTCCGCGACGCTCAGGTTCAGGTCGTCGATGTGATTGACCACGGAGACCACCCGGTCGTCCACAACGATCCGGCCGCCGGTGATCCGGGTGTCGTAAATCGCCAGAGCGAATCCGCCGCCGGCGTCTGCCGTTTTTTTTGCTTCCGGTGCTTTGGGCGGGTTTTTCCCGCCGATGTCTGAAAAATTGAAGGTGGTTTCCCCGGTGCGCACCAGGGCAATGTCCGGATTGACCACGCGCACCGATTTGAGCACCAGAGCCCACTTGAACAAGGACGATGTCTGCAGGTTGGCGTAGGCTTCATCCAGTTTCACAAAAGGCGCGCCGCCGGTTTCCCGGATATTGAGATCCCTGAGGGTGACCGACAAGGTGATGGGGTTGACCCTTACCGGTCCCACCTTCACCTGCCGGTTGATCGCCCCGGCCACCTTTTTTTCCAGAATGCCGCGAACAATGAAAGGGGCGCCGATAAACCCGAAAAGGAGGTAGATCAGAAGGATGGCGAAAAGGGTAATCGCGATCTTTTTTTGTCGTGGGGTCAGGTCAGCTGCTTTTATCATCGCGAGGCGTCCTTCGGTTTAGGGATGGCAGGTTAACCAATTTTCAAGGACAACGCCAAGCAGGGTCTTCCGGGCCAGGAGTCCTACCTTTCTATAATGCGTCGGCAATTGCTTCCAGTGCCCGCTTGACCAGCTCCGGGTTTGCCTGGGTGCCCATGTGGCCCAACCGGAAGACCCTCTCGGCCAGCGGCCCATAACTGCCGGCTACCACCAGGCCCCGTTCCCGCAGCCGTTGGTCCCATGCCTGCCACGTATATCCCTGGGGAATGCTGGCTGCCGTGACCGTGGGCGAGGGGATGGCTCCCGGGGCCGGAAACAGGTCGATGCCCATCTCCACCAGCTGCTGCCGGCAGAACCGGGCCACCGCATCATGGCGGTTAAAGCTCTTCTCCAGTCCTTCATCCAACAGCAGGCCGGCAGCCGTATACAGGGCGGCCACGCCCTGCCAGCTGGGTGTGTATGGGAAAAACCGTTTTTCTATGGCATGCTGAAATGGTTTCAGCGCATCGTAGCCCACATAGCCCACGGCATCGATAATCTCCCATGCCTTGGGACTCACCGACAAAAAGGACATATCGGGCGGTGCGGAAAGGCATTTCTGGGATCCCCCCAGGCACAAATCGATATGCCATTCATCGGCCAGAACCGGCACACCGCCGGCTCCGGCCACCGTGTCCACGTAAAACAGGGGAACCCGGTAGGCGTGTTTCAGGCGGCCCAGTTCTTCCAGGGGGTTGAGCGTGCCCGAGGGCGTTTCGCAGTGGACGGCCGTGATCATGCGGGGCTTGAATTCGGCGATGGCGGCTTCGATGCGGGCCATGTCGTTGATGGTCTCGTCATAGCTGAAGCCCACGGTCTTAACGTCGGCGCCAATGGATTGGGCCATTTCGCCGATGCCGTAACCGAACACACCGGTTGCCACTGCCAGCACCCGTTCACCAGGTACCAGGCAGCTTTTCAAGGCGCTCCACAGGGCCAGCATTCCCTCGCCGGACTGGATCACGATATCGTCCCGGGTGCCGAAAATCGCTTTCAGCCGCCGCTGCGTGCGTGTGTATAGTTCAACAAACTCGATTTCCAGATCCCCGGAGCCGTACGGTTCCAGGTAGACTTTTCGGATGGCATCGGGCACCATGACCGGCCCGGGGACCATGGGGATGGGATAGGTTTGCATGACGGTCCCTTCTTGCTACACGTGGAGGCTGCGAATCTGCATCAGCAGGGGTTGAATCCGCTCCCGGTGTTCCGGCGGTATCATGAGCACGAACACCGGCTGATTAGCGACCAGACCGTCCGGTGCCGCTCCGAGTCGGCCGGCGGCGTAGTTCTGACGATTTTCATTTAAATCCAGAAACTGCATCACATCAACGAAGTTGCCCGTGTACCCCTGGGCGTCGATATGCTCCAGGTGCTGAAGAAACACGTCATTGACCGTCAGGATAAACGGGTCCATATCGGCAAATCCCGTTCGACCGCAATTTCTGGCTGACACCATGCACCGGCAGCCAAAGGGGCGTACCGGATAGAGCGGGCAGGTATCATCCGCCAGCACCGGGCAGGGGCCGGCGTCGGGGTTCAGGGGTTCATCGGGCGGGTCGCCATCCCGGGCACAGATATCGGCCATGCGATTGATTGATATGCGGGGCAAAAAACGGTCGGGATGGGCCTGCCGGGCAATCATTTCCAGATAGCGGGTTTCACCGGTCTTTTCCAGGTGGTTGAGGATCCGGTAGCCTTCCAGGGTGGTCATGGTGACATTGGCTGTGCAGCAGTGAGCACAGTATTTCTCACATGCCAGGTCGAATTCGCCCGCAAACCGGTCGTAGATGTCGACCATGCGTTCCAGTAGGGTCAGTTTTGCGTTGAGCTCCATTAAAAGACTTTCCGTAGGGTAATGGATGGTCGTTGTTCCAAATTTCCTTATACCCCAATCCATTCTCTTTTTCCAGCGGTTCCGGGCCGGCCTAAGATCTTGACAATGTCCAGGGGGGCCGGTAGATGTATGCATCTGCTGCCTTTGTTCCGGCCGAAATGCCCATCAGCCAGTTGAAAATCGGTTGTGCCGGGTTAACCCCTTTTTCTAAGCGTGCGGATTGCCGGCCAAACCGGCCGGCTTGACTTTTTATCGTTACCTCTGGAGGACGCCATGACCAGCCACGTCTATTTCATCGATATGCGGGCCACGATCAAAGAAAATTTCATCGTAAAAATTGGACGGCTCATGGAATCTGCCGGTATATCGACAGTTCTCGAAAAGCGGGATCTGACAGCGGTCAAAATCCATTTCGGGGAGATGGGCAATGCGGCGTTCATCCGCCCGGTGTACATCCGCAAGGTGGTGGAAGTGGTCAGGCAGGCCGGTGGGACGCCCTTTCTCACCGATGCCAATACCCTTTATGCCGGTACCCGCAGCGATGCGCCCCATCATCTGACCACTGCCATCGCCAACGGATTCGCCTACGCCGTGGTTGGAGCGCCGTTGATTATCGCCGACGGCCTGCGGGGCAAAAATGAAACGAGGATCACGATCAACCAGAAGCGCTTCACGTCGGTGTATATCGGTACGGATATTGTGGAAGCCGATGCCTTGGTTTCCGTGGCCCATTTCAAAGGCCACGAACTGGCCGGCTTCGGCGGCACCATCAAGAACCTGGGCATGGGCTGTGCTTCCCGAAAAGGCAAGCTGGCCCAGCACTCCGGCCTGTCTCCCAAAATTTCAGGCGAACAGTGCATCGGCTGCGGCGAGTGCCAGGACCATTGCTCCCAGCATGCCATCTCAATGACGGACGAAAAGGCGCAGATCGACGCCGAGGCCTGCATCGGCTGCGGCGAGTGTATCCTCATCTGCCCCAACGAAGCCATCTCGGTGCAGTGGAGCCAGTCTATTCCTGTCTTTCTGGAAAACATGGTGGAATATACCATGGGGGTTCTCAAGGGGAAGGCGAACAAAGCCTTTTATATCAATTTCATCACCGATGTATCCCCCGCCTGCGACTGCTACCCTGCCAACGATGCGCCGATCGTGAAAAATATCGGCGTCGTGGCGTCCACCGACCCCGTGGCCATCGACCAGGCCTCGGTGGATCTGGTGAATGCGGAACCGGCCCTGGCCGGCACCCGGCTGTCCACGAACACGGCTGCCGGTGAAGACAAGTTCAAAGGCATCTATCCCAAGGTGGACTGGGAGATTCAGCTGGACTACGCTGAACGACTGGGTCTGGGTACGCGGGCGTATGAGCTAGTGAAACTGTAGAAGGACAACCATGCTGCGCACCGCCGTTCACATGGCTCTGCACGTTCTGGTGCCGGCCGTCGTTGCCCGCCTGGCATTCCCCGATCGCTGGAAAGGGGCCTGGATCGTAATGGTTTCCACCATGGCCGTGGACCTGGACCACCTGGTGGCCACGCCGGTCTTTGATCCCAACCGCTGCAGTATCGGCTTTCATCCTTTGCACACCTGGCCTGCCATGGTGGTGGTCCTGGGGCTGACGGCTGTCTCTAAAACCCGTCTGGTGGGACTGGGGCTGGCCATTCACATGGCCCTGGACGGACTTGATTGCCTGTGGATGGGGTGGGCCGGAGGGGTGTGAACAGGAGCAACCGAAAAAGAAAGACAGCCGAGGCGCTGAATTTTTTTCTATCGGTGGGGTTACCAGATTTTGATGCTGCGGCCCTTCAACTCTAAAAGCTCTTCCGTGGTGACTCTGAGCCGGTCGGCCAACACCCCTGAAAAGACGCGATAGATTACGTATCCGAAGGCCAGTTTGTCCGTACCGGTCAGTTGTTCGATGTAGTAGATGTCCGTGGCCAGGCAGACCGTTTCCCCGTCAGCGACAGCCGAAGCGCTGCGGGGGGCGCACTCGATGGCTCCCATTTCACCGAAGACATCGCCCCTGCGCTGAAGCAGGGCCACCGGCTTATTGTCCTTCATCAACCGGACTTTCCCATAGACCAGAAAATAGAGCCATGTATCGGAACTGCCCTGCTCGAGAATGGTTTCTCCCGGGTTGTACTTTCTGATTTTGCTCATGGACATCAGGTGGTGGAGTTCTTCGTCCTGAAAGGGTTCGAAGATTTCGAATTTCTTGATGTCGTTCAGGACTCTCTGGTTGCCTTTTAAGAAATCGGTTTCCTGCATGGTGCTCCTCGCTGGCCCGGCCGCCCTGCGACACCCATGAAACGGCGGAGCCTGTTAAAAAGACAGATGCGTTTTTCTAATCATAATATACGTACGCCTGAAGGCAACACGTATTTTAAGTTTACCGGCCAAACAGGCAAAAGCAAAAGGAACGTCAGGTTAAGGTCATCGGTTACGGGTTTTCAGGCCGTTGTTCCAGCCTCATGAACCAGGCTTTGATGACGGCGTTGGCCAGTGTAGCCAGGGGAATGGCGAAGAACAGCCCCCAAAGCCCCCACAATCCGCCGAAAAGGAGTACGGCCACCACAATGGCCACCGGGTGAAGGTTCACCACGCCGGAGAGCAGCAGCGGCGCCAGGAGATTGCCGTCCAGTATCTGGATGACCGCATAGGCGACCATGGCCGAGGCAAACTCACTGCTCCACCCCCACTGGACGTAGGTAGCCAGCGCCATGACAAACCCCATGACGGTCACGCCGATATAGGGAATGATGACGGACAGACCGACGAACAGGGAGATCAACAGGCAAAACTGCAGCCCCAGAGCCTTGAACACGACATAGCTGACCCCCCAGATGATCAGCAGTTCCCAGCCTTTACCCCTGATGTAGTTGGTCACCTGGATGTTGGCTTCCTGCCACACGGATTCGGTAAGATCCATGTTGTCGGGCAGAAAACGCCGACCCCAGCCCAGGATCATCTCCTTGTCCTTCAGCAGAAAAAAGACCATGAAAGGCACCAGCACCAGATATACCACCAGGTGAAGCAGCCCCACGACCGAGGCCAATGACAGGGTCAGGACCCGTTTGCCCAGGGTGGATATGCCGGCATTGAGAAAATCGATGATCTGTCTGACCTGGACTTCGGATATCAGCTCGGGGTAGCTGGTGGGCAGTTGAAGCAGGCGGTATTGAACCGTGGCCAGCATGCCTGGCAGTTGCTGGACCAGCTGGCTGACCTGTTTGACGGTCAGGGGGATCAGCCACAGGATGATGACGATCATGCCGACCATAAAAATTGTAAAGACTATGGATACGGCGGCCAGGCGGGGAATGCGTGAACGGTGAAGCAAGCCGATCATGCCCTCGAGCAGATAGGCGATGATGATGCTGATAAAGACGGGTGTCAGGAGGCTGCCCAGAAAATAGACCAGGCCCGCTCCGGCCAGCAGCATGAAACCGAGAATCACCCGTTGGGGATCGGAAAAATGCCGTTCTTTCCACATTCTGAACAGATCAAACATGGGTCGATTATCCTGGTCCTTTTTAATAAAACCGCGGTCCATCCACTCCGTCAGAAACGGTATCCGTAAAGCAGCCCCAGGGTGTCCATGCCTTCGTTGGGCGAGGCCAGATAGGCATTGGATATGTGGTCGAAGGCAAGAATAATCCGATGATGCCGGTTGACGGCATAGCCGATTTCGATGGGGACCCTGAACAGCACCCGCGATCCCAGTGATTTCCGGTCTGCCGAATCCGTATCCCGCCTGCCGTCGTGCAGGGCCAGACCCACTCCCGTTGAAAAAAAGAAGGCTGAGTCCGGTTCCCACTGAAGCAGGAAGCCTCCATATATCTTGCTGGTATTGCCCCGGGTGTTGAGACTGGCCCCCGTGTTGGGGTATGCCGTGGCGGAAAGCAGATGGAACAACGGGCGGTTGAAGATCACCTCGGCGCAGAGGTCCGGCCCGTTCTCCCTGGATTCACCGCTCCACAGCCCGTCAACATCGTGCGCCGCCAGGCCGACACGCAACGCTCTGACAGGACCGGCTGAAGAGGGTCGGTCAAAGGCGTATCCGCCATGGACCGTCATCAAAACCAGTGCCAGCGTCCCGAACCCTGAACAAAGGCGGCGCCATCGATGGATTGCATCCGCAACCATCATGCCGCCGAATCCGGAGGAAGCTCACAGGTGTCCCCCCGCATCGGTTTTTTTGCCTCCACAAAATGAGCGGCGGCCAGGGCGGCCGTGCAGCCGTCGGCTGCCGAGAGGACGATCTGACGGGCGAATTTTTCCCGCAGATCCCCGATTACGTAAATACCGGGAGAGTTGGTCTCACACTTCTCGTCGGTCACTACCATGCCGTCGGCATTCATCCGGGTGCCGGCGGGAACCAGTTCGTTGTTGGGGTTGAAGCCGATGAAGATGAACACCCCGTCCACTTTCAGTTCCCGGGTGTCCGCCGTGACCGTGTCTTTCAGACCCACGCGGTCCACGCCATTGTTGCCGGCACTGATATCAGTGACCACCGTGTTCCAGAGCATCTCGATGTTGCAGTCGTCGAAAATTCGCTGCTGGAGGATTTTGCTGGCCCGTAATTGATCCCGGCGATGGGCGATGTAGACTTTCTTGCACAGCTTGGCCAGATAAAGGGCCTCTTCCGCGGCACTGTCGCCCCCGCCGATCACCACTACCGTTTTCCCTCTGAAAAAGAATCCGTCGCAGGTGGCGCAGTAGGAAACGCCTTTACCATAAAACTCCCGCTCTCCGGGTACATCAAGCTTTTTGGGGCTGCCGCCGGTGGCCAGTATCACCGCATGGGCTTTCAGCGATTCGCCATTGGCCAGTTTCACCGTATGGTAGTTCAACCCCGGGTCCAGTGCCGTCACTTCCTGAGAGATCATTTCCAAATCATAGGACTGGGCGTGCTGGGTGAATTTCATCGACAGTTCGGCCCCGCTGACGTGGATGAAGCCCGGGTAATTCTCCACCTCGTCACTCATGGTCACCTGGCCGCCGGTGACACCCTTTTCTATCAGAACCGTCTTCATCGCGGCGCGCATGGCATATATGGCGGCGGACAATCCGCCGGGACCGCCGCCGATGATGATAAGGTCATAAAAATCGCACTGTGCCATCGTCAACCTCCCTTTTTCTGTTGGGACAGGGCTTGCTTCAGTTGGTCTCCCAGTGAACCCAGTGTGTCAGCGGTCCCGCCGGCAAATTCCTGCCACCCCTGGTCATCGGCGGCATCACCGGTGCCTAAAGAGATTTTCCGTTCCCTGGCATTGACTCCGTCGATGGTCACGGTGATGGCGGCCCCGGGCTTGAGTGCGTCCATCTGGGCCGCTTTTTCCGAGGCGGCTATCTTGGATTTGGGAAGCAGGCCGGTGATGCCCGGTGCCAGGTTCACGAAGATGCCGAACCCCTCCTTTTTCTCCACCCGCCCCTGTACGGTTTTGCCCGGCTTGAATTTTTCTTCGATGTCTGCCCAGGGATCGCCTTCGGCATCCTTGATGCTCAGGGAAATTCGTTTGCGGTCAAGGTCGAACTCTTTGACCATCACCATGATTTCGTCACCGGGGACGACCACCTCTTCCGGGCGCATCACCCGGCGCGTATAGCTCATCTCGCTGATGTGAACCAGCCCCTCGATGCCCGGGAAAAGCTCGACGAAAGCACCGAAATTGGCGCATCGGGTCACCTTGCCCATCAATTTGTCTCCCACGCGGACCCGGTTCGTGGCATCGGTCCAGGGATCCCCCATGGCCTGCTTTACGGAGAGAGAGATTTTTTTGGTTCCCGGCTTGTCGCCGTCTTTGATGCCCAGAACCTTCACCTGGAGTCGATCCCCCACCTTGACGGCCTGTTCGGGGGTGTCCAGCCGCGACCAGCTCAGCTCACTGATATGCACCAGCCCTTCCACTCCGGGCGCCAGGGCCACAAAGGCACCGAAGGGCATGATGCGGACCACGGTCCCTTCGAAGAGTGCCTCCGCGTTCATCTGTTCCATGAAGGCTTTGCGGCTCGCCTCCATCTCCTTTTGGAGAATCTCACGCCGCGAGATGACAATGTTGCGGCCCCGTTCTTCGAACCTTTTGATAATAAAAGGAAATGTCTGTCCCACGTAAACTTCCGGATCTTCCACATAGGTCAGGTCCATCTGGCTGATGGGACAGAAGGCGCGCTGCTTGATCACCTCCACCTGGAACCCGCCCTTGATGGCGGCCACCACCTTGCCCTCCACCGGAATACGCTGCTCCCAGGCATCCCTGAGCATATTCACTCCGCCAATGCCGGAAATGGCCCTGGACAGGCGGATTTCACTTTCGTCGGCAGAGACGACGTAGAGGTCCAGTTCGTCTCCTTCAACCAGGTGCAGCTGGCCCTCCTCATCCAGCAATTCGGACTTTTCCACCACACCATCCGCTTTGGTACCCGTGTCCACAAACACGCTGTTATTGCCGATGGAGATGATTTTTCCCCGGATCTTGTCGCCCACCTGGAGATTATCATTCATGCCGGCGCTATAAGATTCAAACAGGTCGGCAAAGCTCTCTTCCCCTTCAGGGGACTCGTTTTCAAAATCGTCGTTCATGGTTGTTCTCCCAGTCGATTAAAAGGTGCGGCAACTTCACCAGAAAATGATGCCTTTTGCAAGCCTATTGTCGGTTTCGGGCCAATTGAACCTCCCCGCGGCAAACCATGGGAAATCTTCACCCTAAGGATAAAAAATTCAATTTTCAGTTCGCTCGCCAACCCCGCCGCAAGCGGCGTGGAAGGCGCTCGCTGTCCCGGTTTATGGATTCCTGGCAAGGCCCCGTTTCACCGGCAGGGACACCGGCCTGAAAAAGCCGTTGCCGGGGTTGACAACGGTCCGGAGATGGATAAGCTTAGTCCAACCTATAAGGAGGACATGCCATGGCTATGATCAAGTGGGATCCGCTGGGAAATATCGCCACCTTGCAGGACCGCATCAACAAACTCTTCGATGACTCGTTTCCCCATCAGGCGCATGACAACCAAGAGGTTCCGCTGTGTGCCTGGACGCCCAGTGTAGACATCTATGAAACCGACAGGGGCGTCATTCTTGCCGCCGACCTGCCCGGCGTAAACAAGGAAGATGTGGTGGTGGAAGTCAAGGACAACGTGATGACCATCAGCGGCGAGCGGGCGGCCGATCCTGAACTCCAGGCGACCAACTATTATCGCCGGGAACGCATCTGCGGAAAATTCCACCGATCCTTCACCCTTCATGCGATGGTCTTGCCGGAACAGATCAAGGCAAAATTCAAAAATGGCGTGCTGACGGTGGAAATTCCCAAACCCGAGGAGGATACACCCAGACAGATCTCCGTGGAAATTGACTGATCGCGTCAGCCGTTTTTGAGATGTTTGTCGAAATTAGAGATGTGGTAGAACAGCATGTCCCTGAAGGTGCTCAAAAATTCATCTTTTTCCAAATCGGCTCGGTCTATCTGCTTTTCGATGTGGGCAAGCCTGGCTTTGAGTTGAAGGTGTTCTTCGAGGTGATCGGGAGTCATATTCAGGCCGTCTTCCCTGCAGATTCTTTCCTCGCTGTCCAGATGGTTGGCGAGGGCCGAAATCAAGACCCGGGCCGTGGGCATCCACTCATCTTTTTGGTTCCGGCACAGATCGATCATACAGTCGATGTTGGCATGTTCGCTGTCGATTTTCACACTACCGGTTGAAAAATAAGAATAATACATCGGCGGCCCGGTTTGTTGAAGACGGTTGTATTGACGCATAGAAACAATTAAAGATAGCAAACACCACCGCCGATGGTCAAATCGTATTTTTCCCCGACTATCCGGGTGTCGTCATTCCTCTGGTCCTTCGCACCTCCGTCGTTTTTTCGCAACAATCTGGAAATTATTCATTGTGCGGCATGCACAGGCGGTCAAGCGTGATTATTTTTTCTGTTAAGGTACAACGACCAATACCGTAGGATTAAGGTCGATCATGGGAACTTGAACCAAAGGAGCATCGCCATGAAACAAAGAGATATCGTACCCAACGAAAAAGAGTGTATCAGCCAGTGCATCATCAAGTTCTGGTCCGGCTCCGATCGAAAGGTTGAGAACCGAGATGAGCATTACGAACGATGCCTGACAAACTGTGATGTCTGCGGTACGGCTTGACCGGACGCCCCATAAAAACCGATGGCCTGTATTCCGTTGGGATGAACGTCTGTTGCGGTTACGGGCCGGAAAAAACATAATCAAGCCCCGCTGGCGCGAATCGTCAGTGGGGCTTGGTCATTTATTAGGCATCGGCAGCACGGCCATTGCCAATTGACATTTCCGCCAGATCGGCCATACTGCCGAGCAAACCCAATTACCGCCCAAAGATGGAACGTGGCTGCATGAACGCTATCGACATCCCCAGACACTTTCAGGAGCAGGCGCAGATGCTCGCCAACCGGGTAAAAAAGCGCTATAAGCACCTGCGCCATCGCTTCAATCGAGAGAATATCGAGGTCTTCCGGCTCTATGACTGGGACATCCCTGAGATCCGCGCCGTGGTGGACTGGTACGGTGGCCACCTGGTTATCGGCGAGTACATGCGACGCCAGTCGGAACCCGAATGGCTGGCCCTGATGGGCCAGGCCGTGGCCAAGTCCCTGGACGTGCCAGCGGACAAGGTCCACCTGAAACAGCGCTGGGCCGGCAAGCAGGATGGCAAGCGCTACGAACGCATCGACCAGACCGATAAAAAAATCGTCCTCTCCGAACGGGATTTAAGATTCCTGGTCAACCCCTACGATTATGTGGATACGGGCCTGTTTTCCGACCACCGGGACACCCGGCAGATGGTCCGGGGGCTGGCGGCCGGAAAAGATTTTCTCAACCTGTACTGCTACACGGCCTCTTTTTCCTGTTACGCCGCCAAAGGCGGGGCCCGCTCCACCGTTTCCGTGGACCGCTCGGAAAACGTGATCCAATGGGCCAGGGAGAACATGGTTCTCAACGGCATCGATCCGGCGGCCAACCGGCTGGTCCAGGCCCACACCTTCGATTTCCTGAAAAAGGCGGCACGAGAGAAGCAGCGCTTCGATCTGGCCGTGGTCGATCCGCCCTCCTTTTCCACCACAAAGACCCGCAACGTGGCCTTCGACATCACCAGGGACCATCCCCGGCTTCTGGCAGCGGTGATTGAACTGCTTCGACCGGGTGCCACGCTGTTTTTCTCCACCAACCATCAGAATTTCGATCCCTGTATGGACAGGCTCAAGGCGGCCGAAGTGACGGAGATCACGGCCAGCACCATTCCCGAAGATTACATGAACAAGCGCAAAACCATCCATCGCTGCTGGCGCATCACCACCTAGCGGATCAATCATCAGGCCGGCCAATGAACCCCACGCCTTGAAGGCGGTCACCTTATTCAAGATGCTGCTGACCATGATCCGGTCTTAATCCGGTCCCCGCGAACGGCGTGAATGATTTGTCCGGATTCGATCCCTTGCATCAGGAGGTTGATGAAAAAAGGCTCTGGATTTCCTCGGCGCGCTGACTGTCTCTTGCATGAAAAAATGAACCGATAAAGAAAAGAATCCCCGCCAGCAGGGCCGCCAGGGGCAGGAACGCCATGGCGGTCGCCAGCCCGAACCGGTCGGAAAGGGCCCCGATGACAGGCGGGCCCAGTGCGCTGCCCAGAATGTGCTGAACGATGACGCACAGGCTCAGCGACACGGCCCGCAGGCCCGGATGAACCACGTCCTGGGTCACCGCCGCGGCGGCGGGCACGAAAGCTACCGCGCTGATCCCGGCACCCATCAGCAGCGCATACTGGACCGGTCCGGCGAACCAATTAAAGGCCGCCAGCAGGATCACGGCGGTGGTCGTCGAAGAGATGGCGGGAAACAAAAGCCTGGCGTTTTGCCGGCGTTTCATCCAGCGATCCGTCAGATATCCTCCCAGCGGCGCCCCGACGATGGCCAGCATCATCACCACGCCGCCCTTGGTGGCGGCCCGGCTCATGGAGAGATCCTCCATCCGCTGAAAATAGCTGGGCAGCCAGGTCATCAGGGCCGTGGTCACGAAGGTATTGGCGGCAAAGGCCAGATTGTTGAATGCCAGGGTCCGGTTCTTCAAGAAGTGCCCGGCGATATCACCCCACCCCATCCGGATGCTTGCATGCCCCGGGCTGCCTCCCGGTTTCACCAGGGCAATCGTGCGGTAGTCGCGAACAAAAAAGAACAGCACGGCCACGATGACGCCGGGTAAAGCCACGATGCCGAAAGCGTGACGCCAGCCAACATGCTCGGCGATAATGCCGCCGAGTATGATTCCCATGGCACTGCCCAAGGGAATGGAGGCATTCCAGACGCCCAGGACCCGTGCCCGCATTGCTTTGGGAAACATGGCGGCAATCAAGGCGGTCCCGCCGGGGGCGTATCCCGCCTCTCCCAGCCCGATGGCGGTTCTGGCGCTAAAGAGCTGCGTGAAATTCTGCGTAAAGGCGCAGGCCAGTGTCGCCGCGCTCCACAAAAGGGCCATCAGGCCGATGCTTTTCTTGCGACTCCAGCGGTCGATAAGCACCGATACGGGCAGGGTGAAGATGAGGATGGACCAGTAAACGGCGGAAACCAGCAGGCCGCACTGGGTGTCCGAAATGCCCCAGTCTTGTTTCAAAAAGGGGAACAGGGAGACGACCACCAGCCGGTCGATGTAATCGAACATGTAGAGCAAAAACAGCAGCGAGAAGACAACGCGTGGAGAAGATAACCGGGCGCCTATACCGGGATCGACGGAGTTGTTATTCATAACGGCCGTATGTTTTCGCCGCCTGGAACATGGCGATGCAATTTTCGGGATTCACTCCGGGATGCAGGGAATTGGACGAGCATAGGATGTATCCGCCCCCCGCCGCCGCTGCATCGATGGCCTGCCGGACCGCCGCATCCACCTCGGCCGGCGTCCCTTCAGGCAGCAGGTGCATGCAATCAATGTTTCCCAGCAGGCAGATTCTGTCTCCGCAGGCATCCTTGACTTTCCCCAGGTCCATGCCGGCCTGGGGTTCCAGAGGATTGAGGCCATCGTAGCCCGAAGCGATGAGGGTGTCCAGAATGGACCACAGGTTGCCGTCGCTGTGGCGGACGACCCTTACCCCCAGGGCGTGGGCCCGGTCAACCAGCCTGCGGTTGTATGGATTGACGTAGCGCCTGAAATGCGCGGGCGAGATCAGCAGGGCCTTGGTGTTGGCGATGTCGTCCTCCACCACCAGGACATCCAGCCCGGCATCGGCCAGCATGTCCAGCTGCTTGAGGTTGTATCGGGTGACCATCTCCGCCACCCGCTCGACCAGCAGCGGATCCTGATAGAGCTTCATCATGTAGTTTTCCATGCCGATGAGCCGCCAGCTCCTTACAAACACCCCCCGCATCAGCCAGAACAAGGCCACATTTCCCTTGAAGCGGTCTCTGGCCAGGTCCAGCAGCAGCAGATGGGAGCGGTCGGGTTCCGGTGCCGTGTAGCGATCCAGATCAGCGGCGTCCCTTACCGGATGGCCCTTGGCTACCGGCAGTCCATGGGGGCTGCGCCGGTAGGTGATACCCCAGTCGTCCATGACATGTTTGTCATCCAGTTCGCGTTCGTGACCGATCTCAAACGTCGTGATGCCGTCCACGCCGAAGGCTTCGTGGATCAGGAACAGGGTGTCCACCAGCTTCATCTTTTCCCCATCGGTCATTTCATGGAACTGCCGGGGTTCCGGCAGACCGTCGGTGAGGTGCCTGCCGATGCCGATGATGGGTGCCTCGTTGATGCCGTGAATGTACAGGGGCACCCGGTCGGGCTGCTGGACGGCCAGCGCCTTGAGAATTCGCTCTTTTCCATTCATATGGCCGCTGTCCTAATTAAAATTGCCCTTTCAGAGTCAGGCCGATAAACGGGGCCGTATCGTAGTCGGTGCCGCCCTGTTCACTGCCGTTTTCATCCTTTTCTGATGAAAAATGACAGCGGGTGGCGGAACCTGGGATATTTCTCTCTACACCGATACCACGACGTTCGTCGAGGACTTTCAAAAAAACCAAAACGCGGCGTTGGCCCGCAAGACGAATGCGGCCAGCAGGGAGGCGCAACATGCTGAATACGTGCTATTTGAAGATAGACTGAAAAATGGGCATTCACCAATATGAATTGACATTTTGTGATCGTTTGGCGAATTTGTAGAACATCTAACCCCGCAGTGATTGAAACGGAAGAAAATGAACTCGAAAATTGATAGACGAATTACTGAAATCCTGAATAAAGCCGAGGATAGGGTGCCTGTCAGCCGGGAAGAAGCAATGACCCTGATGGGGGTGCAATTGCACACGCGGGCGTGCTATGCCATCATGGAGACGGCCAACCGGTTGTCTCGCGCGCAATTCGGCAACAAGGGCGAAAACCACTATCACATCGGGCTGAATGTCGAGCCGTGTCCGATGGATTGCCTTTTCTGCAGCCTTACGCGCAAGGCCGGAATTTTCAAAGAGAAGATCGAATTTCCCTTGGATCAGATTGTCGCCTGGGCCAAGCAGGCGGAACAGCATGGTGCCGATGGCCTGAACCTGATGACCACCGGAACCTATCCGTTCGCACGGCTGCTGGAAGTCGGCCGTTTGCTCAAAACGGAGACCGCCGTCCCCCTGGTGGCCAACACCAGGGATATCAATCACCGCGAAGGAGAAGCGCTGCTCGAGGCCGGTTTCGTGGGGGCCTACCACGCGGTCCGGCTGGGTGAGGGCCGCGATACGCCCTTTGACCGTGAAAAACGCATTCGGACCATACAGGTGTTCCGTGACGTCGGATTGCTCTGGATGAACTGCGTCGAGCCGGTTGGACCGGAGCACGCGGCCGATGAAATTGTGGACCTGATGCTGCTGGCTCGGGATTTCGGTGCGGCCTACAGCGGAGTCATGCGGCGAATCAATTTTCCAGGATCGCCCATGGAACGATTCGGCATGATCAGCGAGCTTGAAATGGCCCGTCTGGTCGCCATCAGCCGTCTGGTCATGGGTGATGTGCCCAAGGCCCACTGCACCCATGAACCCCATACGGCTTCTCTCATGGCCGGCGCCAACCTGTTTTTCCCCGAGGTGGGTTCCAGCCCCAGGGACGGCAGAGCCGATACCGAAAAGGGCCGGGGCACCGGCATAGAGCGTTGCCAGCGCATGCAGCGGGAAATGGAATGGGATCCCTCGCTGCCATCAAACTGTTTTGAAATGAAAGCAGCCAATGCGGCGGTTGTCACATAACCCGGCAAGGAGAAACGGCATGCCATGTAAAAAAACGGGGTTTGGCTGGATTGCGGTCCTGATCCTGTCGCTGCTTCCCCCATTTGCCTTAGCGGGTGAAACGGTCCGCATCGGTACATGGAAAACACCGCAGACGATCCAGCCATTTTTTTATGAGCGGTTTCTGCCGGATGCGATGCAAAGCCAAATCCTGTCCTTCACCAATCCGGCGGATCAAAAAACGGCCCTTCTGGCCGGAAGCCTGGACATGTGCGGCACCACCCTGGCGCATGCCATATATTCCGCCTGCGCCGGCCAACCGGTTGTGGTCGTAGCGGCACTTTGCAACAAATGCTCTGCCCTCGTGGTAAAAAAGGATGGTCCGATTCAATCCGAAAAGGATCTCCAGGGCAAAACCATCGGCTATGTCCCGGGCACCATGCATGAAATCCTGCTTCGGGAGACTCTGACCCGCAACGGCATTTCACCTGAAAAGGATGTCAAGCTGATCCGGGTCGATTTTTTCGACATGGGAACGGCACTTGCGCGCGGAAGCATCGATGCCTTTCTTTCCGGAGAGCCGTTGCCTACCCTGGCGGTGAGTCAGGGATACGGCAGCATTCTTTCATACCCTTACTACACCGATTCAGTCGGCACGATAAACGCCGCGATGATTGTCCGGCGCGCCAGTATTGACAAGCACCCCGAAAGGGTGTCCCTGCTGGTTCTCGCGCACGCCCGGGCAACCCGCTATTTAAGGGCGCATCCGGAGGAGTGGCTGGATAAAGCCTCCGGTTTCGGAACCCCGATGGAGGTGTTAAAAAAGGCCGCTCCAAACATGGAACTTGCCTGGGAGATGGACGATACCTTCGTCCAGAAGGCCAAAGCCCTGGGCAGCCGAATGCAGGCCTTGGGCATCATCGACCGTCAACCAGATTACAATCGGCTGTTTGACCTGTCCTTTGTCAGACAGGCCAAGGAAAAACGCGAATGAACCCTTTCCCGTCCAATGCCGGCTGGGTCAATCGGATATCACCCTGGTTTCTGCCGGTCGTATTCTTCCTGACCTGGTTTGCCGTCAGCGAAACGGGCATGGTGCCCACTTATCTGTTGCCGCACCCCAAAGATATCCTCGCCGCCGCCTCGACGTATATCTTCAGCGAAGCCGGCCAGGGGCCTTACGCAGGCCGCTTCTTTAAGGACCTTGTCGCCAGCAGCCTGAGAGTCGTGTCCGGTTTCGGCCTGGCGGCATCGGCAGGCATCCCCCTTGGCCTCCTTTCCGGCCGAATCGCCGCCGTCAACCGCATGGTAGGCATGACCATCAATGCGCTGCGCGCCGTTCCCGGAATCAGCTGGCTGCCCCTGGCGATGGTCTGGTTCGGCATCGGTCTGAAGACCACCGTTTTTCTGGTGGCCCTGGCAGCCTTTTTCCCCATATACCTCAACGCCGAGGCCGGTGCCCGTCAGGTCAGCCCGATCCTGCTCCAGGCCGGGGCGATGATGGGCGTTCATCGCCTGCGGGGGACGTTTGCGATCCTCATACCGGCGGCCATGCCGCAGATCATCACCGGGCTGCGCCTGGGGATGGGCATCTCCTGGGCCTATCTGGTTCTGGGCGAACTCACCGGCGTTCCTGACGGGTTGGGCGCCCTCATCATGGATGCGCGCATGCTCGGACGCATCGACGTTATTATCGTTGGCATCCTGATGATCGCCCTGATCGGCCGGATGTGTGACCTGGGCCTTAACCAGCTGTTGCGGCTGAGTTTTAAAAGCGCGCGGAGGATGCCGTGACGGCCCGTTTGCACCTTGTCGATCAGCGAACCGAAGCGATGCCGGCTATCCTTGACGTCGCCGCCCTGAGCAAGCAGTTCAGCACCAACGGGATCAACCCGGTTGTCGTACTGCAGGATATCCGCTTTTCCGCCCGGCGGGGGGAGATGATCTGCTTTCTGGGAAGAAGCGGGTGCGGCAAGTCCACCCTGCTGAAAATCCTGGCCGGCTTTATACCGCCCAGCAGCGGTTCGGTACAATTGAACGGACGGCCGGTCGGACGGCCCGGACCGGACCGGTGCGTGGTGTTTCAGGAAGACGCGCTGTTCCCCTGGCTGACAGTCAAAGAGAACATCGCCTTTGGGTTGAAAGGCCGAAAGCTGAGCCGCAGGGAGCGGGAGCGGGAAGTGGATCGGTTCGTCTCCCTGGTCGGTCTGGACGGTTTTGCCGATTATCTGCCCCAGGCGATCTCCGGCGGGATGAAGCAGCGCGTTTCACTGGCCCGGGTCCTGATTCTCCAGCCGGAAGTCCTGCTCATGGATGAGCCGTTCGCCGCTCTGGATGCCCAGACGCGCGAGGAGATGCAGAACCTGCTGCTCGATCTGTGGAAGGAGTTTTCCCATACCGTTCTTTTCGTCACCCATGATGTGAATGAGGCGGTATTGCTCGCCGACCGGATCATTCTCATGGAAAAGGCTCCCGGGCGCATCCGGGAAGACATAACCATCAAACTGCCCCGGCCGAGAAAAAAAGACAGCGCCCCCTTCTTCAATCAGTGCCGCGTAATGATGGCTAAGATCAATCAGGTTTGATTCGAACGCAGGTGACAAGGCCCGGTTCTATTATTTTGAAAGGGTCACCGTTTCGCGCCCGGGGGCGGAAATTCCACGGCGCTCGAGCAGCGATCCGTCCTGCCGGTAAAGATCGATCAACGCCTTGAGGTAGTTGACCAGGCCCCGCACCTCAGCGATGCGGCTGGCCAGCAGATCCCGCTGGGCTTGAGCCACCAGAAAGCTGGTTGATTTTCCCACGCGCAGTTTTTCCGTTTCGGTGCGCAGTTTTTCCTCATCGAACATGCGGGTGACCGATGAGGCGGTAATCTGCTGCTTGGTGCGGTTGACTTCGATGTAGGCCGTGCGGACGTCGACTTCCACAAGCTGTGAGAGGTTCTCCAGCGCTTTTTGCGATTGGTCCTGGGTCAGCCGTGCCCGCCGGTGAAGCGCTTTTGCCTCCCGATTGAAAACAGGATAGTTGAACCTCAGGCCGACCAGCGCGTCATAACTGTCTTCGTTGATATTTTCAACGGAGCCACCAAAGGAATTGGCATATCCGCTTTTGCCGAGGGTGATAAAAAGATCCATCACGGGCAACAATCCGTTGCGGGTTTTGACCAGCTCCAGATCGCCGCGCACAGTTTCCAGCCGGGCCTGGTTCAATATCGGCCGCATGCGGTTTGATACGGCCGCATGCACCTCAACGTCCTCCAGTTTGATGTCGGGCAGCGTCGGTTGATGGATCAGTTCAATTTCCCGTTGCCAGAATCCGGGCCCGGCGGGATTGAGCAACCGCAGCAGCTGCAGGTGAATCGATTCCCTGTTGGCCCTGGCTTCGATGAGCGCCTGCTCCTGCGCCGCCACCTCGGCCTGGACGGCCGCCAATTCAGCTCTGGCCAAGCGGCCGACGGTGATCAGTTGATTGGTTTCGTTGAGTTGCTGACGGGCGACTTTCAGTGATTCGTCGACGATTTCGATCTGACGCCGGGCCAGCGCATAGTCCCAGTACGTGCGTTCCACCTCGGCCACCAGAAACTCGGTAAACCCACGCAGTTCATATTCCGACATGCGCGTATCCAGACGTGCCTGCCGCAGCCGGGCCAGGTTCACGTCGGTTCCGTATCCTTTCAGCAGCGCCTGGCTGACCGTCATCCCCAGACGGGTCGAGAAAAAGCGGTCATCGTAAAGCGAGGCGTCATCGAGTTGCGTGCCGGCTTCCAGGGCGACCGCCGTGCCGGTCGGGAAATATTGCTCCAGAGCAATGATGCCTTCGGCGGCATCGGTGGTAAACTCCTCCGTTTCCGATCCGGTTCTTGCGAGGCGTTCGCCTTTCACCCTGCCGGCGGAAACCTCGGCGTTTACCACCGGATCAAAGGCGGCTTTTTCCTGATCTTCAAGGGTTTGCCGGATCGATGGATTCAATCGCTGCACCACCAGCGAGCGGTTGTTTTCAAGGCAAAGCAAAACGGCTTCGGTGAGGGTGACTTTCAACGGTCCGGGCGGCACCGTTCGCGTTGGCCTCGCTTCGGGCGGTTCAGTAGTCACCAGGCCCAGGTTCACCGCTGTATCGGCAGGGTCATTCGGCCCGCCCGCCATGCGGTCAATCCGTTTTTCGACCGGGGCGCAGGCCCCCGACATCATCAATAATCCGCAACCGGCAAGCAACGCCAACCAGCGATGGTGACATCTTGCGACCATTTTATCAGATCCTTTTGAACCGCGATAGCGAGCGAACGGGGAATCGATTTTCATCCTTACGGTGAAGATTCCCCGTGGCTTGCCGCGGGGAGGGTTCAATCCCGTTGTCGACCGACAGCGTCGGTTGGGTATAATTTTCAGGTGTTTTTATAACACGCTCGCCAGGAAAAAACAGGTCTATCATCGCATCGCTTCCGGGTGTGCCTGCACCGATCATTTTTTCTTTGCCATATCAGTATTAAACATGCAATGTCACTATCGCGGTGGGAGTATAAAACGATTGGAAACATAGGTGTGCACGCCATGTGCGGGGCTGACCATAAAAAAGGCATTTCATCATGAAATCGGGCGGTTCTAAAATATTTGGCCTGACGATGCTTGCGATTGGCGCAGCAGTGGCATCCGGCTGGGTAATTTTCGGTCAATTTCAGGATCGGGGCAGCTTGAGCAAGGGCGCTAAAGCGCTGCGACCGGTGCCGGTGCAAGTGGCTGCGATCGAGCACGGGCCGATCGCCCTGCAGCGCACATTCAGCGGGGAGCTGGAAGCGCTGACAGAGTTTGTCGTTGCGCCGAAAGTCAGCGGCCGCGTGGAGCGCGTACTCGTGAATATCGCCGATCAGGTCAAGCGGGGCCAGGTTGTGGCCGAACTGGACAATGACGAATATGTTCAGGCGGTAGCCCAGGCCCAGGCCGATCTGGAAGTGGCCAGGGCCAACCTGTCCGAGGCCGGGAGCGCTCTGGAAATTGCCAATCGCGAGTATAAGCGCAGCGAGTCGCTGTTCAAGCGCGGGATCGCATCCGATTCCGAATTCGATGCCGCCGGGCAGGATCAGATGGCCAAACAGGCCCAGGTCAAAGTCGCTGCGGCCCAGGTGGCAAAGGCCCTGTCATCGCTGGAGACCGCCAATATCCGGCTCGGCTATACCCAGGTAACCGCGGGATGGACCAACGGCAACGAGCATCGCGTCGTGGCTGAGCGCTATATGGACGAGGGGCAGACCGTCGCTGCCAATGCGCCCCTGCTGCTGATCGTCGAACTGAATCCCATCGTCGGGGTGGTTTTCGTCACCGAGAGAGACTACGCGAATCTGAGCGCCGGGCAGCTGGTTTCGTTGACCACGGATGCCTATCCGGGTGAATCGTTTACGGGCCGAATCGATCGCATTGCCCCGGTTTTTCGCAAATCCACCCGGCAGGCGCGAATCGAAATGACCATCGACAATCCGCAGCACCGATTCAAACCCGGCATGTTCATCCGGGCCACCGTAGTGCTATCCCAGTTGGCGGAAGCCACCATCGTTCCGGAGCAGGCCTTGACCATCCGCGACGACAGGGACGGTGTTTTCATCGTCAGTGAAGATGGGCGATCGGTAAGCTGGCGCGAAGTAACCATCGGCATCCGCGACGGCGAGCGGGTGCAGGTGGACGGCGAGGGGCTGTCCGGTCGGGTCGTCACCCTTGGGCTGCAACTGGTAAAGGAAGGTTCATCCATCACCATTCCTATCGGGCAGAACGAACCCGCTGCCGGCCCGAAAAAGGTTGATGTCCAATGAATCTGCCGCGCTACAGCGTCAAACGCCCGATTTTCACGACAATGGTGACCCTGATCCTGGTCATCCTCGGGGCCGTCTCTCTGAGCCGGCTGCAGATCGACATGCTGCCCAACATCGAGCTGCCGACATTGAGCATCCGAACGGATTACGAAGGTGCCAGTCCCGAGGTGATGGAACGGCTGGTCTCCCAGATCATCGAAGAGATCGTGGCCACGGTGCCCGGCGTCGAGGAGATCACCTCGACATCCTCGGAGGGCCGCAGCACGGTGAATGTCAGTTTCGTGTGGGGTACGTCAATCGATACCGCGGCGATTGACGTACAGGGCAAACTCGAAGATGAGATCAACGAACTGCCGGATGATATCGTCAGACCCCGCATCCGCAAATTCGACATCGCCAGCTTTCCGGTCGTGCTGCTGGGCATTTCGAGCGACCTCGATCCCGTGGAGCTCACGGAGCTGATTGAAGATCAGATCCGTTACCGCTTTGCCCGCATTCCGGGGGTAGCGCAGGTTGACGTCTGGGGAGGCTTTAACCGGGAGGTCCGGATTGAACTCGACCCGGACCGGATCCAGGCCGTCGGTCTGCCGCTGGACCGGGTGATCGACGCCATTGGCGATGCCAACCTCGATCTTCCGGCGGGAAAAATCGAGCAGGGACGCTATGAGGTCATGCTGCGGGCACCGGCCGAGTTTGTCAACCTCGATCAGATTCGGGACACGGTCATCGTCCAGCGCGACGGTGCCGCCATCACGCTGGGTCAAATTGCCGAGGTCAAAGACACCTATGAGAAGCTGACCCGGATTGTGCGCGTCAACGGCGGACGCGGACTGCGCGTGGCGATTCGCAAACAGGCCAATGCCAACACCGTCGATGTGGCCAAGCGCATCCTGGCTGAAATTGAAGCGGCCAATAAGGCATTTCCTCAGATCAGCATCGTCCCGGTCATCAACCAGGGCAATTATATTGAACGATCAATCGTCAATGTCGCCCGTTCGGTGCTTTACGGCGGCGGACTGGCCATCCTGGTCCTGCTGTTTTTTCTGCGCAACATCCGCAGCACCATGGTGATTTCGCTGTCGATCCCGATCTCGATCGTGACGACGTTTGCATTGATCTTCTTCGGAGGTTTCACCATCAACCTGATGACATTAGGCGGGCTGGCCCTGGGGGTGGGCATGATGGTCGACAGTTCCATCGTCGTGCTCGAAAACATCTTCCGCCGCCGCAGCGAGAATGGTGAAGCGGCGGAGGACGCATCCGTGGAAGGCGCCCGGGAGGTCGGGCCGGCAATCATCGCCAGCACCATCACCACGCTGGTCATTTTCCTGCCGTTGATTTTCGTGCGCGGAGTGTCGGGCATCCTCTTCAAGGAGATGGCCTACGTGATCATCTTTGCGCTGATCTGCTCGCTGATGCTCTCCTTGAGCCTGGTGCCCATGCTGGCGTCCAAGCTTCTGAAGTCAAACCAACAGCTCCCCAAGGATCCGGCGGCACAGACGCAAGGCTGGGCCACTGCCGCCACTAAAGTTTCTTCGAGTCTCGTCAACGCCTATCTGGATCTGCTGCGCTGGGTTCTGAACCATCGTCTGATTTCCATCTTTGCCGCGGCTGCAGTGCTCGGTGCCAGCCTGCTGCTCCTGCCCCTGATTGGCAGTGAATTTATGCCCCCCAGTGACGAGGGAGAAGTCCGCGTAACCGGTAAGATGGAAATCGGCACCCGGCTCGATCTGGTCGATCGGCAGACACGCATCATGGAGGGGATCGTTCAACCGGTCGTGCCCGAGGTCGTGTCATCGGTGGTCAGTGTCGGTGCCTTCGGCTGGCGGACCGATGCGGGCTCAGAGGGTGAAATAAGCCTGTCCCTGCTTTCCGTCGGCCAGCGAAAACGCTCCAATGTGGAAATCGCCCAGGACCTGCGTCGTCGACTGGAAGGGCGTATTCCCGGTATGGAGATCCGTGTCCGTGCACCCCAGGGCCAGTTTATTATGGAGAGAATCCTGGGCGGTGACGAGGGGTTGACCGTCGAGATACGCGGCTTCGAACTGGCCACGCTCGACGCGCTTGCCCGCAGCGTTGCGGCATTGATTGAAGATGTGCCGGGCATCACGGACATCGAGACCAGCACGGAAGCCGGCATCCCCCAGCAGGAAATCCGCGTGAACCGCGACAAAATCGCCGATCTGGGCCTGAGCGTCCGCGACGTCACCCAACTCCTTCAAACCGCGGTGGCCGGTTCCAAAGCCGGGGAGTACCGGACGGCGGGCAATTCCTATCGCATTCTCGTGCAGCTCAAGGATGCCGGGAAACGCTCTTTGGACGAAATCCTCAACCTCACCCTGACCACCGCATCCGGTGAAATCGTGGCGCTGCGCAACGTCGTCACGTCCGAATCGAGCCGGGGCCCGGTCCTGATCGACCGCAAGGACCAGCAGCGACGGGTGACGGTTCGCGCCAACATTTCGGGGCGCGATCTGGGTTCGGTGGCCCTTGAGGTGCTCGATTTATTGGACCAGATTCCTCGTCCGGTCGGCTATGATCTGAAAGTTGCCGGCAATTTCGAAGAACAGCAAAAGGCCTTCAGGGAACTGGTGGTCTCCCTCGTGCTGGCGCTCGTCCTCGTATACATGGTGCTGGCCTGTCAATATGAATCCCTGCGGGATCCGCTGGTCGTCATGTTTTCCGTTCCCTTGGCCGCGGTCGGCGTGCTGGTGACCCTGTTCGTGACGAAAACCACATTGAATGTGCAGTCCTACATCGGATGCATCATGCTGGGGGGGATCGTGGTCAACAACGCCATCCTTCTGGTGGATCAGGCCGGCCGATTGATACAATACGGAATGCATACCCACGATGCCCTGATCGAGGCCGGTCGCCGCCGATTGCGGCCGATACTGATGACGACGTTGACCACCATCCTCGGCCTGCTGCCTCTGGCGCTCGGGATCGGCGAAGGATCCGAGGCCCAGGCTCCCCTGGCCCGGGCGGTTGTCGGCGGCCTCACCGGATCGACCCTGATCACGCTGGTTCTTATCCCGGTGGTCTATTCATTGTTTCATCCCGACTCGAAGACCACCTGCAGCTGATCCTTTTGAACATTTTGTATTGACAAGACCGACCGGTCTGACTTAAAAACGTGAAAATACGACTGAGCGTTCGCTCGGATTTTTACCTGAAAATAATGTATCCCATATCATTACTGAATGTTGGGCATGATTCAGAAAACAGCCGAAACCAAAGGAATTCCAACCCAGGTCAAGAATCAGGCGTTGGTGACCCAGCGCCGGCGGCAGATCGTGGATGCGGCGGTGAACCTGTTCATCGACAACGGATTCCACAAGACAACCACCCGCCAGATTGCGCGGGCGGCGGGCATCTCCATCGGTTCGCTCTATGAATACATCGCCACCAAGGAGGATGTGCTTTACCTGGTGTGCGATGCCATTCATGCGGAGATCGAGCGCGGGGTTGCCGAAGCGCTCAACCGGGCCAAAAATGGCAAAAATCCCCTGGCCGAGGTGATCCGCGAATACTTTATGGTCTGCCACCGCATGAACGACCATATCTTGCTGATTTATCAGGAAACGCAGTCGCTGCCCGGCAAGTGGCAGCGGGTGGTGCTGGAAAACGAAATCAGGATCACCGGCATTTTTACCGGGGTGCTGGTCCGGCTCATGGCATCGGGGGATCTGCCCCGCATTCCCTCCCGGCAACTGGACCTGGTGGCCCATAATATCTCAGTGCTGGGACACATGTGGACCTTCCGGCGCTGGTTTCTGGCCAACCACTACGGCATTGACGAGTACATCGATTTCCAGACTCGCAGCATCCTGGGAATGTGCCGCGAAAATGCGTCCTGAAAGACAGGATTCAAGGAGTCGAGGGGTCAAGGATCCAAGGGAAAAGGAAAACGGGCATAAAAATGATATCAATTTAGGGAAAGCAAGCAGATGCCACGATAAAGGTGGAATGAGAATCACTCGACCCCTCGGATCCTGGAATCCTTGAACCCTTTTATTTTCGGATACAGAATGGACGGATACCATTACTTACTAATGCAGGAGGGATAGAATGGAATTTGAGCTTAACAAAACCCAGAAGGACATTCAAAAAGCGGTCAGGGACTTCGTCAAGGGCGAGTTTGACAAGGAATTGGCCCTGGAGCTGGAGCGAAAGCACGAATTTCCGCGAAAAATATGGAAAAAGGCCTGTGATCTGGGGCTTATCGGGGTTCATTTCCCGGAACAATATTCGGGTCAGGGGCTCGGCTCTCTGGAAGATATTCTGGTTGTCGAAGAGCTGTGCCGCGGTGATTCCACCATTGGCAGCGCCATTGCCCTGGCTGCGTTCGCCTCGGAAATCATCATGCATTACGGCTCCGATGAACAGAAAGAAAAGTACCTGCCGGCCGTAGCCGAAGGCGAGATGCTCTCCGCCGGGGCTTTCACCGAACCGGACCACGGCTCGGACATCACTTACATGAATACCACCGCTGTCAGGGACGGCGACGAATGGGTGGTCAACGGCGGCAAGACCTTCATCACCAACGGCGGGCTGGCGGGCTTTTACAATGTGCTCTGCCAGACCGATCCGGACGCCAAGCCCGGATACCGCGGCCAGAGCCTGATTTTGGTGGAAGCGGACCGCAAAGGCCTCTCCACCGCCGACGTGGGCGCCAAGATGGGCATCCGCATGATGGCCACCGCCGAAGTGACCTTCAAGGATGTGCGCGTGCCCCTGAAAAACCTTATCGGCGAGGAAAACAAGGGCTTTTACCATGTGCTGCACTTTTTCGACGAAAGCCGCATCCAGATTGCCGCCCAGGCGCTGGGCACCGCCCAGGGCGCCTTTGACCGCGCCCTGGCATACGTGAAGCAGCGCGAGCAGTTCGGCAAGAAAATCGCCCAGTTCCAGGTCACCCAGCACAAATTGGCGGACATGGCCACCAAAATCGAGCTGGCCCGACTGATCACCTACAAGGCCGCCTGGAACTTCGACCAGGGCCGTATCGATCCCAAGCTCACCTCCATGGCCAAAATGTATGCGGCCCGCACGGCCGTGGAAGTGGCCGACGAGGCCATCCAACTGCTGGGCGGCTACGGCTACATGACCGAATACGAGGTGGAGCGCTTCTACCGCGATGCCAAGATCACCGAAATCTACGAAGGCACCAAGGAGATCCAGAAGAACACCATCGCCAGCGCATTGATCGGCAAGCTGAAATAACCGATTTTCGACGCAGCAACCAATCCCCCGGAAAGCCACCCGTTTTACTTGATTCCCTGGTGGCTTCCGGGGTCATTCACAATTCCGTTTCGCTGATGCTGCGACCTGAAACTGTCGACCGCCACCACAGCATCTTTCCATGGATGTCCGACAGGCACCAATCGGTCTGCTCCGGACATGGGAAAGCCACCCGCTCGGCGGTGCGTGACAATCGGGACCAGCCACAGGAGGACGCATGAACGAGGACACCCAGGTATACCGGCCCAGGAACAACGTCCGGGTCGTCACGGCAACCTCACTTTTCGACGGCCACGACGCTTCCATCAATATCTTCAGGCGCATTCTGCAGAGCACGGGCGTGGAAGTGATCCACCTGGGCCATAACCGCTCGGTGAAGGAGATCGTGGATGCCGCCATCGAAGAGGACGTCCAGGGAATCGCCATCTCCAGCTATCAGGGCGGGCACCTGGAGTTTTTTAAATACATGGTGGATCTGCTTAAAGCGGGCGGAGCCGAGCACATCAAGGTGTTCGGCGGCGGCGGCGGGGTCATCGTTCCCGAAGAGATCAAGGAACTGGAAGCCTACGGTGTGGCCAGGATTTACACGCCGGAGGATGGTACCCGGATGGGACTTCAGGGGATCATCAACCACATGGTTCAACTGATGGATTACTCCCGTTCTGATGTCGCGGACCTGGATCTGTCCGGCCTGACCCCGGACAACAAGCTGCTCACGGCCAACCTGATCACCGCACTGGAGCAGGCCAAAGCCAAAGAGAACGGTCACCTGGCTAAATTCCGGCAGGAGCTCAAATCCAGGATCGGCGACCGCAAAATCCCGGTGATCGGCATTACCGGCACCGGCGGCGCCGGCAAGTCCTCCCTCACCGACGAGCTGGTCCTGCGCATGCTTCACGATCTGAAAGAAATCCGTATCGCCATTATCAGCGCCGACCCGTCCCGCCGAAAGACCGGCGGCGCCCTTCTGGGCGACCGCATCCGCATGAATGCCATCAACAGCCCCCGGATCTACATGCGTTCCATCGCCACGCGGCGTTCCCATACGGAGATCCCCGATGCCCTGGAAGAGGTGCTGGATGTGGTCAAGGCCGCCGGATATGACCTGGTCATCGCCGAAACCGCCGGCATCGGCCAGGGGGATTCCCACATCATCGATCTGGTTGACCTGTCCATGTACGTCATGACCAGCGATTTTGGCGCCGCCTCCCAGCTGGAAAAGATCGACATGCTCGATTTTGCCGACATCGTCGTGGTCAACAAGTTCGAAAAGCGCGGCGGTGAGGATGCCGTTCGCGACGTTCGCAAGCAGGTGCAGCGCAACCGCAATCGCTTTGATCGGTTGCCCGATGACATGCCGGTGTTCGGCACCATTGCCTCCAAGTTCAATGATGACGGCGTCACCGCGCTCTATCATGCCCTGCTGGACGGCATCAAGGCGAAGACCGGCGTCGCCTTCGAGTCCAGCCTGCCGCGGCCGGACACCAAGCAGTCCACCTCCAAAACCATCATCATCCCGCCGGAGCGTACCCGCTACCTGGCGGAAATTGCCGAAACGATCCGGAACTACCACCGGGAGACCGACCGTCAGGCAGGCGCCATGCGGCGGGTGTGGCACCTGGAAGAGACAGCTGCCTCACTGACCGGTGAGGGCATGGATGGAGACTCCGCCATCCTGCTGGAAAAGCTTAAGAAAGAAATCGTCAAGGCCCGCGAGGCACTGGATGACGAAACGGAAAACCTGGTCAAGGGGTGGGAAAAGACCCGCGCCGACTATTCCGGCGATGAACTGGTATACACGGTGCGTGGCCGGGAGATCCGCGTGCCCCTTTACAGCGAATCCCTCTCCCACCAGAAAATTCCCAAGATATCCCTGCCGCGTTTCAAGGATCCCGGTGAAATCTATACCTGGCTCAGGAGGGAGAACCTGCCCGGCTACTTTCCCTTTACCGCCGGCGTGTTCCCCATGAAGCGGATGGGCGAGGATCCCACGCGTATGTTCGCCGGGGAAGGCGACCCGGCCCGCACCAACCGGAGATTCAAACTGCTGTCGTCCAACAGCGAGGCCAAGCGCCTGTCCACCGCCTTCGACTCGGTGACCCTGTACGGCTACGATCCGGACCGCCGTCCCGACATCTACGGCAAAGTGGGCAATGCCGGGGTGAGCGTCTGCACGCTGGATGACGTCAAGGTGCTCTACGACGGGTTTGAGCTGTGCGCTCCCACCACCTCGGTCTCCATGACCATCAACGGTCCGGCGCCGATCATGCTGGCCATGTTTCTCAACACGGCCATCGACCAGCAGGTGGACAAATATGCTGCGGAAAAGGGCCGGCAGCCGTCGGCTGAGGAAATCCAGAAGATCAAGGCCATGGCGCTGAAGAACGTGCGCGGCACCGTGCAGGCGGATATCCTGAAGGAGGACCAGGGACAGAACACCTGCATCTTTTCCATCGATTTCGCCCTGAAGATGATGGGGGATATCCAGCAGTATTTTATCGACAATAACGTGCGAAATTTCTACTCGGTCTCCATTTCCGGCTACCACATCGCCGAAGCCGGGGCCAACCCCATCAGCCAGCTGGCCTTCACCCTGGCCAACGGCTTCACCTACCTGGAGTACTACCTGTCCCGCGGCATGCCCCTGGACAGCTTCGCGCCCAACCTCTCATTCTTCTTTTCCAACGGCATGGATCCCGAGTATACGGTCATCGGCCGGGTGGCCCGCCGCATCTGGGCGGTGGCCCTGCGGGAGAAGTATGGGGCATCGCTGCGCAGCCAGATGCTCAAGTACCACATCCAGACCTCCGGTCGGAGCCTGCACAGCCAGGACATTCAACTCAATGACATCCGAACCACCCTGCAGGCGCTGTGCGCCATTTACGACAACTGCCAGAGCCTGCATACCAATGCCTTCGACGAGGCCATCACCACACCCACGGAAGAGTCGGTGCGCCGCGCCCTGGCCATCCAGCTGATCATCAACCGGGAGTGGGGGCTGGCCAAAAACGAGAACCCCTATCAGGGCAGCTTTATCGTCGACGACCTGACCGACCTGGTCGAAGAGGCGGTGCTCATGGAGTATGATAAGATCACCGCCCGCGGCGGCGTGCTGGGGGCCATGGAAACCGGTTACCAGCGCAGCAAGATCCAGGATGAATCCATGTACTACGAGATGCTCAAGCATACGGGCGAATATCCCATCGTGGGCGTCAACACCTTCAGGGACCCCCATGCCGACGGCGCCGATCTGCTCGAAGTGGCCTCCTGCATCGATCTGGCCCGGGCCACTACGGAGGAGAAGGAATCCCAGCTCAACCGGCTGAAGGACTTCCAGACCCGCAACGCCGACCAGGCCGGAGAGGCCCTGACGCGGCTTCAGCGGGTGGCCCTTTCCGGTGACAACATCTTTGCCGAACTGATGGAAACGGTGAAATGCTGCAGCCTGGGGCAGATCACCGGCGCGCTTTATGACGTGGGCGGGCAGTACCGGAGAAATATGTAAACGAAGGATCCTAGGGTCGAGGGGGCAAGGATTCAAGGCGGCAGGCCGATTGCGAACCATTCCTTCACTTGACCCCTCGACCCCTTGACTCCTTGAACCCTTAATCTGTTGGAGAGTTGATATGAACGAAGCAGTCATCATCAGTGCGGTGCGGACACCGCTGGGCAGTTTCAACGGATCCCTGTCCGACATCGGAGCGACGGACCTGGGTGCCATCGTGATTCAGGAAGCCATCAAACGGGCCGGCATCGAGAAAGCCGAGGTGAATGAAGTTCTCATGGGGCAGGTGCTGCCCTGCGGCTACGGCCAGAACCCGGCCAAGCAGGCCTCGGTCAAGGCCGGCCTGCCCTGGGAGGTCGAGGCGATCACCGTCAACAAAGTCTGCGGTTCCGCCCTGAAAACCGTCATGCTGGCGGCTCAGGCCATTCAGACCGGTGATGCCGAGGTGGTGGTGGCCGGCGGCATGGAGAACATGAGCATGGCCCCCTACTACCTGGAAAAGGCGCGCTTCGGTTACCGCATGGGACCGGGCCAGCTCCAGGACTCCATGATCCACGACGGCCTGTGGGACATCGTCAACGATTTCCACATGGGCATGTCCAACGAGCTTTGCTCCGAACGCTACCATGTCAGCCGGGAAGACCAGGACCGCTACGCCGCCGAATCCTATCGCCGGACGCTGAATTCGATCAACAGCGGGCGTTTCGACGCCGAAATCGTGCCCGTCTCCATTCCCCGCCGCAAGGGGGAACCCGTGCTTTTCGATAAAGATGAATGTGCCCGGGAGACGTCGTATGAGGACCTGGCCAGGATGAAACCGGCTTTTAAAAAGGACGGGGTCGGCACTGCCGGCAATGCCTCCATCATCAGCGATGGCGCCGCCGCCGTGGTGGTCATGTCCCGGGAAAAGGCCGATGCGCTGGGATGCACGGTCATGGCCACCATCGGTGCCCAGGCCTCCTACGGCATCGACATGAAATACGTGCTGGTGGCGCCCATCTGGGCCATTCCCAAATGCCTGAAGAAGGAAGGCATCGGCATCGAGGACGTGGACCTGTTCGAGGTCAACGAAGCCTTTTCCGGATCCACCGTCTGTGCAATGAAGGAACTGGGGCTTTCCGCCGAAAAAACCAACGTCAACGGCGGCAGCGTGGCCCTGGGCCACCCCATCGGCGCCAGCGGCTGCCGGGTGCTGGTGACCCTGCTGCACGAGATGATTCGCCGCGACAAAAAGACCGGGCTGGCTTCGCTTTGCCTGGGGGGTGGGGAGGCGGTCTCCATGGTGGTTAAACGTTAGTGTCCACCCATAAAGGGCATCTTTCGGCCCAGCTCGGCGTTCTCGTGTTTTGGAAATCCTCGACGTAGCGCTGCTACGCCTGCGGTTTCCAAAACTCTGCGGCCTTGATCTGAACCGCAAGCCACCCTTTCTGGATGGACACGGGTCGTTTTGTTTTCGAATATCAAAAACGGTGTCACTCCCGCGGGAGTCCATCGGTTGACATAGAAACTGGATTCCCGCTTTCGCGGGAAAGACAAACAAGGAGGAGAGGAAACAATGGAAATCAATACCTTCGGCGTCATCGGCGCCGGTCAGATGGGCAACGGCATCGCCCAGGTGGCGGCCACCGCCGGATTGACCGTCATCATGAGCGACATCAAGATTGACTATGCGGAAAAGGGGCTGGCCAACATTACCAGGATCCTCGGCAAGAACGTGGACAAGGGTAAACTCTCGGCCGGCGACAAGGATGCGATCCTGGGCCGCATCAAGATCACCGCCGACCTCAAGGATATGGCCGAGGCGGATTTCGTGGTGGAGGCGGCCACGGAAAACGAGACCCTCAAGTTCAAGATCTTCAAGGATCTGGACACGATCTGCCGGCCCGGGGTGATCCTTTCCACCAACACCTCCTCCATTCCCATCGGCCGGATCGCCGCCCAGACCGGACGCCCGGACAAGGTCATCGGCATGCATTTCATGAACCCGGTGCCGGTGATGAAACTGGTGGAGGTAATCCGCGGCCTGGCCACCTCCGACGAGACCTTCCATACCACCTGGGACCTGTCGCTGAAATTCGGCAAGACCCCGGCCCTGGCCAACGACTTTCCCGGCTTCATCGCCAACCGCATCCTGCTGCCCATGATCAACGAGGCGGTGTTTGCCCTGTACCATTCGGTGGGCACCCGCGAAGACATCGATACGGTTATGCGGCTGGGCATGAACCATCCCATGGGGCCGCTTGCCCTGGCGGACCTGATCGGTCTGGACACCTGCCTGGCCATCATGGAGACCCTGTACAACGGATTCAAGGACTCCAAGTACCGGCCCTGCCCGCTGCTGAGAAAATACGTGGAAGCCGGCTGGCTCGGCAGAAAGACCGGCCGAGGGTTTTACGAATACTAAAAGGGAAGGGTTCAAGGGGTCAAGGATTCCGGGTTTCGCCTTCACTTGACCCCCCGACCCCTTGAATCCTCGAACCCTTTTTTCACAAGGAGGTACCATGCCCCCCAGAAAAACCACCCGTCTGACCCCCGTGGGCAAGAAGATCAAGAAGGCCCGGACCGACAAGAAAATGTCCTACGACACCCTGGCCAACGAGACCGGCTTTTCCATCGAGTTTCTCAAGAAGGTGGAAGCCGGCAAGGTCACGCCGCCGGTGGGCTCCCTGCTGCAGATTTCCCGGGCCCTTGAAATCGACTCCGGGGACCTGCTCAAGGAAGAAGAAGATCGCATGCAGGACCGCATCAAGGCCTACACCAAGCGGACCTCGAGCTATGCCTACACCACCCTTACGCCGGGTGCCGAGAACAAACATCTCAAGGCGTTCCGGGTGAAGATCGATGCCATGAAATCGCACGAAGGCGTCAGTTACAACCACGAGGGGGAAGAGTTCGTGTATGTGCTCGACGGGTCTATCGAGGTGGTTGTGGGTGAACACGTGAACGCTCTCGGTGCCGGCGAATCCCTGCATTTCAATTCCGGCATTCAGCACCATTTGAAAAACACCGGAGACACCGACGCCGAACTGATTGTCGTGATTTACAACCCCTAACGACCGCTTCCAACGAGGCGGCTCAGCTGGGGCCGTGGACGCATGGTCCATCCCGCACCGGTTGGCCGGTGCATGCCGGTTCAGCCGCGACCATGCCGCCGCCGTTGCCGCCCGTCCGAACCATCAGGAAAGGGACACACCATGTCATTCAAGCTGACCGATGAACAATTGATGATTCAGTCCATGGTTCGCGAATTCTCCCGAAAGGTGGTGGCTGAAACTGCAGCGGAGAGGGACAAAACCAAGGAATTCCCCGCTAAAAACCTCAAGAAAATGGCCGAACTGGGGCTTCTGGGGATGATGGTTCCCTTCGACTACGAAGGGTCGGATTCGGACACGGTGGGATACGTCCTGGCCCTTTCCGAAATAGCCTACTCCTGTGCCTCAACGGCGGTGGTCATGTCGGTGCACAACTCCATTGTCTGTGAAAGCATCCTGAATTACGGCAGCGAAGAGCAGAAGCAGCACTATCTCAAAGACCTGGCCATGGGCAAATACATCGGTGCCTTCGCCCTTACCGAACCTGAAGCCGGCTCCGATCCGGTGAGCCAGCAGACCACCGCCGTCCGGGACGGTGACCACTACATCATCAACGGCACCAAGCGGTTCATCACCACCGGCAAAAACTGCGGTCTGGTCATCGTCACCGCCAAAACCGATCCGGATGCCCGCCACAAAGGGATAAGTACCTTTATCGTGACCAAGGACAATCCCGGACTCGTGGTTGGCAACGTCGAAGACAAGATGGGGCTGCGCGCCTCGGACACCACCGACCTGCATTTCGAGGAGTGCCGGGTGCCGGTGTCGGACCGGCTGGGAAAAGCGGGGGAAGGGTTCAAGATCGTCATGAAGGGACTCGACGGCGGCCGTATCGGCATTGCCGCCCAGAGTCTGGGCGTGGCCCAGGCGGCCTTCGACGCGGCCGTGAAGTACGCCAAGCAGCGGGACCAGTTCGGCCAGAAAATCTCCAAGTTCCAGGGCCTGCGGTTTATCATCGCCGACATGGCCACCGAAATAGAAGCCGCCCGGCAGCTCACGCTGTCCGCCGCCGCCATGAAGGACCGCAAGGAACGCTTTACCATCCAAGCCTCCATGGCCAAGCTGTACGCCTCCGAAATGGTCAACCGGGTCACGGCCAAGGCCCTGCAGATGCACGGCGGATACGGGTTTACCACCGATTATCCCGTAGAACGGTTTTACCGGGATGCCCGGGTGTTCACCATCTACGAAGGCACCTCGGAAATCCAGCGGGTGGTGATCTCCAACAATATACTCAAGGACAAACGAACGCCCTGATAATATCCAGAAACGGCATCTTTCCCTTTCTGAATACAATCCGCAGCTAAACAATGGCTTAAAGGAGGACCATCATGGTCAGAACGGAAATTTCACTCTTCCTGAAAAACGAGCCCGGAGAACTGGGACGGTTGGCCACGCTCATGGGCGAAGCCGGCATCAATATCGATGCGCTGACCATCCAGGATGCGTCGGCCTATGTGCTGGAGCTGTTCAAGGCCAGGGGGAAATCACTCAAACGGATCGCTTCGGCCGCCAGCTATAACTCCATGCGCAAAGATTCCGCCCAGTTTGCCCTGATTCGCCTGCTGGCCGAAGACGGCAAGACCAACGCCGCCATCGACCTGCTTTCCCAGCACGACTACACCTTCGACATCATGCCGGTCATCGCCGTCCAGTTGGACAACAAACCCGGCGAGCTGGCCCGCCTATCCTCCCAATTCGGTAAGGAGGGCATCAACATCAACTACGTTTACGGTTCCGTTGCCGGCCCGGATGCCAAATGCCTGTTTGTCTTCTGCCCCGAGGACATCGATCTGGCATCCAAGATCTTTAGCAAAGGTAAAACAGAAAAATAGATGAAGGTTCTGCCGATCCAAAACCATCGGCAACCCGGCCATTGATATTTCCGCTATCGTTGTAATCTTAAGTCTGTGAGCAATCTGAATCGAATCAGATACCACCCTAAAAACATACCTGTTGGAGGTTCGATATGAACAGACAAGATTGTGTAAGTGAAAAATGGTCGAGCCGGACTGTTGGGCTGATCGTTCTGCCCCTGGCGCTGGCGCTGGGTTTCCTGGGATTTCTGATCCTTCCGGTGGTGGGGCTTTTTTTTGCCGTTCCGCTGTTTATCCTTTCATTTTTCTTTATCGCGGCACCGGAAAGCAGGGTATGCCGTCTGATTCTGCGCAAAGAGACCTGATCCCCCGCCTGTTGGAGGACGGTGGTGTGACGCCGCCCGTCAGGTTCGTCACACCACCGCCGTTCCCGCCGTTGCCTCACATCTCCATTTGCCTGATGGGCCGCATTAAATAATTGTTGCTGTTCCGCCACCGGAAATGTCAGCTTCTGGTGGGTGGCCTGTAGCGCCGGTGAGCATCCCTGTCATCAGCCGGTTTCCTTGTTTTAAACGCGTTTAAAAGGCGATTGACATACAGGCGTTCATTGTATATCGTCGTTTTACGATTAATAGGCGGCTACCCCGGATGACCCAAGCGGAAACATTCATGAAGCAAGACAGTGAATCCCTCCTTGATGCCCATGCTTTCGCCGGTGTCTGCAAGGCGCTGGGACATCCCGCGCGGATTCGGATCGTCGAGCACCTCAAGGCCATCGATCGATGCATCTGCGGTGAGATCGTTCAGATCCTGCCCCTGGCCCAGTCCACCGTGAGTCAGCATTTAAAAGTGCTGAAAAACGCCGGACTCGTCAAAGGGGAGGTGGAGGGCCCCTGTACCTGCTATTGCCTGGACCGTGAGACTCTGGAGCGATTCAAGAAAACTGCGGGATCCATTTGAACCCTGATGTTGTTCAATCTATAAACTGCACCGGTTTGCGAGGTAAACGATGGCATCATGCTGCCCGGAAGAAAAAGATAACCGAACGTCATTCCCATGTGCCTGCCAGGAGACACCCGCCGCCGGCCTGACATCGGATTTTCCTGTGTTCAGCGGCAACGCGGCGTCCTGCTGCGGTAGCCAGCCGGCAGAGCCCCATGCGTCGGATGAAAGCCCCGGTTTCCGCCGGTGGGGCTTTGTGGAAGGATTTATGGAGACGCCGGTGGGCCGGGTCCCCCGGGTGAGCACCCGCCTGAACCGTGAAGATCGTCTGGGAACCGTTTCCGCCCGCCTGGGTATCGGCCGGGACAGCTACAGTATCGCTCCCGGGATTTACGGTGTGGGCTCGCCGGACGAAGGATCGCCGGTGATGGTTACCGCCAACTACAAACTGTCTTTCGATGCCCTGCGTTGCTCGCTCACGGGCATCAACGCCTGGATTCTGGTGCTGGACACCCGGAGCATCAACGTCTGGTGTGCGGCCGGAAAGGGGACTTTCTCCACCCGGGAGGTGGCCGATTGCGTCAAGTCAACCGGTCTCGAAAAAATCGTCGCCCACCGGCGCCTGGTCCTCCCCCAGCTTTCAGCCACCGGGGTCGCTGCGCGCCAGGTGAAAACCCTGTGCGGGTTTGAGGTGATCTGGGGACCGGTGCATGCCAAGCACATCAACGCCTTTCTGGAGAGTGGAATGAAGGCCACCCCGGCTATGCGCAAGGTCACCTTCTCCTTCCGGGAGCGGGTGGAATTGATACCCGTGGAACTCAACCACATGGGCAAACCGACGCTTTACCTGATACCGGCGCTGTTCCTGCTCTCCGGGTTGGGCCAGGGCTTCTTTTCGATCAGCGCCGCTTTTTACCGGGGCATATCAGCCGTTCTGGCTTACGTTCTGGCTGTGGCTGCCGGCGCTGTGCTGGCACCGGCGATGCTGCCCTGGCTGCCCGGCCGGGCCTTTGCCATCAAGGGAGCCGGACTGGGCGCCGCCGCCGGCGCCGTGCTGTCGGCTGCCTTTGCCGGCCAGTTGGCTCGGTCCGAGATGCTGGCCCTGACGCTCTTCATTATGGCCGTCAGTTCCTATCTGGCCATGAATTTTACCGGGTCGACGCCGTTCACCTCCCCCACCGGCGTGGAAAAGGAGATGCGCCGGGCCATTCCGGCCCAGGCCGCCGGCGCCCTGGCCGCCGTCATCCTTTGGGTCAGTGCCGGTTTCTTTGGAGGATAGCGATACAATCGGGATCTTTCGGTCCAGCCGATGTTATCATGAGAGTGAAATCACGTGAAAGATCCATGCTTGGATAGGCATTAACCACAAGCCAAACTGGAACCAAAACAGGAAAAAGTTATGGAAAAATTCAGATACCTGCCCGGCGTGTCCTCGCTTGCGTACGAAGAGGATCGGTGTGTGGGCTGCGGGACCTGCGAGATCGTCTGCCCCCATGGGGTCTTTGCCATGAACGGGAAAAAGGTGCGGCTGGTGGACAAGGACGGCTGCATGGAATGTGGTGCCTGCGCCCTGAACTGCCCCACGGCGGCCATCCGCGTGACCCCGGGGGTGGGCTGCGCGGCCTACATTATTTCCGGCTGGATTCATGGCAAGGAGAATGCGAGTTGCGGGGGGGAGGGCGGATGCTGTTAGTGTCTTTCCACAAACGGCATCTTTCGGCCCGGGCCGGCGTTCCCACTCCGTTGAAATCCTCGACGTTCGATGGTTAAGGCCGTTGCGGTTACACCCGTTTTTCTTTGACCAATTTCGCAAAATGTTCATAGCTGCGGTCGTAGGTGCGTTCGGCATCGTCGGGGAAGACGCAGGCCGGCAACTGGCGCATCTGCACGTGGTATTTCAGACACTCGCAGCAGATGCCTTTGCGCGAGCAGGGGTCGTATGAGCAGTTGCAACGGTCCTGGTTTTTGGCTTGGTTGCATTCCATCTCACGCATCTCCCTTCAATCCGATCGCATCGGCCACCTCGCGCATGCCCATGATGGTGTCGGTGATCAGGTCGCCCAGTTCCACGCCCAGCATGTCGGCTCCCTTTTGAATGATGGCCCGGTCCACACCGGCGGCGAAGCGCTTGTCTTTCCACTTCTTTTTGACTGACTTGGCCTTCATGTCCATGACGCTCCGGGTGGGCCGCACCAGGGCCGAGGTGGCCACCAGGCCGGTGAGTTCGTCGATGGCGAAGAGGACTTTTTCCATGTTGGATACAGGCTCAACATCGCTGCAGATGCCCCAGCCGTGGCTGACCACGGCGCGGATCAGGTCTTCCGGCCAGTTGTTTTCGTTCAGAATCGCTTCGGTTTTTTTGCAGTGCTGGTCGGGGAACTTTTCGTAATCCAGGTCGTGGATCAGGCCCACAACCCCCCAAACGTCTTCGTCCTCCCCATATTTTCTGGCCATGTAGCGCATCACGCCCTCTACGGCAAAGGCATGTTTGATGAGGCTTTCGCTCTGGTTATAGGTTTTGAGAAGGGTCAGGGCGTTTTCCCGGGTGGGTGTCGGACGGCTCATAATGATCTCCTGAAAATTATAAGAGTTGTCGGCAAACATTGCATGTCTTATTTTTACCCGATACGTGATTTAGCATATGCCCGGGCGGGCAACAAGTCCATTGGCTCAAAAGGCAGGCACCGTCACCTCAATCGATGGGGTTTGAGAAGAACCTTCTTGAAATGATTTCATTTAACAGTAGCCGTCGCCCGGATGGAAATACTGCGATGACACCCAAGCGGTCCCAAAATGAACTGCAGCGGCTGATATCGGCCCTTCAGACGCTCAACACCCGCTGGGCCAGACAGGCCCTGTCCCTCTGGCAGGGCCAAGCGCCCGCCGGCCCCCCCGACCGGATATACGCCGGCTTCGAAGAGGTCCTGACGCCGGAAACCATTGACGGGGCGGCGGACATCCCGGACGAACAGGTCCGGACGCGCATCCGCCACGGATTGATCGATCACTATCTCCAGTGCAGGCTGATGCCCCACGAAACCGAAATGCAGGCCTGGAGCCGCGGTGCAGCCGCCCATGTGGACGGCGAAAAGATTTACTTTCCGGAAGTCATTCCCTGGTGCCAGAAATCCAGCACCCTGCTCAAGCGCCAGCGACTTCAGCAGGAAACCGGACCGCTGTGTAAACTGCTCAAACCCTTTGCCGTCAACTACTGGAACATCGTGCTGGAGACCCTGACCGACGAATTGGGGTTTGACAGCTACATCGACTACTGCAGCCGCAAAAAGGGCCTCGACTACCACCGGCTTTACCGGGAAATGAAAGCCCTGATCGAGCGGACGGACAATCATTATTTTGCCGCCATGGAAGCGTGGAGCCGCCGGCGCTTCAATCGCCCCCTTAAGGAACTTTCCCGGTTCGACGCCATCTACCTGCTCAGCCTCGGCCAATGGGACCGGCTGTGTCCGGTGGACGATCCCGAAGCCACCTTGGGCTTTTTCAGCCGTTGGGGACTGGACCCGGCCCACCATCCCGGCCTTTACCTGGAAATCCAGCCGGCGGCGGGCAAAAGCGCCCAGGCCATCTCCGTCATGGTCCGGATACCTCAGGAGGTCCACATTCTCATGCGGCCCGAAGGCGGGTGGATCGATTTGGAAACACTCTGGCACGAGCTGGGGCACGGGCTGTCGGCCGTTACCACCGACCCGTCGCTGCCGGTGGTGGATCGTGAACTGGCCACGGCTTTCAACCTCTCCGAAGTTTACGCCTTCCTGTTGCAGCGAATAGCCCTGTCCCGACCGGTGCTGGAATCGGTGATGGACCTGCCCGAGAAAACCGTCTCTACGATGATCTTCTATAAAGACCTGAAGGATCTTTCCGTCTTTCGCCGCTACGCGGCCAAGTTCATCAGCGAATATGAGATGTTCTCCGGGGGTGACCTGTCCGACGGAAGGCCCTATGCCGACACCATGGCCCGGATTACCGGTTTTTACCACCAGCCGGAAAGCCACCTCTTCGACCTCGTGCCCGAGCTGTACTGCGCGGACTACCTGCTGGGATGGATGGGAGAGGCCGTTCTGCACAACCATCTGCAACGCAACCTGGGCTGCAATTGGAGTCAGTCTCCCGAGGCCGGAAAAATGCTCAAGGGGTTGTGGCGTCAGGGAAACAGCCTGGATATTTTCTCTTTTTTCGAAGCGAACGGCATCGGAGAGCTCTCCCCCGCTCCCTTGCTGGAGCGTTGGGGCCGACTTGCGGATCGCCCCTGCCCGGATTGATCGCAGCCCAGGTTTGCGACCCGCCTGCCGAGGTAAGCGAAAGACTCATCAATAAAAAAAGGGAATATTGCGGAAAAGACCGGATGGGGTTGCATTCTGACCGTTGGCTGGTATGATCCTGCCGTTGTTTTACCCAATCAGAAAAACCTGCGGAGCACCAATTGAAAATCGTCGTTACCAATGATGATGGCTTCGACCAGCCCGGACTGGCAGCCCTTGTCGAAGCGCTGAAACCGCTGGGAAAGGTAACGGTTGTCGCACCGGCGACGCCCCAGTCCAACGTGGGTCACCGGGTGACCATGAAGGCGTCTATCCGGGTGGACCGGCTGGAGGAAGATACCTATGTGGTTCACGCGACACCGGCCGACTGCGCCCGCCTGGCCGTCAAAGCGTTGGTGCCTGATGTCGATTGGATCATCGCCGGCATCAACCCGGGGGCCAACCTGGGCAGCGATGTTTACCAGTCGGGCACCGTTGCGGCTTCACGGGAAGCCGCCATTCTGGGCGTTCGGGCCGTGGCCGTGTCCCAATACATTGCGCCGGACTGGTCCGTGGACTGGACGGCTGCACGCGTGCAGGCCTCCCGTTTTCTACCGGGAGTCTTAAACGCACCGCTGGCAGCGGGACAATTCTGGAACATCAACCTGCCCAGCCCCATCGATGCCGATTCGGACCTGTGCCGTCAGCACTGCCCCCTGGACAAACATCCCCACCGTTATCGATATGTGGAAGATGTAAAGGGGTTCCGTTATCATGGCATCATTCACGACCGTCCCCGGTCAACGGGAAGCGATGTGGACGTCTGCTTCGGCGGGATGATATCCATCACCCTAATGGAGATATGACCGGATGAATTTCTGTTCCCAGTGCGGCGGACCGGTTGTACTCAAAGTTCCCGTCGATGATGACCGGCCTCGCCACGTTTGCGCCTCCTGCGGTGCGATCCATTACCAGAACCCCAAGCTCGTGGTGGGATGCATCCCCGTCTGGAAGGATCGTATCCTCATGTGCCGCAGGAACATCGATCCTCGCAAAGGCTGCTGGACCCTTCCTGCCGGTTTTCTGGAAAACGGCGAAACCGCAGCAGCCGGCGCCCGGCGGGAGACCCTCGAGGAGACGGGTGCAACGGTTGCCGACCTGAGGCCTTACCTGATGGTCGATATCGTCCACATTCACCAGATATACCTGATGTTCTGCTGCCGCCTTGCGGCACCGGACTTTCACCCCACCCGGGAAAGCTCCGAGGTGAAGTTGTTCCGGGAAGCGGACATTCCCTGGGATGACATCGCCTTCACGGTGATTGAGAAAACCTTGCGCCGCTACCTGCAGGACCGGCCATCGGGCCGCTTTCCTTTCCGGGCCGACAAAATCGAAAAACGGGATTTGATCGGAAACTGAAGCCGGTATGGATTTGAAAATTAGGTGCGTAGGCCTGATGGCCGCGGTCGGAATTCCGAATTGAGGCATTGGGGACCCAATGTATTGCGGGAAGGGCTTTCAGCCGTGCCCGGCTTCGTCTAATTCCGGATATATTTGCGCACAGGTCGGCTCCAGTTTCACGGTCCACTGAAAAACCTGCGAGCAAGCGTATGGGCCGGCTTGACATCAAGATGACCGGTCATAATTTGAACCATCGCCGAAATGAAAGGAAAAAAGCATGACGAATACACTGTTTACTTCATATACCCTGGGCTCCCTGAACCTGCCCAACCGCATGGTCATGGCGCCCATGACCCGCAACCGGGCCGATGAAAACGGGGTTCCCAAGCCCATGACCGCCACCCATTATGCCCAGCGCGCCACGGCTGGTCTGCTGATCACCGAGGCCACCCAGGTTTCCGAAAAAGCCAACGGATACATGTTTACCCCGGGCATCTACACCGAAGACCAGGTCCGCGGATGGCAGGCCGTCACCGACGCGGTTCACCACAAAGGCGGCCGCATTTTCAGCCAGCTGTGGCACACCGGCCGGGTATCCCACACCCTGCTTCAACCGGACGGCGGCGACCCGGTCGCACCATCGGCTGTTAAAGCGGAGACCATGGTGTTCACGCCTAACGGTTTCGAACCGCCCACCATGCCTCGGGCGCTGACCCTCGAAGAGATCCCGACCCTTGTGGACCAGTTTGCGAAGGCGGCAGGGTTGGCAAAAAAGGCCGGTTTCGATGGCGTGGAAGTCCACGGCGCCAACGGGTATCTCATCGAGCAGTTCCTGAAAGACGGATCCAACCGGCGCAACGATGCCTACGGCGGCGACATCCCCAATCGGATGCGTTTTGCTTTAGAGGTTGTCAGGGCCGTGGTGAAGGTGTGGGGGCCGGGTCGGGTGGGGTTTCGCATCTCGCCGCGGGGGGTCTTCAACGGCATGCACGACTCCGATCCTCCGGCCCTGTACAGCCAACTGGCGGCGGCGCTGAACGACATTCCCCTGGCCTACCTGCATGTGATCGAACCGCTGCCCGGCCATCCCTCGTTCAAGAGCCAGGAGGAGTTCCCGCCGGTGGCCCCTGGGCTTCGAAAGATCTATGAGGGCACGATGATCATTAACGGTGGCTACGGAAGGGAAACCGGCGAAAAAGCCGTTTCCGGAAATGCGGCAGACCTGGTGGCCTTCGGTGTTTCCTTCCTGGCCAATCCGGATCTGGTGGAGCGATTTCGCCGCAACGCTCCGCTGAACGAACCGGATCAGGACACCTTCTACGGCGGCGATGAAAAGGGGTACAACGACTACCCGTTTCTGGTCAGACAGTAGCAAATCCGGGCATCCGCCCCTCAATCAACCCACGCCGAGCCCAAGGTTCGGCGTTTTTTTCGATCCGGATCTGCGGCCTGATTAATTTGTGCCGGATCATCCTGTATGAGGGCAACCTTCGGGGCGTTGAACTACATGTAAAAGGCATAAGTCATCGCCACCAGAATGAAAATATAGATGATCGCCAGCAGACTCCCGACTTTTATATAGTCCCTGGTCCGGTATGCCCCGGGGCCCATGTACAGTGCGTTGACCTGGTGAGTCGGGAGGATAAAGGAGTTGGAAACCCCCAGACCCACGACAATGGCCGCCACGCGCGGGTCCACGCCGATCTGGGTGGCTATGGAAATGCCCAGGGGAACGAGCAGCGTGCAGGCGCCGACATTCGAAATGACCATGGTAAACCCACAACTCAGCGTGGCCAGGACAATCAGGAACAGCAACGGAGACATGAGCGAACCGAGCCCGAGGACGATGCCTCTGGCGATCCATTCCGCCGTGCCTGTCTGATCCATGGCCATCCCCAGAGGTATAAGCCCTCCCAGCAAAAAGACGGTGCGCCAATCTACCGCGCGGTAGGCTTCATTGATGGTTACGACCCGGGTCATGATCATGCCGACGGCACCCAGCATGAGACAGACCGACAGCGGAATCGGATTATACGGTCGGTTTTGAAAATAGAAACTCGACAGAATCATCAAAAAAAGCGCCGCCAAAAAGCAGGTCAGCGCCCAGCCTGATTTTTCAGGCTTATGGAACTCTTTTTCAAAGGGCGTAATAATGATCAGGTTATGGTGAAGGTCTTCCAGGGCGTGCAATTGCTCCCAGGTTCCGTGTACGAGGACTGCATCGCCGGCCTGCAGGGGGCGATCCGCCAGGAGCCGGTAGTAGGTTTTGCCGGATTGATGGATAGCCAGGGGTGTCAGTCCGAATGTCTCACGAAATCGAATTTCCCTGATCGTTCTGCCGATGAGGCTGGAGCGGGGGGAGACCACCCCCTCGACCATCCCTGCCAGTGACGGGTTGAACATATTATCTTTGAATATTTCAGGTTCCGCTTTCAGGACCAGGCCGAAATCCCTTACGAATCGTGCGACGGCTTTCACCGGACCGTAAACACACAGGATGTGGCCCGGTTCGATCGCACTCTCTGGAATCGGGGCGATGTCGGTTGTACCGTCGGATTTGGCCGAGGCCACGATGTTCACCAGAAAACGCCGGCGAATCTGCCTTACCGACTGCGGTCGAAAGGCCGGTTGGAAATTTTCCGGCACCGCAATCTCGAACGGTCCCTTAATCAACGGGTAGGAGCCGAGGATCCCCGTTTCATCACAGCCGGTTTCGTTGGGGCGGCATCCGGACGCGTGCTCGGAACGCCCAGCCAGCACACGCATGCCAACCGTGGACAGGTAGGCAATACCTCCGACAACCAAGGCGAGACCGATGGGAGTCAATTCCAGAAAACTGAATTTGGGCATTCCCGGCGGCAGAATATCGTTGAGCAGGATCAGGGGGCTTGTACCGATCATGGTCAGGGTACCGCCCAGTATCGCTGCCATGCCAATGGGCATGAGCACACGGGAAATAGGAATTTTAAGCCTATAGGAGGCGACCAACCGGATGGCGGGTAAAAAGAGCACGGCCGCACCGGTATTTTGCATCACACTCGATATGACCGCGATCAAACTTGAAAAAATCACGGTGAGTCGACGAGAACTCATGCCGACGGTTTTCAGCAGCGGTTGGATCATACGATTGACCAGACCGGCCCGGTTTAACCCGTAGCTGATGATCATCACCCCGATGATGGCTACCACAGCGTTGCTGCTGAGGCCTTTAAACGTGTCCCGGGCGTTCAGCAACCCCAGTTCGGGAAGCAATACCATCATGGCCATGGCGACGACGTCCACACGCACCCATTCCACGATAAAGAAAAAGATGGCGGCCGCAATGACCGTCAGCATCAACAGTTTCGTTTTGAGATGGGTATCGACTTCAAACGGTAAACGGATATTGCCCATGTCCTGGATCTTGTTTCCGTCCGGGGTGGCCAACTCTGCGTAAATGTCCAACCAAAACGAGTGCTTACCTGAAATCGTTCTCGAGTTGACGCGATATTCAACCTCCGCTGTCAGTGGCTGCGAATCGGGTTCGGCGGGCAGCGCAAATTTTACCAAAATATGCTGGTGGGGCCTGTCCGGGTCGTGCTTATCGATAAATGCGATGCCGCTGTTGTCCGGAGAGGCGATCCAGATGGCCAGCGGCGTGATAACGCTGCGGTCCCAAAGGGGAACGTTTTCGGAGGTTCCTTCCGGCGCCTTGAGGCGGGCCTCGAGTTCAAACCTGCCCGTTTCGCCGGCAATCAATGTATTCAGCTGTTTTTTCATCTGAACAGAAACAAAACGAGGAGACCGCGAAGGGGAGGGCGAGCCTGAAGCGTCCGGCTGCTTCGCGAATGACTGCGCAAGTGCCAACGCTTCCTCAAAAGTGTGGTTGGAAATGAAAGGATTGACGACGATAACCGCAGGAACGGCCAAACAGACAACAAAAATGAGCCATTTTAAGGTTCGCATGGATTTAATCTTATCACGAACACGATGGCATTTCAAAAAAATAGATGACCTTGAAAGTTCGAAACGGCCTACCACCGCGGCTGAAGGGAGCGGATGAAGGACACCTCGTTGCGGTAGCGCGCGATGGTGCGCCGGTGGGCGGGAATGGGATTCGGTGGCGTTGGCGGCATGGGCAACCGGAATCGCCGATCAAAGGGGGTTTGGCGAACTTTCAGGTTATAGGCGGCGACCATCAGCGACTCCAGGTTGATGGCATCCTGCAGGTTGTAGGCGAGCAGGGTCTCCAGGGCCTGCTCGTCGCGGTTGCGCAGATAGGCCTTCCAAAGCACTACCGCGAACAGCCCGTCAATGTCCTCGAGATCGCCGCGGTGAATGTCCAGCTGCGCTTCGCAGCGCTTGAGCCCGCCCTTCAATCCCAGGCCGGCCAGCACGTAGCGCAGGTCGATGTGCGCATGATCCAGCGTGAGGCCAAAAAACCTTTCGATCACCGGGACATCGAAGCACTTGCCGTTATAGGTCACCAGAAGTTTATAGCGGCGGATGTCGTCGATGAAGTCGTCCAGGTTTTTTCCATTTACGTAGGTGACCATCGTCGAACCGTCGTACACGGCGATGGTGGAGATGGTGCAGTCTGCTTCCAGCCCAGTGGTTTCGATATCCAGGTAGGCGGTCTGGCCGCGGAATTCGCTGAATAGCCGCCATTGCTGGCTGGCGGGGATACGCCGAGCGAAGAACCCCGGATTGCGGCGATCCAGTTGGTGCCTGGATTCGGTCAGCACATCGGCAATGGCCGCCCGTTTGGCTGCTGACAGCTTCAACGACGAATCGTTGAAGAAGGCATTCCAGTCGTCGACGCCGGCGGCCCAGAAATCCTGCTCGGTTTTCGGTCCGATGCCGGGGACATGTAAAAAGGTCTGTCTTAGCATTCGATGGTTCTTATCTGATTTGACCTTTAATTGAAATGGCTATCGGCAGCACGGCAATACGTGTTCGACCGTCCGCCCCGCATTAATTGAAAATCTTGACAACATCCCACAGGTTTCATATAAACGTTGCCATCGTCAGGTCATGGAATCATATCGGCATTATGAAAATGCCGCATTCCCGCTGAACGACCACCATTCCACCCATAATCCAAGCCAGGAAGGCATACGGGCAGAAGTCCGTTCTCTTCCTGGCTTTTTTTGTTCATTGGCGATGAAAATTCGAAAATATAAAATAAATTCAATGGTTTTTTTGATCCTTTGCGTGGAGTTGATATCGACCGTTCCCGCGTTCGCGGAGGATAATCGGATCCAGCGCGACACCAATGCGGATGGCAGGATTGACCAGATCGCTTATGTTGATAAACAGGGCAAACCGATCCGTCTGGAGATCGACAGCAATGGGGACGGCCTTTTCGACAAATGCCAGTTCTATCAGGACGGCAGGATGGTCAGCATCGCAAGCGATCGCGACCACGACGGCATCATTGACACCCGCGATTTTTTCGAACAGGGGAAACGGGTGCGGCATGAGCGGATCCGTACTGAATCTGGTGAGTTGGAGCAGGTCATCCTGTTCGATGATCAGGAACGGCCCATGACCATGGAGCGCGATACCACTTTCGATGGCCGCTTCGACACCTGCCACGAATTCGAAGCTGGCCGGCTGGCCCGCTCCACCCGTGACACCGACGGCGACGGCAAGGTTAACATCTGGCAGACCTACCGCAACGATCTTCCCGCAGAGCAGAAAACCGACAGTGACGGAGATGGGCGTATCGAACGGATCGTCAATTTTGACGCAACGGGGCAACCACACGTCAGCCGCCACGACCTGGACGCCGACGGCACCTTCGAAACGGTCCGCCACTATGCCGAAGGAGAGATTGTGCGCCAGGAAAAAGACGAAAACAGCGATGGCATCCCCGACACCGTTCTGTATTTCGAAAAGGCACAGCCGGTTCTTCAGAAACAGGACACCAACCTCGACGGCCGGTTCGATGTCACCATTCACTATCGGGAGGGGCAACCGGAAAAAGAGGAAAAGGATACCGATTTCGACGGCACCGGCGATGTCTTCACCCTCTTCGACAAGGCCGGCCAGCCGCTTAAGATAGAGGAGGACACCCGGTACACCGGACATATCGACCGCATCCGCCATTATCGAAACGGCATCGTGGATCGGGTTATCGCCGACAGCGACGGCGATGGTTTCCTGGAGACCTGCACCTTTTTCAAGAATGGCAAGATTTCCACCCAGACACAGGACGGCAACCAGGATGGCCGGACCGACGTGACGATATTCTTCAACGAAAAGGGGGAAAAAGCACGTGTGGAGAGCGACACGGACTTTTCGGGCAGGCCCGATGCCTGGGAGTACTATGCGGATCAATCGCTGGTGCGGGCCGAACGGGACAGCAACGGCGACGGCAAGGTGGATCTGAAGGTCACCTTCCGCGACACCGCGCGCCAGAAGCTTGTCCAGGACCGGGATTATGACGGGCGCTTCGAGACCACCCAGTGGTTCGACCGGCCGCCCTGGTCCATGGTGATGGAACTGGACACGGACCTGGACGGCACTCCGGAGGGCCGCTACTGCTACCTCAACGGCGTCCTCAGGGAGAAGCGCGTGGACGAAAACGGCGACGGATTGTTCGATCTCAAGGAGGTCTACAGCGACCGGGGCAAGCTGACAAGAAGCGAGGAAGATGCGGATGGCACCGGTCGCTTGACCCTTGCCTGGATCTACGATGACAGCGAATCGGCGGTCCGGGCGGAAAAGGACCGCGACGGCGACGGCCGGCCAGACGTCTGGTACGACTACCACCAAAGCCGGTTGACGGCCGTGGCCGAGGACACCAACGGCGACGGCAACCCCGACCTGTGGGAAGCATACGACGAGGCCGAAGCGCTGGTCACAAGGTCCAGGGACCTGAATTACGATGGCACACCGGATATAACGGAGACGGCCGGAGACGATTGAGTTTATAGCGTCTGGCCGGCTGGTTTTCGATTTTATGTGTTGGGCGCTTCACCCTTAAACCTGATACCAAGGAGTAACACCATGTTCGATTTTCTGGCCAAAGGGGGCGTTCTGGTGGGGCCCATTCTACTGTGTTCCGTGGTGGCCCTGGCTCTTTTTCTGGAACGCCTGATCCGGTTGAGCCGGGTAAAGATACGCGGCAATGGATTAGTATCCGGTATTTCCGCGCATCTGAAAAATGGAGAAGATCACCAGGCCTATGAGGTAGCCAGCCGGGACACCTCTCCCATGGGAAGAATTTTTACCCAGGCCATGGAAGTCAAAAACCAGGACCGGGAGACCCTGGAGGCGGTTCTGGTGCATGCAACCGAGGCGGAAACCCGGAACCTCTCCCGCTACCTCCAGGCCCTGGCCACCATCGGCAACATCACCCCCCTGCTGGGATTGCTCGGCACCGTACTGGGAATGATCAAAGCCTTTATGGTCATCCAGGAGATGGGGGGCAAGGTCAATGCCGCCGTACTGGCCGGCGGTATCTGGGAAGCCATGCTCACCACGGCGCTGGGGCTGGCCGTGGCCCTGCCCACCATGGTGGCCCACAGCTATCTGGTTGCCCGGGTGGACCGCTATGAAGCCCAACTTCAGGACGGCACCGTGACCTTTCTCAAATCCATCGGATTTCGGATTCACGGCCACGTCCACTCGGGAAAAGCCCATACGCACACGCACACGCATGCTCACCCATAATGTCCGGCGACATGCAGGCAGCAAGACCTTTCCAGGATATGCACGATCTTAAAAGGAGTTGACCTTGTTAGTCCATGCCCAACGCAAAGCGCGCTATCAAGTACAGATGCCCATGACATCGCTCATCGATATCGTCTTCATGCTGCTGATCTATTTCCTGCTCACCACCAACTTCATGGTGGATGAAGGCATCAAGATCAAGCTGCCGCAGGCCAAAGCTGCAGCGCCTCAGACCGAGGAAACCATCACCGTCTTCGTGAATGCCCAGGGGCAGGCCTTTCTTGGCGAGGAAGCCATTTCCCTTGACCGGCTGTTCGATCGGCTGAAAGAGAAGATTGGCCACAAAGAAGATGAACTGGTCGTCGTGCGGGCCGACCGGGCGGTAATCCTCAACAAGGCGGTCAAGGTCATGGACATTGCCAAGGCTGCCGGTGCCGGCCGGCTCTGTCTGGCTACGGAAAAGGAATGGTAGCGGCCATGGAACCGCAACCTCATCCGTCCGCAATGGAACGGACATCGGAACCCAACTGGCTCCTGCGAACCCTGATCATCTTCTCACTGGTGGTGCATGCCGGAATTTTTATCCATATATCGGGGAGTTACCGATCAAGCACCTTTAGCTATATCGAAATGACCCTTCAGAACATCGCCCGACCAGTGACCCGGGACATTCCCCGACCCCGGCCGCGCCCCAAAATGCCCGCACCCACAGATCCGGTAAAACAGCTGAACGTGGTCCAGCGGCCCCTGCCCAGCTTCCGGCCGCTGGCCATGGCCCCGGTGGAAAGCAACCTGCCGGACAGCCTGATGCAGGGAATCAGTGCACCGGATGTGCCCCGGGCGCCCGGTGTGGACAGTGCGGACTGGGTTCCAGGCCCCCAGGTCCAGGAAACGACCGATGAATTCATGACCCCATCCAGCTACCTGGACATGGTGCGGATGAAGATCGAGAGCCGCAAGCGCTACCCGGAAACCGCCAGGGCCAGGAGCATCGAAGGACGCGTAACGGTCCGTTTCACCCTGCTGGCCGACGGCAATGTGTGCGATGTTTCCGTAACCCAAGGAACCCGCAGCAGCGCCCTGAACATGGCCGCTTTGGATGCAGTGCAGCGGGCCGCTCCTTTTCCGCGGCCCCCGCGAAATCTGTTCAAGGGAGACCTGCCCCTGGAACTGACCATTGTTTTCGAACTGACCTGATGGCATCTATCCGGTTTTGCAGACAATCTCATTTTCAAACCGGTAATCGAAAAAGGAGGTGATGCGACACGCACGTTTAAAGTGAGGAAGGGGAAAGCCGCCGACTCCGGCCAGAGTCTTACGGCGGCCTCCCCCGGAAGCCCCCTGCGGATGGCAGGTGCTCCTTCGCAATTCCTACCACCGGAGCGCCTCGTTTTCAAGCCTTTGCCTGACACGCTGTCAATCCCAGGGATTTCTTGGCATCGCATTGTTAAAAGTTGACGGAAAAGGATCCGACGGTCGGCCATTATATCGGGCTGATTGAGTTGAGATACGTTCTACTTAAGGAGGACTCATGTGTTCAAGATGCTGTAGGCTGAAGATCCTGATCGGGACCGGCGTGACGCTTCTGGTTTGGGGAATATTTACTTTTGCGGCGGTTGCAACGGCAGGCCAAAGCGACGCTCGAACGACTGTGGCAACATCGGATATGTCTCAGGATGACCAGCAGGACGATGACGTGATCAAGCTGGGCCAGGTGACCGTAACCGGAAAAATTGTCGACGAAGCGACGGCCAACATCCCTGCCGTGGTGGAAAGTATCACCGCCGAAGGCGTGGAACGGATCAATGCTGTCGAAACGTCGGATGTCTTCAAGTACATGCCGGGTTCCTACCTGCGCAAGCTCTATCCCGGAGGAACCAACAGCCCTTTGGTCATCCGCGGCAACAACTCCACCCTGACCGGCCGGACGCTGGTGCTGATGGACGGCATCCGCATCAGCGATTTCACGGCGGCGGGTAACAGCAACGCCCCCAAATGGTTTACCGTCGCACCCCAGGAAATCGAAAAGGTCGATGTGATCTACGGCCCCTTTTCCGCCGCCCTGAGCGGCAATTCGATGTCGGGTACAGCCATGATCACCACTCATATGCCTGAACGGCTGGAAGTCCAGGCCGATGGAAAATACTTCTATCAGAATTTCCATGAATACCGGACCGATGATGACATGGAGGGGTATACCGCGTTCGCGTCAGCCGGCAATAAAACAGGCAACCTCTCCTATAACTTCTGGTTCAACCGGTTGGAAACCGAGATCCAATCCACCAGCTACGTGGCCAAGACGGCGTCCGACGGCGGCGCCACCGTGGGAAATCCCGTCAGCGGGTGGGTGGCGGACAAGGATCCCATCGGCAACGACCGCTATATCCTGGGTTCCGGCGGCGTCAAGGATGTCGTCAACAACACCTTCAAGGTCAAACTCGGTTACGACCTCACCCCGGAGTCGCAACTTCGTTTCACCAGTGTCCTGTGGGATTTTGAACAGGACGGGGATTCCCCCCAAAGCTACATTCGCGATGCCGCCGGAAACCCGGTCTATGCAGGCACGGTGGATATCGACGGCGTGAGTTTCAACCTGAGTAATTCAACCTTTACCTATTCAAAAAGCGAACGGCAGGATCTGCTCAATGCCCTGACCTATTCTATGGACTCGCCCGGCGGCCTGAACGTAACGGCCGCAGTGAGCGCTTATAACACGTTGAATAACGTCACTCAAACATCCTCTACGGCCGCGCCAGATTCCAAATCCGGTGGTGCCGGGAAAGTTTCGGACGGCGAGGAAGGCTGGTATACGGCTGATCTCAAAGCTGCCGGAGACTTTGAATGGCGCGGTTTCCACACCGTTACCGCCGGTTATCACGTGGATCAGTACTTCACCGACAACGAAACATGGAATGCCTCTGATTGGTTGAGGGATACCCGGACCACCCTCAACCAGGGGGCGGAAGGTAAAACCCGCACCCAGGCATGCTTTGTGGAAGATACCTGGCATATCGAGGACCACTGGTCGGTCTATCTGGGCGGCCGGTATGAGTGGTGGCGCGGTTTTGACGGCAGCAAATCCATTGACACCCCTTCCGGGCGTGTCACAACGGAACTGGAAGAAAGAAAAGAAGCTGATTTTTCACCCAAATTATCAACGACCTTCAGTCCCAACGATGCATGGCGCCTGCGCTTTTCCCTGGCCATGGCCACCCGCTATCCGACCGTCGGCGAACTGTATTACGGCGGGATAAATGCTTCGGGCATCATTCCCAACGCGAACCCTGATCTGGAACCCGAAAGAAGCGTCGCCAAAGATTTTACCATCACCCGATTTGTCGGTTCGGACGGCGAAGCCCGCTTGACGTTTTTCGAGGACGATGTGGAGGACGCCATTTACAGCCAGACCAATTCGTATACGTTGGTGAAAAACTTCCAAAACGTCGATGAAGTTCGAACCCGGGGTGTCGAGTTTGCCTTCAATATGCGCCGGTTCTTTATAGACGGACTGGGGCTGTTTACCAACGTGGCCTGGACCGATTCCAAGATCCTGCGCAATGACAGCGTCCCGGAAAGCGTGGGCAAGGATTTCCCGCGGGTTCCGGAGTGGCGTGCCAAATGTGTACTGGATTATTCACCCACCGATAAATGGGCCTTCACGTTGGCCGGCCACTACTCGGGGGAGCAGTATGGGAACCTGGATAATTCAGATACCGAGGGCGGTTACGGCGGTATCGATGATTTCCTGGTATTCGACGCCAAATTTTCTTACCGATTTTCATCAAGCTGGCTGGCCGCTGTCGGCGTGGATAATATTACCGACGAGCTTTACCATGTGTCTCATCCCTATCCCATGAGAACTTTTTTTGCCGAGCTGAAGTATACATTCTAACACCATAAATTTCAAAGGAGCCTCTGATGAAAATCAATCAACGAATCTTTTTAGTGGTCAGCATCATCATTTTAATGAGCGGCCACGTTTCCATGGCCGAAGCCCACGATTTGTGGATAACCATGGATCAATACCGTCTAAGCAACAATACCGCCACCGATGGCAACGTTTTCAGCAGTCATCAATTTCCAGCACCGGCGGATGATGCGCTGGCGCCCGAACGACTGGATGCTGTCTTTTTTATCACGCCCAGCGCCCAACGCCTGCCGGCATCAGCAAAAAGCGCAGGGGGGTACGGTGCCACCGCACCATTTAAGGAAAAAGGTACCTATGTTGCCGTAGCACTTCCGGTCAATGGTTTTGCAACGAAAACACCTGACGGCTATCAACGAGGCAAAAGTAAAAAAGATGTCAAGAATTCAGTTTTATGCCGCTACTCTCAAAAATTTGCCAAGGCCGTCTTTTCGGTTGGTAACGCCGGGGGCGACGCTTATTTGCAAACACTTGGTCATGCCATGGAAATCATCCCTTTGAAGGACCCCGTGCAGCTCAAAACCGGCGATATACTGCCGGTCAAGGTGCTGTTGGAAGGGCAGCCAGCCCGGATATACGTATTCGGCACCTATGCCGGTTTCTCCGAGTCGGCCAATACTTTCGCTTACACTACCCGAACCGATAAAAAGGGCATCGCCGAAATCAAATTGATTCATGACGGGGTCTGGTTGTTGATCGCCAAACAGGAGGAGACATATCCGAATGCGGCGGAATGCGATAAACAGACATGGGCGGCATCGCTGACATTCGAGATCAAATAAGCTCATGACGACTGTTCACGACCCAGGATAGTATTATTCGCATAAGCGGCTTTCAGTCGCAATGATCGTGCATTCGTTTGCCGGCAATTGTTGCTGGAAGCCGCTCCTACCGAAACGAAATAAGCAGTCCTTGTGGAGATCGGATGATGACACGTACAGTGGTGATCTCTGTGACAATACTCAGCATGCTGGCTGCATCTCCGGTATGGGGGCATGGCACCGAAGGCTACACCGAAGCTGCCGCCGGCATCCTGATAAAGGCCGAATACGACGATGGCGAGCCCATGAGTTATGCGGCCGTGGAGATAACTGCGCCTGAAAAAGGGGCGGTATTTCAAAAAGGCCGAACTGACCGTAACGGCGTTTTCATGTTCTTACCCGACCAGTCGGGCAGTTGGAAGATTATTGTCACCGACGCAATGGGCCACCGGTTGAAACTGGGCCGAGAAATCGATGAGCAAAACGGTGGTGAATCAAAACGGAACGGCTCACGCCAAACAGCTGCGCCACCGATTTCCCAAAGCCAGGGCATCATGACGGGGATTGCCATCATATTCGGCCTGTCCGGTATGCTTTATGGGTGGAAGGTCCGGCGGTCCTCCTACCGGAAATAAAAGCTGATTTTTTGGTGGGTTACAAGCGGAACCAACTAAAAAATGACATACAGGACGCGAGAAAACACGCGGATTTCGAAAACCGTATTTGCAAAATGTCGACGGAAAAAGAGGTGCCCACGCGTTTTTAGATGCAAATAATACCAAGGAACACTGTCAAGAATGGATAAAAGCATATGCGATGGTTCCCAAGGTCTCGCGTGATCGCGGGACTGTAAATTACCTTCAAGTAATAACGAAATAGCTCCTCCCAAATCCGGACACCTTTTTAAAAAAGCTGAGCGAAGCCCAACAGCAGGTCTTGCCCAGATGGAGGGAACGCGAGCATCAAGTCAATTCAATGGGTGCCGGTCGTCCCGAAGGTTGCCTGGATGATGGCACCTTTTCCACTCCGTCCGGATGAGGATTTCCCCTCGTTTTGAAAATTTAAAAAGCATATGCCGTGCCATTTGCTTCAATGGCTCCTGTATCGGGGTTTTGTTTCTGCAGGTTGGTCATCCGGGCATGGTTTTGTGGCCATTTTTATAATGATTCTGTATACAGAAAGTTACAGTTAAAATCGAACCGTCAGGTAGCGCTCATCCGGAAACGGTCATTTTGCCCGATATCTTCATGGCACCAAATCAATACGACCATTGTTGCAGGAGTCGCATCCTATCCGATCAACCAAAGTGCATCGAAAAAAGGAGTTGAAGCGCAGCCTGCGAACAGGGTATCTATCGCACTCCAGATCAAGGGCGATGATAATGGGTTGCTGATACAAACAACTTTCAGACGGGTGCGGTACCAATCCTGTAAGTGAATGGTCACCCACGGTCATGCCGATTTGATCCGGCATTTGGTAACCCCCACGGCTGCAGGTTTTAGGATCGTGTCGGGGACAGGCTTTGAAGGAAATATGGTTTTGGTTTCATTAATCGTCCGGTTAATCTTCGTTCGAGGGTTAGGAATATGACGCCCCCTTCATCTGCAGCCAGGTCAACAACCCTCAAGGAGGGGTTGAACGCTGGATGGCCCATCTGCCTGGGTTACCTGCCCATCGGCATGGCATTTGGGGTTTTGGCCCAGAAGGCGGGGCTTACCCCCCTCCAGATCGGCCTGATGTCCACAATGGTCTTTGCCGGAAGTGCACAATTCATTGCCGTCTCCATGATAGCCGGTGGAGCCTCGGCACTGGCCATCATCACCACTACCTTTGTGGTTAATTTGCGCCACGTCCTTATGAGCTCAGCCCTGGCTGTCTATTTGCGAGCCGCCCACCGGGGATTGCTCGCTCTGTACGCCTATGGCGTAACGGACGAGAGCTTTGCCGTCAATCTGCCTCGGTTCAATGCCCGCACCTGGAGTCTGCCAAAGGCCCTGGTGGTCAACCATGCTGCCAATCTGACCTGGTTCATCAGTACCGTGGCGGGCGGCATCGGTGGCCGCTTCATCCCTGAAAGGGCGTTGGGAATCGATTATGCCCTCATCGCCATGTTCATCTGCCTGCTCATCTACCAAATCAGAAAGCTGATTCACCTGTTAACTGCCGTTGTCGCTGGCTTAACTGCCGTGGGTCTGGCCCTAATGATTCCAGGCAACACTTATATCGTCCTCGCTTCCATTGCTGCTGCCACAGTGGGAGTAATCATCCAACGCACAATGATGAAGCGTAATCCGAACCATGACTGATTATCTGCTGCTGCTCCTGGGAATGGGCCTGGTGACCTACCTGCCGCGCTGGCTGCCTCTGCACTATCTCTCCCGGCGATCCCTCCCGGAATGGTTCATCCAATGGCTGGAACTGATACCGGCAGCGATTCTCAGCGCCCTGCTTCTGCCGGCCTTAACCCTCGACGGGAATCCTAAATATCTCGACCTTCTGCGGCCTGAGTTTTGGGTGGCCCTGCCGACGTTTGCTTTTGCCTGGTGGACGCGATCATTGGGTGGAACGGTGGTCGTGGGAATGTTGTTATTTTGGCTGGCGGAAAAGGTGGACCCGCAGTGGTTTGCCTGGATGGGATGATTCAGAAATCGTAGATCCAAAAGAGATCGCTCACGGCGTGGGTCAACCTGTTTCGGGGCCCTACCGCTGAACGACTCGAGCAAAAAGGAGATGCGCTTGGGCGCATCCGGGTTTTGGGGCAGAGCCAAGCAGGAATATAACCCTAATTGCTGCAAAAAGACCGAGCAGCCATTTTCTTTCAACGGCCGGAGCGTCATGGCTATCTATTTGACCTGCCATCGGAAATCGCTTATGATACCCACGGGTTGTTAATCCCGACCTTTCGCGAATCCTTCATGGGTTCAGGAACAGCAGCAAGCGAACGGATCCGTTTTATATAGGGGAAGCCGCTTCCGAACTATCTGCATTAAAGCCAACCGACAGCCTGCAGATCCATCGATAAACGAAAGCAGACGTGATCCATGAATAAACCACCATCAACCGAGACCGCCCTTTCGGCCGGCAAACTGGGTACCTTTGCCGGTGTATTCACCCCCAGCGTTTTGACCATATTGGGGATCATTCTCTTTCTAAGGCTCGGATATGTGGTCGGCAGCGCCGGATTGGCGCGAGGTCTGGTCATCATCGCCCTGGCCAATGCCATCAGCGTGATCACCAGCATTTCCCTGTCTGCCGTGGCCACCAACCTCAAAGTTGGGGGGGGAGGGGATTACTACCTCATATCCCGCACCCTGGGACTGGAATTCGGCGGCTCTATCGGTCTGGTGCTTTTTCTGGCCCAAAGCGTTTCCATCGCCTTTTACTGCATCGGCTTTGCTGAGGCGGTGGCTGCTTTTTTCCCCCAGGTGCATCCCATGACCGTTCAACTGATTGCTGCCGGTGCCGTAGCGTTTCTTTTTATTTTCGCCTGGCTGGGTGCGGACTGGGCCACCCGGTTCCAGTTCATTGTCATGGCCCTGCTGATCGCCGCCCTGCTCTCTTTTTTCATCGGCGGTATCCGCAGCTGGGATTCGGCACTGTTGTCAGCCAACTGGGCGTCGCCGGAAAATGGTGCCCCCTTCTGGATTCTCTTTGCCATATTTTTCCCGGCCGTCACGGGCTTCACCCAGGGGGTGAGCATGTCCGGTGATCTGGCGGACCCGGGAAAAAGCATTCCTTTAGGTACTTTTCTGGCCGTGGGGATTTCTATTGTCATCTATTTCGCCGTGGCGGTCCTGTTTGCGGGGGCCCTGCCCAACCGCGTCCTGTCGTCGGACTACGGTGCCATGAAAACGGTATCCGCGATTGGATTTTTTATCGATGCCGGGGTGATCGCCGCGACCCTTTCCTCAGCCATGGCGTCCTTCATGGGCGCACCGCGAATCCTGCAGTCCCTGGCCGCCGACCGGATTTTTTCCCTGCTGACGCCTTTCGCCAAAGTCAGTGAACCGTCGGCCAACCCCCGGCGGGGGGTGCTGCTTTCCGCCGGCATCGCCTTTGTCACCATAGCTTTAGGGCAACTGAACCTGGTGGCCGGTTTGGTTTCCATGTTTTTCCTCATCTCATACGGACTGCTCAACTATGCCACCTATTTTGAGGCCAGAACCCAAAGCCCCTCTTTTCGACCCCGCTTCAAATGGTTTTCCCCCCCGCTGAGTTTGCTGGGTTTCCTCACCTGCTTAGGGGCCATGCTGGCCATCGACCTCAAAAGCGGGGCGGCGGCCATTGCCCTGTTGTTTGCCATTTACCAATATCTCAAACGTACTGCCGGCCCGGCGCGGTGGGCCGACAGCGCCCGATCCCATCATCTGCAGCTGGTGCGCCAGCATCTGCTTGCCGCCGGCGAAGACCCCGAGCATGCACGCGACTGGCGTCCTCAGTTGCTGGTGTTTACCCAGGACTCGACGCGTCGCGCCCCTCTGCTGGCATTTTCCGCCTGGATTGAAGGGGGCAGCGGTTTTACGGAGGCGGTACAGATTATTGAAGGCGAGGGTTCCGCAGCCAGAAAAGCGCAGGACTCGGCTCACCGGGTACTGGCAGAGGCCATTGCTTCCGGTCGCCACGCCATGTTTCCCCTTACCGTGAGTGCGCCGGATCTGACCCAGGCCATGGGTATTCTCATCCAGAGTTCGGGAATCGGTCCGTTGCGCCCGAATACGGTGGTGCTCAACTGGATGGGTGAATCCGCAAAATCCGTTTCCGGTATCGGCGCCTACAACTACGTGAAGAACCTAAGGCTTATTTTCAGGCAGGGGAAAAATTTGGTGGTTTTTCGAATGGATCCGGAATCATGGAACCGGCTTGAGGCTGAACCGAGGGAAGACCGCCGGATCGATGTGTGGTGGCAGGGCAATGCCACCAGCCGCCTGATGCTGCTCCTGGCGCATCTGATGACCCGTAACGAACCGTGGAACAAAACCACCCTCCGGGTGCTGACGCAGGGTGATGACATGCATATCGAAGCGGAAAAAGAGAAATTGAATAAAATCCTGGAGGAGGTCAGAATCGATGCGTCCGCCGAAATCGTTGAGAATTTTGAAGCCGACACCATTGTGCGGCACTCGGCCGATGCTTCCTTTGTTTTTCTACCCCTGAAAATTGAGCAGAACCGCATTTCGGACCCCACCGGCAAATCATTCGAACGCTCCCTTCCCCGGCTGCCGGTTTCCGCCTTGGTCATGGCGGCAGAAGACATCGATTTGGATGCGGCACCCGAAGAGGGCCTGGCCGCTCAGGTTGCCCGAGCGACCGATGATCTGGAAGCGGCCCGGAAAAAAGCCGCCGCAGCTGAAAAGGCGGCCGCCGATAAAAAGGCAGCCCTTGAAACGCTTAACCGCCGGCTCGAGGCTTTGGAAGCTAAGGGCGTTTCCGGTGCGGTGCCCCTGGATGCCCGGGAGGACCTGAAAGAAGAAATCAAGGATGCCGAATCCGGTGCCGAAAAGGCTTATCGACGCGCGGTAAAAGCCAAAGTCAAGGCCGATGATGCCGAAAAGACGGTGGATGTTTTAAATCCCGGATTAAAGTCTGAAAAGGAACCGTCGAAATAAATGGTATCTGGCCCGGCCACTAAAATGGAGATTCCCATGCCCAGTCCCAACCCGGCTTATATCGGTGCGTTGATCAACGTGGTGAATTCAAGCCCCTTTCCCACGCATATGTTGATGCAGCTGAAAGCGATCGCCTTCGACCATGCGGTGGTTTCACTGAAAACCGACACCTGCCATCTTCAGCCCTATGGGATTGTCCACGGCGGGGTATTGGCGACGCTCATCGATACGGCCACATTCTGGGCTTCCTTTCTCAGGCTGCCCGACGATGACGGGTTGGTCAATATCGACCTGAAACTCAATTATCTGAAACCGGTGGCGGACGGAATCCTCACGGCCACCGGGCGCTGCATCCGCTCCGGCCGGTCGCTGAGCTATGCCGAGGCCGGAGTGACGGATGCCGATGGAAAACTGGTGGCTCACGGCACGTCAACCCTGATGGCCCTGCCGGGAAAAGGGCTTGCCTTCAAGATGAACAAGTTCCTGGAGGATTGATTTTTCGGCAAAGGCCAATGCGAAGGGCGGATAGGGACGACCCTGGTTGCCACAGGAGAACCACCCCATGAGTGAAAAAGACTTGATTGTTGAAGGGTTTTGAGTTGAAATATAGCGCTTTATCATTTACCCGGAAAACGCTCTACCCTGCTTCAGGGAAGCTTCGCACCAGCAGCTACGGATAGTCGGTCATGATCATTTATTGTGAGGAGTGCGGTTTTAAAAATACGATTGACGAGGCGCTTGTCAAAGGTCCCAAGCCTCAAGTTCCCTGCGGGAAGTGCGGTGACTTTCTGCGCTTTTACGGGCTCAAGGCAAAAGCGCTGAAAAAGCCATCGCCGAAGCACAAAAAGGCGCCGCAATCCTGCCTGATCCTGAAATACGGCAAAGTGGTGGTCCTTGTTAACGAAACCAACTCCCGTGTGGAGATCGGCCGCCAGAAGAGCAACGACATCCAGGTCGTGAACAACCGGGTGTCACGGACGCACGCGTTGATCGAATATAAAAATGGGAAATATTATCTCACCGACCAAAGCTCCAATGGCACCTATCTTCTCATGGAAGGACGCAAGGGTATCACCGTCAGAAAAAAAGAGATCATGCTGACCGCCAAGGGCGTAATCGGCCCGGGATACAAAGTGGATTTCAAATCCTCCGACGCCATTCATATCCTGTTCGAACAAAACCCCTGATCCTTCCGAGCATTGTTGCTGCAGTCTTGACGCTCAATTTAAATCGACAAGATACGTTCGTTGGACATTTTTTAACACCCTTGCCATAAAGGAGACCTTTTCATGTGGCCGCTGTTGATGAAACTGTTTCTTCTGGTATGCGCGGCTTATGCAACCGGCATCCTGGCTCAGCATTTCCGCCAAAGCGCCATCGTGGGATATCTACTGGCCGGCAGCATGGTCGGTGCCCTGTTGTTCAACTACGGGACGATCGCGTCGGTGGCCGAACTGGGTGTGGCGCTGCTGCTTTTTTCCATCGGGCTGGAATTCTCCTTCCAGCAGCTCAAAGCTCTGGGTAAGGCCGTGCTCGCCGGCGGTGCCCTTCAGGTTATACTGACACTGATTGTCTTTGCCGCCCTGCTGGTCCTTTTCGTTCCGGTCTCCCAGGCCGTGATCATCGGTTCCGCTTTTGCTCTGAGTTCTACGGCCATCGTGCTGCGGGTGCTTCTGGACAATGCCCAGATGGATTCGACCCGGGGGCGTATGGCCCTGGGAATTCTCCTGGTTCAGGACCTGGCCGTGGTTCCCCTGGTGTTATTGGTCTCTCTGATGGGTGAAGCCGGGACAGTGATGACAGCGGCGTTGCGAATCGGAAAAACACTCGCGGCCGCCGGGGGGCTGGTGATGGTCTTTTATGTGATGTTTTACCGGTTGATCCCCCGGCTGCTGAAAAAGCAGGGGCTTTTCGCCAATCGGGAACTGACCATTCTGCTGGCCATCCTGTCGGCCATGGGAGCCATCGGTGGTGCCCATTTTGTCGGTCTTTCTCCGGCGCTGGGCGCTTTTCTGGCAGGCATGCTGCTCGCCGAATCCCCCTTTGCCACCCAGATCCGTTCGGACATCGACGCCATCCGCACCCTGTTTGTGGTGCTTTTCTTCACTTCCATCGGCATGCTGCTGGATCTGGGATGGCTGGCCACCCATATCCATCTGGTCCTGCCGGCGGTGGGGCTGGTGTTTGTCATCAAGGCGGTTATCATTTTCGGCATCCTCAAAATGACTCGTGTAGACACCCAGGTGGCCCTGGCGACCGGAATCACTCTCGGACAGGTGGGAGAATTCGCCTTTGTGCTGGCGGCGGCGGGACGGGACAGCGGCGTGGTGGATCCCAACCTGTTTGCCGGGGTGGTTTCGGTCACCCTGCTTTCCATGTTCCTGGCCCCCTACATGGTCGGCTACGCCGATCCGCTGGCCGAAAAGCTTGGTGTCCGGCTGTTCAAACGGCCACTGACATCTTCGATTAGAAATGAATCCAGCGGATGCAAAAAAGCCCTGATCATCGGTTTCGGACCGGCCGGCAGAAAGGTGGCCGGGATATTGAAGGGGATGGGCGTGGTTCCTGAAATCATCGAATTGAATCCATCGGCCCTTGAATCCGCGGACAGCCAGGGTGTTGTCATGCATCTGGGAGATGCCACCAAGACGGATGTGCTCGAACACGCCGGCGTCCATGATGCCGCCGTGGTGGTGGTGACCGTGCCCGACAGCCGAACCGCCGCCGGCATGATCCGAACCATCCGCACACTGCTGCCGAATGTGAAGATCATCGCCCGGGGCCGTTATCATCGCCACCTATCCCTTTTGGAAACGGCCGGTGCATCGTTGGTTGTGGACGAGGAGCAGATGGTTGGCTTGCGTCTTGCCGAAACCACGGTGGGGCAGCTGTCCGAAATGGATCTCTATGCCACGGCCTGCCGTATGGTTGGGAAAAACCCGCCATCCAGCCCATCGGCCGCTGGTGAATTCACGCCTGAAGATAAATCTGCCGAAGGAAAGCCGACTTCCTGAAAAAAGGGTCCGGGGTGTAGGGTCACCTGCCGGAAAAGGGCAGCGGCGCCTGGTTGGCCGAAAAGACGTTCCCTTTTTCCAGCCGGAGAAGCCGCTGCTTGAGATCAAGCCCACCGCCGTAACCGGTCAACGCGCCATTTTTGCCGATGACCCGGTGGCAGGGAATAATGATGGAGATGGGATTGCGACCATTGGCGGCACCCACGGCCCGCACGGCATCGGGCTTGTCGATACGCCGGGCAATCCACTGGTAGGAGACCGCCGTGCCATAGGGAATCTCTAACAGTGCGGACCACACCTTCATTTGAAAGGATGTGCCCTCCGGAAACAGATCGACATTGAAGATTTTGTGTTCTCCGGCAAAATATGCGGCCAGCTGAGTTTTCACCGATTTGAAATGAGCCGGGTCCCGCTGCCAAGCCCCTTGGATGGCCACCGGATGCTTTCCGCTGATAAAATTCAGGTGTCGCAGCCCTTTTTCGTCTCCGGCCAGCACCAGGGTGCCGGCCATATCGGTTTCCATATAATCATAGATCATCAACGTCTCCTATCCCTGTGCCTGCCACAGGTAAACTGCCGCGTAAGCCCGCCAGGGGCGCCAGGCTTCGGCACGCGACGTCACTTGTTTAACGGTCGGTCGGGTGTCTCCCTCCTGGAGTGCCTTCATGATTCCCAGATCCGATGCCGGGAAGGCGTCGGGTTCCCCCAGGGCGCGCATGGCCACATAGTTGGCCGTCCACGCTCCGATGCCCGGTATGGCTGTCATGGTAACCACAAAGCGGGATAATCCTCCGGCCGAGTCGAACGGCAGCGATCCGGAAACTACGTGGCGCGCCAGTTGCCGAAGGGTCTCCTTCCTTTTTTGGGGCATGCCGATGCCTGCCATATCGGCGGCTGCCATATCACCGGCCTCAGGAAAGAGCCATGTCAGGTGGGGATTTCCATTACCGCCATACGGGACGCCGGCAGTGCGTGCGATATGACCCAGCAGGGTGACGGCGCCCTTCACCGAGATCTGCTGGCCCACCACCGCACGGACCGCTGTTTCGAAAGGGTCCCAGGATCCGGGCAGGCGCAGTCCCGGTGATTTACGGATCCGTTCGGCCAGCAAGGGATCCCGGTTCAGTGTCTGGTGAATGGCCCGGGGATTGGCATCCAGGTCGAACATGCGCCGTACCCGATCCACGACCGCCATCAGCTCGCGGCTGTCCGTCATGGACACCTCAAGTTCAAGGGCGTTGCCCTTTGGGGCATGTCGGACAGCGAGGGTTCCACAGGTGGTCGACAGGCGGATGGTCCGATGATAGGTCCCGCCATCCACCCATTCCACACCGGGAATGGCCCGCCCCTGGAAAAAGGTCAGCATCCGGTCCCAATCGTATGGCGGCCGGTAGGGCAGCGTCAGGGTGCAGCGGAATCCGGAATCGGATCGAGGGCGTGCCTGCGGGCGACTTCTGCGAAGCTGAGACGGCGTGCGGTCGACATGCTTGCGAAAGGCGGCATTAAATCGCCGGAGGCTGCCGTAGCCGGCGGCCAGGGCCGCCTGGGTGATGGGCATGTCCGTCTCCACCACCAGCCGTTTGGCAAACAGCAGGCGCTGGTGGTCCGCAAGGGCCTTGGGTGTGGCTCCGATATGCTGCCGAAACAGACGGCGCAAGTGCCGGGCGCCGACACCCAGCCGTGCGGCCAGATCGTCTACGGAACCGCCGTCAAGGGCTCCCTGGCGAATCAGATGCAAGGCCCTGGAGACGGTGGCGGAGGTGCCGTTCCAGGCGGGTGTGCCCGGGGCCGTTTCGGGTCGGCAGCGCAGGCATGGACGCAGGCCGGCTGCCGCGGCTGCGGCAGCCGAGGGATAGTAAACGATGTTTTCCGGCCGGGGTGACGGGGCCGGACAGATGGGTCGGCAATAGATGCCCGTGGTTTTGACGCCGATGAAAAAGAGGCCGTCAAAGCGCGGGTCCCGGGCCAGTCTGGCGCGGTCACAGACGTCACGGTCCATGTGAGTATTCATGTTCAGCCTTGATTCATGGTGGAGTACATCCAGCATTGTCATTGAAATGGTTGCCTTTTATGCTGGGCACCATATTCGGATGTTTTCTATCGGCTGACAAGTCGTTTTCGGACATGTTTATAAAAATGAGGAGGCAATCCAAAGATGAGAAAGATCATCCGATGGATGGCAGCCGCAAGTATGGCTGTTTTTCTGACATCCTTGAAACCCGGCTATGCGACGTGAAGACGGAATCGCTGATCTGGGCGGGGGAATCGCAAACCATGGATTTGAGAACCACCGGGCAGTCAATCGGCCAGGTGGTCGATGCGGTTATGAATGAGTTGAAAAAAAGCCGACTGCTGCCCGACCCTTTATCATTTGAACCGGCGCTCCCGGAATTGTTTGTCCTTGTCGGTGCTCACCGTATCTGCGGGAATCTCTTCCTGCTCCTCTTCCCTGCAGGTGGAGATCCCCAGCGCTGCGGTGACCGGACACCAGGCAACCATGGCGGTTATGAACACAACGGCACCCACGACGTAAAAACCTTTCCACCAGCCGGCACCAAGGGCCATGAACGCCAGACTGGCGACAATGCGGATGATTCGTTCGGTCCTGCCTACATTGCATTTCATGGTCGGCTCCTTTCACTTTTCAATTCACCTCTCCCTTATGCAAAGCAAGACAAATACCAATTTGACGGCAAAATATTATTAATATTAATAATTAGTTATAAATTGTTATCAACCCCTTTGCGGTCCCGGGTGTCAGCCTTTTTTACCGAATGGTAAAAAATGGATGCGCCAAGGTGACGTCAAAACGATTACTAAATTTACAAACCGTATGATTTGAGCTACACTTTTAGCATCTACCTTAAAAATGGGTCCTTTGGACCCGTATTGTTAACTCCTCCTCCGGAGTCATGTTTCCTATCCGTTCATAGGATCGCCAATGTCCCGATTCACCAGAAGGTCATCGAAGAAGGCCGGCAGTTCCCCCGGCACCCTGGTCCACGTGGGAGAGAGAAAAACGGATGATGTCCACCTGGCCTTGTTGCACTATGATGCAGAAACGGTCATCGAGAAGCCGTTGGAGCTTGTTGAAGAGGCCTTGCCGCTGTTAAAAGCCGGCGCCACCACCTGGCTCAATATCGACGGTATTCACGACATCTCACTGATGGAACACATCGGTAAAATTTACGGCGTTCATCCGCTGACCCTGGAAGACGTGCTCAACACCACCCAGCGGCCAAAAACGGAGGCTTTCGACGGTTACCTTTTCATCGTGTTGAAAATGCTTCATTACGATGCGGAAAAAGACGGAATCTCTTCGGAGCAGGTCAGCCTGATACTGGGGAAAACGTTCCTTATCACCTTTCAGGAGGTTGCCGGTGATGTTTTTACGCCGGTGCGAGAGCGTATCCGCAAAGGCAAAGGACGGATTCGCACCGGTGGCTGCGATTACCTGGCATACGCGCTCATCGACGCCATTGTGGACAACTATTTTGTGATTCTGGAAAAGGTGGGCCAGCGGCTGGAATCTTTGGAAGAGACGATTGATGAAAATCCTGATGTCGGCATGCTGGAAGAGGTTCATGCCATCCGTCACGAGTTGATTTACTTGAGAAAACAGGTCTGGCCACTGAGGGAAATTATCGCTCATCTACAAAAGGACGGCGCCCCTTTTGTGGGTGAGGCGGTCGGTCCGTTTTTGCGTGATGTGTACGATCACACGATCCAGACTATCGATACCATCGAGTCCTTCCGGGATATCCTGTCCGGCATGCAGGATCTTTACCTGTCCATCATCAGCAACCGCATGAACGAGGTGATGAAGGTGCTTACCATCATTGCCACCATCTTCATTCCCATCACTTTTGTGGCCGGCATTTACGGCATGAACTTTACCTACATGCCCGAGCTGGCCTGGCGCTGGGGGTATCTGCTTGTGTGGATGATCATCCTGGCCATTATTATCGGCATGCTTGTTTTTTTCAGGCGCAGGAAATGGGTGTGAAGCTGACCGTTGTCTGGTCTTGCCTGTGTTCATGACCTTTTCAACAGGCCGGAAGAAAAAAACATCCCAGCGCTCTTTGGAGAAGGTGCCGGAAAACCGGCTTGAAAGACACTTCAGAAGGAGAAAAAAAAGGGCCTTCCGGTCAACACGGAAGGCCCTTTAAAAATAGAAAACGAAGTTTTAGACCACAGTCACGTTAGCTGCAGCCGGACCCTTGGGACCCTGCTCGATTTCAAAGCTAACCCGGTCTCCTTCGTTGAGAGATCTGAATCCACTGGAATTGATTGCCGAATGATGCACGAAAACATCCGGGCCGTCTTCCTGCTCGATAAAACCAAATCCCTTGCTGTCATTGAACCATTTCACGATACCATTTGCCATGCTGACTTCCTCCTGCAGAATAAAAAATTTAATCATTGCTTCAAACTTCAGGCGCCACTTTGACAAGACAAATGGATCGATCCCTTAGCAAGAAACCGGATCGCCAACACCGGCAATCCTTTATGACTTTTCTGCCATATCACATATATAGAGAAATGCAAGTCAATTTTGAAAACGGGCTGAACCGTCTCATTCAGGCATTATTTCGTGGTTCGCTTGGGCCGGTAATAATGGGTGGCCGTGCCGTGAAAGATGTCGGCAGCCTCCTTGAACGTTTCGGACAGGGTCGGGTGAGGATGAATAGTTAAACCTACATCGGTGGCATTGGCTCCCATTTCCAGGGCCAGGGTCGCCTCGGCGATCAACTCCCCGGCGCCGGGCCCCACAATGCCTGCTCCCAGCAGGCGCTCGGTTTGCGGATCGATTATCAGTTTGGTGAGCCCGTCACTGCGGCCCAGGGTGACGGCGCGTCCGGATGCCGCCCATGGGAACCGGGTCACCGTGACGGCCCTCCCCTTTGCTTTGGCCGCACCCTCGGTGAGGCCGGCCCACGCGATCTCCGGGTCGGTGAAGACCACCGCCGGGATGGCTGCCGGATCGGCGATTACATCTTTTCCGGCGATGTTTTCCACGGCGATGCGCGCTTCGTAGGCGGCCTTATGGGCCAGCATGGGCTGGCCGGCCACGTCTCCGATGGCGAAGACTATGGCCGCCGCGGTCCGGCACCGGTTGTCCGTCCGGACAAACCCGTTTTCATCCAGCGACACTCCCGCCTTTTCCAAGGCAAGACCAATGGAATTGGGCCGGCGGCCGACGGCCACGAGAACCCGCTGGAAAAGCTGGCTCCGTGGCTCATCATCCTGACTTTGGAAGGTAATCTTGACGCCGTTTTTCTGGATTTTGGCTGCCGTCACCGTGGTGTTCAAAAGGATCGCTTTGAACCGGTCCGTCAGGGTTTTTGAAAGAAAGCGCACCAAATCCCGGTCCGCGCCGGCCAGCAGGTGGGGCAGCATCTCCACTACGGTCACTTCAGACCCCAGAGCCGCATAGACGCTGCCCAGTTCCAGGCCGATATAGCCGCCGCCCACCACCAGCAGGGTTGTGGGAATCGTTTCCAGATCAAGGGCTTTTTTCGAGTTCCAGATGCGATCAGCGTCCACCGGGAACAGGGGCATCTCTGTGGCGCGGGAGCCCGTGGCCAGGATGGCGTGCTCGAAACCCAGCGTGCCTGTTTTCCCGTCAGCGTCTATCAGGGACAGTGTCCTGGCGTCGGAAAATACGGCACTGGCCCGTATGTAATTGATTTTTCGCTGGGTTACCAAACGCCCCAACCCGCCGGTGAGACCGGTGACCACATCCGATTTCCATTGCCGCATCCGGTCGATGTCGATTCCGGGCTTGCCGAAAGAGACGCCCCAGGCCTCGGCCTCGGCTGCTTCGTGGATCAGCCTGGCGATATGGAGCAGGGCCTTTGAGGGAATGCACCCGCGATAAAGGCAGACACCGCCGGGGTTCTCCGCCGGATCGATGAGGGTGACGGTCAGGCCCATGTCCGCAGCCAGAAAGGCAGCCGTGTAGCCCCCGGGGCCGGCACCGATGACAGCCACTTGTGTGTTGTTGTCAGCCATAAAGTATCCTCGATTTCCAGTGCCCATCCACCAGCGGCATCCTATGGCCCAGGCCTGAGCCATAGGATGCCATTTTGGGAAGGGGACTTTCTATTTCCAAGCGTCGATGTTTCCGCTTATTCGTTTTTCCTGCAAACCCGCAGGTGCCTCAGACTGTTTGGACCCTCTCGGCTCAATCGAGGAAAAGGGTCATGGGCTGTTCCAGCCCGTCGCAAATCCAGCGCAGGAAGCGCGCCGCGTCGGCCCCGTCGATGATGCGGTGATCGTAGGAGAGCGAAAGGGGCAGTATGGTTCGCGGTTCGAAGCGGTCCTGCACATAGACCGGTTTGACGGCAGATCGGCTCACACCCAGGATAGCCACCTGGGGCCAAAACACGATGGGGGTGAACCCTACCCCGCCGATGCCCCCCTGGTTGGAGATGCTGAAGGTGCCGCCCTCCAATTCGTCGGGTTTTATTTTTTTGTTGCGGGCACGTGCCGCCAGATCCCCGATGGCTTTGGCCAGATCGACGATGCTCTTTTGGTCGGCATCGCGAATCACCGGTACCAACAGGCCCCGCGGGGTATCCGCGGCCATGCCGATATGGATGTATCGCTTGAGGATGATGCGGCGGTTGGCAACGTCGATACTGGCGTTGAACCGCGGAAACCGTCTCAGGGCTTCGGCGCATATCCGGGTGATGATGGCCGTGACGGTGAGTTTGGCCCCGGCCTTTTCCACTTTCGGGGCATTTTTTTCGATGAATCCCATCACTCCGGAAATGTCCGCCTCATCAAACTGAGTGACGTGGGGGATGGTCGTCCAGGAGGCTGCCGTGCTCTGGGCCGTCAGCCGCCGGACCGTGTCCATCTCCTCGACGCGGACCTCACCCCAGCGCCTGAAATCGGGCAGCGCCGGGGAGCCGGTTGCAGAGGGCGCCCCGGAAACCCCTGGTGCACTTATCTGCCGGTGCCGCACATGGGTTTTGATGTCTGTTTCGGTGATCCGTCCGCCGGGGCCGCTTCCGCTGACATCGACGATATCCACCCCCAACTCCCGTGCCAGACGCCGGATTGAAGGCGCTGCCGGTGGCGGAGGTCGATCCGGCGTTGTTTCTCGTCCGTCCGGCTGAGATTCGGAGCCTGCGCTTACTGGTGGCGTTGGTTCAGGGGACGTTTTTTCTGCGCTGCTCTTGGCCACCGATGCAGAATCGTCCGCCACCGGATCCGGTGCCGGGGCCCTTTCCGCCGTTTTGGCTGCCGCGCCTTCGGTTTCCACCCGGGCGATTACATCGCCCACGGTCATCTGGGCGCCGGCTTCGGCCAGCACTTCAGTCACCCGGCCGGCAAATGGAGAGGGGATTTCCACCAGGGCCTTGTCCGTCTCCAGTTCTATCACGGTGTCGTCCACCGCCACCGTGTCTCCGGCTTTGATGTGGACGGTTACCACGACGCCCGATTCAACATTTTCGCCAATTTCCGGAACTTTGATTGCTTTTATCATGG
>JAHLLR010000135.1 GCA_020444075.1 Deltaproteobacteria bacterium
ATCGTCGTCCACCTGGCCGCAAGGGTCCACCAAATGGCGGAAGATGCAACCGATCCCCTTTACGCTTATCGTCAGGTGAATGTCGAAGGAACGAGAAATCTGGCGGAAAGTGCGGCACGTGCCGGGGTAAAGCGTTTCGTCTATTTGAGTTCAGTTAAAGTCAATGGTGAAGAAAACGCGAAAGCCTACACTGAGACCCATGAACCATCGCCAACGGATGCCTATGGCATCTCAAAAATGAAAGGGGAGAGTGCGCTAAAAACCATTTGTGAAAAATCCGGTATGGAATTCGTAATAATCAGACCCCCGCTGGTGTACGGACCCGAGGTCAAGGCCAATTTCCTGGCGCTGATGCGTCTGGTTGACTGTAGAATTCCACTTCCTTTGGCCAGCGTCACCAACCGGCGCAGCTTCATCTATCTGGGCAATCTCATTGATTGCATATATAATTGCATGACCCATCCCGCTGCAGCCGGCCAGACTTATCTGGTTAGCGATGACAAGGATGTGTCGACGCCCGGACTTATCCGATTGATCGCAACCTCGCTGAAAAAACCTGTATGTCTTTTTCCTTTTCCACAGGCGTTTTTGAGTATAATTGGCAGGCTTTTGGGGAAAGAAAATGCCATAAAGCGATTGTTAGGATCATTGACCGTCGATATCTCCAAAATTAAAAGAGAACTTAATTGGACGCCGCCTTTTACCATTGAATCCGGCTTACTGGATACGGCGGATTGGTATAAAACAAAATGATGGAACCAATTCCAAAACGCCCCATTTTGGCCAATATCGGCGTTTGGCTCACATTTCAATCCTCAACGTAGCGCGGCTACGCCTGCGGTTGAATTGATCGTCCGCCTTGATCTTGACCGAACTAAAACGTTTTGAAACAGGCTCGATGGTGTCACATTTTCACCCAAACTGAGCGTTTCAAATTTTTACAGATAGAATATCCGGAACCATAAGACTATCCCGATCATGAAGCGTTGGTTTGACATATCCTTGTCTCTTTGCCTGCTGGCCATTTTCGGCATTCCGATGCTTTTGCTTGCATTGGCCATCAAACTGACCTCAGAAGGCCCGGCATTGTACTGGTCCGATCGCGTCGGTATTAACAACACGATTTTCAGAATGCCAAAATTCCGTACCATGAAAATAAATACTCCTATTGTGGCAACCCACTTGCTGACATCCCCGGCACGCTACTTGACACCGATCGGGAAGGTGTTGCGAAAATACAGTCTGGATGAACTGCCCCAGTTGTTCAGCGTGGCCGTCGGACATATGAGTTTTGTGGGCCCTCGTCCTGCACTGTTCAATCAGTATGACCTGATTCAACTGCGGACCGAAAAAGGCGTTCATACCCTGATGCCGGGAATTACCGGGTGGGCGCAGATCAACGGCAGGGACGATCTGCCCATACCGCAGAAAGTTGATCTGGATGAATATTATCTGCAGAATCAATCCTTTGTTATGGATTTGAAAACATTGTGGCTTACTATCTTCAGCGTGCTCGCCACCAAGGGCATTACCCATTGAATGCCTTACCCACGCGATGAGTTGGTAATATGAAAACCCTACGAAGAAATTTATTCATAATCTTCCTTGCCGACGCAATCCTGATATCGGTCTCCATCATCGGCGCCTATCTGGTTCGATTTGAATTTAATATTCCTTTTTATTATAAACAGTCGCTTTACACCATCCTTCCCTGGATGGTGGCCTTGAAGTTAGCCACTTTTTATTTATTCAATCTCTACCGGGGGATGTGGCGCTTTACCAGCATCAGCGATCTGCTGAATGTCATCAAAGCGGCCTCGATAAGTTCTCTAATATTTATTGCCTTTATTCTTTTTAAAACCGGATTTGTCGGGTTCTCCCGCTCGGTATTCATCATTGACTGGTTCCTGACTATCCTGCTGGTTTCAGGCTTCAGGATCAGCGTCAGATTGTTCTTCGAGAAGGTCAGCGTGGGCGAACTGTCGCCTTCCGCTTTTTTTACGTTGATCCGAACGTTGTCAACAAAGAGCAAGGGAAATAAAAAATTATTGATCATCGGTGCAGGGTACTCCGGTGAAAAAATTTGCAGGGAGATAAACAACAATCCCAATTTGCGTTACACCGTCAAGGGGTTTTTAGACGATGACAGGGAAAAGATAGGCAGGGCCATCCACGGGATAAGCGTCATTGGCTCGGTAGATGATATAGTTGCTGTTACAAAGAAGACCAACATAGATGAAATCCTGATTGCGATCACATCGGCAAATGCATCCCAGATGCGTCGAATCGTCGATGCCTGTAAGGCCGTGGAGATCCCTTTTAAAACGGTTCCCGGCTACAGCGAGCTCATCAATGGCAACATCTCCGTTAAAACCATCCGCGATGTGGCCTACCGCGATCTGCTCGGCAGAAAGATCGTCAAACTGGACGAAGCCGGCATCGAATCGTATTTGAAAGGCAAAACGGTAATGGTCACCGGAGCCGGCGGGTCAATCGGTTCTGAATTGTGCCGCCAGATCTGCCGATTTGCCCCTGAGCGCATCATCCTCTTCGAAAGGGCGGAAAGCCCGCTCTACCACATTGAATTGGAATTGAAGGAACACTTCAGCACTGTTGAAATCATACCCGCGCTTGGGGACATCTTAAATAAAGACCAGCTTGAAACCACGTTTGATCAATTTAACCCCTCGGTCGTATTTCATGCTGCGGCCTACAAACATGTCCCCATGCTGGAAATTCAACCATGGAAAGCAGTCGAAAATAACATCCAGGGGACCGTCAACCTGCTGGACGCTTCGGTTTGCCATGGCGTCGAGCGTTTTGTTTTTGTCTCGACGGATAAAGCCGTGAGACCCACCAATGTCATGGGCGCGAGCAAGCGCATAGCCGAACTGCTTATTCAGTGCCAGCCGCAACAAATGGATATGCATACGAAATTTTCCATCGTGCGGTTCGGCAATGTGATCGGCAGCGTGGGGAGTGTGGTCCCCCTGTTTAGAAAACAGATCGAAAAAGGTGGGCCGGTAACCATCACCCATCCGGAGGTTACCCGTTATTTCATGACGATTCCGGAAGCCTGCCAGCTGATCCTTCAGGCGGGTGCATTGGGCAATGACCAGGTAAATATTTATATACTGGATATGGGTGCCCCCATTAAAATTGTGGATATGGCAAAAGATCTCATTCGGCTCTCCGGATACGAACCGGACAAGGATATTAAAATAGAATATATCGGGTTACGGCCCGGCGAAAAATTATTTGAAGAACTGATCACCGAAGGGGAGGGGATCGTACAGACGACCCATGAAAAAATTATGGCGCTGCATGCAGAATCCTGCAGCCTTGATCTGTTGAATGGAAGTATTGAAAAATTAATCCAATCCGCCAAGACGCAGGATCACGAAACCATTAAAACAATTTTAAAGACCATTGTTTCGGACTACCAGCCTTCTGAGATGAGGAACTGACGGCAAGGTTCAACAACCTAATATTTTTATGAAAAATCAACCATGAGATTATCCATTGAGGAAAAATCTGTTGTCGTTGATGCTGTTATTCGCTTTGATCCTGATGCCAGGATATACCTGTTCGGATCGAGGGTCGATGATCGCCAAAAAGGTGGGGATATCGATATTCTAGTTTTTTCAAATCGATTGACATTTAAAGACAAACTGAAGATCAAGGCCGTTTTGTTCGAAACCATGGAAGATCAGAAAATCGATTTGGTAATTGCAAAAGATAGCAATGATCCGTTTGTCAAAATCGCCTTGGAAAAAGGAGTCCGGTTGAATTGATGCACGAAAAGGACGCCCTGCGGCAGGAATTAAAGGAATTAGAAAATGCGCGGGAGGTGCTGGCGTACTCCTATCAAAAGTGCGATAAGATTGGTGTGCGCCCTGGTTTGTCCAATGAAGAACTGGAGAGTTTCGAGGCCTTGACTGGAAGATTCGCCAGGCTTAGCGATATCGTCATCCAGAAAATTATCAGATATTTTGATGTACTGGAACTGGAAGAACCGGGAACGGTCCGGGACCGAATCAATCGGGCTGAAAAAAAGGGAGTCATCGAAAACGCCGAGGATTTTATTCAGATCCGATTGTTGAGAAATGAGATTGCCCATGAGTATAAATCAGATGCGATTTATGCAATCTTTGAAAGCGTGCTTAATCTGACTCCTGTATTGCTTGACAGCATCGAAAAAATTGTTGCCTACGCAACGCGCCTTACCGATGACAAATAAACCCCATAAGAAAATTGATGCCCTGATAAAGAAAGGCGTTAGCGTTCCCACACCTGAAAGTGTGGAAATTGGCGACGCGGTTGATGTTGATCGCATTGCCTCTGAGGGTGTGATCCTCCATGCCGGATGCAAGCTCTTCGGTGACAAGACCCTGGTTTGCGAAAATGTCGAATTGGGCTATGAGGCTCCGGTCACGATTAAAAACTGCTACGTCGGTCCCAATGTCAAACTGAAGGGTGGCTATTTTGAAAATGCCGTCTTTTTAGAGGGGGCGGAAGCTGGTTCAGGTGCCCATGTGCGGGCTGGTACCATCTTCGAAGAACATGCCAGCATCGCCCATACCGTGGGATTGAAGCAGACCATCCTGTTTCCTTTTGTTACATTGGGCAGCCTGATTAATTTCTGTGACTGCCTCATGGCAGGCGGCACCAGCCGTAAAAACCACAGCGAGGTGGGCAGCTCCTACATTCATTTCAACTATACACCCAATCAGGACAAGGCGACGGCTTCACTGATCGGTGACGTTCCCAACGGGGTGATGCTCAATCAGAACCCCATTTTTCTGGGCGGACAGGGTGGTCTGGTAGGCCCTTGCCGCATTGCTTACGGGACGTTGATTGCCGCTGGTTCGGTATATCGTAAAGATCAACTCAAACCGGATCGCCTGGTTTTCGAAGGCGGGGGCAGGGGAGGAAACGTGCCCTATTCCACGGGCATTTACAGGAATGTTAAGCGGCAGTCTGTAAATAATATCATTTACATGGCGAACCTGGTAGCCTTGATGGTCTGGTATGACCACGTTCGCCGTCAATTTGTCGGCGAACGATTCACCCAGCCATTGTATGAAGGGTTGATCGATATCCTGCGCTTGGCCATCGATGAGCGCGTCAACCGTTTTATCGTCTTTTGTGAAAAGTTGGAAGTTTCAAAGAACCTGTATCGACAGCAGATGGGCGATAATGCTTCGGCCAACCTCATCCTTCAAAAAGAACAACTGGTTGAAAACCGGGAACGGGTCGATGATCTGGTTCGTCGTTTTTTGAATCGAATAGAAAGTTATGAAAACAAGGCATTTTTATCGATCATCAATAGAAAAATCGATAGCATCGGGCCCACCTACATCGATGTGATCAAAAGCCTTGATCCTGACGAGGCCTTGCAGGGCACTGTCTGGCTCCAACAGATTGTTGATGAGATAACCGGGCAGATATTGGATCTGTTTCCGGCGATCCGATAAACCGACTTTATGTAGGAGCGGCTTCCAGCCGCCATCATTTTTCGATCTTATTTTATCGCGGCTGGAAGCCGCTCCTACGTACCCTGGGAAGTTCCGAAATTCTCTACCAGCTGTAAACACCATTCAAAATATACCAAAAGCAAGGAAAGCACATTTTGGACAAACTGTTTGGAACGGACGGCATCCGGGGAGTAGCCAACCATTATCCGTTGGATTGCGAAACCGCTCTGAAAGCGGGAAGAGCCATCGCCGCTTATTTCGATGGTGGAAACGATACTGCCGACCGCTTTTTAATCGGACAGGACACGCGTATCTCCGGGAACATGCTTGCCAGCGCCCTTGCGGCAGGAATCTGCTCCCTCGGGAAAGATGTATATCTGGCCGGCGTTATTCCCACGCCGGGTGTGGCCTGCCTGACCGCAACCGATGGATTTTCCGCCGGCATCGTGATTTCCGCATCTCATAATCCTTTTTACGACAATGGATTCAAAATCTTTAAGCGGGATGGATACAAACTTTCCGATGAGGCTGAACGATCCATTGAGCAATTGATAAAAGAGGATGGGGCACTTTTAAAAAAAAGCCAAACGGTCAAAAAAGTGGGCACGATTCATCTCGTCAAAAATGCTCTGGATAATTATCGCCGGTTTTTGCAAAATTGCCTTTTCACAGGTCCTTCGCTGGGTGGAATGAAACTTGTTATCGACTGTTCCAATGGTGCCGCCAGTCAGATCGCACCCATGCTTTTCGAGAAACTTAACGCTACGGTTAAAAGTATCTTTTGCAGGCCGGATGGGATTAATATCAACGACAACTGCGGGTCGCAGCATCCGGGGGTCCTTGCCGAGACAGTAATGGCTGAAAATGCCGATCTGGGGTTAGCCTTTGATGGGGACGCCGATCGTTTGATAGCGGTGGATGAAAAAGGGAAGGTGCTTTCCGGAGATCAAGTGATGGCTATTTGCGCCAAAGATATGAAAGAAAAAGGGCAGTTGCCCAAGCCGGTGGTGGTCACAACGGTCATGAGCAACCTGGGATTGGGTGCAGCACTTAAAAAATTGGGCATCACTCATATCAAAGCCGATGTCGGGGACCGCTATGTCATGGAGGAGATGTTAAAGGCTGGCGCTGTTTTAGGTGGCGAAGACTCCGGGCACATGATCTTTTTAGATCATCATACGACGGGAGACGGCATGCTGGCCGCCCTGAAACTCATGCAAGCCATGCGAGCCTCGGGAAAAACGCTTTCGGAACTGGCAGCGGTCATGACCGTATTCCCGCAATGCCTGATCAATGTGGATGTCAAATCGAAACCGGAAATCAATACGATCGATGAAGTCATGCTGGCCATTCGCGCCGTGGAAAAAGAACTCGGTGACAAGGGAAGAGTGCTTGTACGCTATTCAGGCACCCAACCCCAATGCCGGGTGATGGTCGAAGGGCCAACGGTGCAGGAAACGAAATTCTTGTGTCAGCAGATTGCATCGGAGGTCGGGAAGGTTTTAGGGTGACGACAGAGGTCGGATGTCTGAAGGCCGATGACAGAAAAGGCCATAGAAAATACTGAAAATTCAAAACAGTAAAAGAGCCATACGAGAAAAGCCCCTGAATCATGAGCAGCAAGGTTCAGGGGCTTTTTTTATTTAGTCGCGGTTGCCACCGAAAATCATCAGTAAATATTGAAACATCAGGATGAAATCAAGGTAAAGTGTTAACGCACCTATGATGGCGCCTTTTCTGACAACCGCGGCATCCAGGCCGGCCGGTTGGGAAATGGCCATGGTTTTGAGTTTCTGGGTGTCATAGGCGGTCAACCCGGTAAAGACCAGCACGCCGATATAACTGATAACCATCTGCATGGCCGGACTTTTCAGGAAGATATTGACCACCGATGCGATGATGATACCGATCAACCCCATAAACATGAAACTGCCGAGGCCGGTGAGATCGCGTTTGGTTACCCAGCCAAAGACACTGCAGACGGCAAACGTACCGGCACAGATGAAAAATGTGGCCGCAATGGATGACATGGTGTACACGAGGAAAATGAATGCCATGGTTGCACCATTCAGGGCCGCATAGAACATGAACATTCCGGTGGCGGTCGATGCCTGCATTTTGTGCACGCGGCTGGCAAGCATGAAAACCAGGGCCAATTCCCCTATAAAAAAGATCCAGCGGGCCTGGAATACAAAACGCATAACCGGTTCGTTGTGGGCCACAAACCAGGCAACCGCGCCGGTCAATGCCAGGCCGACGGCCATCCAGTTATACACGCTTCGCACAAAAGCGTTCACCTGAACTTGCGACTGGGCTCTTTCCATCGGAATCGACTGCATCTAACACCTCCGCATATTTATATTTTCAATTGTTTTCAAATGCTCTCAGACAGTACCCGAATATAACACAGGCTTCTTTATTTTCAAGCATAAAGCTGATATGAACGAGCCGTTAGTTGTTCTGATCATCCAAGGAACATTG
>JAHLLR010000136.1 GCA_020444075.1 Deltaproteobacteria bacterium
GATCAACAACCGGCTGGTCACCGATGGCCAGATCTATGGCGGCCTGGCCCAGGGCATCGGCCTGGCCCTGTGGGAGGATTTTGAAGACATTCAAAAACATTCCACCCTCAAGGGCGCCGGTTTTCCCTACTGCGAACAGATCACCGACGATATGGAAATCATATACGTGGAGAACAGTCGGCCCGAAGGTCCTTTCGGTGCGGCCGGCGTCGGCGAGTTGCCGCTGACCAGTCCCCATGCGGCCGTGATCAACGCCATCAAGAATGCCTGCGGGGTATGCATCAAATACCTGCCGGCGTTGCCGGAAAAGGTGCTGGCCGGACTGAAAGGGTGATGGTTTAATAAAATTGGGTAGAACCATGGATCAAAACGAACTGCGGCAGTGGGAGAACCGCTGCATCCAGGAGGAGCCCCCGCCATGCACAGCGGCCTGCCCCCTGCATGTGGATGCCCGGGCCTTCGTGGGTCAGGTCAATCAAGGCCACTGGGCGGACGCCCTTAAAATTCTCCACCGGACCCTGCCCCTGCCGGGCATCCTGGGACGCATCTGCGATGCCCCCTGCCGACTGGCCTGCAACCGCAAAGAGGTTGGCGAGGCGATCCGCATCGGCGACCTGGAGCGGGCCTGTGTGCAGCGTACCGATGGGCGGCGGCGGGTGATGCCCCTGCCGAAAAAAGATATTGCCGTGGCCGTTGTGGGCAGCGGTCTCAGCAGCTTGACCGTGGCCTGGGACCTGGCGCGCAAAGGATACGTCGTCACGATCATTGAACCGACGGAGAATATTGGCGCGGCGCTGATCAAACGGCACCAGCCCCTGCTCTCCGCTGAAATCATTTCCGTGGAGGCAGATCTGCTGGCCCACCTGGGAGTCGGCTTTGTGACCCTGACTGAAATTGGCACGGCCGACGCCTGCCGGCGCTGTTTGAACTCCCATGCCGCCGTCTATGTTGGGCTTGATGCCGTATCGGGAATGCCCTGGGAAATCGGTTCCAGAGAAGACCCGAACCGGAACCGTTTTGCCGGAGCCACCGGCCGCGACGGGTTGTTTGCCGCCGGGGATCATCCTTCAGCCGTGTGGCAGGCGGCCCAGGGCCGCTGGTCCGCCACCTCCATGGACCGCTGGCTGCAAAAGGTTTCCATGACCGCCGGAAGAGAAAAGGAAGGGCCTTTTGAAACCCGCCTGTTTACCCGCCTTCAGGGGATCAGCCACCTTCCGGCGCTGTCCATGGCCGATGAAGCGGACGGATTCAGCGACGCGGAAGCGACGGAAGAGGCCGCACGCTGTCTGCAGTGCCAGTGCCTGGAATGCGTCAAGGTGTGTGCCTTCCTGGAACATTTCGGCAGTTATCCCAAAAAGTACGCCCGGGAAATCTACAACAACGAATCCCTGGTGCTCGGAGAGCGCAAAGCCAACCGGATGATCAATTCCTGCAGCCTCTGCGGACTCTGCGAGGCGGTCTGCCCCCATGATTTTGCCATGCAGGACCTTTGCCTGGCGTCCCGGCAGAGCATGGTCGATCGCGGCAGGATGCCGCCCTCAGCCCACGACTTCGCCCTTCAGGACATGGCATTTTCCCAGAGCGAGCGCTTTGCCATGGCCCGCCATGCCCCTGGAACCACGGCCAGCCGCCACCTCTTTTTCCCGGGTTGCCAGCTGTGTGCCTCTTCGCCCGGTCAGGTGCGTCTTGCCTATGACCACCTGAGAAACACACTGTCCGGAGGCGTGGCCCTGATGCTGGGTTGTTGCGGGGCGCCGGCCCACTGGGCCGGGCGGCAGGAGAGCTTTTCGGCCGAACTGGCCCGATGGAAAGGAACCTGGGCCGAGTTGGGCCATCCGCGGCCCATCCTGGCCTGTGCTAGCTGCCTGCGCATGTTCAAGGACCATCTGCCTGAAGCCGACGTCGTTTCCCTGTGGGAGGTTCTGGAAGAGATCGGCATCCGGGAATCCGGAATTATCCTGCCGAAAGCCCCCCTGGCAGTCCACGATCCCTGCACCACCCGGGGCGAGCCTGCGCTCCAGAATGCCGTACGCCGGTTGCTGACCCATCTGGGCGTGGAAGCCGAAGAACTGGTCCTCGGACGGGAACATACCGAATGCTGCGGGTTCGGCGGCCTGATGCAGAATGCCAACCCGGCCCTGGCACGGGAGGTGGCGGACCGCCGGGGCAGGCGCAGCGACAGCGATTATCTGGCCTACTGCGCCATGTGCCGGGATAACCTGGCCGCCGTGGGCAAGCGGGCGGTGCATCTGCTCGACCTGCTTTTCCCGGACCCGGGCAATTCCGACCCTGCCGGACGACCGCGTCCGGGCTGGTCCCGGCGTCAGGAGAACCGCACGCGCCTCAAGGAAGAACTCTGTCGGGATCTATGGGGCGAACAACCGGCCACCCTTGCAGGTTATCGGAAGATCACACTTAGGGTAAGCCCGGAGGTGGAAACGATACTTGAATCCCGCCGGATCCTGAAGGAGGATGTCCGGAAAGTGATCGCGCATGCCGAAAGCGGCGGCCCCCGGTTCCGTCACCCGGACACCGGTCAGTTTCTGGCAGTTTTTCGTTCGAGCCACGTTACCTTCTGGGTGGCGTATTCACCGGTGGCCGATGGATTTTCGGTGCACAATGCCTACGCCCATCGGATGGAGGTGCTGGGTCCATGAAAAACGACAACGTCCGGCCCGACGATCTGAAATGGCGCTGCTGCCAATGCCAGAGCGATCTGGTGGTGGGGCAGGTGGCGGTGACATACATGAACAACCGTTTCACCACCGACCTTCCCCATTGCCCGGTCTGCAAGACGGTAATGATTACCGAAGCGGTGGCCATGGGTAAGATGGCTGAGGTAGAGCAGATTCTGGAGGACAAGTAATCCGGCCATGATTCAAACCAAACCCTATGAATCGGAGGCGATCAGGGCCGTCACCGGCCCGGCTATCCGGCCCGGCGGCCTCGATCTGACCCGCCGGGCCGCCCGCTATTGCCGCCTGAAGGCCGGCGATCGCGTTTTGGATGTAGGCTGCGGGACAGGGGTGACAACGGCTCTCCTGAATCGTGAATTTCAGACAAGGGCCGTTGGGGTGGATCTCTCCGTGGTGCTGTTGACCGAAGCCAGACGTTGTGACCCAGACCTGCCCGTCATCCGGGGAAATGCCGTGGACCTGCCTTTGAAAGCAGACCATTATTCAACCGTTTTCTGCGAATGTGTTCTCTCCCTGCTGCCTGATCCGGCGCGTGCCTTGAACGAATTCTGCCGGGTGCTGCGTCCGGGCGGACATGTGGTGGTCGCGGATCTTTACCAGCGAACGGCCGGCTCCACGGATAGCGGCTTAACCGGCCGGGGATGCGTGAAGGGTGCCGTGAGTCGCGACGTGTCGGTACAGCGGATGGTCGCGGCCGGGCTTGTCATTTGCCTGTGGGAAGATCACTCGGATCTGCTGAAGGTCCTGGCGGCCCGGCTGGTGTGGGCCGGGATTTCCCTCAAGGATGTCTGGGGGAAGGCCTGCTCCCCCGCCGCTGGAAAGGAACCCTTTCGACCAGGATACTACCTGCTGGTGGCCGGAAAAGGAGAGCAATCCCATGGATGACACCATGCTCCGCATGATGCAGCTGGCTGCAAAAGGCTATTACTGCAGCCAGATTATCGTTCAACTCGCTCTGGACGCCCGGGGGGAAGAGAACCCGGCCCTGGTGCGCGCCATGGCCGGACCGGCATTCGGCTGCGGCGGCGGGCACGCCAGCTGCGGCGCGCTAACGGGGGGGTGCTGCCTGCTGGCGATGTATGGCGCCAAAGGCAGCGACGAGGAAACTGAATCGGAGCGTTTAATGCTCATGTTAAATCTGCTTTCGGAGTGGTTCGAACAGCAGGTCGGCAGTTGCTACGGCGGCATCGTCTGCGAAACCATCACCGGCGAGGATGGCCCGGCCGCGGCCCGGCAGCGTTGCGGCTCCATCGTTGCCGACACCTACGCCAAGGCGATGGAAATCCTGGTCGCCCATGGATTCGACCCCTATGACGCATCCTGAAACCGTGCCATGATTGACGCCCGGGATACCGAAAGCCTATGTCCGGTCTGCCTTGCACGAATTCCGGCCCGTCGGGTCGTGCGTGAATCGGGTGTTACCCTGGAGAAAACCTGCCCGGAACATGGGGTGTTTTCGGCCCTGATCTGGGAAGGCGTGCCCGAATTCAGCACATGGCAGCGGCCCAAGATTCCCACAAGCCCGCCGCATATCGGCCATCCGGTGGCCAGGGGCTGTCCCTTTGACTGTGGCCTGTGTCCGGACCACCGCCAGCGTTCCTGCACGATTATTTTGGAGATTACCCACCGCTGCAACTTGGATTGTCCGGTCTGCTATGCCGACGCCCGGGGGATGGATGGTGACGATCCGCCTCTGTCGACCATCGAAAACTGGTACGCTGCGGCCCGCAGGGCAGGGGCCGGCAGCAATATCCAGCTTTCCGGGGGCGAGCCCACGGTCCGGGACGACCTTCCCCGCATCGTGGCCATGGGTCGCCAGGCGGGATTCGGTTTTATCCAGATTAACACCAACGGGTTGCGTCTGGCCCGGGATTCCCGATACATCCGGGAGTTGAAGGCCGCCGGCCTCTCTTCGGTGTTTCTCCAGTTCGACGGTACCGATGATGTCATTTACAACAAGTTGCGGGGCCGCGATCTGTTGGCCGACAAGCTGGCGGCTATCGATGCCTGCGCAAAAAATCATATCGGCATCGTGATGGTGCCCACCCTGGTGCCCGGGGTCAATGACCACGATATCGGCAATATCCTGCGCCTGGCCGTGGATCGATCACCGTCGGTCCGGTCGGTTCACTTCCAGCCGGTGAGCTATTTCGGCCGATTTCCCCATCCACCCGCCGACAGGGACCGGCTGACCCTGCCGCAACTCATGCGCTGCATCGAAACCCAGTCCGCTGGCCGCTTTAAGGCATCCGATTTCACCCCTCCGGGTTGTGAAAATGCCCTGTGCAGCTTCAGCGCCAGCTTCCTGGTGATGCGCGATAAAAATGTCAGGAAGGTAGGTGGCACCGGAGCAGGGTCGTGCTGTCCGGCGCCCGTTAACGCCGAAATCGGCGCGGCTACCGCCATTGCTTCCGTGGCCCGTCAGTGGGCGGCGCCGCCACCGGAATCGACCGGACCTGAACCCGCGTGCAATTCCTGTGACTGCACTACCCATGGATCCATGAGCCTGGACGGATTTCTCCAGCGGGCCAGAACCCATCTGCTGTCGGTTTCGGCCATGGCCTTTCAGGATGTATGGAACCTGGACCTGGAGCGGGCCCGGGACTGCTGCATCCACGTGATGGCCCCGGACACCCGCCTGGTGCCTTTTTGCCTGTACAACCTGACCAGCAGCAGCGGAGAAAGGCTCTACCGTCCATGAACGCCCTGCCGGTCACGCCCCTGGAAGCGTGGACCTGCCGGAAAATCGGTCGAGTCGGGGATCCCTGCATGAATCGCCGGGATTTGGCCCGTTACCAGCTGGACGCCCTCAACCGCACCCTTGCCCATGTCCGCAGGAACAGTCCCCATTACCGGCGACGGTTTTCGGGGTTTTCGCCGGAGCCGCTCAAGTCCCTGAGCGATCTGGCCGTGCTGCCATTCACTTCCGCCGAGGATGTTTGCAGGGACCCTTTATCGTTTCTCTGCGTGTCCCAGGATCGGATCGCCCGGGTGGTCACCCTGGAGACTTCCGGAACGACCGGCGGTCCCAAACGCCTCTTCTTCACGGAGGAGGATCTGGAACTGACCGTGGATTTCTTCCACCACGGCATGTCCATCCTGGTGGACCCGGGGCAGCGGGTACTGATTCTCCTGCCGGGAAACCTGCCGGGCAGTGTGGGAGCGCTGCTGGATAAGGGACTGGCCCGATTGTCGGTTCAGGGCATCGTTCACGGTCCGGTTCAGGATCCGCAGGCAGCCATTCATGCGGCCGTGGAAGCGCAGGCCGACTGCCTGGTGGGCATCCCCGTCCAGGTGCTGGCCATGGCCTGCCATGAACAGGGCGGGGCGTTGGCCGGGCAGATCAAAAGTGTGCTGCTGAGCACCGATTATGTGCCCGACGCGATCGCGGCCCGTTTGCACCGGGCATGGGGCTGCCGGGTCTTCAAACACTACGGCATGACCGAGATGGGGCTGGGTGGCGCCGTCGAATGCGCGGCACGGTCCGGCTGTCACTTTCGCGAAGCGGACCTGTTGGTGGAGATCATCGATCCCGGGACCCTGCAGCCGGTGCCGGACGGTACGGTGGGAGAAATTGTCGTTTCCACCCTGACCCGGGAAGGAATGCCATTGATCCGGTACCGCACCGGTGATATGTCCGCCTTCATGGTTGATCCCTGCCGGTGCGGGACGGTATTGAAGACCCTGGGCACGGTTCGGGGCCGCCTGGATGGTTCCATAAAAGTGGGTCATCGGAAGCGTTTTTATATCAGCGACCTGGATGAAGCCATTTTCGGCGCCGGTGACGTCCTCGACTATCACGTGGGCATCGACGCTGCGGATAGCATCGACCGGCTGACGCTGTGGATAGCCGTGGTGAACCCGGTCCGGTTCGCGGAGACGGAATACCGGATCCGCAGCGCCGTGCTGGCATTGCCGGCGATCGGCACGGCAGTGGCCGACGGACGTTTAACCGTGTTCATCAGGACTGCGGATCGCCGGATGGCGGTCTCCACGGGCACCGGCAAACGCCGGATCCGAGATCTGAGAGAAAGGCAAGTCTACCCATGAAAATGATTGCACATGCGGCCTGCGAGTTGTTGGAAAAAGGCGAATCCTTTGTCCTGGCCACTATCGTCAGCCACTCCGGCTCCACCCCGCGCACGTCGGGCAGCAAGATGATCGTCACCGCCGGTGGACGCGGCATCGGCACCATCGGTGGCGGCCTGCTGGAGGCCGGGGCCATGTCCCGGGCCGTGGAACTGATCCAGCGCGGACAATCGGCTATCATGCCCTTTGACCTGAGCATCGACACCGTCGAGACCATGGATATGATCTGCGGGGGGAAGGCCGAAGTGCTGCTGGACTGCGTGTTGCCCACGCCGGCGAATCGGACGGTCTTCGATCGATGGCGGCGGATGCTGGACGAAGGCCAAAAAGGGTCCTTGCTGACCCTTGTCATGGGATCCGAGAATAAGGTCGGCACCATTGTCCACGGTCTGGCAACGACCGCCGGCGAGCTTGTCGGCGATATTTCCCTTCCCGGGATAAAGCGGGACAAGGTGATGGCGCTGGCCGCCGAATCATCCGCGGTCCGAACAGAGGCATTCGACGGTGCGTTCATGCTGGTCGAGCCGACGCAACCGGTTTGCACCGCCTATCTTTTCGGAGCCGGCCACGTGGCACGGTCCACGGCGGCCGTGGCCGCCATGGTGGGATTCCGGGTGTCGGTCGCCGACGACCGGGAGGAGTATGCCAACCGGGAACGCTTTCGCGATGCCTCCGAGATCCGGGTGCTGGAGAGCTTCCACCACGCATTTTCAGGCGTGTCCATCGGCGGGGAAGATCTTGTCGTGATTCTTACACGGGGACATCTTCACGACAAAACGGTTCTGGCCCAGGCGTTGAATACGGATGCAGGATACATCGGCATGATCGGCAGCCGCAAAAAAAGAGACGCCATTTATGCGGCGCTCCTGAACGAAGGTCTTTCTCAGGCGGATATCGACCGCGTTCATTCGCCCATCGGCCTGTCCATCGGCGCCGAAACGCCGGAGGAGATTGCCGTGAGCATCGTTGCCGAGATGATCCGGCACCGCGCAAATTCGCTCAACACCCGAAGCTGAAAATAAAAAATACCAATCGACGGTTGCAACCCGACGATTGGCATTTTATTGCGTTCTTCAGCCTTCAGCCTTCAGCCT
>JAHLLR010000137.1 GCA_020444075.1 Deltaproteobacteria bacterium
GGGAGCCTGGACCAGATCCAGGAGATGAACCACTGGGGGCAGCTGCTCACCGAGACCGATGTCATCGGACTGGACACCCTGTTCGCCCACGGCATGCAGGTGGCGCGTCTCGGCCTGAAACCCGGCGGCGCCTATGAGGGTCAGACCCTCTCGGACATCGGCTTTCGCAACCGCTTCGGCCTCAATGTGCTGGCCATCGACCGAGGCGGGCGGCAGATGGATGAAGATCTGAAATTTCAATCCCTGAAATCCGGCGACACCCTGGTTGTGCATGGCCCGTCCGGAAAACTGGCCCAGCTGAAAGACGATGAACACTTTCTTCCGCCGGTAAACCTAACCGCCCGTGATGTGGCGCATCACGTCAACCTGGACCAGCGCCTGCGCCAGCTGCGTGTCCCCGGCGCGTCGAAACTGATCGGGTTGACCCTCAGTGAAAGCCGCCTGGGAGATGCCGCGGATGTCCAGATCCTGTGCATCGTCCGCCGGGATGAAACGACCCTGATCCCCACCTCGGAGGATCGCTTCGAAGCCGATGACCGCCTGATCGTTTCCGGAACGACCGACATGATTTCCATTCTCCTCATGCAGGGTCTCCAGGGCATGTTCGTGGAGGATTCCACCCATTCACCAGACCCGTCCATGCTGGAAGATGACCAGGTGGGACTGGTCGAGGTGATGCTCTCTCCCCACAGCGTGCTCTCCGGCATGACCCTGCGCCGGATGAACTTCCGGGAAAAATACGGCCTGACCGTGCTGGCCATCTGGCGCAAAGGCACCGCCTACCGGGAAGACCTGCGCGACATGGCCCTGCAGTTCGGCGATGCCCTGCTCTTGTATGGTCCGTGGGACAAACTGAACCTTCTGGGCCGTGAACCGGATTTTCTAGTGCTCACCGAGGCGGCCCAGGAAGCCCCCCGCGAGGAGAAAGCCAAGCTGGCCCTTGCAATCATGGCCGCCGTGCTGATCCCGGTGATCATGGACTGGGTGCCCATCTACATTGCGGTGGTCATCGGCGCGGCCTTCATGGTGCTCACCCGCTGTCTGACCATGGAGGAGGCCTACCGCTACATCGAATGGAAGGCCGTTTTTCTGATTGCCGGCATGCTGCCCCTGGGTACTGCCCTGGACAACACCGGAGCCGCCCGGCTCCTGGCCGAGGGGGTGGTGGGAACCCTGGGCCCTTTCGGGCCTTATGCGGTGCTGTTCGGGCTGCTGGCCATCACCTTCATCGCCACCAGCATCATCCCCACCGCAGCCCTGGTTGTATTGATGGTGCCCATCGCCCTGAAAACCGCCGCCAGCCTGGGCATCTCACCCTACGCCCTGATGATGGGCATTGCCATGGCCGCCTCCTCCAGTTTCACCTCCCCCATCTCCCATCCGGCCAACGTACTGGTCATGGGCCCCGGCGGGTACCGATTTATCGACTACATCAAGGTTGGCGTGCCCCTGACGCTGGTGATATTGATCGTGTTGATGATCGTTCTGCCAATTTTCTGGCCGTTGTAGGCAACGGTCGGAGAACCGGGAACGGAGACCCGATGTCCGGGGTCTGAGAATTGAGCAATCCGGCCAAGGAGGAAACAGACAACTTTCAACTTGACAGGTCATCCTGGCCATTCTATGAATGACTGGTCAGTCATTTTTTACGGATTCAACGATTCCGAAACTGGATTCTGAAATGAACGAGAAACGGGAACGAACCAAACAGCAGATTTTAGCCGCGGCCATCGATGTATTTCACGAAAATGGGTTTCAGAGAACCCGGATCTCGGATATCGTCGCCAAAGCCGGCGTAGCGCAGGGAACCTTTTATCTCCACTTCCAGTCCAAGGAACAGATCTTCCACCACATCTGCTCGGAATTCAAAGTGCTGTTTTTAAGTCTGCTGGATGATGCCGCCGACCTGTTCACCGGCGCTTCCATTGAAGCGATCAGAGAAAAGCTGTTCGTATTTATCCGTGAGTTGATCACCCTTTTCACCGCCAATTACAAAATGGCCAGGCTCCTTTTTGTGGAAGGAAACAGTAATGGCGGCCAGTTCAATGGGGTTTATGAAAATATTTATGCCGAATTTATCGAACGGATCGGAAAGCACCTGTTGAACGGTAAAAACAGGGGTTACCTCGCCTTTGAAGATGCGGAAACAGCGGCCACATTCTTAATCGGTCTTTTTGACAGCAGCCTCTTTTATTTTATGAGAGTAAAAAACCATTTTAATATCGACAAATTAAGCCGGAGAATGACCGACTTTATGCTCAACGGCCTGTCCAGATAACGACAGGCCGTCGATCGACCATAAAAATGAACCGGCCGGCCACCGTTCGAACCCGTGGCGGCTTTTTTTTGACCCATGCCGTGACTGATGGGTCAGTCATTTCGTGAGGTTTATCCAAAGTGAATGTGAAAACACGATTAAAGCGGCAGATGGATCACCACCAGATCGGTCCGCATCAAAAGAAAAACACGCGACCGGTCGGCCTGCCGGCCTTGATCCTGCCGCTGGCATCCCGGTTCCGGATCATCGTTTTACTCGTCATGGCCCTCTCGGGAATCGCGCTCTGGGCCATTCCAAAAATCGTCATTCAAAACGACCTGATGTTTATGCTCCCGGAAGAGAACGCGGCGAAAAACCACTATCTGGATGCCGAGGAACTTTTCGGAAATGCCGGCGGCATCGCTATCGCAATTTCATCTCCAGATGGCATCTATCAGACCGGTCTGCTCGACCGCGTCCGCGAGTTCGGGACGCGGTGCCGGTCGCTCAACCTGCGCATACAGGCCCGGCAGCTGGCCGATCGTTTTGGGCTGTCCGCAGAACAGTCGCTGGCGCTGGCCGGGTTGCTGCAAAGCTTTTCTTCCGATCCTGATTTTACCTCCCGGATGGTATCCGAGTGGCTGACGGCGCCGGAGGAACTGTCGGAGACCATCGGCGACAGTCTGCCGTCATTGCTGACCGTGGAAGATCCGGACGCTTTATGCAAGGAACTGGCTGAGCGGTTGTCTGCCATGGCAAAAGCCAATCCATCCCTGGCCGAATCGCTGTTTGCCTTTGCCAGACAGGCCACCGACCGGCGCGGCCATTTTTATGGGACCTGGGTCGACGATGTAATTTCCTTGACCGAAACCGATACGGTCTGGCCGGAATTCACCGACCACACAGGCATCGCAACAGCCATGGCCCCATTCGGTCTCGCGGCAGGTCCGGATTTGAATCGTTTTGCGGACGCGCTGCTGGAAAGGGGTGCCGTTCATGCTGATGCCATTTCGGCATTCAGGACGTCCTCGCCCAAACCGGCGGATATTTCCAGTCCTTTCTGGGATGCCCTGGCGCACCATCTGACCCCGGACGCGGCCCGGGCCATGGCCGGCGCGCTGGCCGGAGCCCCCAAACAGATCCGTGTGGGCGACTTGATTCCCCGGGAAATCACGACCGGCACCATGGCAAGCATCCGGCAGCGCCTGCACGCCTGGTCATTTTTCGAGGAAGGTATTTACAGCCGGGACGAGAAAAGCGTGCTGGTTATCGTACGCACCACGCCGAATCTGGACCAACCCAACCGTGAGCTGCTCCTGGACGCCATCAAAACCGACCTGCAGGATCTGTTTGGCGACGGCCGCTATCCCATTCATATGGCCGGCTATTCGGTGGTGGACCGGGCCGTGGCAGACAACATGCGCCAGGATATCGTGCACCTGTTTCCGCTGGTGTTCGGGTTGGTCACCCTGTTCCTTTTCTTCACCTTCCGTAACCTGGCCGGTGTGCTCTATCCCATGCTCACGATCCTGCTTTCCGTGATCTGGTGTCTTGGCGCAATGGCGTTGCTGGCTGTGCCCCTGTCGGTGGTCGGCACCGCCATGCCCGTTCTGCTGGTCGCCGTGGGGTCGGCGTACGGCATCCACCTGATTTACTATTTTGTCCATCGCCATGCCGGAACGGCTCACCGGAGAGAGGCGATGGCCGACACCCTGGAAGGCACGGGCCGCGGCGTGGTCATGGCCGGTCTGACCACGGTGGCCGGATTCGCTTCGCTGGTCTTCAACGACATTGTGCCGTTGCGTGATTTCGGCACGTTTACCGCACTGGGTGTTCTCTTTGCGCTGCTGGTTTCCCTGATTCTGGTTCCGTCGCTCCTGATGCGCTATGGGGTCCGGGTCCCTGCACGGAAAGTCAGCGGCAACCCCTTTTTCGACGGCAGGCTGGCCAAACGCGCCATCTGCGGAATTGGCCGCTTCTCCGCCAGGCACCCCAAGGGGGTGCTCATGTCAAGCGGTGCGGTGCTGCTGGGATCGGTGATCGGCCTGACCGGGATTCGCGTGGAGATGAACAATATCGCTTTTTTCAAAAAAGATACCGCCATCCATCAGGCCGACACGTTTATCAACAATAATTTTGCCGGCACCGTCGACATCCGTGTCATCTTCTCTGCTTCTGAAGCCAACGGCGTGCTCGACCCCCTGGTATTGGGGGCCATGGAAGATCTGGGCGACACCATTCAACAGCGCCATCCGGAGGTGGGCAAAACGCTTTCCATTCTCGACCTGATTCGCAAAATGAACCAGGCCTTCTATTTCAACGATCCCGCCTATTACCGGATTCCGACCGCGGCCGATCTGGCCGGCGAGCGAACCACCGAAGCACTGAAAGCCCACCTGGCCTCCTATATCGACAAGTACCAGCGCAGCGACACCCGCGCCTTTATCGATGGCGACAAGCGGCAGGCGGCCTTGATGTTACAGGTCAAAACCGCATCCAGCCAGGTCACCCGGCAGATACTGCGATCCATCGATGAACTGCTGAAAGGCCCTGTCGGCCAACGCCTGGGCCAAATGGGGGTTCGGGTGCATACCACCGGTATCGGCGCGCTCTACGTTGAAGCGGAGCATTTGATCGTCAACGGCCAGTTGCGTTCCATTGCCGTTTCGGTGGTCATCGTCCTGGTGCTGGTGGCCCTGATCATGCGATCGTTCATTTACGGGTTCCTCTCGATCCTGCCGCTGACCGTGGCCATATGCATCAATTTCGGTGTCATGGGACTTTTGAATATCCCCCTGGATGCCGCCACGGCCATCTCGGCCTGTGTGGCGATCGGCATCGGTATCGATTACGGGCTGCATTATCTGAACCGCTATCGGCTGTTACGCGACGCCGGCGAAGGCCATCAAGAAGCGGTCGTTCACACCGCCGAGACCACCGGCGGGTCGATCTGTATCAACGCGTCGGCCGTCGCGGCCGGTTTTTCGGTCCTGATGCTTTCCGCGTTTGTACCCCTGGTGAATCTCGGTTTCCTTATCGCCCTGACCATGCTGACATCGTCGGCCGGCTCCCTGACCCTGCTGCCGGCGATCCTGTCGCTGACCGACAGATCCGATCCAACTTCAACAAGACATAAGGAGTGACGTATGAAAAGAAACATGGTGCTGGCCGTCCTGTTCGTTCTGGTGGGTTTTTTATCAGCCCCTGCGGCTGAAATCGGCCCCTATGACCAAGCCGCCGCAGAACCCGACGGACGCCGCATTTTCGACATCGCGGATAATTTCAATCGACCGCGGAAAGATCTGGTGGTGGTTGCCCGAATGACCCTCAAGTCCGGCGATGCGGTCAGCGATTCGCGTAACGTAATCATCAAAGAACTGACCGATGGCGATCTCAGCCGCTTCCTCTTCCGCTTCACCGATTCGTTGAAGCGGGGGCTGACGTTCCTGACCATAGAGACCCATGGCCCCGACAACGACCAGTATCTTTTCGTGCCGGCCATCGGGCGCCCTCGCCAGATCGCCTCCCAGGATCGGCAAAACAACTTCGAAGACACCGACCTGACCAATGAAGACCTGGGGGGCATCAAACTCGACGATTACACCTACAAGCGTGGCAGCGACGCCACCCTCGCCGGACAGGCCTGTTTCAAGGTGACGGCCGTGGCCAAAGCTGACGGCGCCCGTTTTCCGAAACGGATCGCCTGGTTTGACCAGAAGACCTTCATCCCCCTGCAGATAAAGGTATACAACCGGGACAACAAACTTCAGCGGGTCATCGTCGCCGGAGAGGTACGCCCCGTGGGCGGCATTCACCTTCCATTTAAAACCGTGGCCAAGGATTTGCTGGAAGACCACACCACCATCCTGGAGGTCGTCCGGGCCGAGGTGGACAGCGGTATCGACGGGCTGGATTTTGACAAAGAGAAAATGGGGGCGGCATGGAAAGAAGAATTTTAGGTGGCAAAGCGGGGATGATCCCCAATTTACTCCTTCTGGTCGCCGCACTGGTTATGATGGCCCCCGCCGCGTGCCTCTGGGCCTCGGAATCGCCCTCCGGAACCGGGAACCAGGCCGCTGCCGGCCGTCCGGCGCAAACCGATATAAAACCGGAGGAGGGAAACGACGATGCCTTTATTCAGGATCTCCTGAATGAGTCGAGCGCCGGGGCCAGCCCCCGGACCGATTCCGACAGCACCGATAAGGGCCTTCCGGTTCGTTACGAGGGAGAACTGGTCGGCAGCATCTGGGCACCCAATGACTACGATGACGACTGGCATACCATCAATCGATTGGACCTGAAGGGATGGGGAGAAGTTGGTGCCATCGGTGTTGACGGCCGTTTCAGGCTGAGTTACCAGGACCTGGAAGAAGAGGCCGGGACACGCGCGGACCTTCGCGAACTCTATGCAACCGCTCAGCTCCGGCCCCCGGGCGTGGCATATGCGGACATCGCCGTCGGCAAAAAGATACTCTACTGGGGAAAGGGAGACGAAGTCAGACCGATCGACCGCGTCTCGCCGGAAGATCTTACGGCCTTGTACTTCAATGACCTTAATGATCGCAAAACAGGGCGGGTGGGGGCATTTATAGATATGCAGGTCAACAAAAAGCTACGCTTCGAAGGCTTCTGGTCGCCCTATTTTGAAGCCAGCGTCACCCCCGAACCGGGGGACTATTTTGAACCGGCGCTGCTGCGCAAACTCGTGGACGGCGGCATCATGATCGATGACGAGGACGAACCGGATGAGTGGTCGCTCGACGCCGGGCTCGGCGGCCGTCTCATGCTCTCCCTTTTAAAGGCGGACCTCTCCTTTTATGCGTTTCAAGGCTACGACCCGCATCCGACCTATGCTGTCAATCGGCTGGGCCCGGATCCTTTTTATGGTCTTCCCATCGTGCCCCGGTCCGTGCGCGCCGCCTACCCGCGCATGACCCTTTACGGTGCCGATGTCGAACGGTCTTTCGGATCGGTCGTACTGCGCGCCGAGGCGGCCTACCAGACCGATGGCGCCTGGTTCGCCCTGGACTGGCAAAACGATCCCACGCTTCTGTTGGAAACGCCGCAGGGTATTGTGGAGAAGGATCAACTGCAATATGTGGTCGGGATGGACAAAAACGATCTGTTTATCCGCAATTTATTCCTGAATGTCCAATTCCTGGGGGGCTATATTTTCGATCACGACCCGCAGATGCTTTCGTCCGAAGCCCAAACCGGCATGACCGCCTATGTCCGCTACACGTGGATGGATTCGAAGTTGGAGCTCTGGTACCGGTATATGGTGCTCTTCGAAGACAAGGACCAGCGGCACCATTTCGAAATCGGATACAAGCCCGTGTCCTGGGCCCAGACGAGCATAGGCGCCGTCGCCTTCGACGGCGATGAGGATACCACC
>JAHLLR010000138.1 GCA_020444075.1 Deltaproteobacteria bacterium
GACGAAAAACCGGTTCATGAGGTGAGCCTTTCCGACTTCTACATGGCAACCTGCCCGGTGACTCAGGCTCAATGGAAATGCCTGATGGCGGAAAACCCCTCAAATTTTACCGGTGACGACCACCCTGTTGAACAGGTGACGCTGGTCGATGTCATGACTTTTATCGACAAACTCAACGCGGCTTCGGGAACCGGTCTGCATTTCGATCTGCCCTCGGAAGCCCAGTGGGAATATGCCGCCCGCAGCGGTGGAAAAAATGAACTATATGCCGGCGGACAGGACCTTGAGGCAGTCGCTTGGTTCGAAGACGACGACCTCGGAAGTACCGCTCCGGTTGCCCAAAAAGCGCCTAACGACTTAGGGCTTTATGACATGAGCGGAAACGTGTGGGAATGGTGTCGGGATATCTATCATCCGGATGCCTATCGACGTCACAGTAAGAACGATCCGGTCTGCACCGGTGGCAGTAAGGACCGGGTGATTCGAGGAGGGAGTTGGAATCTGGATGCCTGGAGCGCCCGCTGCAGCCGACGGTTTCGCTTCGACCCCGAGCTTTTCGGCCCGGCACTGGGGTTTCGGGTGGTGATGCGGATGGATGGTTGATTGGCTATGAGTCAGGAGTCAGGAGTCAGGAGCCAGGAGCCAGGAGTCAGGAGTCAGGAGCCAGGAGTCAGGAGTCAGGAGTCAGGAGTCAGGAGCCAGGAGCCAGGAGCCAGGAGCCAGGAGCCAGGAGTCAGGAGTCAGGAGTCAGGAGTCAGGAGTCAGGAGTCAGGAGCCAGGAGCCAGGAGCCAGGAGCCAGAAGTCAGAAGAAAAATGATGTCGCTGCGCTCTACCCCCTTTAATCTAAGACCTGAGCCGAAGGCGAATCCATTCTTCTGAATTCTGGCTTCTGACTCCTGGATTCTTTTGCAATATCGTTTTATTGGTTGGGTTGGTTGAATTGGTTGGTTAATAAAATAGGATCTGAGGGGTCGAGGATCCGAGGATTCAAGGGGTCAAGAGAAATGCTAAAAAACTACAAAGAGCTTAAAGTCTGGCAAAAATCCTATACGCTTTGTTTGGACGTCTATAGAATTACAAGGATTTTCCCAAAAGAAGAAATCTATGGAATAACTTCGCAACTGCGTAGGTCTGCGGTGTCAATTCCTTCTAATATTGCAGAAGGTTATGGGCGAAAAACAACAGCAGACTACATCAGATTCCTTTACATTGCATACGGTTCGCTCTGCGAGTTGGAAACGCAAGTTATGCTGACGGGGGACTTGAATTATTTAGACGATGTGAAGTTGGAAGGACTGAAAGCGAACATATCAGAAGCAGAGCGAATGCTCAAAGCCTTGATCAGTTCGCTCGAAAACAAACACTCGACCCCTTGAATCCTCGAATCCTTGACTCCTTTCCCCAATCACTTCTCCGGCGGTATGATATTAAGGTCGCTGATTTTATAGAGCAGTGTTTTGTAGCTGATTTTTAATATTTTTGAGGCCTTGCTTCGATTCCAGTCGGTTTTCCCCAGAACATGGGAAATGATTTCCCGTTCCACCATTTCCACCGCATTTTTCTTAGCGGTTTTCAGTGAAAATGATTGATTCTCCGGAGAGTTCTTGCCGCCTAAATCGAGTATTTTTGACAGCGAGGCATGATGGTTCAGTTTATCATCCGCTCCGCTGGTCGGGGACACGATCCGTTCGCTGTTGAAAAGCTCCTCGACAATCTGACCGCAATCGCCCAGTACCAGCATCCGCTTCAGGACGTTTTGAAGCTCGCGGACGTTGCCCGGCCAGCTGTAAGTGCAAAGCCGGTCGATAACTTTGGCGCCCGGTTTTTCGATGTGCCGGTTGTTGAGCATGGATGCGTACTCTTTAATGTAGAAATCAATCAACGGGGGGATGTCTTCGGGCCGCTCCCGCAGCGGTGAAAGATAAATTTTGATAATATTGAGCCGGTAATAGAGGTCTTCGCGGAACCTTCCTTCCTCGATATCCTTTTTCAGGTCGTGATTGGTGGCAGCGATTACCCAGGTGTCTGCTTTGACATCTTTCTCGGATCCAAGGGGTGAAAATTCGCCGCCGCTTTGGAGCACGTGAAGCAGCTTGGCCTGAAGGGGAAGCGACATGTCGCCGATTTCGTCCAGAAGCAGCACGCCGCTGTGGGCCAGTTGAAACTTGCCTTTCTTCCTTTGTTCCGCACCGGTGAACGCGCCGCGTTCGTAGCCGAAAAGCTCGCTTTCCAGCAGGCCTTCGGGTAAGGCCGCGCAGTTGATCTTGATAAATGGTTTGCCCAGCCGGGGAGATTTTTGATACAGGTTTTGGGCAACGACTTCCTTGCCCACCCCGCTTTCACCAAAAACGACTGTATTTAAGCCCGTGCTCGCCACATGCTCGATCAACTCACGAACCCGCTCGATGTTTTTGCTCACACCGACTATTGGTGGTCCCGATTTTGATTTTGAAGGGTTATTCATTTCAATAATTTTTTAACCAGCTGTTCCAGTTCAGGCAGTTTAAATGGCTTTTCCAGCACATAATCGGCATGGGCTTCTTTAGCCAACGATTCCGGATGTTCCCCCCAACCGGTAATGGCAATCACAGGGGTATCGGGAAATTTTTTCTTGACGATGGAAATGATGGCCACCCCGCTGATGTTCGGCAACACAAGATCCGTAATGATCAGGTCGAAAGCGGCATCTTTGGCCTCGATATGCTTCAACCCGTCGAGACCATTGGCCGCGGAAACAACGTCATATTCTTTCTGGGAAAAAAAATTCGTCAGCGCGGTGAGGATCTCTTCGGCATCATCGATGATTAAGAGTTTGAAAGGCTTTTTCATTTCAGCCTCTTATGTTTATCTAAAAAGAGTGGACGGACAACTTCTTTCCTTATGGATGCTATATACGAATGTAAAAAAAATGGCAAGTTTTTACATAACTTTCATCCAGGGACGGTTTTTTCTTAATAATTAGCCCAACTTTGCCGATATGCACATAGCACCTTGCATTCAATATACTTTTATAGGACTGTAATTTCAGAAGTGGAAAAAGTTTTCATAATATGTAATATGAGTTCACTTCGCTGGAGCGATCTTTGACAATCAGGTGCAGGAATGGAAGGTGGGGGTTCCGACCGAAAAGGTAAAAATATATAAAGAAAACATATCGATATAGGCAATTTCAATTGAGGACCAATGCCTGTTGGAGCCAATGATTTTAGCTGGCATGGTAATTGTAATGGGAGAACGGCAAAAGAGAAACAGCCCCACAAGGTGCGTTAATGAATTAAAATTGAAACCAAATTTAAAAAAGTCGATTATTTTTTAATATGGAACCGGCCACCGCCTTCGTTCTCGATAACGATCAAGCCCAAAGAGATGATATCCGCATTCGTCTGTCCAACTGTGGTGTTGTGCCGATCTGTTTCAAAGACGAATGGATCTGCCTGGAGAACATCCACTATATCAGGCCTGCCTTTGCGGTATTGCGACCCGATTCTCGGGAGACGGCGATCCGGTTTGTCAATATCGCCAAGGCGATCCGAAGCACATTCCCGATTATCATCCTCTCGAATCAAAGTGAAATCGAAAGCTTCGTTCGCAACAACTGGCTGGTCGATCTCATTTTTTTGCGATACCCGGCCGATGAAAAGGATTTTCAGGGTGTGCTGACGCTACTGGCTGAATCGAAAACCAATGGCGGCCGTCCCGTTTTAATTGCCGGGTCCCAGGAATCCCAAAGGCGCATCGAACGCTTGCCGTTGTTCGGTGGATCCACAGAGCCGGTGCTGATCCAGGGTGAACCGGGGGTCGGAAAGCGACTGATGGCCAAAGCCATCCATAGCTGCGCGACGGATGCAAATGGGGCTCCGGTGTTTATCAATGACGGGGACATTTCCGGCGGCTGGATTCGCGAAACCCATCAACGTATTCATTCGCCGTCCGGCGCCGGTGGGAAAATCCTTTTCACCGTTATCGAAAATATCGAAAACCTGTCGTTTGCCCAGCAAGCTCAGTTGCTGCTGATCATGGAAGCGCCTTCAGCCAACGGGAACCGCAACGACGCCCGTGAGACCGTGCGGCTGATCGCGCTCGCAGAAACCGATTTAGAACGGTCCAGCCGTGAAGGTCGGTTCAGGAAAGACCTGTACCATCGGCTCAGTGTGCTGAAAATGACCCTGCCGCCGCTCAGGGATCGCAAGGATGACGTGCCGGTGCTGGCGGACTTTTTTGCGTCTCGATACAGCATCCGGCACAGTGGGGCTATTTTTCGGCTGCCCGAGGAGGTTCGCACGGTTCTCAGCAACTATGATTGGCCGGGCAATGTCTCGGAACTCAAAGGCTCCATCAAACGGGCGTTTGCCGGAGATGTGGCCCATTGGGCGGAGAATTTGTCAACCTGGTGCAAAAATCAGATCGTGGCGCGCAGCCGCCAGACCGGCGGATCGACCATGGATCTGAACGACGATGTGCGCCGGTTTTTGGAAAACAACCGGGATCTGCCCCTGAAGAAGGCCAAGCAGCGGTATGCCATGCAGGTTGAAAGCCGGATCATGAAAGCGGTCCTGTTCACCACCCGCGGCAACTGTAAAAAAGCGGCGGGGTTGCTGAACATCAGCTATAAATCGATGCTGAACAAGGCCAAGGAATATCAATTGGTTTAAAAGAACAGTTTGATTCGTTGAGATAGTTAAATTTGTTTTGAAGCGGTTGCATGGAATGGATGTGAGTCTTCTCTGTGAACCGTGAACTCAACCAACTAAACCAATAAAACGAACTAAACGAAAGCGGTTAATCATGTCCCCCCAACCCATACCGATGGATCCGAAAACCATCCTTGATATTGTCATCAAACGACGATGGATCGTGATGATACCTTTTTTTCTGGCAATGGTTGTCGGCATTGTTCTTTCCGTTAAACTCCCGCGGATTTACGAAGCCAGCACGCTGATCCTGATCCAGCCTCAAAAGGTTCCTCAAAACTATGTCCAATCCATCGTTACCACCGATCCCGGCGAGCGAATCAGCACCCTCTCCCAGCAGATATTGAGCCGGACCAACCTGGAAAAGATTATCGAAGAGTTCCAACTGTACAAGGGCCCGGAATTCGAAAACCTGTACGTGGAAGATAAAATCAACAGCCTCCGCAGAAACATCTCGGTCTCGGTGTCCAACGACAAACGACGGGAGAACGACGCCTTTACCATTTCGTATCAGGGAAAGGATCCGCAGCGGGTGATGCGGATTACCAATACGCTGTCCACCTTTTTTATCGATGAGAATCTTCGTCTACGGGAAGCTCAGGCGGTCGGGACCAGCGATTTTCTCGACGATGAATTGACCGTGATGAAAAAGCGCCTCGAAGAGGTGGAGACCCAGTTGAAGAATTACCGCGAAGCCTATATGGGAGAACTTCCCGAGCAGCTTGACTCAAACCTGAGAATTCTCGACCGCCTGCAGGCGCATCTGGGCGAGATCCAGCAGAGCATGAGCGATGCCAAGATACGGTTGGCGACCCTGCAGAACGAAGCCGCCGCCTTAAAGGAGCAACCGGCCAAGGTCATCACGGGGGGCACCCCATCGGCCGAATCCAACGATCTCGACCAGCTGCAGGCCCAACTGGAGAACCTGCTCACCCGCTATACGGAGCGCCACCCGGATGTGCTCCGCTTGAAGGCCAGAATTGCGGACTTGCAGAAAACGTCCCAAAGCCAGCCCGTCGCCGACCAGCCGGCCGCCGGACAAGGCGCGTCGGCTTCGGAATCCCCGGAGATACGGGCGCAATATAATGAAATTGTTGAAGAAATACGCAGAATCGAAAGGGACATCGCCGACACGACAGGACAGATCGGCATCTACCAGAAGCGGATTGAGAACACCCCCAAACGGGAACAGGAGCTTTTGTCCCTGAAAAGGGACTACGACAACATCCTGGCCACCCACAACTCCCTGCTGGCCCGAAAACTCGAGGCCGAAATCGCCGTCAACATGGAGCGCAAGCAGAAAGGCGAGCAATTCCGGGTGGTGGACAGCGCCCGACTGCCGGAAAAGCCGATTAAACCCGATATGAAAAAGCTTTTCGCCCTCGTCGTGGGGGCCGGCCTGGCCGTGGGAGGCGGCATCATTTTCCTGCTCGAGTACCTGGACAGCTCCTTCAAGCGCCCCGAGGAGATCGAATCCGATCTGAAGCTGCCGGTGCTGTGCATGGTCCCCGAGATTATCAGCCGGCGGACGAGAATGCTGCGTACCATCGAGCATGTCGCCTGTGGGTGTTTTGCGTTCGCATCGTTGGCCCTTTTTGCAGGTTTTACCACTCTTTACCTGAAGGGGGTGGATCAGACCCTCAATGCCCTGAAAATTTGGTTGGGATGAATAAACAGAAAGCCAGGTACGTGAAATGGGAAAGATCCACGAAGCATTGGGAAAATATGAAAAACGGCAGAGTCTGAAAGTGATTTCTCAGGCCCGATCCATCACCGGCAGTGCCAGGACAAAGACTGCGGGTACAGCGGCTGCCAATCCGGGTCGTGAAGTGCGGGACAGCGATGCCCCTCGCATCGACCCCAACCTGGTCGTCTACCATGACTCCACATCCATGGAAGCCGAGATCTTCAAGGTGTTGCGAAACAACATCCTGTTTCCCAAGGAGGGTGCGCCGCCGCCGTCGATCATGGTCACCAGCGCCGTGCCGGGAGATGGCAAATCATTCGTCGCCGGCAACCTGGCCATTAGCATCGCCCAGGGGGTTGAAGAACATGTGCTGTTGATGGATTGCGACATGCGCCGGTCCAGTATCCACCGGCAGTTCGGATTTGCCGACAATGTCCCCGGGTTGTGCGAGTACTTGTCTAAGGGAGTCGAACTCGCTTCGCTGCTTAAGAAAACGGTCGTCGATAAACTGACCATCCTGCCGGGCGGATCGACCCCCGACAACCCCTCCGAGCTTTTGTCCAGCCAGGCGATGAAACACCTGCTCCAGCAGGTCAAGAATCGATACAGTGACCGCTACATTATCGTCGACTCGCCGCCGCCCCAGCTGACTGCCGAAACCACGGCGCTGGCAAAATATATCGATGGGATCGTTATCGTGGTGCGGTCCGGTAAAACGCCGAAAAGCATGGTGAACGATCTGGTCAACGTGCTGGGGCGGGAGAAGATTTTAGGCGTGGTGCTCAACGGCTATAAAACGCCGGTCACGGAACGATACGGCTACGGCCGCTATAAGGAATATAAAAAAGGGTACCATAAGTGAGCCAATTTCAAAACGTCCCATTTCAGCCAATATCGGCGTTGGGCTCCCATTTCAAACCCGTGTGCAAAGAAGAGATCAAAGACTCCGATCTTTGACGGACGATTATATAAA
>JAHLLR010000139.1 GCA_020444075.1 Deltaproteobacteria bacterium
CCGGGCCACCGATTCGATATGGAAGGTGTGGGGAAACATATCCACCGGCTGGACTTCTTCAACTTCGTAAATCTCCTTGAGTTCCAGGATATCCCTGGCCATGGTGGCCGGGTTGCAGGATACATAGACAATGGTCTCCGGAGCCAGCCTGAGCACCTGCTTGACGACATCCTTGTGCATGCCCGCGCGAGGGGGATCGATCACGAGGAGATCCGGAGCCGTATTGATGGTCTCCAGGGTATTTTTGATGTCGCCGAGGATGAATCGACAATTGTCGATTCCGTTGGCGCGGCAGTTCTTGCGGGCATCGGCCACGGCGCTTTCCACCAGTTCCAGGCCGATCACCTCGCCGGCCTGTCGGGCCAGGCAGATGGCGATGGTTCCGGTGCCGCAATAAAGATCCAACACGGTCTCGTGCCCCTTGAGGGCGGCATATCGACCGACGGTTTCGTATAGTTTCCGGGCTCCGCGGGTGTTGGTCTGGAAAAAGGAGTTGGCCGAGATCTCGAACTCAAAGCCGGCGATCCGGTCCGTCAACACCGGTTCGCCGGCAAGATGGATTTCCCGCTCGCCAATGGCCACCCCCGAGCGCCTGGCCGTAATGTTGTTGACCACGGACACCACCTCGGGGAACCTGGCCAGGATCATATCGGCTATCGGCATCACCGCGTCCCGGTCCTCGGTGGCCGTCACGAGGTTCACCAACCATTGGTCACGGGCCGCCGAGTGCCGTAGCATGAGAAACCGCCAGAAGCCTTCGTGGGTGCGAAGCCCGTAAACCGGACGATCCGACGCGCGCATACAGGTGCGCACGGCATCCAGAATCCGGTTACCGGTTTCCGGCTGCAGCAGGCACGCTTTTGTATCCAGCACCTTATGGAAAGTTCCCGGCACATGCAGCCCCAGGGCGAAGCCGACGTCCACATCGGTGCCCATTTCCCGGGGCATCAGCCAGCGGCGGTCCGAACAGGAAAACTCCATTTTGTTGCGGTACCCGAAAATATCGTCGGACGCCAGTGTCGGGTGAACGGTCGTTCCGCCGATCAACGCAATATGCTCCAACGATTCGGCAACGTGGCGGCGTTTCAATTCGATCTGGTGCGGGTAGGCGATGAACTGCCATTTGCAGCCGCCGCAAAATCCGCTGTAGGGACACGGTGGATCCACGCGCATGGGCGACGGCGCCAGCAGGTCCTGGACTACGGCTTCGGCGTAGTTGCGCTTTTTTCTGATAATCCGGGCGGCTACCCGGTCGCCGGTGACAGTCTGATCGACGAAAACGGCAAAGCCGTCGATCTTGGCCAACCCCTTCCCCCCAAAGGCCACATCGATAATCTCACATTCAACGATCTGTTTTTTCTTAACGGTCATGATTAACCTTTTTTGGGTCTACACATATCTGTTTCAGTCAATTCGAGGACTTTTCGATCGGCACCCCACATGGTCCATGGCCGGGCTTTTGTCAAGGATCATAATGGCGGCCCCGTAAAAATCCAATATCTGCATTAGGTCTATTCTCCTTTTTTACTTGCCCTGCCAATCGATTTTCTTTACTTTAGGGGAGCCTGACAGACGGTTAATTGATCCCCGTTCAGCAAAACAAAACCGTTCCGGACCATTCGTCCCTTTTTGTTTATTCGACCATTTTCAAGTTCCATTCAACCCCGAAAAGGACCTTGCCATGAAAAACACGGACTATGCGAAACCCCTCCAGGTGGATGGTAAAACCGTCACTTTCTTTGATTTCAACCAGCTTGCCGCGGATATGGGCACCTCAGTTGAAAAACTGCCCTTTTCCATCAAAATCCTGGTGGAGAACCTGCTGCGAAAGCTCGACGGACGGGTGGTCACGGAAACGGACCTGACCCATATCGTCCGCTGGCAGAAAACCTATGCGGCGCCGGTGGAAATCCCCTATCATCCCGCGCGCGTACTCATGCAGGACTTTACCGGCGTACCGGCAGTGGTAGACCTGGCCGCCATGCGCGATGCGGTAAAGGAACTCGGCAAAGATCCCGCACGGGTCAATCCCCTGGTTCCCACGGAACTGATCGTGGATCATTCCATCCAGGTGGACTATTTTGGCACCGACGACGCCCTGGAAAAAAATGTGGCACTGGAATACAGCCGCAACAGCGAACGGTATGAACTGCTCAAATGGGCCCAGAAAAGCTTTTCCAATTTCAAGGTCGTGCCACCCAACTCGGGCATCTGCCACCAGGTGAACCTTGAAAATCTCGGCCGGGTGGTCATCACCCAGGATGAACGCGGCGAGACGCTGGCCTATCCGGACACCCTCGTGGGAACCGATTCGCACACGCCCATGATCAACGGCATCGGGGTGATGGGGTGGGGCGTGGGCGGCATCGAAGCCGAGGCCGTCATGCTGGGTCAGCCCTACTACATGTCCATTCCCGAAGTGATCGGCGTCAAGCTCACCGGCACCCTCCAAGCAGGCGTCACCGCCACGGACCTGGTTCTCACCATCACCGAGATGCTGAGAAAGGTGAATGTCGTTGAAAAATTCGTGGAATATTTCGGCCCCGGAATGAAAAGCCTGTCGGTGACCGACCGGGCCACCATTGCCAACATGACCCCGGAGTACGGGGCCACCCTGGGTTTTTTCCCGGTGGACGAGAAGACCCTTGACTACCTCGAACTGACCGGCAGGGGTGACCGCGCCCGGCTGGTCGAGGCCTATTGCAAAGCCACCGGCATGTTCTACACCGGCGAAACGGATCCGGAATTCACCCAGGTGGTGGAGCTTGATCTGGCGACGGTCGTGCCATCCCTGGCCGGCCCCGCCCGTCCCCAGGACCGCATCTCCCTGCCTGATCTCAAGAAGACGTTTGCCGACATTCTCGGCTGCGAATATGACCGGAATACCGAAATTAAACACATATCGGAATTTCACGATGAATCCGGATGCAAAACCGTGCGCGCCAGACGCTGCCGCCCGGTGACCCAGCGCCGGTTCGACATGGAACTCAACGGCCGGCCGATGAAAATCGGCGACGGCAACATCGTCATCGCCGCCATTACTTCATGTACCAACACATCCAATCCCCACGTGCTCATGGGAGCCGGCCTAATCGCCAAAAACGCCGTCGCCAGGGGCCTCAAGGTGCCGCCTTATGTAAAAACCTCCCTGGCACCGGGATCCAAAGTGGTCATGGATTATCTGGAGTCTGCCGGCCTGGTGCCCTACTTCGATGCCCTGGGCTTTCATCTGGCCGCATTCGGCTGCACCACCTGTATCGGCAACAGCGGCCCGCTGCATCCCGACATCGAGGCCGTCATCAGGGAAAACGATTTGAACGTGGCCGCCGTGCTTTCCGGAAACCGCAACTTCGAGGCCCGCATCCACCAGAATATCAAATCCAATTTCCTGGCATCACCCATGCTGGTAGTCATTTTTGCATTGGCCGGACGGGTGGATATCGACCTGACCCTTGAACCGGTAGGCATCGACCCCAACGGCGAGCCCGTTTACCTGGATGATCTGTGGCCGTCCCACGACCAGATCGACAAACTGGCCAAAGCCCATGTCAAAAAGGAATTTTACGAAAAGGAATATGCGCGCATCTTCGACGGCGACCGCTTCTGGGAGGCCCTCGACATCGCCGAAAGCACGACCTTTGCCTGGAACGACGCATCCACCTATATCAAAAACCCACCCTATTTCGACGGGTTCTCCCTGACTCCGCAACCATCGGGGGATATCACCGGCGCCCGTGTCTTTCTGCTGCTGGGAGACACGGTCACGACCGACCATATCTCGCCTGCCGGCGCCATTCCCCAAGATTATCCGGCCGGACAGTACCTGATCGAAAACGGTGTTGACCGCGCCCAGTTCAACTCCTACGGGTCCCGCCGGGGCAACCATGAGGTGATGATGCGCGGCACCTTCGGCAACATCCGCATCAAAAACCAGCTGGTGGCGCCCAAGCAGGGCAGCTTCACCTTGAAATTCCCCGAGAAGAAGGAAATGTTCAACTACGACGCGGCCATGGCCTACGAGAAAGAAGGCACCCCGTTGATCGTACTGGGCGGCAAGGAATACGGCACCGGCTCCTCGCGGGACTGGGCCGCCAAGGGCACGACCCTGCTGGGCATCAAGGCTGTCATCGCCCAATCCTATGAACGCATCCACCGCAACAACCTGGTGGGCATGGGGGTGCTCCCCCTGGTGTTTGCCGATGGGGAAAGCGCCCAAAGCCTGGGGCTGGATGGCTCGGAAATGCTGACCATCTCCGGGCTCGATGGCATGACCCCCCGAAAGCAGCTGGCCGTCAAGGCCATCAGGACGGATGGCAGCGCAATCAATTTTACCGTGACTTCCCGGTTGGATACTGAAGTGGACGTGGAATATTTTGAAAACGGCGGGATTCTGCCCTGCGTCATTCGCAAGATGATGGCGGATCTGAACGATTAGCCGACGGTTAAAGGTCGGGCCGACTGACAGGAAGACAACCTTAAGGCTCGTCAGATGAGCCCGGCCTCTTTTTTAACCCTCAGCAGCCCCGGGCTCAAATTCAGGTGCATCAGGGTGGACCGGTAGCCCAGATCAAGAAACATTTTTTCCAGGAGATCAAAAAGCACCGGCCGGTCCGGCCATTTGAATAATTTTTCCTGCCGACGAAGGGACTCCCATTCCTTTTTCGCTTCCGGGGCGACACCGAAAACTGCCGCCATAGCCCGGTCGCAGAGAAACATGGCGCAAACCACCGGCCGAACCGTCCACGTGCAGCCATGGCTGCCCAGATAGACGCATCGATGGCCTTCGTTCACCCGGTTCAAGACTGCCTCCAGCCGATCCAACTGCGCCGGTGTGGCGTGCATCGCGTTAACCACCGTGTCGGCAAAAAAAGTGATGATACCGTCTTTGGAACAGCAGGCGCTGGTGCGGCTCAGGTAACAGGTCCGATTGCACACATCACTGAAATACCGGTTTAAAAAACGATCCACCGATTGCCTGAATTGCATGTACTCCCGAATGGCTTCGATTAATTCCATTCGTTCACGGTCACCGATTTGCGATAGTCCGCGCCTGACGATTTTCAGTGCTTCGAGTTGTTCCTGCTGGTATTCGTTCATTTTCAGGGTCTCGTTGTCGGCGTTCATCCAGGCGGCAATATATTTGCGTTTTCGTGTTTAGGAGATAACCTATTGATTGTCAATGCGATGCCTATTGTTCAGCGATAGCGGGCGACCTTCGGCGGTCTTTTTCCCTTGACGATTTTGACCATTTCCCGGATAAACGGATGTCAATACACGGCCACTACCACACAGGATCGAGCCAGCATGTCAGAGCCTAACGGACCCTCCGGTCATCCCATGGATCAAATCGCTGAACAGTTCAAAGCGTCTGCCAAACCAGAGCCGGATCAGCCGCGATTGGAAACCCTCCGGTCCGTGGCATCGCCCGATGATCCATCGGAGCCCCCGGATATCAACGCGCCTGAAACTAAATCATCCCTGCCCGCTCCAGCGATATTCGGACCGCTATCCCTTTCACCGGACCAAATTGAGGCACCATCGTTTTTCGTGGACAAAAAACTGACTGTGGTGTGGATGGGACCCGGCGGCACGGATGCCTTTTCCCAGGCACTTGCACTGGAGTTGAAGTCCACTTCCACACGCAATATCTTCGACCTTCTGCTCAGGCCGGCCATCAAGGATTCGATTGCCGACTGGCAGTCGTTTTTTTCATTTGTCTATATCATGTTGCGTCGCTCCACCGCCAAAGATACGTTTGACAGGGAAACCGTTTTTATCTCCAGGGATCACATCCCTTCCACCGATGACGAAACCGCCTTTAACGCAGTCATCCATCCGTTTCTGGTGGACAGCTGCATCATCGGACGAAATGACGAGGCTACCGAATCGCCCCTGCGCATTTTCGGCCTGGAATTCAAGGAAGGAACCCTTTTTCTGCTCCGGCAGGATCTGTGGCACGCCGCCGTACCCGCCGATGTGGAATCCGATACTTCTGTCGGTGACATCGGACCCGTAGATGAAAAAAAAGCTATCTGCGTGCTGTCGGCACGGCTCAACGATTCCCACCGCATCGCCGACACCATGCTCCCCGAGATTTTTTTCAAATTGATGCATCGCATCTGGGATGAAGGCGATAGTGTTGTCAGATCCTTTGGCGGCAGACGGGCCGGCTGCAGCGGTGCGCAAATCGACTACCTGTTTACTAAAAACGCCGGCAGAAACCCCATTTTCAGCGCCATCTGCTGCGCGACGAGGATGAACAGACAGATGCAGGCCATGGAGGAAAAGCTCAAGGCTCAAGAGGGATGGGCGGATGAGATCCGCATGAACATGGGCATCAGCCACGGCACGGATGAAGTGACTACACCGGATCCGGTCGGCTGCATGGAATCCACGATCCCCGGCGGGACATTTGATCAGTCTTCCCGGCTGTGCGCCGTTGCCCGGAAGGGAGAAATCTGGATCACAAAAAATGCAGTTGCCCAACTGCCCAAGAAACTGATCGATCAGGTGGTGGTGGGCATTGATCGCCAGGGCCGTTTTTTCAGGAATTTTTTCACCCGGCTCTCGGACCTTCCCCAGGGTGTCGAGCAGGGTCAATCCAGATCCGATCTGGGAACGTTGACCATCGCCCGCATTTTGACACTTGAAAAGCAAAGACCCGACCAGCCGATAAACAGCGAGGTTTGAACATGTCGGAAAACAGCCCGTTAGTCAGGGTTCACGTCAATATTGAACTGTCCGCGGCATCCCTCCAGGCAGTGGTGGCCCAGACGAAAAAAAAGGCCGGCCCAGATGAAAAGGGCCGGTACCGGGTAGACACGGCCGATGCGCTGGCCTCCCTGATCTCCAGATTCCTTCGGGAAAAAGGCTTCGACGAATTTGTCGAGGATGGGGATAATTATTGACGACGGCTTCACCAGCAGCTCGATTATGAATGCAAAAGGGGGACGGCCGCTTTGTAAAGGGTGAGGCTGCCGCCTATGGCATACGTTTCAAGGCCGGCAGGGACCAGGAAGCTGTCCCCTTTCTTCACAGTGAGGCGCTCCTTCTGCCCCCCATATTCCAGGTGTCCTTTTCCGGCCGTGCACAAGAGTATCTCCACATTCCTGATTGAAGGGGAGTGGTAAGCCTGCCCGTTCAAGGGCCGAATGACGGTGAGTGAAAATTCCTCTGCCGGGCAATCGTAGCCGGATTCAGCC
>JAHLLR010000015.1 GCA_020444075.1 Deltaproteobacteria bacterium
CACGGCTTTAACGGTAACGGCACAAAGCCGCCGCGAGTCAATCAGGCGTTAGAGTAAACAGAAAATGAATGGATAGAGATGGACACTCGTCAATTGATCGAGACTTATCACAATGCATGGACAGCGGGTGACTTTCCTACTGCGCGCCGCTGCCTCGCCGACAATCTGGACTTCAAAGGCAGCATCGACATGTTTCGGAAAGCCGACGACTTCATCACGGCGCTCAAGGGTTTCCAGAGCATGCTGCGGGGCGTAAGGCTGCTCAAGAGTTACTTTGATCAAAATGGAGCTGCCTTACTGTATGACTGTGACACCCTTACTCCAGCCGGAGTGATACGAACCTCCGAATTCTTTTCCACCGACAATGGAAAGATCACCGAAATTCGGCTGGTGTTTGATGCCTCGGAACTTAGGAAACTTATGGGGCCAAAGTAGTTGAGATCCAATAGCCCCTAAAAGAGCCCCGGCATCGGCTTTCAGGCCGACTCACTTTGCTCGCGGCTGAAGCCTGGCGTTAGTCGTGATTTTCTAAACCAACGTAACCCAAGCCTTAAATGGAGCAAACATGATCTCCCGCATTTGGCATGGCTGGACCACAACCGAAAATGCAGACGCCTACGAATCACTTCTAAATGAAAAAGCGAATGAAAAGATGTCGTGTTAACGGATAGCCGGAGCCGGAAACGCTCCATCGGTGAATCATAATCGGCTGACCTGCTGCAGCCCTCACAAAAATCAGCGCGGTTGAGCAGCGTCACCAACGCCTTTTCTTTTAACCCCCCCAGGAAAGGATCGGGACCATGCGTAGATCAAACATTTCAATAATTTTCGTCATCTTCCTGGCTTCAACCGTAGTCCAGGCAGGCGCCTTCACGCTTTCAAGCCCAACCATAAAACCGGATTCTTTTCTCACTGAAGAACAGGTATTCGATGGATTCGGATGCACCGGGAAAAATCAATCTCCCGCACTGAAATGGGAGGCGATCCCACAGGGGACAAAAAGCTTTGCGATTACGGTGTACGACCCTGATGCGCCGACGGGTTCGGGCTGGTGGCACTGGGTCGTTTACAATATCCCCGCGAATGTAACCGGGATAGCAGCCGGCGCCGGCGAGCCGACCGGCAGGCGCTTGCCTCCGGGTGCCGTTCAAGGTCGAACCGATTATGGAACCCACGCCTTCGGCGGGGCATGCCCCCCTCAGGGAGATAAACCCCATCGCTATATCTTTACGGTTTACGCGCTCAAAATTGAAAAAATGGAGGTATCACCTGACGCCAGTGCCGCCTTAATCGGCTTTATGATCAACACGAACGCTCTGGGAAAAGCAAGCTTCACTGCCCGGTTTGGCCGTTAAGGCCAGTTGAGACGGAGATCGGGGTCGCCCTTTAAAAGACGACGCCGGATGACCGAATGACTCCCCGTCGGCAGGATCCGGTGAGGATGGCAGCCCCTGAAACCCGGGAACGTGAGTTCTTTTTTTTTATCTCGCCGGACAAATTTACTATCGAAAAATAATTAAAATGCGCCTTCGTTTATTGTCCCCCACCACTGCCGCAACTGCTGCCCCGCTTGCTGTGTGATTCAGGCGCACAACGTTCGATGATTTTTAAAAAATCAAATCATCAACCAACAGGAGGTGCATCATGGGTGTTATCAAAATCTTGTCATGGAACGTGGAACATTTCGATTCCGATAAAGAGGTGAAAATCGCCCAAATTATCAAGGGATATGACCCGGATGTATTCGGAATTTATGAGGTCGAGGCGGCCTCCGTCTATAAGTTCATGAAAGCACACTTTCCCAAATACACGGTATTTATAACCGAAGGCCAGCAAAGCCAGGAAATATTGGTTGCGTGTAAAAACAAGAATCAATTCATCGGCGTAAAATTCCAGCAGAAAAAAGAATTCAAAAGCGGCAACCCGAGTCTTCGACCCGGTGCTTTTCTGACTTTCGAATATTCCCAGAAAGGGCAGTTCAACTTCCTTTTTCTGCATACCGATTCAGGATCGACGGCGGTTGACTTTGGCAATCGAACCGAAATGTTCGATCACGCTTACAATTTAAAAAGAAAGTTGGATTTCGATAGCAATTCGAAGGTAAACTTCATCATTCTGGGTGACTTGAACACAATGGGACTGAAATATCCTCGACCTTATCAGTCTGATAAAATCGTTGAAACGCCCGAAGAGCTTGAATACCTCGATTTTTATTCCAACAGGAGTGGCGGAACCAGTGGATATAAAAAAGTTAAGCCTGCCCTTAGACGCCTGACCAAGCCGGCCGGAACTCATTTTAGCAAATCCTATGGCATATCCGATCTTGACCATATAATCGCATCGGATCATTTACAGTTCGTTGGTCAGAGCAACTATGGAGAACCAAACAGCATGGATATTAAACTGGATGGCTGGAGGAAACACCTTGGCAATCAAGCTGAAATCGAAAAATACATCGAGGAAATATCTGATCATTGCCTCCTATATTGTGAATTAAAAGTTTAACTTGCCCGGGTATTTAGTCAACGAAACCTATTTTCGACGGGATTACAATCTCAATGGCGATCTACAAAGAAGGGTTTGGGGGGCCTGAAGAACTTGGGATCAGGTCTCCCGACATTTGACATTTTTCCTTCAGCTGTCACAAAAAGCAGAGCGACTGATTCGCAGTGTCCACGCCTTTTTTAACCCCCGGGAAAGGATTTTGACCATGCTAAAATCAAAAAAGGGGGGGGCATATGTCTAAATTTAAAGTAACCGCTGTACCATCGTCCCGGAAACGGAACAACACCGCGCGAAACGCGACCTCAACGGAGAAGTTACCAGACCGCTGCAAAGCCAGGCCGGAAGCACCAACTTTCGGTACAACGCCGCCACTAAATGGTGGACCGCCGATAAATTCCAGTCTTTTGGGCTTTGGATTTACGATTGAGGGGATTGTATCCATCTGAAATTTCATTAGGAGCATAGCCGATGTTAGGATTTGACATGCTGGATGTCCTGATTGGTCTGGTAACGGTTTATCTGACCTTCGGAATCGCTTGCACGGCATTCGTGGAGGCTATTTCGAGTATAGCCGGTCTCCGTGCCAGGAGTTTGCGGGATGGTTTGAATGAGTTTTTCTCCGGATCCATCGGCATGGAGAATGGGGAAAAAAAGAGTTTTGCCGACGCCTTCTTTAAACATCCGCTGGTCCGGACACTCAGTAGGGGAGAGGAAGGCCGGCCATCCTACATCCCGTCGGAAATCGTCGGGCAAGCCGTCGCGTCGTTACTGAATTATGGGGATGCGGCCGAGGCTCTCAGGGAAAAACTGGAATCGCTTCCAGGAGAAAAACCGGGCGAAAATCCGATTAAAGATCTCCTGCTGGTCTTTTATGAACAAGCCCGAGGCGATGTCGTGGCCTTCCGGGAAAAAGTCGTTGCCCATTTTGATGCATCCATGGAACGCGTGTCCGGGTGGTTCAAGCGTAGAACCCAGTATATGGCGATAGGCATATCTATGATGCTGGTATGTTTTGCCAATGTGGATTCGGTTGATATCGCGCATTCCTTGGCTTTGAATCCTGAAGCCCGGGCATCGCTGGTAAAATACGCTGAGCAGCTCCTGACGCAGCGGGAGGCAATCGAGGCGGAACTTGAAAAGACGGAAAAATCCGTGACGCCGGGTCTTGAAGCGGCAAGGAAAAAAACGGAAGCGGCCAGGGACGCATTTACCAAAGCCGTATCAAGCATTGAGAACGGCGGCTTAAAGATTGGTTGGGAAAAGTGGCCGGATGGGCTGGCTGAATGGTTCTCAAAAATAGTCGGGCTTCTTGTGAGTGCCTTGGCCGTATCATTGGGCGCACCGTTCTGGTTTCAGGTTCTTCAACGTTTTGTAAAGGTTCGCGGGACCGGCGGCACCACTGAGAAAACGCCTAAGTGATCCTGTTCATAAACAGTTTTTTTGTGATATTCTTGGCAGCGAAGATGTCGTGAGAGGACAACGGGGGCTCGGAACCGATTTGCCGCCTGGTGCCCGAGAAAAATATACGCTTATGGAAATCAAAGCAGACGATCTGTCCGGCCCTGAAATAGCCCGGTTGTTGAAAGAACATCTCCAGCATATGTTTCAGGTCACGCCACCAGGAAGTGTCCATGCCTTGGATAGCTAAATGCTTTCAGGCCTGCGCGGAATCTCTATAAAAAATTCGGTTTCACCGATTGTGAGCCCTTTGCGGATTATTTCCCGGATGCAAACAGCGTGTTTATGACGCGCGAATTGAAAGATGAAGATGCTGCCTGCAGCGCTGGACAATAGAGGATATTCATGAGCCGGACGCTTCATATCACCAGCGGGGACCGTGCCGGGGATATTCTTGCGAAAACCGGCATTGCCGGAGAAGTGTTCGTCTGGCACGACATCCTGTACGATGGCCCCCGGAAACCCGGCTGGCCGGACGACGACACGCTCGACGCCCGTGCCCGGTTCCTTGAACGGACCACCGCCGGGGGACTCGACCGGAAGTTTGTGTTAAGCACCCTGGAAAACCAGTATCGGAAACTGCCAGCCGCGGCGGATTATGCGCGCATTGTCCTGTGGTTTGACGCATGCCTGTTCGACCAGTCCATGCTCGTTCACATTCTCGGGTGCCTGCGCTGCAAGGGCATACGGAAAGCCGAGCTGCTCTGTGTCGATCATTTTCCCGAAATTGTGCCGTTCATTGGCCTCGGGCAGCTCCAGCCCGCGCAACTGGCTTCCCTGTATGACCGGCGTCGCCCGGTCACCGATGCCCAGTTCAACTTTGCCGACGTCGCGGACCAGGCGTTTGCCGTTCAGGACCTGGCGCTGCTGGCCAAATTGTCCAGCATGACCGACGCGCCCCTGCCATGGATTCCCGCCGCCGTGAAACGGTGGCTTCAGGAGCAGCCCGATCCGCAAACCGGCCTGGGACGACTTGAATGGCTTGCCCTGGAGGCGGTCCGCAGCGGCTGTGAGACACCCGCAGAGATTTTCTCGACCGTGGCCGCGGCCGATACGCCTCCGCAATACTGGGGAGACGTCACCTTGTGGGCCAAAATCAACGCGCTGGCCGATCGCGAGCCGCCGCTGGTGCGCATCGAGGGGCCGGGAGAAAGGCTGCCCCAATGGGAGAGCAAGGTGGATTTGAAAGATTTCAGGATTAAGCGAATGTAACCCCGCATGGCGCCCGATGCCTGAAAATTAACAGTTGACGCAAACGGCCTGTAAATGGGAATAACCATGCAGGCTAGGTAAAAGCGCTCCCCCATCCTGGCCGGAAAAAACGATTTCCTATCCCTTTCGAATCAGGATACGGATGCAGATCTCAATGTTTCAAGGATAGAGATATCCAAAAACGATGAGCATCGTGATTGAACCATGTCCATACTGACCCTTTTATTTTACGCCATCGCCCTGCTGATCGTCGCCGCCACGGCCATGGCCGTGACCCGGCGCAACATGGTGCATGCGGTGCTGTACCTGGTGCTGTCTTTTTTCGGCACGGCCATGCTCTTCTACCTGCTGGGTGCGCCCTTTCTGGCGGCGCTGGAGATCATCATCTACGCCGGCGCGATCATGGTCCTGTTTCTGTTTTTGATCATGATGATCCGTCTGAAAAAGCTGCCGGGCATGTTCTTTCCGGTCGGGCAGCTGCTGCCGGCCATCTTCATCTGCGCGGGCTTTCTGGCGGTCAGTTCGGTCCTGGTCGGCGGGAACCCGGAGGGATGGACCCCGATGCCGGCGGCCCAGGCGTCGCCGGCGGCCTTTGGGGTTTACCTGTTCCAGACCCACTGGCTGGCCGTGGAAATCGCCTCCATGCTGCTGCTGGTGGCCCTGGTCGGCGCCTATGTGCTGGGCCGCAGGGTTCGCGGGCCGTCGGCAGACACCCGGAAGGAGGCGCCGTGATCGTTCCGCTGAACCATATCCTGCTGCTCTCGGGGCTCCTGTTCAGCCTGGGGATGTTCTGCACCCTGGCCCGGCGCAACCTGATCATGATGCTGCTGGGCATTGAAATCATGCTCAATGCCGCCGCGGTGGCTTTTGTCGGCGCCTCCCTGCACTGGCAGCAGATGGAAGGGCAGGCCATCGTCATTTTTATCCTGGCCGTGGCCGCCACCGAAGTATCCATCGGTCTGGCCGCCATCCTGGTGGTTTACCGGCGCACCGATTCGGTCGATCCTGCCATGGAGGCAGCGCTGTGGGAAAAAGGAGGGCGACCTTAGCCATGCAACCGGCCACCCCGCTTCCCCTCAGCCTGATCGTCACCGCCGCCGCTCTGCTGCTGCCGCTGCTGGCCTTCGGTGTGATCATGCTGGCCACGCGATCCCGCCACCGGCTATCGGCCGCCATCTCCATCGGGGCCGCCGGCCTGTCGCTGATTGCGGCCGTCTATCTGCTGGTGCAGCACTGGCAGATGCAGGCGCCGCTGGTGTTTCAGACGGTCTGGCTGGTTTCCGGGCAGATGGCGATTCCCATCGGCATCCTGCTGGATCCGCTGAGCCTGCTGATGCTCACCGTGGTGGCCACGATCAGCTTTCTGGTACAGGTCTACTCGCTGGGCTACATGGCCGGGGATCCGGGTTTCGGCCGCTATTACGGCTGCATGTCCCTCTTCGCCTGGGCCATGCTGACCCTGACCGTTTCCAGCTCGTTGCTGCAGCTTTACATCTTCTGGGAGTTGGTGGGACTGGCCTCCTACCTGCTCATCGGGTTCTGGTTCGACAAGTTCAGCGCCAGCGAAGCCGGTAAAAAGGCCTTTGTGATGACCCGCACCGGCGATGTGGCCTTCCTGCTGGGACTGGTGCTGCTCTGGCTGCAGTTGGGAACCCTGGACATCCCGGTGCTGACCGACCCCGCAGCGGTGGCTGCCGCGCTGTCGCCCGGCATGATCACGCTGACCGCCCTGCTGATTTTCGGCGGCATCATCGGCAAAAGCGCCCAGTTTCCGCTGCTCACCTGGCTGCCCGACGCCATGGAGGGCCCCACGCCGGTGAGCGCGCTGCTGCATTCGGCCACCATGGTGGCCGCCGGGGTCTACCTGTTTTCGCGGCTGTTCGGCTATTTTTCGCTCTCGCCGACGGCCATGGCGGTCTGCCTGGCCATCGGCACGATCAGCATGCTGCTGGCGTCCAGCATGGCCATGGTGGCCCGGGACATCAAACAGGTCTGGGCCTTTTCCACCATCAGCCAGCTGGGCTTCATGCTCATGGGGCTGGGTTCCGGAAGCCTGTTTGCAGGGGTTTTCCACCTGACCACCCACGCCGGGTTCAAGGCGCTCCTGTTCCTGTGCGCCGGTGTGTTGATCCACCGCTTCCACACCAACGACATGTTCGAAATCGGCCGGCTGGGCGGGCGCCGGCTCAAGGCCACGGTCGTATGCATGATCGTGGGAGCCGCGGCGCTGTCCGGTCTACCGCCGTTTTCGGGATTTTTCAGCAAGGAGATGATTCTGGGGCAATTGCTGGCCAGCGGCCATCCGACCGCCTTTCTGGCCGCATTGCTGGGAGCGTTTCTGACCACCTATTATGCCTTCCGCCTGATCTTCATCCTGTTGTTTCCCCTTGAGACAGATGACGCCGGGCACGCGGATGGCCACGGCGCCCATCACGGCGCCTGGGGCGAGCGGGCCATGATTGCCGTGCTGGTCTGCCTGGCGGGCGTGACCGTGGTGCTGGGATTCTTCGAGATGTCGCTGCACGACTTTCTGGCCCGCGGACTGGCGCTCGACGAAGCGGCACCTGCCCATTTCACCTGGCTGCCGATGGTGGCCGGAACGCTGGCCGTGGCAGCCGTCCTCCAGGCCTGGTTCGAGTTCGGCCGCAAAAAAGCCCGGCAAATCGGCTGGGTGGAACGAATCCCGATTTTGGCCGACCTGTTCGGCCAGCGCTGGTACCTGGACCGGCTCTACCGTTATCTGCTGGACACGCTGGTCTACCGGGGCGTGTCGCGGCTGTTTACCGCCAACGATCGGCGGGTGATTGACGGGGCCCTGGACGGACTGGGCCGATCGACGATCGGGCTGGGCCGGGTGGTGGATTGGGTCCACGGCGGCATGATTCAATACCGGCTGATGATCATGGTCGCGGCGGTGATCTTATTGATTCTTTTCATTGGATGGGGCGGCTGATCATGGCATATCAGCTGGCGGGTTTTCCTTTTTTAACCACGCTGCTGCTCTGCTGTGTTGCGGGCCTGCTGGCAATTTTATGCATTCCCGCCAGACATGCGCGGGCCATTAAAATCGTCAGCGCCGTCTTCAGCGGATTCACCCTGATTGTCTCGATCTATCTGTTCATCGCCTACGACCAGCAGGCGGGCGGCTTTCAGTTCGTCGAGCGGGTGGCGTGGATTCCCGCGCTGGGCATCGCCTATTTCAACGGGGTTGACGGTTTCGCCCTGCCCATGCTGCTGTTGACCGGTATCGTCTTTTTTACGGCCGTGCTGACCATGTGGGAACTTGAACTGCGCGTCAAGGAGTTCTTCTCCCTCATCTTCCTGCTCGTGACCGGTGTCTTCGGCCTGTTCATGAGCCTGGACCTGTTTTTCATCTTCGTCTGGTTCGATGTCTCCCTGTTTCCCATGTACCTGCTCATCGCCATCTGGGGAAGCACCCGCAAGGAATACGGGGCCATGAAACTGACCCTCTATCTGCTGGCCGGCAGCGCGCTGATTCTGCCGGCCATCATCTACCTGGTGGTTCACTCGGGCAGCATGACCTTCGACCTGCTGGCCTTGATGGAAGGAACCCGCTTTACCCCGGCGCAGCAGCGCATCGCGTTTTTCATGCTCTACATCGGCTTCGGCATCCTGGCCGGCGTCTTTCCTTTTCATACCTGGTCGCCGGTGGGGCATGTGGCGGCACCCACGGCAGTGTCCATGATCCACGCCGGCGTATTGATGAAAATCGGTGCCTTCGGCATCCTGCGGGTGGGCATCTTCCTGTGCCCGGACGGGTGGCAGTTCTGGGCGCCGCTCATGGCGGTGCTGGCCACCTGCGGAATCGTCTACGGCGTCTTCGTGGGACTGAGTCAGACCGATCTCAAATACGTGATCGGCTACTCCAGCGTCTCGCACATGGGCATCGTCGGCCTGGGACTCTCCACCATGACCATCGACGGCCTCAACGGGGCGGTGTTCCAGATGTTTGCCCACGGCATCATGACGGCACTCTTTTTCTCGTCGGTAGGCCACATCTACGACCGGACCCACACCAAAGCCATTGCCGAACTGGGGGGGCTGAGCCGGGTCATGCCGCGGGCATCCTCCTTTTTCATCATCGCCGCGCTGACCGGCATCGGCGTCCCCTGCCTGGCCAGCTTCTGGGGTGAACTGGCGGTATTCATGTCCTGCGTGAGCGTCTACCCGGTGGCCGGCGCGCTGGCCATCGGGGCGCTGGCAGTCGGCGCCCTTTTCATGCTGCGGGTGGTCCAGAAAACCTGCTACGGTCCGCCGCTGGAGAAATTTGCGGGCCTGAAGGACATCACGGCCGCCCTGGCAGTGCCCCGCGTCATTCTGGTGTCGGTGATCGTGCTCTTCGGCCTCTTTCCCGGCGTGCTGTTTGATATGATCCATACGGCCACGATGCATTTGATTGGATTGCGATGAACTGGATACTGCTTACTCCCGAACTGACCCTGCTGCTGGCGGCAGCGCTGTTTCTGGTGTTGGCCTGCCTGAAACCGGATCCTCGCAGAGACTACCAGCTTGCCGTGAGCATGGCGGCGTTGACCGTGGCGGCCGGCATTGCCTGCGCGACGATGAGCGGCGACCTGTTCAACCACGTCTACCGGGTGGACCTTTTCTCCCAGGTTTTCAAAGCCCTGCTTTCCATCGGTTTTTTCCTGGTCATTTTTCTATGCGACGACTTTCAGGGGGTGGCGCCCACCCACCATGGGGAGGGTTATTTCCTGCTGGCCGTCTGCACGCTGTCCATGATGATGCTGGCTTCCGCAGTCCACCTGCTGGCTATCGTTCTGGCCCTGGAGCTGTCCAGCTATTCGCTCTACATCCTGGTTTTCCTGCGCCGGGACAGCCGCTGGGGGATGATCACAGGACTGCGCTATTTTCTGGTGGGGGCCAGCGCGTCGGCCATCATGCTCTTCGGCCTGGCCCTGATTTACGGGGTCACCGGTGCGGTGCACGTCGATATACTGATCCAGCGGCTGCCCGCCATGCTGGACCGCCCCATGGTGGTCACGGGCCTGCTGTTGACCCTGGCCGGGTTCTTCTTCAAGCTGGCGGTCTTTCCCTTCCATTTCTGGGCACCGGAAGCCTACCAGGGCGCACCCAACCCGGTGGCGGCGTTTATCGCCGCCGTCTCCAAAGTCGCCGCCGTGGCTATTCTGCTGCGCATAATCTCCCTGGCCCAGGGCAACAGCGACCTGCTGACCAGAGGGCTGATCGCCATGGCCGTGGTTTCCATGACCGTAGGCAACCTGGCGGCCATCGCCCAGCGGGATTTCAAGCGCCTGATGGCCTTTTCCAGCGTGGCCCATGCCGGCTACCTGCTTTTGGGCATGCTGTGCATGACACCGGCCGGCTATGCCGCCGCCATGTTCTATGGGGCGGCGGTGCTGGTCATGAAATACACCTGTTTTATGGTCATGACCCGCGTGGCCGAAGACGGCGGCAACCTGCAGATCGATGAACTGGCCGGCCTTCACCGGCGATCCCCGCTGCTGGCCCTGGCTCTGATGATGGCCCTGTTCAGCCTTGGCGGCATACCGCCGACCATCGGTTTTTCGGGCAAACTGATCATTTTCGTGGCCGCCATGCAAAAAGGCTATCTGGTCCTGGTGATCATCGCCATGATCAATGTCGTCATCTCCCTGTACTACTACCTGCTGGTGCTCAAGGCCGCCTACCTGGATGAACCCACCCGACCGCGTCCGGCCATCAGCCTGACCATACCCGCCCGCCTGGTGGCCGTGGTCATGATTGTCCTGATCGTGGGCCTCGGTTTTTACCCCGTCGCCCTGCTGGATCTGGTTCAGGCGGCGGTTCTGAGATTGCCATAGGGTGTCTCCGGCCAAAACCGGCGATCCGGCGCCGCTTCATTTCATTGCCATCCTTTCCCGCACGAAAACCCCGCACGGAAAAATCGATAAAAATTCCCGGCTCAATGGTTTGACGAGTCGCATCCAAAATTTGATTTAATCAAAATATTGAGCCCTCGCATTGGGCGAACATTTCGAAATTTAATGCATTTCCAATATTTTATCCTCTTGCATGCGGTCGGCACGACAATTGTAATATACTTGGGTGACGAACGGGTTCGGAACCTCGGTTGCGGACCGGATAAGTTGTCATGAAGAGAGCAATCACGGAGGTGTAAAATGAACGAAGAGACCCAGGAAATCAAAAAAACCGACTCGGAAAAACCGGCCTCAACGGAGCGTGACAGCAGCTGCTGCTACTACGTCGATCCTTGCGGGTGTTACGTCGATCCATGCTGCTGTAAGCCCCCTTATGTCTCCTGTTGCTGTTAGCGCACGGCTGACATAGGAATCGGACCGGCATTATTGAATCCTCCCCGCGGCAAGCCGCGGGTAATCTTCACCGTAAGGATGAAAATCGATTTCCGGTTCACTCGCTAACCCCGCCGCAAGCGGCGGGGAATGCGCTCGCTATCGCGGTTCAATCCCGCGGGGTTATGCATATAGGCTTAGGCAAATGGCACGGTGCTTGATTTACGGGAGCATCCCACGACACGCTTACAGGAATTTACAATGGATCATCAAACCCCGGACAGACGAATGCAGCAGCGGTGTGCCAAAGATGTGAGCATGACGTGTTCCCATTTGAACCAAAAAGATGAACGCATGGTAACCATTCGCAACTACAATGACAAAGGGTTGTATTTCGAATCGGATGAAGCCTTGCTGGTCGACTCGTTTATCGTGCTCAGGGCGGTGGGGGTTCACGAGATGGGGAATTTCGGGTCGCGAGCCGAACATCCATTCCTGTTCTCGATTGAAAATTCCGATCCCGGAGCCTGCCGCGGGTATCGTTCTCACACGGTTGCCCGGGTTGTCCGCTGCGAAAAAGTTAACGTCGACCCGACCCGTTTCGGAGTCGGTGCGAAATCGTTGATTCTCTCCGAATGATCCGGCCGGACAAGGGTCGATGACGTTTTATAAATGCGCAAGTCGAGCCGGATAAGAATGCCGGTTAACCCAGCCTGATCGTTTCACAACACGTCGGGCGGTGGAGATCGGGCAGTTATCGCTGCCGCTGAAACCAACCAGAAATAAAAAGGGAGGAAAAACCCATGAAAAAAATGCCGTCAAGAGACATAACCGGTCGGTGTCGGGGAGAGTGTCGCGATCGGGTCCGCGAAGGCGAAACCGATCGACAAACCGAAATCAATGCTTCCGGGAAAAAGTATGATACACCCGCTGAACGATCCCCGTCCTGGACATCCAGACGCAACGATCCGCCCGGGGCCATGGGTGGCCGAATCTGACAACTGATCCATAGGCGAAAACGTTTGCCGGTGGATCCGACGGTTCTCCGTCCGGAGCAAGCCTTGAAAGGCTTGCTCCGCTACCTTTTTTGTTGTTCTACCGCATTAACGATTTGAACCGGAAATGGCTTTGCCGGCGTCCGGAATTCAAATCAGGTGATGCAAATGACCAGTCACCGAGACAGAAAACGGGTGAAAAAGCCCCGCATCGAATTAACGGATCGGATCCTGGAGCATCTTTTCGAGATCCATGCCCCCCTTTCCGTTCCGGCGCTGGCCAAACGCACGGGCCTGTCCTACATGCAGGTCTATAATATCGTTCATGGACGGGTGAAATCCCTGTCGGATCGCCATTACCGGATGCTCTTCGGCGAAGCCCCACCCCCCATGGAACCCAAAAAGGTGGATGGCACGGCCTTCAGGGACATGGTTGGCTTGTGGCTGTTTCTCAATGAAAACATCACCAAGTCGGACCTCGGGCGTGATCTCTACGGCGAAGGACATCCCAAAAAGCCCGACCTCAGAATTTTCAACGGACATACCCGGACGGTGGAACCCCGGCTGGAACGCATCATGCGAAAAAAGTTTTCGGATGCAGGCATCGACGGTCAACAACTCGACCAATGGCTCGACGAGCTGGACATGCTGCCCCTGGACGCCCGAGTTCCTTACCGCCGGATCAAACCGGTTCTGCAATTTATTCAGAAAGCGCTGGGCGTGCACCCCGCCTCCATATTGAACCAGTCCGTCGAACGATACGAAACCGGCATGCTGAAAACCGTTTCCCGGAACATTTTCAATCGGGCGATCACATTGAAACACAAGGCCGAAAAAGCGCTGGCGGCAGGACGAAAACGGGATATTGAACGGTTAAAGGAAGACCTTTCCGGGGGAAAAACCGATTACACCCTCTTTCTGGAGATTGAAGAGGAATTAGCCTTTTTGCGTCGATACGCTAAAAAAAGCGCCAAAAGCTATCTGGGCAGAAGTTTGTGGACCTACCAGGCCGGAAGGGCCAGACGCATCGCCGACTGGAGAGCCCGGAAGATCCTGCGGGACTGTGACCGGTTTATCCGGAAAACGCCCGATCTGCCTCTGTCCGCTCTGCCGCGCTCCCGGCAGGGAGAGCGTATCCAGAGGCTGCTCGATGTCCTCGTGGCCCGCACGACGCAGTTGCTTTCCGAACAGGAAGGCCTGGCTTTCGAAAAGAGAATTCTCAGGCCCTCTCATGCGCGGGATGAATATATCAACCCGGACCATGGTTTCACGCAGTTCGATATGGCACCCGGCGTCCTGGGGATGAAAAAGAAAGCCTTCGATCTGATGGTCGCAAAAAACTGCGAAATTTTCAGGACGGTTGGAAGGTATACGAAGCGATGGTACCTGTCCGACCTGTACCTGAAAGAACTGTCCGAAAAGGAATTTTTCGATTTGATTTCGGCGAAATATGAATCGATGGCCAAAACGCTGAACCGATCGAGGGTGAGCAGCGCATGCCCGCATTGATATGGTTTTAATTCCGTGCCGGTCAGTGATCCGGATCGAATCCGAGCCCGGGCCGGCCGGTGGGATGCAGGATGCCGTTGCGCAAAAGGACGGCCCCCGATGCCGGGTCGCCCGTCAGGTCCAGATGGCCGTCCAGGTCGGCATACTTCACATGGGGACGCGCCAGGGCAAAATGAAGACCGGCGGCAATGCCCAGCGCCGATTCGTCCATGCACCCGACCATCACGTCCAGGTCGGCGGCGCGGGAGACGGCATTGATTTTCAGCGCCTCGTCGATGCCCCCCACCTTCATCAGCTTGATATTGATCATGTCCACCAGGCCTTTCCTGGCCAGCCGGTAGGCGTCCTTCAGGCTCATCAGGCTTTCGTCGGCCATGACAGGCAGGGGAACCTGTCGGGTCACCCGTCCCAGCAGGCGGTCCTGCTCCCGCGGGGTGGGCTGCTCAATCAGTTCCAGGCCAGCCGGCCGCACCGCCTCAACGAACTGCAGGACGTCGGCCTCCGAATAGCCCTGGTTGGCATCGAAGCGCAGTTCGATTTTTTTTCCCACGGCTTCCCGGATCTTGATCAGACGCTCGATGTCAGCACCCACATCCGCACCGCCTTTGATTTTCAGGGCGAGAAACCCCTGCTGCACATGGTCGATGGCTCTGGCGACGGTTTCCTTAACGGGCAGGATCCCGATGGTAATGCTGGTGCGCATGCGGCTGCGGAATCCGCCGAGAAGGTTGTAGAGGGGGAGCCCGGCCACCTTGCCCAGAATATCGAAAAGGGCCATATCCGCCATGGCCAGGGCCGCCGGTTGATCCTTGAGGTGCGGCCGGATGCGCTCCATGAGCATCATGGCGCGCAATGGATCCGAGCCTTTGAAAGCAGGAAGGATCACGTTGCCGCAGGCGTCCATGACACCCGCCGGGATTTCGCCGGTCACTTCCAGGTCCGGCGCGGCACAGCCGTACCCGACAACCCCCGCCGACGTTTCCACACGCAGGAATACATTGGTGGTTGAGCTGACGGTCTCGTAGGCAATGGTGTAAGGCTCGGTCAACTTCATGGTGACCGGCCAGGCGTCGATGCGGGTTATTTTCATGGTCAATACTTGATTTGACTGGCTATTCTTCGACTTCTGTAAACATTAGGGACCAATCATTCTTCGATGCTTGGGAAAAATATGCAAAATTTATTGAAAGACGAGCCAATTTCAAAACTCCCCATTCCGGCAAATATCGGCGTTGGATTCACATGTTCAGTCCTCGACATACGACAGGTACGCCTCCGGTTGAAATGATCGCCCACCTTGATCTTGACCACACTGAAACGTTTTCAAACAGGCTCCTGTTTGATGTTCTTTATCGATATTCCTTCACCTCGGAATCTGTCCGTTATCGTTTCTTCACGTGCGGCACCAGCACAGCCGCCAGCCCGTCCCCCTGATCCCGGAGCACATCGAACGCCGGCAATCCCACCACCTTTTCGATGGCGTCGCAGATGGTGGGAATCTGGTCTTCGATGAGATCCTCGTGATTCACGGTGACGGCAACGACCGGCTTCCCCGAGATGGTTTCGATGGCCTGGATCTGCCGGTACAGGGGCTGGATCGGATAACCGGGGAAGCCGTCATATTCTTTCCTGGCCGGGGCGTGCTGCAGGACCACCACGTCCGGCCGCCCCGCCGCCAGAAGTTCGAACCCGCCCGGGTAGGCGGGATTCATCAGGCTGCCCTGCCCTTCAATGACGATCACATCGGGGTGCTGATCGTTCCAGGCAAGCCACACGGCATGCTCGATCTCTCCGGACACGAAATCGTTCACCAGCGAATCCATGATAATGCTGTACCGGGCGCCCTGCATCCAGGCGGTCTGGCCGGTGCCGATCATCTGGGTCCGGTATCCCAATCGTTCGAAGGCCTGCACTGTCAGCCAGGCGGTGGTCCGCTTGCCCACGGCCGAGTCGGTGCCCAGCACGGCGATCTTCAACGCGGCCACCTCTTCGATCTTGCCGGAAAAAAAGTGCAGCCGGTCCCTGGACGGCGGCCTGCGGACGTCCCTGATGACCACCCCGCGCATGCTCGCCCGCCGGGCAATTTCTTCATCCTCGGAAAGAAAATCATGCAGGCCGCAGTCCACATTGAGTTTCAGATCGATGGCCCGGATCACATCCTGGCGGGCCTTTTTCCCCAGCCGCCCACCGTCGGGGGCAATGCCGATCACCAGGTGAGTGGCCGGCCTGCCGGCCGTTTCGGCGATCTGCATGGCCGTTTCGATAGATTCAACCACCGGTATGCCGCCGGCTCTGCCGTCGAGCACGTCGCCGGCATCCCGACCGGCATATCTTGAATCCACAACGGCAGCGATAGTGTATCGGCGGCAGAACCGAACCAGGCCGTGAGCCGTTTTGCCGTTAAGCGTATTGAAAGCACCTTCACAATAGACGATCGCATTCCCGTCGGGATTCATGATTTTCTCCCTGTCAATACGACCACATAAAGATCGTTGGGCAAAGGGTTGGTTTTGTGATTTTCGATGAGCGCAATCAGTCCGGCGGTGGAGGCAGGGAGCACATCCAGGCCCTCCCGCTCGCGAATCAAACGGGAATACAGGGGCAGATTCTTGTCCGATGCATCGCCGGCCCAGCCGCTGGTTTCCCGGATGGCCCTGAGGGCTAAGTTTCCGTCAATGGCATGCCAGTTGATCAGGGGTTCGTTCACCCGGGTTTCCCGGATTTTTTCGGGAATCAGGTCCTCGCAGGTGGGCCTGTTCTTCAAGGCGGCGCGGACGATCGGGTTTTTCCGAAAGGAAGAGCCGGCCACCATCCGGGGCATGCGCGACGTCTTGCCCCGTCGATTCAGACTGGCGAAGCCCCTTCACACACCGGCGAATGTGGTCCCGTTGGACACCGGTACGGCTATCGCCGCCGGCGCATCCCCCAGTTCATCGTATATTTCGTAGGAGATACCGCCGTAGGCTCCCAGCTGCATCGTGGTATTACTGCCACCCGGGTTGGCATCGTACCACTCCTCTTTTTCCGCCTGTTCGCTGGAGGCCTTCACAGCCCCTTCGTAGTCGCCCGGGATTCGGATAATTTCCGCCCCCAGCTCCTCCATTTCCCGGGTCCGGCGGGTATGATAGTTGCCCGGGATATAGATGACGCAGCGGATGCCGGCCAGGGAAGCCGCCAGCGCCTGCGCCACGCCGAAATTGCCGCAGGTGGCCACGGTAATGGTGTCAAACCGTCTCCGCAGGGCATCCATGGCCTGGGCAAAGGCAACGCGGTCTTTCTGGGTGCCGGTGGGGTTGCCCCCTTCGAACTTCAAAAAAATCTGGCGCAGACCGGTTTCCCGTTCGATGTTGCGGGCACGGATGAAATCGGTATCTCCCACTTCCGAATCGATGATGTCCTCATATGCTTCCAAGCGCTCGGCCAATGGACGGGAGGGGTCGGCGGTAATTGTCCGCTGCCGGTTCACATCCTGGTGGATCTGTTGAAATTCTCCGGAAGCACCGTCCATCAACCCGAACGGCTGGGTGAGATGGCAGTCTCCATTCGTCATCTTCTGCTCCCCCATGATTAGAATAAACAACCGTTCCGGACGGCCGGTGGAACAAATGGTTCCGGTTTTTGAAAAACCAGAACCCCGCTTTCATGACCAATTATAATTAATATAACAATATGTTGGATCAAGATGTGCGGCTTTACGGAATTCTGACGCGGCCAACGCGCGACGCGCGACCGGGCCTGGTGATTCTGATTTTACACGAATACCTGAAATTATTCAAACAATATCTGATAGATATGATTATGGCCCGATCATTGCTGAATCGGATATACCGGGTGGTCGAAACCGCCTGGCAGACATTTTCAGGGACAAGTTGTCCTTCCCAGCCCAAAAAGGAGAAAAACAATGAAGCGCGGAAAAATGAAGGTTTTGATGGTGTTGTTCACGCTGGTCCTGATCTCGGCAAGCCCGTTTGCCGCCATGGCATCGGGACCGGTGACCATTCAAGGCGAGGTCAACGACAGCTACCAGATTGTTGACAGCGATGGACAGGTATACGAGATCGCCGACACCGCAAAGGGCAACGATCTCGTCGAAAACCACATCGGTGAAAAAGCAAAGGTGGTAGGAACGGTTCAGCAGGATCAGGATGTAAAAATCATCACGATTACCTCGTTCGAGATTCTTGCGGAATAGGACACCGGGGACCCGGCCATGAATATGGCCGGGTCCCTTTTTATCACAGGAGAGATCATGAACAAAAAGGTTACCGCATCCATGCAGACGCTTGTCGGCATCGTCACCCCTTACGCATGGGATGATAGCGACCGGGTTTCCGAAGTATCTCTCTCAGCCACGGATGATGAAGAATACGTCATTGAGAACAGTGGACGATTCCTCGATCTGCTTCAAAAACAGATTCGGGCCGTTGGGATGGTTAAATGCGGCAAGAAGATGCACCGGGCGATCAATATAAAAAAATTTGAACTGTTGGAAAGCGCTTCGTTAAGCGATTAGGAAGTTACAGGGAGTCCTCCATGGAAAAAAAAGAACTCGACTATTTTCGCCAACTGCTTGAAAATGAATTGAATCTTCTCATCGAAAAGGCTGGCGAGACGGTTTGGGAACTGATGGAGGCCTCTTCCGACAACGAATCAGACCTTTTAGACCGTGCGACCCAGGAGCTTTCCCAGAACAATGTGTTTCGGATTCGCAGCCGGGAGAGCCGGCTGATCAAGAAAATCAGGGAAAGCCTGCAAGCCATCGATGACGGCACCTATGGTATTTGCGAAGACTGTGAAGAACCGATAGCCATCGAACGCCTCATGGCCAGACCGGTTACCAGCTACTGCATTTCCTGCAAAAGCCGCCGGGAGGCTTTTGAAAAAGCCATCGGGTATTGACGCTTATCCTGTGAGGGAAAACGTAAGCGGGACGCATCATATCCGTATTTACCGGTTACCGGTGCCGGCGCAAAGCCCCCGTTTATCCGACCTTATCTCCTCAGCCGTTTCCCACCTCCACCCCATCCTTGCCCGGTTAAACCGACGGGAGCTGTTTGAGCCGTTCCGAAAATCAGCGGCGGTTTGACGAAAATGCGGTTTAGTCTTTCCATCCGGCAAAAAAGGCAATGATTGTGGCCAGATTGGACTTGTGTTTAACCCTATTTTATGGGAAATGCGGGATTGTCAATTTTCCCTAAGCCGCCGACGATGACGGTACCCATCAATCAATAGCCCAAATCAGGCCTCCGGCCCGGTAACGTTTTAGTGCAGCCTCATGGATACCATTCTCATCGCAACACAAGATCCGCACACAAACACCGCCATCCGCGGAATTCTATCCCCCGACGACCACATACAACTCGTCGATTCACCGGATCAAATCTGGGAAACGATCAAAACCATCGCCTGCGATTGCCTGTTCATCGATCTTTCCCTGATGGAGGCGTTGCCCGGCACCCTGGACCATCTGACGGATCCGAAGACGCTGGTGCAGGAACTGAAGGATTTGCGTCCATTGATGGCCATTATCGTTATTGCCGGCAATGACGATGTCCGGGAAGCGGTACGGTACATGAAAAACGGCGCCACCAACTATATCACGGCACCCATCGATCCGGATGAAGTGCGCCTGGTCGTCGATGAAATCTCAAGGGAACGGCGCCGGCAATCGGAGCTCGCCTATCTTCGCGAACGGATATGGAAGGATGATTCCCTCGATATTGTCCAGACTCTAAGCCCCACAATGAAAAAAGTGTATGACAACGTCAGGTCCGTGGGTCCCACAAAAACGACCGTGCTGCTGCTGGGGGAAACCGGAACGGGGAAAAGTTTTACCGCCAAGCTCATTCACCGGCAAAGCAATCGAAAAAATGGCCCTTTTATCAGCGTTCATTGCGGTGCCATTCCGGAAACGCTCATTGAAAGCGAACTTTTCGGCCACGAGAAGGGCTCATTCACCGGCGCCCACCGGCGAAAGCTGGGCAAGTTTGAAGTGGCCTCGGGAGGCACTATTTTTCTGGACGAGATTGGCACGATTTCAAAATCGGCACAGGTCAAGCTGCTGACCGTCCTCCAGGAAGGAATCTTTCAGCGCGTGGGCGGCGAACAGGCGCTGGAGGCGAATGTTCGGGTGATCGCGGCCTCCAACGCCGATCTGAAACAGATGTGCATTGAGGGCCAGTTCAGGAAGGATCTTTATTACCGTCTCAACGTTTTCCCCATCACCATCCCGTTGTTGTATGAACGCAAGGAGGACATCCCCCTGTTTGTCCATGCCTTTCTGCATAAATTCAACCAGTTCAACGCCAAGGACATCCGGGGGATCCATCCCGCGGTAATGCAAGCCCTGATACAATACGACTGGCCGGGAAATATCCGTGAGCTCGAAAATCTGTTGGAACGTGCTTATATCCTCGAAACAACGTCCGAGTTGACCCCTGAAAGCTTCCCCTCGGAATTGTTCGATTCTACTGAACCGATGACCGAAATTGCCATCGATACCAGCGAAACCCTGGCAGCCGTCAGGAAAAAAGGGCTGGCGGAGATTGAACGCCGCTACCTGAAAGAAATCCTCTCCCGCAACATGGGAAAAATTAACGCGTCCGCATCGGAGGCCGGCGTGGGAACGCGGCAATTAAACAAGCTGATGCACAAGTACCAACTTGACAAGGGAATCTTTAAATAACGCCCCTCCCCCCGCTTATTGAGAACCTATATTTCCGATTCCACCGCAAAACGGAACTTCCTGTTCCGAACCCAACAACTATTTAATTTTAAAATAATATCTCGCGATTGCCGGCGCCCTTTCCCCGAAAAAGTCTGTGGGTCGCGCAGGTATGATCAGAATTGTCGTCGTCTCGGCGGGAGCGGCAAACAATGATATACCATTATATTTCATATAGTTATAATCTGGTATGTTTTTTGTAGGGCATAAAATAAAGCCTCCGATGATGTCGGCCGGCATGGTTTTGACCGCCCCAATCCGGGGTGGCTGGGCCAACACGATAAAATATCAGCCAGACAAGCACGAAAGGACACCATTTGATGAACTGGAAATTCTGGAAGAAAGAATCCCAAAACGAACCCTCCGCCGCTAATGGTCCCAAACTTGCCAAACCGAAGGAGCTTCCAGAGCCGGTCGGTCGGAAAATGGTCACGGTCATGAAGTTGGATCCGGATCTGGTGTGGTCGCTCAAATATGTGAGCCGACCCATGGGAGATCGCCGAAACGCCAGCGAATTCAGGATATTCAACCCCGAAACCGCACACATGAAAGGGGTTACCGTCAAGAACTGGACTTCCCTTGACGACCTGCCGGACCTGATTCTGTATTCAGGGTCTTACGATAAAAGTGCCAACAGCATCGAAATCCATTAACCGTGAATGATCCGATGCCTGTGATGGAGCGTTGCTGCATACCCATCCCGTGCATCTATATCGCAACAGTGGAACAGATAAAAAATGCCTGCCTGAAAACAGGGCGGGCATTTTCTTTCAGGACGCATATTTGATGAACGCGCAAAAAGTTGATTTCCGACGGCTTTGTAAAAGGTTCGAGATCAAGGCTTGCGAATTCCGAGGAATGAGGCGTACTGAGCGTACGCCGCAGTGACGAGGGCTGAAGCGCAACGCAGATATCGGACCTTTTACGTAGCCGTCACAGCTTGATTCCGGCATGATTTTGCGAGCAAGCCGCCCCTGCAGTACCGGCTGAGGATGACTTTTTTCAACCATTTGTTTTTACAAAAAATAAAATTGTCCCGGCAAAGCTTGACAACGCCCATTTCCGCTTTAGTTTTGCCCTATCTCAAACAGGCAACGCCCTGATTTCGTCCATTACAATCTGATGAGCGCCTGCGTCGGCGGTTGCCGTTGACAACGGAACCGGTGCGTGTGGGTTGCGCTCCCATAGGGAAATTTTTAAAAGGGTTAAAATGAAAAGGAGAAGAAAATGAAGGTCAAGCCATTGAATGACAGAGTTCTGGTGGTTCGTGTCGAAGAAGAGAAGAAAACTGCCGGCGGCATCATCATTCCGGACACTGCCAAGGAAAAACCCATGGAAGGCAAAGTGGTTGCTACCGGTCCCGGCAAACTGGATGAAAAAGGCAAGCGGGTACCCATGGAGCTGAAGAAGGGCGATCGGGTGCTCTTCGGCAAATATGCGGGCACGGAAATCAAGATCGATGGTGTCGAGAATCTGTTCATGCGTGAAGATGATATTCTTGGTGTGATTGAATAATTGGGGAGGAAAAACAGATGTCTGCAAAAAAAATTGTATATGGTTCGAGTGCCCGGGAGTCGATGCTCAAAGGTGTCAACTCGCTGGCCAATGCGGTAAAGGTGACGCTTGGCCCCAAAGGCAATAATGTGGTGTTGAGCAAATCCTTTGGTTCACCCCTGGTGACCAAGGATGGGGTAACCGTAGCCAAAGAGATTGAACTGACGGACAAGTTCGAGAACATGGGCGCACAGATGGTCAAGGAGGTCGCCAGCAAAACCAGCGATATGGCTGGTGACGGCACCACCACCGCAACGGTTCTGGCCCAGGCCATCTATAGCGAAGGTCAGAAGCTGGTGGCCGCCGGTGTTGACCCCATGTCCATCAAACGGGGAATTGATCTGGGTACGGTCGCTGTCATCGAGGCCCTGAAAAAGCTGTCCAAACCCACCAAGGACCGCAAGGAGATTGAACAGGTGGGCAGCATCTCGGCCAATAACGACGAGGCCGTGGGCAAGCTCATCTCAGAAGCCATGGAAAAAGTCGGCAAAGAGGGCGTCATTACCGTGGAAGAGGCCAAGGGCATGGAAACCACCATGGACATCGTCGAAGGCATGCAGTTCGACAGGGGGTATAGCTCTCCCTATTTCGTCACCAATGCCGAGAAGATGGTTGCCGAGTTGGAAGAGCCCTTCATCCTGCTCAATGAAAAGAAAATCTCCAACATGAAGGATATGGTTCCCCTGCTGGAGTCGGTGGCCCGTTCCGGCAAACCCCTGCTGATCATCGCCGAAGATGTGGACGGTGAGGCCCTGGCGGCGCTGATCGTCAACAAGCTGCGGGGCACCCTGAAGGTCGCGGCCGTCAAGGCTCCTGGCTTCGGTGATCGCCGCAAGGCCATGCTCGAGGATATCGCCATTCTCACCGGCGGGCAGGTGATCTCCGAAGATCTGGGAATCAAGCTGGAAAACATCACCATCACCGACCTGGGCAAATGCCGCACCGTGAAAATCGACAAAGACAAGACCACCATCGTTGACGGCGCCGGCGCCAAGTCAGCCATCGAAGGACGGGTGCGCCAGATCCGCGCTCAGATCGAAGAAACCACGTCCGACTACGACCGTGAAAAACTACAGGAACGGTTGGCCAAACTGATCGGCGGCGTAGCCGTGATCAATATCGGTGCAGCCACGGAAACTGAAATGAAGGAGAAAAAGGCCCGCCTGGAAGACGCACTGAACGCTACGCGTGCGGCCGTTGAGGAAGGCGTCGTCCCCGGCGGCGGCGTAGCCCTTGTTCGATGCATGGCGGCCCTTGAGAATGTGAAGGTCAAGGGCGAGGCGAAGAATGGTCTGGCCATATTGAAGCGCGCCCTTCAGGAGCCTCTGCGCCAGATTGTCCACAACGCCGGTCTTGAAAGCTCAGTGGTGCTCAACAAGGTCCTGCAAGGCAAAGACGATTACGGCTTCAACGCCGCGACCGAAGAATACGAGAACCTGGTGACCACCGGTGTCATCGACCCGACCAAGGTGGTGCGCTTCGCCCTGCAGAACGCGGCATCCGTGGCCGGTCTCATGTTGACCACCGAGGCCATGATTGCCGACATGCCCGAAAAGAAAAAAGCGCCGGCAATGCCGCCGATGGGCGATGACATGTACTAATCCATATTGTTCCGAAGAAAATTAAAACGATACCTGCCCGATGATCCCATCATCGGGCAGGTATTTTTTTGGGGACTTACTTCAACCCGCGCTACACCCTTTGCTTCTCTTTTATTGTCCTTGAATGACCAGATGGGTCACTTTCGGACAACCTGCCTGCCGCCTCGATTTTGACCCTTACGGAATTGAATATGGGACCATCGCCTATTTTTTGAGCAAGGCCGGGAACCAGGGCGTTCAAGGGGACGCCGTTCAAACCGATCAGCGGACGCGGCGCCCACAGGGTGCCGGCGGGAACCTTGGCCGTCACCTTGGCATGCAGGGTGACCGTGCCCAGTTCGTTGAAAACCGCCACCCGATCATTCTCTTCGATAGACCGATTGGCGGCATCCTCCGGGTTCACCCAGACCACCTGGGGGATCGGTCCGTACACGTCCGTGAACTGGCTGTGCGTGTATTTGGCAGTGGAACTGTTGAGCAGGATAAGCCTGGAATCCGCGGGTGGCAAAGGTTGTTGGACCGGCAAGGGTGTGGCCCCGGCTGGCGATACCGACGCTGCAAACTCGATCTTTCCCGAGGGCGTTTGGTATACGTCGTTAGGCCTCAGTTTTACTTCAAGGACTTCTCCGGAAAGAATATTTTCCAGGCCGCCTTTTCGGTAAGTCTGCGCAAGCGTCTTCTCCAGGGCTGCCCACGGATCTTCGTAGAGCCAGTCGGCGGTCAGGCCCAGCTGTCTGGCGAGCTGCTGCATCACCCAGATCTCATGCCGGCTGTCGCCCAGCGGTTCAATGGCTTTTTCCGACAGGCGGCTGAAGGGATGATGGTCGGAAATCGTGACGTCCCGCTTCTCAAGATAGGTGGGGGCGGGCAGCACCACATCGGCGCGGAGGGCGGTCTCCGACCAGTGGGGGTCATGGACGACCACGAACACATCCTTACGATCCAGGCCGCACCGCACGGCAGACTGGTCGGGCAGCGTCATGGCCGGGTTTGACCCGAGAACGTAAACGAACTTGAATCCACCCGCTGCCAGGCGTTCACCGATGGCCACCTGGCTGACCACCTTGCCCGGATGTCCGGACAACCCGCCGCCGTTGAGCGTCGGATAGTCAATCGTTTGCCCTCTTGAGTTGCTGTATTGAAACCCCCGGTGAAGCCCCAGCAATGCCGGCAGCAAAGCCACGGCCCTGGCAGCCTCGGCGCCCTGCATGGACTTTTGAAGACCGAGTCCGATCATGAATGCCGCCGGCCGATGGGTCATCAACAACTCGCCGATTTGAGTGACGCGGTGCCCGGGGACGCCGGATACCTGTTCGACTCGTTCCGGTGTCCATTCCATGGCCTTTTCGGCATATACCGGAAAACCGGTGGTCCATCTGCCGATGAACCCCTGGTCGACGCCGCCCTTCTCGATCAGGTATCGGGCGATGCCGTAACACAGGGCCACGTCACTGCCGGGCCGGGGCTGGATCCAGATGTCCGCCGCCTCTGCCGTAGGGCTTTTGCGTGGATCGACACAGACAAGGATGGCCTTCCGGTTTTTCCGGGCATGGCGGGCCATCGCCCATATGTGGGACGCACTCACCCGGGCATTGTTGCCCCAGAACAGGATGACCCTCGACGCGGCCATGTCCTCCAGTTGCAGACCGTAACTCAGCCCGTAATGCAGACCGATGCCGGCATGGCCGGAGCTGCTGCACAGGGTATAATCGGAAGTCGTCGCCCCCAGGGCGGACCAGAGCCGTTTGGCGAAATGCCAGGCCAGAAACCCGGTGTTTCCCGGATAGTCGTAAAGCAAAAGGGATTCTTTGCCGTGGGTGTCGAGGGTCGCCTGAATCCGATCTGAGACCGTGGACAGGGCGACATCCCAGGACACGCGGGAAAAGGGTTCCGATGCACCGAATCCCGCTTTCACATGAGGATCAAGCACCCGGTTTTGACTGTACACCCGCTGGGGATCACCGTTTCCCCTCGGACAGAGGAACCCCCCGGTTACCGGGTTTTCGGTGCTCCCCCGGGTTGCAATGATTTTCCCCTGGTCCACGGTGACATCCATGAAACAGGTATCCGGGCAATCCCGATGGCAGACGGTTTTGATTATTTTCATAGGATTTGCCTTTCTGCTGGAGGATTCAGATTCAGTGATCTGCGCAGCACGTTTCCCGTATCAGCCTTTTTGCCGCCTGAATCCCTTGATCAAGCGGCCGTCAATGGCAATCAGCCCCATGAATATCAATGCCATTCCGGCGAAGGCATTCCACCCGGGACGCTCTCCCAGCAGCATGACCCCTAAAAAGATGGCACTGGCAGGAATCAGGAAGGTGACCAGCAGGATGTTCGTGGCCCCGGCAACGGCGAGTACACGGAAATAGATGATGTAGGCCAACGAGGTGCTGACCGCGGAAAGTCCGAGCAGTGCCGCCCAGCTGGCCGCACCAGGCGACAGGTGCCACGGCTGCTCGATGATCAGCGCCACGGGCAGCATCATGACCGTCGATCCGCACAGCATGCCGGCGGACACGACCACCGGATCCATGGACTTGAAACGGCGTCCGTAAATGGCGGCGCATGCATAGGAGAGCGAGGCGCCGACGACAGCCAGTTGGCCCAGCACCTGGATGCCGAACCCGCCCAGGGACTCGATGCCGATCAACACCGCCACACCGATCCAGCCGACCAGCACCCCGGCCATGCGGTTGGCGGTGAGCCGCTCCTCGCGCGTCAGCAGGTGGGCGAGAATCACGCTGAAAATGGGGGTGGTGGCATTCAGGATAGCGGCCAGGCTGCTGTCGATATGGGTCTGCCCCCAGACGATCAGGCTGAAGGGTATCAGGTTGTTCAGCGCCCCCAGAACGAAAAAGGCTCCCCACATGCCGGGAGACATCGGGATCTTCTTTCCGGTCAGCCGCACGACGGCCAGGAGAATCATCGACGCGAAACCCACGCGGCACAGTACAATGGTCAGCGGCGTCATCTCCTTCACGGCGACGCCCACAAAAAAGAAGGACCCGCCCCAGATAACGGACAGAATCAGGATCAGCCCCCACTCACGAAGGCCCATGACAGCGTTCACATGCGGGGAACCGGACGGGCGCGTCGGGATAGGGCCGGTATGGATGGTTGCATTTTTTGGACGCATGGTTCGGGAGCCTCCCAATGATCACGGGTGAACGGTTTCATTCCTCTTATAACCCTTTCATCATCGGTTGGCGACCCGAATGTTGCTCAAATGGAAAGCAAGATTCGGGTGGCTATCAGGGGGTGGCTCGAATAAGATGGATCCATCACGCCGACGGAGGGGGAAATGAACCCATGGTCGGGTGGGAGGCTGCCGGGGCCAGGTAGCGATATAAATGGCAATTACGAAGCAACCCGTTCAGTTAAGATTAATTAAACCTTAACCGTTGGACAAATGATCTTGGCACGTTTAAGTTACCTGTCGAAAGCAAATTAATCCGGGAAACACAGAAAAAGAATACGGAGAAATCATGAAAATTCTAATAATCGGTGGAAATGGCACCATCGGCAAAAAAGTCAGCACCCATTTGTCCAGGAAGCACGACGTCCTGATCGCCGGAAGAACGTCCGGGGATGTTGCGGTAGATATTGCCGACAGACAATCCATTGAAGCCATGTTTGCAGCTGTTGGACGCGTCGATGCAGTGGTCTGCATCGCCGGCGAAGCCAAATGGGCCGCCTTTGATTCCATGACCGAGGAAGATTTCTACATCGGACTGAAAAGCAAGTTGATGGGGCAGGTCAATCTGGTAAGCATCGGACAGAAATATTTGAATGCCGGCGGTTCTTTTACGTTGACCACCGGAATCCTGGCCGATCATCCGGTGGTACTTACCACAAGCGCCGCGATGGTCAATGGCGGCATTCACAGCTTTGTCAAGGCGGCATCCCTGGAGTTGCCCCATGGAATCAGAATCAATGTCGTATCCTCGGGGTTGGTTGAAGATGCGGTGGAAAAATACGAGGCCTATTTTCCGGGCCACAATCCCATACCGATGAAGAAAGTGATCAATGGCTATGTAAAAAGTATTGAGGGAAAGGGAACGGGCGAGATAATAAGAATGTATGACAATTGTTGAGGCAGTCGCAAGGGAGACGTGACCCATGGATTAAATTTGAAAGTCGCCGTAGTGACCGGGGCCGGATCCGGTATCGGCAGGCGGACGGCGCTGGCCTTTCTTGAGGAAGGGTATGCGGTCACCCTGGTCGGGCGACGGCGGGAGCCGTTGGAAACCACCGCGGCGGACGCTTGTGCGGCGGCTTCGCGGGCGCTGGTGGTCCCCGCGGATGTCGGCGATCCCGGCGCGGTGCGCAGCCTGTTCTCAAAAACCCGGGAAAACTTCGGCCGCGTCGACGTTCTGTTCAACAACGCAGGAATTTTCGGTCCGTCCGGCCCCTTTGAAGATATCCCTATCGGCAACACCGCGACCGATATGGTCAAGGCCATCCTGCAGGACGGCGCCGGGGCCACCCAGGCGGATGGCTCAAGGGCTGTCGAACCGACCCTGGATCTGGATCATGTGGCCAGGGCCGTCATCCATATGGCGAGCCTGCCGTTGGAGGCCAACATCCAGTTTATGACCATCATGGCTACCACCATGCCTTTTATCGGTCGCGGTTGACCGGCGCCATCGCCAAGGCCGGTCACAACGGGGTGCTGAGGAGGTTTTTGCCGGGGTTGCGGCTTCCCCCGAGGAAGGTGGAGGCCAACTGATTTTGTCACCCTGATCGATCGTAAATTCAGCTTAACAGTCCCTTCAACAGATATTCGACGCATTCCTGGTAATAGACCGTATAGTCAACCTTCAGATGCTTAAACTCCGGGTATGCCAATACTTCTTTCTGCGCCGCCGACAGGTTGGTCATCCGGTAGAGCCCGATGGAGGCTGCCAGCTGCATGTTTAAAAACCTGACCGCTTTCTGTGGGCTCAATGCTGAAAACAAGTTGCACAACAGGCCGGTTACGATCGTATATTCATCGTTGGCCAGGCGTTTGAACGCGACCATCCGATCGATGGACGCATTCTTTTCCAAAAAATCGTATAAAATCGAAATCAGGTCCTGCATCCGTTCATGCCGGCGATGCACATCCAGCCAGGCCGCGGCAAACTGGGGGACCGTGTATCTTTTTTTCTTGCCCAGTGTTGTAACCAGGTCTTTCCGCCAGCGAATCACATCCTGTTTGAGAAATTCAAAAAATATTTCCTCTTTTGAGTTGAAATATTTGTACAGGTTCGACCGGGTAAACTTCGCCGCTTTGGCGATGGACACCAAGGTTATTTTTTCAAAAGGCCGCGTTGCGTACAGCCGGGCGGTCGCATCGAGGATTGCAGCGATGCGCTGCTCTTTTTGTTCTTCGGTTCTTGCGCGTTCCCACCCCATGTGATCAACCTCGCATTGCCGTCAAAATCAACTTTAAGCCGACCGCATAGAGTATTCCGCTGCCTGCTGCGCCGGCATACCCGTTCATTTTTTTCCCGGGGCAACAGTACCCGCATCGATCATCTGTTGAAAGAAATCGACCATGGATGCTTCGAGCGGGCGGTACTGCACGCCCAACTCCCGGATGCTCTTGGAATTGTCCGCCCGCCAGGGATGGTTGACGTTTCGGGCGACCATTTTGCGGGTCATGCCGGCATTGACCATGGGTGCCACCAGCCAGACCAGCCATTTGGGCAGGGTCTTTTTCGGAAACGGATAAGCGGAGCCGAAGTGTGCGATCAGCGGTTTGGCCATGCTCGGGAAATCCGTATTATGGCCGGAAATGATGTGGCGCCCCTTGGCAGACGGAGTGAAAGCCGCTCTGAAGTGGGCGTCGGCCAGGTCACGGACATCCACGACACCCATGCCCCAGTTGGGCGCACCGCTTTTCATGGAACCGTCGCCGAACTGCCTGATCAGGTTGAAGCTCTCGGATGTGCCTTTGGGGTTGATGCCCGGGCCGATCACCAGTGACGGGTTGATCACTACCAGGTCCCAGCGACGCTGCTCCCCGCAGATTTTCCAGGCCTCTTTCTCCGCCAGCGTTTTGGAGTAGGAATAGGGGTGGTGCGCGAGCGACGAGGTCACATTCCAGTCATCTTCCGTAAACACGCCGTTGGCGGTCTTTTCCAGGTCGGCGTTGTCTCCATAGATGGCTGCGCAGCTGCTGGTCAACACCACCCGTTTGACCGATTCCGTGCGGTTGGCCTGCTCGAGCACATTGCGTGTGCCCAACCGGGCCGGTTCGATCAGCTCTTTTTGCGGGTCCTTGACATTCAGACAAAATGGCGATGCCGTGTGAAAAACGACCTCGCAGCCGTCCATGGCCTTCGCATAAGACCCGTCGTCCAGCAGGTCCGCCTTGAAATAGGCAATGCTGCCGGGTGCATGCTCGGCCAGGGAACTGAGGTACTTCAGCTTCTCCCTGTTCTCCGGATCGCGCACAGCCGCGTGAACCGTAAATCCTTCATCCAGCAGTTTTTTCACAATCCACCCGGCCACATAGCCGGTAGCGCCGGAAACCATGACCGGCTTATTTTTCGCGATTTCATTCATTGGCATCCTCCCATGGTGGTTTAAGAGACAACGTGTCACCAAAATAAGAGTCAGCCTGTCTCCTGTCAAGGATTCTTCGATATCTTTTTAAATGGGACCCGAAAGCGGTGAGAAGGTCAAGGGACCGCGTCTGCTGTCATGCAATGCCAGCAGCGATCAGCGCGGCGCCGATGGCGCCGTTGACCTGTGCATTGGCGGAAACACGGATGGATTTGCCGGATTTTTTCTCCAGCGCCCGGACTACACCGATGTTCTTGGCCACCCCGCCGGTCATCATCACCGGTTCGGTGATGCCCACCCGGTTGGCCATGGCGATCACCCGGGAACCGATGGATTCGTGGATGCCGGCAATGATGTTCTCCCGGCGTTCGCCCCTGGCGATGAGGGAAATCACTTCAGACTCGGCGAAGACGGTGCACAGGCTGCTGATGGCGGCCGGCTGGTCCGCCTGGAGGGACATTTCGCCGAAGGCATCCAGATCCACTTCCAGGGCACGGGCCATCACCTCCAGAAACCGGCCGGTACCGGCGGCGCATTTATCGTTCATGGCAAAGTCGGTGACGCGTCCGGTGGTATCCATGGCAATGACCTTGCTGTCCTGGCCGCCGATATCGATGACGCAGCGCACCGCCGGGTCCTGAAAATGGGCGCCGGCCGCGTGGCAGGTGATTTCGGTTACGGCCTTGTCGGCAACCTCCACGCTGTTGCGACCGTAGCCGGTAGCCACGATGCGACCCACCGCGTCCCGTTGAACGTCCAGCCCGGCCAGCAGATCCAAGAATATTCGTTCACCGGCGTTTCTGGCGTTGTACCCGGTAAGCATCACTTTCGATCCGATCAGTTCGCCGTCTTTCATCATGGCGGCCTTGGCGCTGATGGAGCCCACATCGATTCCAACCGAAATCATTTCAACACCTCCATGAAGGCATCGATCCGGGTATCGATCTGGCTTTCGGAAAAACTGCGGGAATCGGTCATATCCGCCTCGATTATTAGGGAGGGAATGCCCCTTTTTTCCTGAACGATGCGCTGAATGTCGTATTGACCCAGGCTGTAGGGTTTACAGCTGCGGTTGGAGTGGATCACCAGGCCGTCGGCGCTGTATTTGTCCACCATGTCCACCACCATGTCGGCCATCTGATCCGTACCGATGTTGATATAAACGCGCGAGTACCCCTGGGCCATGGATCCGAGAAAATCTTTTTCGTCCAGGTACTTCAGTGTACCGCACCACGACGAGGTATAGGTGTCCGCCACCAGGCAGGCGCTGTGGGCGGCGAACTTATCCGACAGCCAGCGGGTGCGGTACCACACCGGCAGGTTGTCCCACAGCAGCCGGTAGCGTTCGCCGGGCACGGCGGCGATTCCTGTGGCCACCCGGGTTTTCATCTCATCGAGCAGTTCCGTGTAGTAGTCGACCACGGTCCGGGTGCCGCGCAGGGTTACGATCAGGGCCAGGTGGAAAAAGGCATCGAAGGCGCTCATGGGTGCCGGCCGGTGAACCGTGGTATCCAGCACCTGCTGCCAGAGGCGCTGGCCGGCCATGGAGAGCCGGCCCACCTCGGCCAGACGGTCGTGGTCGAACGTTTTCTTGCAGTGGGTTTCCAGAAAGACGATGTACTCATCCAGTTGGGAGCGGACATAGGCGTGGGCTTCCGGGGTGTATTCCGTGTGGTTGAAGGGGGTGTCCAGGATGAACAGGGGCACCTTGAAATAGCGGGCCTGCACCTCGTACCACTTGAGCACCGTGCCGCAGATGTTGTTGCAGCACACCAACATGTCCGGCCGGGGCAACCCGCCGATGGGGCCGCCGTTGACGGTGGCGCAGGCGATATCGGCCCGGGCGTAGGAGCACAGGTCGCCGGCATAGCCCATCTCCTCGGCCTTTTCACACAGATCCACGCCCATCTTGGCGGCGCCGATCATGGCCCCGTGGTTTTCCGGGTATACCGGGATCACATCCATGGCGATCAGCGGCTCCACCGGTCCTCCGCTGGTGACCCAGGCCACCTTTTTACCGGTCTGGTCGGCGGTCTTGGCGTCGATATAGTAGTGGGTCATGATATCCTTCATGCGCTTGACCGACTTGATTTTGCGCTTTTCCTTTTCAGGATCGATCGGCGGTTTTTCCGAACCGTTCATGCATATCTCCTGTGACTCGACAAGGGTTGGATGCATACTACAGCATTTCCATAAATGCCTCACACCGCGTCCTGAACTGCCCCTGGGAGGCGGTCTGCTCTTCCAGCTCCACCAGCAGGCTGGGAATGCCTTCGGCGTCCAGCATGGATTTCAGATAGGGGTAGTCAAAGGCGTGCGGATCGCAGAATTTCAGAAAAAGGATGATCACCCCCTGGGCACGGGTTGTCCTGACCATGCGAACCAGGTCGTCGCCCCGGCTGGTAATGCCCGCATGCTTGGCCGGGCAGATGGCCCGCCGGGCATAGCGGCCGGCAATGGCGTCCAGGGGATCACCATCCGTGTCGACCAGGCCGGTCAATCCCCGGGAGCCGGTGCAAAGGTCGTCACCCACCACGGTACCGCCGGCCGATTCGATGATGCCGTATACGTCGGGCAAGTTGCAGACCCCGCCGGAGAGAAAGATGCGTTTATTATCCACAGATTCAGGTTCGGACTGCCGCTCCAGCGTGTCTACTAGCCGGGTCAGCCGGTTGAGAAAATCGTTGCGGTCCATGACCATGGATGCCCGGACAATAGCGTGAACGTCGCTGCCGGCAATCCCGCCGGGGCGGTCTTGGCGGATGATATAAAGCCGCTGCATGGCGGAACGGATCCCGTTATAGATGCCGATGGCCTTGTGCAGGTCGTCATCGGTGATGGTTTTCCCCAGCACCGATTCCAGTTCGGTTCCGGCTTTTCTCATGACCGCCGTCATATAGTCCCGGGCGCTTGTCGTATTCAGTTTGACCGGCAGCACCACGTCCAGATGGAAACCGGTTTGGGCGTTCATCCGCCAGATGTCGGACAACCGCTGGATCGAATCGCAGGTGTGGGGGAAGATGGCGCCGTCGAGGAAATCAAATTCTCCATTCAACGCATCATCGAGGGCGCCGCGGACCAGGCTGCAGCTGTAAGTCTGAAGGTGGGCATCGGCTCTGGATATGCCCCCGCTGCCGCCGACGATGCGAAATGCCAGGGCGCCCCCGGCAAGAATCAGCTCTTCCGGGGCGTAGGAACACAAGGTGCCGATCACCTTGCCGCCGGTCTTTTCCTTCCAGCGCCGGGCGTAGGCTTTCGGGTCCGCACAAATCTCTTTAAACCGCTCAATGGCTTCCATCGACGTTCTCCCTGTATCGTCAAGTCGGGGTATGCGTATTGATTGATCGGTAGTGGCGCAACGCCCGTTATTCCCTGCAGACATCCGCCGCATCGCCCATTTTTTCACGCTCTTCGGCGGCCAGTTGGGCAAAGGCGACCTTGCCCACAAGGGTCAGGGGCAGTTCGGTCCTGAATTCGATCTCGCGGGGACAGCTCCAGAGGATCAGGTCCCTGCGGCAGAAATCGATCAAGGTTTTTTCCAGCTCCGGCCCGGCCTTGTCCGGATCTTTCAGTACCACGAAAGCCTTGACCCGTTCCACCTGCTTGGCATCCGGGACACCGATGACGCAGGCGTCCAACACCTCCGGATGTTTGTAAAGCTGTTCTTCCACCTGAGCCGGGTAAACGTTCATGCCCGAGGATTTGATCATGCGCTTTTCCCTCAGCCGGAAGTAAAAAAAGCCGTCGGCATCCATGGTGCCGATGTCGCCGGTGTGCAACCACACCCTGCCGTCCGGGTGGGTCTGGAGGGTTTTGGCCGTCTCCTCGGGCTGGTCCAGATAGCCCATCATCACCGCCGGTCCGTTGAGGCAGATCTCGCCCTCTTCGCCGGCAAGAAGCGTCTCGGTAGTGCCGGATCGCACAATCTTGGCCGACATGTCCGGAAAGGGAATTCCAACGCTGTTTTCGCGGTACTCGGTCATTGGCATGGCCATGATGGCGGTGACGGCCTCGGTCAGTCCATACCCTTCGCGCAGCTGGGATCGGCTTCCCCGCTGATGCACGACGGCCTCAAAGCGGTCCTTCACGCATCGGGGAAGGGTGTCGGCCCCGGAAAAGGCCGCCTTGATGCAGCTCAGGTCGGTTTTCTGGAACAGCGGGTCGCGGTTGAGCGCTTCGAACAGCGTCGGTACGCCGACGATGAAGTTCGGCCGTTTGGCGCGGATCAGTTTGGCCACCGTCTCCGGCGTAAACTGGGGCACCAGGATGCTTCTGGCGCCGCCCATGAAAGCGGCATTGATACAGACGCCGAGTCCGAATCCGTGAAAAACCGGCAGGATCGCCAGAATCGAATCCCCTTCGGTCAGTTTGCCCCAGGCTGACACCTGCATGCCCTCGCAGATGAAATTGCGGTTGGAGAGCATGATGCCCTTGGGTTTTCCGGTCGTTCCGCCGCTGTAAAGAATCACCGCCAGGTCTTCGAAGCCGGCGCTGCCCTTCCCGGCCGGTGCATGGGACGCCGCCATCATCGCCTTCCACCAGACCACCATGGGATCCTCCGGAACCGCAGGAATCTTTCTTCCTTTGGTGAGGTTGAACCCCAGCCGTTTGAGCCACCCGAGGTAGTCGGGAATTCTGGCCAGAATCAATTTTTCCAACCCTGTGTTCCCCCGGATCTGCCTGAACTTGCCGTAAAACGCATCCAGGGTCAGGGCAAACCGGCTGCGGCTGAGGGTGAGGTAAAATTCGATCTCCGTAGCCGTGGACAGGGGGTGAATCATGCTGGCCACACCGCCCAGCTTGTTTACGGCGTAAAAGCAGATCACAGCCTGGGGGCAGGTGGGCATGGCGATGGTCATCCGGTCGCCCTGATTCAACCCCATCGCGGCCAGGGCATCGGCGCAGCCGTCGATGGCATCGGCAAACTGCCGGTAGGTGGCGGTGGTGCCGAAGAAATCGAAGGCCGGCGCATCCGGGCAGCGGGCCACCGTACGCATCAGCGCCTCGTACATGGTGACGTGGGGGTAGTCGATGGTGGTCGGAACGTCGCCGTAGAACTTTAGCCAGGGCTTGTCTGGGGCCATCGGTGAGCCTCCTGTAAAAAAGAAGATTGAGCAAAGGTCGTCGGGAAGTCTGTCGTTCCTAATATCGAACGGCGGTCGGGATGTCAACCGAGAGTTGTTTTTCTCGGCTGAAGATGGTACAGAAACCTGTGCATTCCAAAACCGGAATTTTTTAGGGTCGTCAATAAAGGCTGAATTCATGGCCGGCAGAGATACGCTGAACAAATTGAAGCAGCAGGAGCGGGAAATCCGCGAGAACCTGATCATTGATGCTGCCCGCACGGTATTCGGGTCCAAGACCTACGACCAGGTCAGCATGAATGAAATCGCCAAGGCGGCCGGCATCGCCAAATCCTCCATCTACACTTATTTCCCTAACCAGGAGGCGCTGTTTGTGGAAACCGCCTTCAGGGATACCGGGGAATTTATTGCTGCCCTGAGAAAGCGCGTTCAGGCGGAGCGGGACCTCTCACTGGAAACGTTCATCAATGACTATCTGGATTACCACATCGAACATGATGCCCACTGGCGCATGATCACCCATTTTGCCCTTCACGGGAATATCGGTGAGGCATCGGCGGAAAAACTCAACCAGATATCCAGGCAGGTGATGGATCTTCTGGAGACGGTGTTGAAAAAATTCGATTACCGGGGCGACACCCGCCTGCTCTCCCACACCCTGTTTGCCGCCTTGAGCGGCATCATGATCAGTTTCCGGAAGTATCCGGGACGAACTGAGCCGTCACGCATCGCGCACATGAAACGTATCGCCAAAATGGTGGAACGGATGCTGGTGGGTTTCATTCAGCAGGACGTGCCATCGGAATAAAGGAGGTCGCATGCTTGGCATCCACGATTTTCCGCTGTTTGTGCTCTCGTGCATCCTGCTCAATATCACCCCCGGTCAGGATACCATGTACATCATCGGCCGCAGCGTGGCCCAGGGTCGCCAGGCGGGAATCATGTCCGTATGGGGCATTATGACCGGGGTGCTGGTCCATACCCTGCTGGCAGCCCTGGGACTGTCTTTGATCCTGGCCACCTCGTCCCTTGCCTTTTCCATCATCAAGTATGCCGGAGCCGGTTATCTGGTCTGGATGGGTATCGGATTTATCATGAACCGCAAGGACCGTTCAGCGCTGCCTGATGCCCCCTCCTCGGCTCCCGACCCCTGGAAAATTTTCCAGCAGGGTGTGCTCACCAATGTGCTCAATCCCAAGGTGGCGCTTTTTTTTCTCTCATTTCTCCCCCAGTTCGTCTCCTCCCGGTCGGACCAGGTATTTCTTCCGTTCATGGTCCTGGGCCTGGTCTTTTTTACCACCGGCAGCATCTGGTGCCTGTTCCTCGTCTACGGAGCGGATTGGCTGTCGGCGCGTTTCCGCGGCCGCCCATCGGCCGGCGGCGTTCTGAAAAAAGTCACCGGCGCACTGTTTATCGGCCTGGGCATTCGGCTGGCCTTGTCCCAGGCCCGATAGCCGGTCGGTCAATTTATACCCATTTGAAGATTCCCCCGCGGCAAGCCGCTGGGGAATGCGCTCGCTACCGTGGTTCGATGCCCGCCTCCGCGCTTGACAGAACCGGATGATGCCTTAAAGTAATTTCTAATGATAATTTTTCATGGAGAGTGGCGTGAGGGAACTGGCCCTGTAATCGCCCGGCAACCTTTTTTCCGCAAGGTGCCAATTCCAGCCCGAAAGGGGAACATGTGGTCTTGATGACAAGGGGAAACCCACCTCTCCAACTGGAGAAGCTTTTCACTTCACCATGACCCGCCTTAACGTTTAAATCATCGACGGGAAAAAAGCGTTTAAAGCGATTGAATAGATAGCCTGTAGTCAGAAAAATCGATAATTGACCAGGAAGCTGAACGTTGCATTGCGTCGATCGCGAGCACCCGGTTTGAATCGAAAACCGTCATAGATATAGGCACTGGATTCAGATGTTCGCCGAAAAGGCCTCCGGTTATTTTCCGGAGTGATGAATCAGATGCCGGCACCTGTGGTTTCGTGTGGTTCATGACGCCTGGATACCACCAAGGAATGCGTTGGATGACCCGAAGCATATCATCTGCCATCGGCCGGTTTGACAACGACCAAGAGGAAGACCAAATGAAAAAGACTGTTTTTATATTTTCGGGAGAAGGTACGCATGACAAAGATACCCCCTTCCGACTGTTGAAGCATTCACCATCCTGGACGAAAGTAGAGCATATTCTCCATTCAAAACTGAACCTGGATTTGGAACAGCTCTGGAATAGTGAAATCGGTCGGCATCGATGCCCATCCAGTCCATTGCTTACCGTAATATCCCAGATCTGCCTGTCAGAAATATGGTGCAAATGGGGGTATGCCCCGGATGTCGTGATCGGCCACAGCACCGGAGAATTGTCGGCCGCCTACCAAGCCGGTTTATATTCGCTGGAAGATATTCTCGTGTTGGCTTATCGGATCGGGGAAGTCGCTTCCCGACTGGATGGGGTAATGCTGCATGGCAGATTGTCCGATTCGGAGATAGGTCAATTGCCGGTCAACCTATCGTCGCTCAATTTCGAAGACGAAGCGGGTAAGCATGTCACTGTGAGCGCTTTCGCCGGAGAGATGGAAGCGTTTCTCGAGAATTATCCCGATTTTATAATAATGAAATTGCCCCATCCGTGGCACCATCCTGATTATGGACGTTTTTCCGAGCAATTGGCGTATGCCAAATCGGGCCGGGTCGATGACGGCACCTTTGTGTCAGGCGTCACCACGGGGTTTGAAACCCGCCTCGATGATCGTCACTGGCACCAGTGGCTGGTCAAACCCATCGATTTTATTCGATCGATGCGGACCATCGAAGAGCGATATCGTGATCACCACCTGGACATCATCGAAATCGGTTTTCATCCGGTATTGGAAAATTGCTGCAAACCTTTTCGCAATTACACGTATGTGTCCTCCATGTTCCGCGGCGAAGATGATATCGAATGGATTATGTATCAGCGAAGCAAACTCGAACAGGGCGTTTTTTTGAAGAAGCTGAAGCAGTCCATCGACCCATTCAGGCCGCGGTTGAATTTTGGGATGTCACTGGCGTACCAGGGTTTTGACTCTTTGGCTTTTGCCGAGTTGTCGGACTTGCTGCGACCTTTTTTCCCATCTCTCGCCCCTCAGGATTTCTATCGCTATAAAACAATCAATCAATTGATCGGACAGTTCGGAATCAAAGCGTCGGTTGAACGGCAGGACTACCGAACGGTTCAGAGAAACGGCGTCGTGATTTCCGGGATGAGTTGCCGGTTCCCCTCTTCCGTGGAAACCGTGACTCAATTCTGGGAGACGTTGGTGAGCGGTGTCGATCAGGTGAACCTGGAAGCGACACGAGGTGGATCCGAAGCCGGTTTTTTAAATCATGCCATTACCCGGTTCGATCATCAGTATTTCAATATTTCCGTGGCCGAAGCCCGGACCATGGATCCGCAACAAATCCTGGCCCTGGAACTGGCCGAAATGTTGTGGAGAGATGCCGGTATTGATCCAGATGCCCTGGACAAGAAACGGGTCGGCGTCTACATCGGTGCATGGAACCAGGAATATCGGGGAGACCGGACGTCGGTTTACTATCCCACCGGGGTCAATCCGAGCATCATCGCCGCCAGAATCAGCTATCACTATGATCTGAGGGGACCCAGCTGGGTGTCCAACACCGCCTGTTCCTCTTCGCTGTTGGCCGTTCATTACGCAGCCAAGGATATCGAAGCCGGCCGGGTAGACTACGCGATCGCCGGTGGCATCAACATGCTGCTGGATGAAGAATTTACCATCACCATGAGAAAATCCGGATTCCTCTCCGGTGATAACCGATGCAAATCGTTTGATGACTCGGCCAATGGATATGTCCGTGCCGAGGGAGGCGGGCTGGTCCTTTTAGTCAACAAATCACTGGCAGCCGAGTATTATGCCGAGTTGACAGGCTCCGCCATCAACCAGAACGGTGGTCGATCCCAGGTGATCACCGCACCGCATCCTGAAGCCCAGGAGGAATTGATTATGGCTGCCTGCCAGGATGCAGGAATTGCCCCGCAGGAAATCGCCTACATCGAAACGCATGGTACGGGAACGAAAATCGGCGATCCTATTGAGATGGCTGCGATTCAGAACACGATTGCCAAAGACAGGACGGACACGTGCTATATCGGCTCCGTGAAATCCAACATCGGACATCTGGAATCCGCCGCCGGTATTGCCGGTTTGCTCAAGTCCGTGGCGGTTTTGAATCATGGGATCATTCCACCCAATCTGCACTTTCAACGACCGAACCAGTATATCGATTTTCAATCGCATCCTATCCAGGTGGTCACCCAAGAAACCCGGATCGATCATCAAGCCAATATCGGTGTCAGCAGTTTCGGATTCGGTGGCTCAAATGCACATATCATTGTCAAGGGGGCACAGGCGTCTGTCCGAAAGGAGATCAGGCCCATGGAGATCCCGTTTGACCGGCAACGGGCCGCCCTTCTCAGCGCATACCTTCACGTTCAGGAACCGAAACCCTTCGAATCACCCAATGAGCCGACGGTTAAGCAAACCGGTTCGGATGTCCGGCGGATCATCCAGACCCTGTTTACCCATGTGACCGGAGTCTCAGAGATCCATCCCGATATAGAGCTGTTGGAACAAGGGCTGGACTCTATTAGTGCAACCGAGATGATCCATCGCCTCGGGGAGGAATTCAATATTGAAATCGAACCGGACGTACTTTTCGACAATCCGCTTTTCGATCAATTTGCAGAGGCCATCGAGGGCCGGATAGCACAGCAAAAAGAAAATGGCGCCGCAACGGTCGTCACCAGGGAAAAAATTGACAAATTGGTGACCGAACTCTTCTTCCAGTTAACCAGTATCGAAGAAATTGATCCGGAAATATAGTTGACGGAGCAGGGTCTGGACTCCATGAGTGGTTCGGAGCTGATCTCTCGATTAGAAATATCTTTAAATATTGAAATCGGGCCGGAAATCCTTTTCGAATACCCCCTGCCAGACCAGTTTGTCGATGAAGTGTCGGCATTGGCCGGCAGGGTCCGGAATTGAAAGGCACGTCGGTAAGGGTACCGAAGAACATCACCGGCGCAGGCGGGATTCGGCAAAAAAAAGACGCTGCTGGGGGATAAATGTGCTTTTTCAACCTGACTTTTAGGCGGTGCAACCAAACCCAATCGTTTTTCAACAGCTTGCAATGCGAAAGGTGAGCCCATATGGCAGACTTTAAAACCACCCATGTTGGATCGTTGCCCCGCCCTCAGGAGATGATGGGGAAGTCGTTGCACAAGCAGGAGATCACCCGGGATGATCTGAAGCGCTATCTGGCCGACATTTTGGACAAGCAATTGTCTTTGGGACTCACCTATATCAACAACGGCGAGTTGCCCAGACCGGATTACGTAAATTCGACCGTCAGTCGAATTTCGGGTTTCGGCGGCACCGGCATCGCGCCGATACCACGGGATCTGGAGGAATTGCCCGATTTTTCAAGACGGTTTAGCGGTCGGAATGGATTGATTACGCTGAATCCGAAAGCGCCGATCAAACTGCCGGCATGTTCGGCGCCGCTTTCATATATCGGTGAAGCCTCGCTGCGTGAGGAACTGGAGATGATGGCCGGGGTCTTCAGGGAGTTGGAGCAAAGATATCCGGACGTCCATACCGGTCTTTTTTTCACCTCACCATCTCCGGGAACCGTTGCCCTTTTTATGGAGAACCAATACTTCCCCAATTATGAAGCCTACCTTGAAAATATCGCGGCGGTCTTGAAAAAGGAGTATGACATTATCGCCAGCTACGGTTTTCAATTGCAGATCGATTGCCCTGATCTGGCCATGGGCCGACACACCCGATTCAGCCGTCAGACCGATACGGAATTTCTTGCCATCACCGACACCCATGTCCACGCCCTGAATCAGGCACTGACCTCTGTCGATGCGGACAAGTGCCGGGCCCATATTTGTTGGGGGAACTATGCCGGCACCCATCATTGCGATATGGATTTCAAGAAGATTTTTCACCAGGTCATGAATGTCAACGCCAGGTTCATTTCCATAGAAGCCAGCAACCACCGCCATGCTCATGAATGGACCGTGTTCGAAGAATTCCGATTGCCGGAAGATAAAGTCTTGATGCCCGGTGTCATCGACACCTCCTCCACCATTGTAGAACATCCCGATCTGGTGGCCCAGCGACTCACCGCATTTGCGAACCTTCTGGGCCCGGACCGGGTGATCGGATCGACGGATTGTGGTTTTGCCACAACCGCTTCTGCCGCCAACGTACCCGGTGAAGTAGCATGGTTGAAGCTGGCCTCCCTCGTTGAGGGTGCCAGACGGGCAGGCAGGCGATTCGATTAAGGATCGATGGAAGTCAACATAACCAGAGAATAACCGAGGAAATATCATGAGTCATTCAAACCATTATGCCCACGGCGTGCGAATCGCCAATTTTTCAACTATTGATTTGCCGGCCGACGATCTGCTGAACTTCGGGTCCGAAGCGAGCGCCTCCATAGTGAAGCAGATAAGAAGATATGCAGATCTACCCTATGTATACGTCGTAGGAAACGAGCAGGCCAAACAGGTTGATGAAGTACTATCGGCACTCAAGGCCATACGGTCCCCTTGCTATCCCTATGCGATCTTTGCGGTTGAAGATGCGAATCTGGTGATCGAGGGTCCTGACCTGGATGTCATTAAGATCAACACCACCGATCCGGATAGCCTGCACAGCCGGATCACTGAATATGCGGCTGGTCGATTTCACATTGATGATAGCCAATTACGTTCAGCCAGTTCCGGTCCACCGCCGGCAACGGCCGATGTGGCCATAGTGGGTGCCGGGGTGACCGGTCTGTATGCGGCCAATCGGTTGAGGGAAAGTGGCATCTCTTTTTGCATCCTGGATAAAAGGGACAAGGTCGGCGGTATCTGGTCCATGTATGCCAATGCCACTTCCCGGGTCAATACCTCCGAGGGTGCCTACCGGCTGATTGAGAACACCACCAGATCCAATCGCGACCACTCCGCGACACGGGAAATCCTGGACGATGTTGCCCAATTGTCCAAGAATGTGTCGAATGATCTTTACCTGGGAACCGAGGTCCTCGGCATTGAAAAAACGGCAAATGGGTATCAGATCCGGTATAACAGGGAGGGCGACATAGCCGTAATAAAAAGCAAGGGCGTCATCTTGGCGATCAACGATCGGGTCGGGACGCCAAGAGAACTTGAATGGCCGGATCAATCAAGGTTTCAGGGAGCGATCATCAGCGGAATTTCCGACAAAACCAAGGAACTGGATTGGCGCGATAAAAAGGTGGTCGTTGTGGGAATGGGCGCCTTCGCTGTTGAAAACGCCAGGACGGCGCTGGAAGGTGGAGCGCGCCATGTGACCGTGATCTGCCGGCGCCATGGCACCATCTGCCCGAAGATCATCGACTATCTGAACTTTGCCACCCCTTACGACGACGACTTTAAACATGACAAGAAAAGCAATATTCGTAACATGATGTACTGGAAAAAACTGTATCAACTAAGCGGTGCGACGCAGCCCGAGTGCTGGATGGGAAAGATCAAGCATGCAGGGCATACCATCAGTGTTTCCGATATTTGGTTTATTGCGCATTTTTTAAAGAAGATCGACACCATCACCGGTGAAGTCAACGATTTGTATCCGAATGGGGTCGTCGTCAACGGTCAACAGCGCATCGATGCGGATATCATCGTGAATTGTATCGGATTTGAGCGCAATACCTCGGCGGCCAAAGCCATCTGCGGCCACCCTGAAATTTACAACACCAATTACGTAGACAAAGATTTCATGTATCTGGCAGATGCCTACATCGACGATGACGCATTCAACTCCTTTTTCGGTTCCAGCGTCATAGAGATGGTGAAGTTCTATATGAAAGTATATGTTAACTATTTCGACAATCCTGAATATGAAAAAATGGCTGACATCGACGGAATAGAAAAAATTCCCATTGAAGACCGCAAGTGGTCCCACTATATAAAAGGGGCCGCTGCCCTTATCCAAAACGATCGCGAACTTAATGAAAGCGCCAGGTCGCAGGTTGCTCAAAGAACAAAAAATTTTCTTGAGAGTCATGACCTGGAAACCTATATCGCAGAAAATAAAAGAGAGTGGATCGATACGCATTCGATGCTGGCCGGCAAGCCGATGCGGGAAGAGGATTGTCTGCCGTTTGTCTTTGATAAATTACTTTAGAAAAGTCGACTCTGAAAAAGCATTTATCTATCAGAAAACATTGGTAAAATAACACATTTTGTGCTATGTTATTTGCAAGATTTCAACCTTTTACCTACTCATTTCTTGCAAATTTCAGCCATGAAACCCAAGCAATCTGCACACAAAAACAGGCAAAGGGATCTGTTCCGACCTGAGCTCACGAAAATCATCGATCCCGGGCATGGGCTAGTAAAACTAGCCAAAGCGGTCAATTGGGATCGCATGGATGAGTTGTTCGGACAAACGTACTGCCCGGACAACGGTCGGCCAGGCGTCAGCACCCGGTTGATGGTATCGTTGCACTACCTGAAGTTTTCATTCAACCTCAGTGACGACGATGTCGTTTCCGGATGGGTGGAAAACCCCTACTGGCAGTATCTTAGCGGAATGCAGTTTTTCGAGCACGATCCGCCGATCAATCCGTCGAGCATGTCCCGATGGCGCAAACGCATCGGCGAGGGCGGAGCCGAGGAACTGCTCAAAGAAACCATTGCCGCCGGGTTAACGATCAAAGCGGTCAAGCCCCACCAGCTCAAACGGGTCAACGTGGACACGACCGTACAGGAAAAAGACATTCGCTTTCCCACCGACGCCCGCTTGTATGATCGCGCCAGACGAAAATTGGTTGATGCCGCCAAACAGCATGGCATTGCGCTGCGCCAGAACTACAACCGCAACGCCAAACATCTTTTAGCCCAGCAAAGTCGCTATGCGCATGCCCGCCAGATGAAACGGGCCAGACGGTGTACCCGGAAACTGAAAACCTATTTGGGCCGGGTGATCCGAGACATTGAAAGAAAATTCCCGCATCCGGACGAAGCGCTAAAATCACTTCTTGATATTGGCACCCGCATTTTCCATCAACAGCGCAAAGACAAGAACAAGATCTACAGTGTTCACGAGCCGGCGGTAGAATGCATCAGCAAGGGTAAAGCGCACAAGCGTTACGAGTTCGGCTGCAAAGTCAGTGTAGCGGCCACCAGCCGTGGCGGTTGGTTCGTCGGTGCCAAGGCGGTTCACGGTAACCCTTATGACGGCCATACGTTAGAAGCGGCCCTCAAGCAGGTCGAACGAATTGGCCGTCCCCCCGAGCATGTGTTTGTGGACATGGGCTACCGCGGTCACGGATACACAGGCAAGGTTGATGTGCATGTCGACAAACGACGACGCGGAAGAACAGCCAAGAGCTTGTGGCGCTGGATGAAGCGTCGGGCAGCCGTTGAGCCGGGCATCGGGCACCTGAAACAAGAACATCGAATGGATCGTTGTCGCCTCAAAGGAACCCTTGGCGACTGCATCAATGCCATCTTCAGTGCTGCCGGAATGAACTTCCGGAAGCTGCTGCGCTGGGCAGCAGATTTTTTGTTTCAGTTTTACTTCCGGCTCCTATTTTATCAAAGATCAGGGATCTTAACTGGCGTAGTCATAAAATGACTTTTTCAGGATCGACTAGAAAAGAGCATACGATGATGCCAGACACCTCATTTTCAACAATGCTTGCCATGGTTGGCGATGCCTCCAAAGGAATCCGCCTTCAACTGCCGGAAGACTGGATGCAGGGACGGGCCGGATTCGGCGGACTGGTGGGTGCGCTGGCTTTGACGTCCATGAGAAGCCATGTCCCGCCGGCGCGAAAGGTGCGGAGCCTGCTGATCTCATTCGTAGGGCCGGTCGGACCGGGGGATTTTTCGATCCATGCCCGAGTGCTGCGATCAGGCAAGGCCGTCACCCATGTGGAAGCCAGGCTGGTTCAGCAGGAGGCGGTAAGGTGCGTGGTGATGGGCAGCTTTGGCGGCGACCGGGACTCCGCCATCCGGATCGACCCGGCGCCGCGGCCGGAGATGGTAGGTCCGGCGGAGTCCCTCGAATTACCCTACCTTGATGGTCTGACACCGGCCTTCACGCGCCATTTTGCCTATCGGTGGGCACTGGGCGAATTGCCTTTTTCCGGCACGGGCGGTCGTGAAATCGGCGGGTGGATCCAGTTCCGCGAACGAACCGATTGCCTGACCGAAGAGTGGCTGGTGGCCCTGGCCGATGCCTGGCCCACGCCGGTGCTCGCCATGCTCACGGCCCCGGCGGCAGCCAGCACGTTGACCTGGGAGATGGGGTTCGTTCATCTGGACCGCCGGACCTGTGTGGAAGATGACTGGTGGTGCTACCGTTCGGTGGTGGACAGTGCAGAAAACGGCTATGTTCACGAACGGGGTGCCATCTGGGATCCTGAAGGAAGGCTGGCGGTCTACAGCCGTCAGACATCGACGGTATTTGCATAGATCGGGCTCATCCCCAAATAACCCACTCCCCCTTTTCGGACCTCCGTCATCCGGCTTCAGACTTCTGAAAACCCATGCCGGAGAGCTAATTTTTGAAACATCTGGGTAAGCCCCGCACCCAATGAGAATATGGATCCGATGTCCAGGTTCTGGTCGGCGGTTGCATCGAAAAAGATATTCAGGGTGGATCCAAGGCCTTCGTCCGGACGCCAGTAGCAGATCATGAGGGGCACCTTGGGCAGTGGGTGGAGCACCACGGAGATATCCGATTGGAACTGCCGCGCCACCTGTCGGCCGCTGAACAGGTGCACCACGTCGTCGAACAGATCGGTGTAGCTGTCCGCCACCTGCTGCATGGCTTCTTCGCACCGCTTTTGAAACAACGGGTAACGGTCCTTGCCGTTTTTCAGTTCCCGGAAGGAGACCCATTGACCGGAGGGATCAACGCCTTTCCCGTTGAGCACGTAATCGAAGAAGGGCGCCGCCACCCACGGGTTGACGTGGATATCCGAAGAAAGGTTGCCTTGCCCGTCGACGCTGAAATCCTTGCCCAGGATCTTCAGGGTCAGCCGGCCGTTTTGGCATCGTCCCCCGGTTCTTTCGGCAGCTGACATCAGATCGACGCCGGAGATCTTTTGCTTCATTGCCGCCAGGAATTCGTCCCGGTTCGCTTCGAGGGTGTTCAATTCAGTGGGATCTCCGGAAAAGCGCTCGATAATGGAAGGGTCCAGTTTCGGACACGCATCGATTTTCCGGTGGCCCTGAAACACCGCACCGGCAAAAGCCAGACAGGTTTTTTCACCGCACTCCCTGCAGTTGGATTTGTCCAAGCGTTTAAATATTTCCATGGCATTTTTTGGTGCCGGCATGCGCGACCTCCCCGATGGCAGTTACAAATCGTCCTGGTTTTCAGGATCGCACTATAGCGACAACGGTGGAATTTGTCACCCCTTGACGAAAGGGTGGGGTCGCCGGGAAACGAAATGCGTGACAGGTGCCGCCAAAACGGCTAAAATAAAGGATGCAATCTGCTCTTGTTTTGCCTGTTGACCGCCGTACCATCCATATCGGGAGGACCATCATGAGTGTCTGTGTCGAGGGAAATGTGCTTGAAGAACTGCTGAAGCTGCTGAAGCTGGAAAAGATCGAAGAGAACATTTTCCGCGGCCAGAGTCAGGATCTGGGTTTCGGCAACGTCTTCGGCGGTCAGGTGCTGGGCCAGGCGCTGTCCGCCGCTTCCCAGACCGTTCCCGACGGGCGGCAAGCCCACAGCCTGCACGGGTATTTCATGCGAGCCGGTGATGCCAGAAAGCCCATCGCCTATACCGTGGACTGCATCCGGGACGGAAAAAGCTTCACCACACGGCGGGTGGTGGCGGTTCAGAAAGGTCGGGCAATTTTCTCCATGGCGGCTTCGTTCCAGATCGACGAACCGGGTTTCGACCACCAGGACGACATGCCTGATGTCCGGGGGCCGGACGGGCTTGAACCGGAAATGGAAACCGCCCGCAAACTGGCCGACCACATTCCCCCGGGTATCCGTGAGAAGATCTTGTGTGAGAAACCCATCGAGATTCGCCACGTCAACCCGATCAATCCGTTCAAGCCGGAGAAAAGGGCCCCCCTCAAATATGTCTGGTTCCGGGCTATCGGCCCGCTGCCCGATGATATGGCTGTCCACCACTACCTTCTGGCTTACGCATCGGATTTCAATCTGGTGGGCACCTCCCTGTATCCCCACGGACACACCTTCTGGGAACCGGAAATGCAGATGGCCAGCCTGGATCATGCCATGTGGTTTCACCGGGATTTTCGCATGGACGACTGGCTGCTCTACGCGATGGAGAGCCCCAGCGCATCCCGTGCCAGAGGGCTCTCCATCGGCCGCATCTTCACGCAGGCCGGCCGGCTGGTGGCCACCGTGTCCCAGGAAGGGCTGATTCGCCACCGGCCGCAAAAAGATAGCCATTGACATAAGCGGTGGCGGTTTATGAGTTCAGAGAGATCGTGCTCTATCGGACAAAGGCCCATCCGGACGGACCGGGAGATCGTCCGGATTATTACATTTTCGATTAACTACTCCCTCCAGGGATAGGGCTGGGCGCCCGTCTCTGGAGGGTATATCGGCTTATTGGGCGGCTGCCGTGGCTTCCGGTATGGGCGGCACCAGCAGTGACGGATCCAGGCGGGTCTCAAACCAGTTCATTCCCCAGTGCAGGTGGGGGCCGGTGACGCGGCCGGTGGCGCCGACCTGGGCGATGACATCCCCCTGTCTGACCCGTTGCCCCTCTTCCACCAGTATCTTATGCAGGTGCATAAAGACGGTGGAAAGACCATGGCCATGGTCGACGATCAGGGTGCCACCGGAGTAAAACATGTCGTCATGGGCCAGGCTGACCACGCCGTCAGCCGGCGCTTTGACCGGTGTACCGGTGGGAGCGGCAATATCCACCCCGTAATGGGGCCTTTTGGGCTTGCCGTTCAGGATCCGCTGGCTGCCGTAAACACCACTGATCCTTCCGGATACCGGCCAGATGAACGGCTGCAAAAAATCGGTCCTGGGGTCGTCCTTTTTGCGGACTGCTTTTACCAGCGCGATGTCTTTGCGGATTCGCTTAAGGTCTTCGGCCGAAGGACTGACTTTACGCGGCGGCAATCCATCGATGCGCTGGATTTTATAGGACCGTTTTTCGATGCGCACCGGATGTTTTTCAACCGTGCCGGAGGGGAGACGAAGCTCGATCACCGCTTCCGGTTCCGCATCTCTAGAAAATCCGATAACAAATAAGCCTTCTGGTGAAACCCGCACGGCTTTTCCATGGAAAAAGACGGTAGTTGCAGGCTCGACCTTGCCGATGGCCATGCCGCCTTGAACGAGATGCCCCTCCAGTGTGAATGCCTGGGCTGAAAAGGGCAGGCAAAGCACGGCCAGGAATGCCCCGATAATCATGCGCTGCATAAGCTGCCTGTGTTACCTCCAACAAAAAAGTTTACTTTTTATGAGCCGACGGTCGCTATCATACACGGGTTGTGGATAAGATGGAAGGCCTGACCCAAAACGGGAAGTGCCGATTGACTGAACCGCGATATCGGAGAGAATTGATGCAAAAACGCCGGTTGGGGAAAAATCATCTTGAGGTGTCCGCCATCGGCCTGGGGTGCTGGGGCATGTCCCACGCCTATGGGCCGGCCGATGAAAAAGAGTCGCTGGCCACGTTGGAAAGTGCCCTGGATCTGGGGATCACCTTTATCGACACCGCCGATGTATATGGCGACGGACACAATGAAAACCTGATTGCCGGCGTACTGAAAAACCGTCGCAGGGAAGTGGTAATCGCCACCAAGTTTGGATTTGTAGGAGACGAACACGGTGCGGTGGGCGTCTGTGGCCGACCCGAATATGTTGCCGCAGCTTGTGAAAAAAGTCTGCAACGGTTAGGTATCGATGTCATCGATCTGTACTACTTGCACCGCCTGGATCCCCTGGTGCCCATCGAAGAGACGGTGGGGGCCATGGCCGATCTGGTGGCCAGAGGAAAAATCCGTTTCATCGGCCTTTCGGAAGTCTCTGCAGGCACGCTGCGCCGGGCCCACGCCGTTCATCCGGTCACTGCCCTGCAGTCTGAATACAGCCTCTGGCACCGGGATGTGGAAAAAACAATCCTGCCGGCCTGCCGGGATTTGGGGATCTCCCTGGTCCCCTATTGCCCCTTGGGCCGGGGATATCTCACCGGCACGGTAAACCCTGAGAAGACGTTTGCAAAAGAAGATTATCGCCGGAATATCCCCCGCTTCGACGCCGAATCCATGAATCTCAACCAGCACCTGATAGACCGGTTGATCCACCTGTCGCGGACCAGCGGCCATACGCCGGCACAACTGGCCCTGGCCTGGCTGCTGGAAAGGGATTTGTCCATCGTCCCCATTCCGGGCATGAAGCGCAGAAGACACCTCAGGGAAAATGTAACGGCCACGTCAATCCGGCTTTCACCGGAAATGATCAAGACCTTGGATGCGCTGGGAGAGCAGGTGGCCGGCGCACGGCACAATGCGGACAACCTGCAGTTTGTGGACAAGGAAAATGGCTAAGGTTGAAATTAACCAATAACAAGAATTCAGAAGTCAGGAGTCAGAATTCAGAATGGCGCTGTTGTCGCTTCGCTCCCGCGTATTTTAAATATAACGCAGCCGAAGGCAACCTCCTGACTCCTTGCTCCTGACTCCCTCAACCCCTTCAACCTCAGTTTGCTTGTTCAAGCCGTTTCTCCCGTTTCATCGTATTGGCCTTGAAACGGTTCAGAGCCACCGCGCTGCCCAGGATCAAAAACCCGCCGACCCAGAAGCGCCAGGATGCCGGATCTCCCAGAAAGGCGATACCCACAATGGCGGTGAAGATCACCTCGCTGGACATGAATACGCCCCCCTCCCACCCCCGGCAGTAGAAAAAGCCCTGGTTCATCAAAAGCTGCGCGGTCACCGAGACAAAAACGATGCCCAATACCATGGCCCACTCCGTTCCCGTTGATGGAATCAGCGGAGCCATGGCAAACTGGGGAAGGGTCACCAGCATGCCCATGGTGCAAAAGTAGAGATAGATGATCACCGGGCCGTTTTTTTCACGAAGGGTCCTGATCAGCGTCACGGTGAGACCGGCGAAGGCGGCGCCGGACAGGGCCATAAACTGGCCGAATAAATTCCCGTCCAGGCTGAAGTCGAAAAGCACGGCAATGCCGATGACCACGACGGCGATGCAGGCGATTTCCGCCCTGGAAATGCGTTCGCCGTAAATCAGGTAGGAGAAGACGGCGGAAAAGGCCGGATAGGCGTAGAAGATCACCAGGGCGGTTGATACCGGAAGCAGGCGGATGGCGGTGACGATGGAAAGAAACGCCGCTGAACCGGTCAGTCCCCTGATGATCAGCAGCCGGATATTATGACCCCGATAGGGGTTGCCCTGCCGACCGAAAACCAGGAGCAGCACCGCGGCCCCACCAAAAAACCGATACCATCCGATGTGCCAGATGGTGAAAGCCGGACCAATCAGTTTAACCAGCAGGTTAAGCATGGTGAACAATAATGCGGCGGCAAGCATAAACAGCGGCCCGGCAACGGCGGCATCCAGGTTGACCTGCTGCGGGTTGTTGGGTTGCGGCATCGGAAGGCCTTTTTTGTGCGGATTGACTTTACACGGGTCTATTATGGCAGTTCGGAAAAAGTCTCAACACCAAACATAAAAGGATCGGCAAATTAAGGGAGTGAGGAATTCGAAATGATGGAATCCCCGTTATGGATGATTCTCCGGTTTTCCTCTGGAACCGGTCGTCAACGGCTTCAGGCTGGTGGGCAGCAGCATGGGTACCGTTTTCTGGTATGACCGGTAGGCCTCACCGAAACAGCCGACCAGATCCCGCTCCTCCATGGTGGCGCCGATGACAATCCAGATGGTCCAGAGTCCATTGTGCAGCAGCCGGTCCATCGTGAATATCGGACACGACCAGATAATCATCAGGCTGAACAGGTAGAGGGGATGACGCACCCAGCGGTAAGGGCCGCGAATGGTAAAAGGCGTGCTGGCCGGCTTTTCCCTGTCGAACGCCCGCAAAGCCGGTTTAACCCCCAGGGCGTCGAAATCACCTAAGGATCGTGAGCCCCACCAGGCGCCGGTGCCGGCTGCCAGAAGGACCATCAGCATCGCCCATCGGACGGGTCCTGTCGGAGTCCACAGCGCCGATCCCACCGGTTGCCACAGAACGGTCAGCAGCAGGAGGAAGGTGCCGGAAGCCGCCGCGTACAGGGCGCCGTGAAAATCCGCGCGAACAGTCCGTGTCAGCCACAGACGAAATCCGCGCCGGACCATGATGCTGTGCTGGATGAAGAAAAGCAGGCACAATTGCGTGTCCAGCAGCAGGCGGCCGGCCAGGCCGAGTCCAACGTTAAATGAAAGCAGTGGTCCCATCACCAGAAAGGCCAGCCAGGCCAGCATACCGCCGCCGCCGAGAACATAGGCTGCCGCCACCAGGAGGAAAGCGCCCGGTTTTTGGGATATCATCTGCCCGCGGGGACCATGCATGGCCTGGGCGCTGTCGACGTCCGCCAGTTTACAGGTGGTTTTGTCATCCTGTGGCATGTTGGCGTTCCTCGGTTCGCGTGCATCCATAAATAGCCTTGATCTGAGTCACCGTCCACCAGTTCTAATGGACAATTGTTGATGGTGTAGGAGCGGCTTCCAGCCGCGATAGGTGCAACCCATCCTAAAATCGCGGCTGGAAGCCGCTCCTACGAAGTTGGAATCCCTCAATCTATATTACTCAGATAATAAGGCCGGAAGAACCGACCATCAAATTAAAAATGATTCATCCAGATCTTTTCATGGCCGATATCTTGTGGCATGATAGTTAGTGCCCATCCAAAAAGGGTTATTTTGCCGGATCTCTGTGTTATGCTCAAAATTTTATCCTCGGAATATCAACTATATGCCTGTGGTAAAATTTTTCGCAGGCCTTGATCTCAAGCAAAATTCTACCTTTCTGGAAAGACACTATTTAGATTCATCACTCATGGCCAACCATTACCATTTCGACAGAACAACCCGGCACCAAATCAATGACCCGCAAAGGAGCGCTGCAATGGCCGACACATCCGCACACCCCCTTTTCAGGTTTCGCTGGCTGATTTTTTCCATCCTGGCCCTGGCCTATTTCTTCGTTTATTTTCACCGGCTCTCCCTTTCGGTGGTGGCCGACAGCCTGGTTAAGGATTTCAACACCTCCGCCGGCACCATGGGCTTATTGGGCTCCATCTATTTTTACTGCTATGCGGCCATGCAATTGCCGGCAGGCCTGCTCTCCGATTCCGTGGGGCCGCGACGGACGGTAACCTGGTTTCTGATTGCCGCGTCGGCAGGCAGCATTCTTTTCGGATTGGCGCCCAACATCGAAACCGCCTTCGTGGGCCGCATCCTGGTTGGATTCGGGGTCTCCATGGTCTTCATCCCCACCATGAAGATTCTCTCCCAGTGGTACTACCCCCATGAATTCGCCTCCATGGCCGGCATCCTCAACGCTATCGGCGGAGCCGGCGTCATGGCTGCGACCTGGCTGCTGGCCATGATGACGGTGGCTTTCGGCTGGCGGCTCTCCTTTGAATTGATCGGCGGTTGCACTTTCGTCATCGCGCTCATGGCATGGCTGATCATCCGGGATCGACCCCAGGACAAAGGCTGGCCGACAATTGGCGCCCTGGCCGAGAAATCCAGCACTCCTCCCGCGGCGGCCCGGACCATTCCCTTGCTGGCGGGGATGCGGCAGGTTGTCGGCAATCCGCATTTCTGGCCCCTGGCCCTGTGGTTCTTTTTCGATTGCGGTATTTTCTTCGGATTCGGCGGACTGTGGGGTGGACCGTTCCTGATGCACGTATATGGGCTTTCCCGCGAATCGGCAGGCGCCGTTCTGAGCATGATCGCCTGGGGCATGATCATCGGTAGTCCGCTGCTGGGCTTTGTCTCCGACCGCGTGCTGAAGAGCCGGAAAAAGCCTTTTGTCATCTGCACGGCGATTCTTGTATGTGAAATGGGAACGCTTTACTTTTTTCCCGACCGCCTCTCGCTGCCCATGCTTTACGTGGCGTTTTTCGTCTTCGCCGTGTGCGCGTCATCCATCGTGGTGATCGGTTTTACGGCTACCAAGGAGCTGTTTCCGGTGGAGATCGCCGGCACCTCGGTGGGCACGGTCAACCTGTTCCCGTTTTTAGGCGGTGCCGTGTTCATGCCCTTTCTGGGGAGAGTGCTGGATGCATACCCCCGAAATGCCTCCGGTGCCTATGCGCTGGAAGGCTACACCACCATGCTGCTGGTGCTGTTGATTTCCGCGGTGGTTGCCCTGATCTGCACGCTGATGATGAAAGAGACATTTCAAAGGCATTAAATTGAAACGGCGGTAGGCTGAAGAATGACAGGATTTTTGCTATCTTTACGATAAAATCGTCAAAAAAAATAGGCAGGGTCACGAATGACCCTGCCTATCATCATCTGGAATTTTTTTGTTGGTTCTTCTTAAGTTTTCTTTCTTCCCAATCCTGCCAGACCGATCAGGCCACTGCCCAGTAAAAGCATGGTAACCGGATCGAAAAGTTGACCACGTGTCATTGAAGACGTATCGCCACTATTTTGTGAATTGACTATCTGCTTGAAGCCGAATCCGAAATTTGAAATCAAGTCATCATCATTGACCGAAGCAAGTGTGTCCGTAGCAATAATACCGCTTCTATCTTGGGATGCGCTCGGAGGAGCTTCGAAATAAAATAAGTCAAAAATGAATATCGCCACTATTGCGATTAAGAAGGAAAATATTTTATTCATCATTAGCCCCTTTCTTTGAAGCTAATAGTTATGCATTATCTGTTGGCATAAGTATAAGCAAAAGGGGTGCCGAAAGCATAAATAAGTAAAAAAGTAAAAAAATCAATGACTTAAAAATTTGAAAGTAATGAAAGTAAAAAAATAAGAATAAATTTACATAGTATCATATGTAATTTGATTCCCACTAAGAAATTCATTACCCAATAAGTAAGAGAGGCGAAATTAGGTTTCTGACGCTATCGAACGGTATGTCCGAAGGCGCTTAAAGCAGAAACAGCTTGTTTCAGATCATTCTTTTTCACCAGCACATAGTCCGTATCATAAGTGGAAACGGCGAATATGGAAATACCGGCATCGGCCAGCGGCCCGATAACGGCCAGCAGAATGCCGGTAAGAGAGAAATCAAAAGGGCCTTCGATCTTTAACGCGCGAAAGTCGCGCTCAGTCCGGACGGTCTCCGGCACCGCGCCGCTCAGGCAGACGATGGACAGTTCGTCCGCGGTGCGGGTAACTGAAACGAAGCCTTCCGCAGGCACCCAATGCGGGATCTCGGCGTCCGGTGCCAGGCGGCACACCGAAAATAAATCCTCCATAACCGACAAACTCAGCTGGGCGCTGCTCATGGTCGAATCCCAAATCCTTTGAAAAAGGTATAGCAGAAAGTGCCGTCCGCCCGGGTGGTGCGATAAAGATCGGCGATCCCCTGGTTCCAGGTCTGCTCGTCGATCAGCCCCATGGCCAGGGCCTGATCCCTTACCCCTTCCACCATGGCGGTGAAGGTCTTGCGGGTAAACCCGTCGACGAGGGCCGGCCGGGATGCATCCACGTACACCATGCGCGGGGAAACCGCAACACCGCTATATCCGGCTTCGGAAAGCAGCGGGAAAAGCCGTCTGCCGATCAGGGCATCGCCGCCGGCGTCGGATTGAATCTTCACCAGGCAGCGGACCGTCAGATCCGCCGCCCGGCTTCGGGGATGGCAGTAGTAGGAGCCGTGGTCTCCCTCGATGACGGTCAGGGTCCCACCGGGTTTAAGCACCCGCCGGAACCCGGCCAGCGCCTTGGGGGGATCGGAAAGATGCTCGAGGACGAAGCAGACGAACACGTGGTCAAAGCTGCCTGTGCGGTAGGGTAGATGGTAGATGTCGCCCTGTCGGAAAGTCACGTTGGCCAACTGCTGGCTGGCGGCCATCTGTCGTGCCGCATTGAGGGAAACGTCCGAAATGTCCATGCATTCGAAGCGGGCATCGGGGCTCGATCGTGACAAGGTGAGGGTCTGGGCGCCAACGCCGCAACCGGCTTCCAGCACCCGGCTGCCGGCCGGATAGGCGGTATCGCCATGCAGCAGTTCGGTAAGAGTGCCGGCCTGGTCAGCCAACCGGCAGGATTCTTTTTTGGAATAGCCGTGGACATATTGATTCATTGATAAGCCTTCATTGTTTTGATTGAATCCTCCCCGCGGCAAGCCGCGGGGAGGATTCACCGTAAGGATGAAAATCGATTACCGGTTCGCTCGCTAACCCCGCCGCAAGCAGCGGGGAATGCGCTCGCTATCGCGGTTCAACAACGCACGGAAAGGCATCTTGTGGTTCACGCCAAGGCCGCAGGGTTTTTTCAACCACAGGCGTAGCAGCACTACGTCGAGGATTGCGAAAATGTGAGAACGCGGGCCTGGACCGCAAGATACCTTTCAAGAGGTAGAACGGTCTTGTACAGAATTGCGGTATCGACCGGGAGTAGTGCCCACGATTCGCTTGAAGTGGCGGGTCAGGTGGCTCTGGTCGAAAAAACCAACGGAAACGGCTGCCTGCACAGGGGGTTCCCCGGACAGCAGCAGGCGCTGCGCCTGCTTTACCCGAACCTGAGTGAGGTAGGCGTGCGGCGTGAGCCCGACCTGTCCATTGAACACCCGAATAAAATAATACGGACTCAGGCCGGTGGCAGAGGCAAGCTCCCGCACGGAAATATCGCGGTCATGATGGGCATGAATGAAGTCCCTGGCAGTTTTCACGGCCGCCGGTTCCCGGCCGGTTTCAAAAGCGGCCGGGCGGGTCGCGCCATATTGCCGGATCATCCGGGTCAGCACCGCCAGCAGCCCCGTTTCCTTCTCCAAAGCCGTTGTTCGCGGGTCTTCCATGCGCCGGTGAAGGCGATAAATCATTTCGGCCAGAGAGGGATCGATGAGAACACCGGCCCGAATAAACGGCAGGGGTGCGGTCTTCCCGGTCATCTGGGAAGCCACGGAGACCAGCAGATCGGCGTCCAGATAGAACATCCGGTATGTCCAGCCCGCTTCATCGGCTGCCTGGCCGGTATGCACCTCCCCGGGGACGGCCAGGTTGACGGCACCGGCGGGAGCCACCACGTTCTCTCCCATATAGCGAAACCCTAACGCTCCCTTTTCGATGACTCCCAGGCAATAGCCCTCGTGGAAATGCGGTGCAAAAGTCTGGGTCACATAACGGGCGTGCATCAGGTTCACTGGCCCCAGTCCGGTGCGCACCCGGCACATGCGGGTTTTTTCCAGGCGGCTCAACCGCTGTTTTGGACTGACCATGACCGAATCTCGGCGATTTCCGCGGCGTCGATGCCCAGGGATTCCAGAAAGTCCTGGTGCGCCTCGGGAGACATGCGTTCAAAGGCCACGTGCCATTGCCCCATGGCCGCATCGTCCAGTCCGGCGGCGCGGAGGACGGCCACCCATCGCTGCTTGTCCATCACACGGGTACCGGCTATAACCGATTTATCCTTCAAGAGCTCGACGATGGTCTGCTGCTGGGAGCGAAGGTCGTGGATCTCTCGGTTCAATGCCTCCAACCGTCGCTCCAGGGCCTTGACCGTCTTTTGCCGGGGAGCAGCCAGAACCGACTCGATCGTTTCCAGGGACATGCCCGTGCGTCGATAACGGCAGATCTGCTCCAGTCGCATTCGATCGGCGTCACTATATTCCCGGTAGTTGGCCCCGGTCCTCCCCGACGGCCGCAGCAGGCCGATGCGGTCGTAGTACAACAGGGTACTTCGGGACAGCCGAAACAGCCGCGCCAGCTGAGAGATGCGGTAAACGGACTCAATGGCTTTCTTTTTCGCCATAGGGATGGGTCTCGAGGTGAAGGTCGGCCATTTTAAGCATGGCTCCGGTTTTCAAATAGTGACCGAGCATTTTTTCGATCGCCGCTTTTTCCGACTGGAACGCATCGTCGGTCAGCCCCCTGATCCACTGGTTGCCCGGTTCGCTCAGGCCGGTATAGGTATGGGTCCAGGTGACGATGGAGGTCCCTCCCGCCGGGGTCAAGGCCACATCCAGCCGGTTGACTTTAAAATCGGGCACCACACGGATGAATTCAATGGCCCGATCTTTTTCATACCGGCACACGATCCAGGTTTCCCGACCGCCCTGGGCGGGGAAATTCGTCGTGAAGACTGCATTCTTTTCCGCCACGCCGCTTGCGGAAAAAACCATATCACAGGACCAGGGCTCGATCCACTCGTATTCCCGTATGGGGCATAGCAACGGGAACACAACGGCGGGCTCGGCATACAGGTTCATGGTATATCTTTTTACCACGCGTTCTGCTTTGAATGCTGCCATTGCAGGCCTCCCTTGTATTGAGTTATTTGAAGATGAATCAAGGTTGATAAATTTGTGAATCATGCTTGACCATTTTCTTATTCAACATTAGGGTAAACCGTTAAGCGGTAGACGGGTCAAGGATGGATTGAAGCCTCCCCGCAAGGAAAAAAATCGATTTTCAGTGCGCTCGCTAACCCCGCCGCAAGCCGCGGGGAATGCGCTCGCTGTTACGGTTCAGCATACTTAAAAATCTCCATCACGACGCCCGAAACATCCACCGTCTCTTTCGGTACGAAATTCAGCCAACCGGAAATAGAAATCATTCTACCGATACTGGCATTCCACAATGTACCGCGGATATCTGTACCGCGGAAATCTTTCAATGCTTGCCGGAGCGGTGTATACTCGACTGAGCGACCACCTCCCTTTCGCTAAAAAATATAGGAGCTCACTATGAATAAAACCGTATTGGTACCCGTGGCCGACGGCACCGAAGAGTTGGAAGCGGTGGCCATCATCGACGTGCTTCGCCGAGCCGGCGCAACCGTAACGGTGGCGTCGGTATCCGGCGCTCGCCAGATCACGGCTTCCCGCGGTGTGGTCATCGTGGCCGACACCCTGATCGAAGCCTGCACCAAAAAAGACTATGATCTGGTCGTGCTGCCCGGTGGTATTCCCGGCGCTGAGCACCTGCGAGATTCTGCGGACCTGACTTGCATCTTAAAGCGTCAACAAGAAGAAAAGCGCCTGTATGGGGCGATATGCGCCAGCCCGGCCGTAGTTCTGGAACATCATGGGCTACTGAAGGGTCGCCAGGCCACCTGCCATCCTGGCTTTGTCGACCGGCTTGCGACGAGGGACCGGGTCAATGCCCGCGTCGTGGTAGACGGCAACTGCCTGACCAGCCGTGGGCCGGGAACCGCCGTCGAGTTTGCCCTAACGTTGGTAGAGCGGCTCTACGGCAAGCACAAACGTGAGGAAGTGGCGGCCCCCATGGTGATATAGCAAAAAGGCGCCATTCGTAAAGATTGTGTTTTTCGATAAAGGAGGTTGTGGCAAAAACATCGGTACCAAGATCAGGAAAAACCCTTGATCTTGCAAAGCCTAAAAACACGAAACCCCGACAACCGCCGGGGTTTTGTTGACTACTTTCTTTTGCCGTTCAGGTCAGACACTCACACACTATTTTCCATAGACAACCATATAATTGCTGCGGGTTTCGTTAGATGCCCCCGGTCCGTAGTTACCACCTAAATCGACACACGCTCCGGCATTAAACATCTTTCGGTACAACTTCAGATACGGCTGTGTACTCAGCGATGTTGTAATTTTATCAGCCGAGCGCAATTCCCAACTGCTTAGCCAATTTGGTATCGAAGATGACCGGCTGTCAAAGAGCACATACACCCAATAACTGACCGGATTGGTGAAGCGCATATATCCGCTGGCTGCGCTGTTTTTAAGCTCATCATTGGGCGTTTGAATTAACGTGCGCCCGAGCATCCAGTCTGGAACACCACCCATGATAAAGTAGTTTCGGTCAGTGTAGGTATATGCCCCAACAGCCATCGTGGATTCTTCAAACTTGCCTTCCAATCCACAGCTGGTCGTTGTCGTTCCACCGCTGCTGCCATTGCTGTAAAAAACAATGTAATTACTGACGGTACCCCCAACAAACCCGGCTGCTTTGTTGGCGCCAAAGTTCACAATCGCCCCTTTAGCATAATTTCGACTGTAAATCTTCAGGGATGGCTGCGAAGACAGGGATGTTTTGAGAACGTCGCCGGTATCGAGAAAACCGCTCATCCAATTCGGCAGACGGGTTGCCCGACTGTCATAAGCTACGTAAACCTTGCCGTCATAGGGCATGGTAAAGGTCAGATATCCACTGGCATCGGTGCGGTTCAGGTCGTCATTGGGCGTTATTATCGCTTCCATACCGTCATACGAGGAGGGCACACTAGTTAGCCGATAGTCCCTGTCCGTATAGTACTCAAGGCCACCGGTAAGGCTGGTTTCGGTAAACCGTGAGCTTAAAACGCCGTTGGCGGGTCCAGGAGCAGGGCTGCCCGATACAGTTGTTCCAACGGCTCCATTGCTGTAAAAAACAATGTAATTACTGACGGTACCCCCAACAAACCCGGCTGCTTTGTTGGCGCCAAAGTTCACAATCGCCCCTTTAGCATAATTTCGACTGTAAATCTTCAGGGATGGCTGCGAAGACAGGGATGTTTTGAGAACGTCGCCGGTATCGAGAAAACCGCTCATCCAATTCGGCAGACGGGTTGCCCGACTGTCATAAGCTACGTAAACCTTGCCGTCATAGGGCATGGTAAAGGTCAGATATCCACTGGCATCGGTGCGGTTCAGGTCGTCATTGGGCGTTATTATCGCTTCCATACCGTCATACAAGGAGGGCACACTATTTAGCTGATAGCTTCTATCCATATAGTATTCGACGCCACCGGTAAGTGTGGTTTGCGCAAACTTTGAGCTTAAAGCGCCGTTGGCAGCAGGAGGCGCGGGGTTGTTGGTCACGGGGGGAATATAGTGGACTTCATTGGAATTGGCACTTATTATGCTGCCATCGAAGGCCCGTACCACAAAATAGTATTCGGTCTGATCTTGAAGATTGTTAAGGCTGCAGGTAACCGAGGTTCCCTGCCAGGCGGCCTGGCTGTAATTGTAAACCTGACCACTTTTTCGTGCGAATATCCGGTACCCTTCGGGGGCGGAACCATTGGGTTCCCATCGAAGGGTCACACTGGCCGCCACAGAGACGGAGGTGGTCAATAAGATGAAGAGGGGAAAAAGGATGAAAACGATACGGGTGGTTTTATAGAGCACGGGTATATTTTTCATGAACAAGGGTAACTCTCCAATATCAATTTCTATGTTAGCTAACGTGCCGTTCCAAGTCTGACAGGCATTTCTCTGCTTTAAAGCAATTGGCTTGCCAGACGACCATCGATGATTGCTTTTTTGGTTAGGCTTTTGTTTTTGTTAATAAATTATTTTTTCAATCGCATTGGCCATCCACGGGGTTCGGGTGGGAACGAACCGGACGGGAAAAATTGGTAATTATGGAGTGCAAAAATCGTAATTCATTTCAATTTGGAATTAAACGCGGGGCATGCTTGGACACGGCTTCATATTCAGGCTAAAGTTCAACAGTTAACATTTGAAAATCGCCGCAAACCCGCATAAAAAAAACGTAAGTTACTGAAATCACCTGGGCGTGTCCGAAATAGGTAGTACCACAAAAAATCTGATTTTCCATTGAAAGCGCTGATTTATTACCCCTAAATTGGGAGTGTGAGACCTTTGCATAACCTGCTAAAAATCGCTAATTCCAGCCGCGGTTATTTAATTCGTTTTCAAAACATCCACAAAAAAATGACCGGAATTTAATATATATCACTGAAAATACTTGCAAAAGTGAATGTTGTGTGCCATACTTCCTCCATCATTTCAACCACTTGGAAGATCTTATGGGATTCAAAAAAATTGACCACGCCCCCACCTTTGCCGATTTTGTTCTCAAAGATTCCATGGACAAAAACCGATGTCTAACTCGCCTTACCGACATTGACGCATCCATTGACTGGATGAACGTAAACTCCATTTTGATGGGGCACTATCAGGTCGGTACCAGTAATCAGGGCGCCGATGCATACCCGCCATTGTTGCTGTTCAAATGCCTGCTCCTGCAAAAATGGTTTCATATCGATTCAGACCCTGAACTGGAAAGCCAGATTAACGATAGAATATCCTTTAAAAAATTCCTGGGCCTGTCCTTTGGCGATCCTGCCCCTGACCATTCAACCTTCTCACGCTTCGGAAAGCGGTTGTCCAAAAATGCCATGGATCAAATTAACTCCGCTATCCTGCGGCAGTTCGAACAAAAAGGACTCAATATCAATGAAGGTATCGCCGTCGATGCCAGACTGGTCAAATCGGCAAGCAGGCCGGTCAGCAACAAGGAAATCGATGAACTCAGGGATATACATAACACCCCACAGGGAAAACTCGACAAAAACGGAAAACCAAAAAAGTTCACCCGCGACCTGGAATCAAACTGGACGGTCAAAAATGATATCCCTCACTATGGAATTAAGGAACATGCTGCCGTTGACGTCAATCATGGGTTTGTCCTGACCACCACCATCACCCCGGCGTCGGTCAACGACACCAACTTTCGTCCCTATTGCACCGCCTATAGCCGGCATACCAGCCAACCCATCGAAAAAGTGTTTGCCGATAAGGGATATGCCGGTAAACCCAATCGAGACTTTCTGGCTGAAAATAAAATCGCTGACGGTATCATGCGTAAGGATTCAACCACGGCCAAGCTCACCGAATTCGAAATCGAGCGCAACAAAGAAATCTCCAAAGTCAGATACATCGTCGAACAGTATTTTGGGATCAGTCATCTTCATGACGGGGCCAAAAGAGCCCGGCTTACTACCATTGCTAAAAATACAATGGATTGCTGGTGCCGCCAGGCGGCTTTCAATATATCGCGGGGACTGAAGATCCTCCAATTGGCCACCTTATAGGTGGATAGGTGCGCCCGGAGTTCTTTTTCCGGGGCGGACACCTTAACATGAGCCTCCAGAAGGCTGATTTGCCTCCGAACAATGGCCGGAATCCTGATTTTTGAAGCGAATTGGTTGAAAATATCTCCGTAGTTTAAAGAAAAATTTGATGCCCTGCTTAAAATGAGAGGGAAATGCTAATATTCAAACCTCTCAGTGTCCTTAAAGTAAAGGAGGCTTCCATGTTTGCCAGGGTCAAAAAGTCCGGCAAATATCAGTATCTGCAAATCGTCGAGAACCGGAAAGAGGACGGCAAAGTAAAGCAACGCGTCATCACGACCTTGGGGCGCATGGATCAGCTCAAGGAGAAAGATAGGATCGAAACGCTGATTCGTTCGCTTTCCAGGTTCTCGGAAAAAGCCTTGCTGATCATCTCAGGCAAAAGCGATGTCTCCGCTGAGGCGAAAAAGATTGGGCCGGTAATGATATTTGAACGCTTGTGGCAGGAGACGGGGATTAAAAAGGCCATACAGCAGCTTTTGACCGGACGCAAATATGAGTTCGATGTGGAAGCGGGCTATTTTCATGACGGTCTTGCATCGCCTGATGGTCTCGGGATCGGATCGAAACTGCGATCGCTGGCACCGCGACTATCTTATCGACGGGGTCAATGAATTGAAACTTCATCACCTCTATCATGCCATGGCCTTTTGGGGCGAGGCTACTGAGGATCAAAAAGGGGCCACCCCGTTTACCCCCCGCTGCAACAAAGACCTGATCGAAGAGTCGCTCTTTTTCTATCGTCGGGTCCTGCTTTCCCAGTTGGATATCGTCTTTTTCGATACGACCAGCATTTACTTCGAAGGTCGCGGCGGCGACACCATTGGCCATCGCAGGTTCAGCAAAGACCACCGGCCGGATTTGAAGCAGATGGTCGTGGGCGCAGTGATCAACAATCAAGGCCAACCGATCTGTTGCGAAATGTGGCCCGGCAACACCACCGACGTCAAAACCCTGCTACCGGTCATCGACAGATTACAAGCCCGCTTTCCCATTGGACGGGTTTGCATCGTGGCCGACCGGGGATGATCAATGCCAAGACCCTTGAAACCCTTGAGGTGCCGGACAACCCGATTCCCTATTTTCTGGGCACCCGTATGCGCAAAGTAAAAGATATTCGAGACAAAGTTCTTTGGCATCCGGGCCGTTACCGACAGGTTCGCCCGGAAGGAATCGACGCGAAGGATCCGGCCGCATTGAAAGTCAAGCAGGTGGTGCTCAACGACCGTCGCTACATTGTCTGTCTGAACCCTGGCCAGGCTGGCAAAGAGGCCCGGGATAGAGACAAGCTCGTCATGGCCCTTGACGCCCAATTGAAAAAAGGAGCAAAAAGCTTGCTAGGCAACAAAGGCTTTCGTAAGTATCTGACGATTGAAAAAGACAGCGCTCGTATCGATACAGCCAAAATCAAGTCCGAAGCCCGCTTTGACGGCAAGTGGATGTTGACCACCAACACGGTGCCTTTCGCCTTCCCAAGTGGCGCTCAAGTACAAGGAACTTTGGCAGGTGGAGAGAGTCTTCCGGGACGTCAAATCGTTGCTTACGACCCGTCCGATCTTCCACCAATGCGATGAAACCATTCGCGGCCGTGTATTTTGCAGCTTCCTGGCCCTTGTTTTACGAAAAGAACTTCAAAACCGTCTTGAAGCATCGGGCAATGATTTTGAATGGCGCCACATCAAACAGGATCTCAAAGCGTTGCAGCGTGTCGAAATGGTGGAAAACGGTCACCGTTTTGCGATCCGCACGCAGAGCCAGGGTGTGTGCGGCAAGATCTTCCAGGCCGTGGGGGGGGCATGCCGCCGACGATACGAGAAAGCTAAGGCAACCAAAATATTCATCCGGTAGTGCCAAGAACTTTTTACATGCCCGTAGTGACCTGATATTATAGACTTTTTAAAAATCTAACTGTTGAAGATCAGTTAAAGTCTCGAATGACGCGAAGCGGTTTTGAAAAGTCAGCCATAATTTCTTCCGGATGCTTCTGGATGCCGATGGGAAATTGTTTGGATATGATTGAGAAAAATTTTTCCTAATTAACGGTGGTCCCCTTATATTTTACGGACCCCGGCAATCAGTAAAGTAACATAATTTTAGTAATTTATGAAATTTTTTGTTTTTGCATGGAAATTGCTTATATCGCTGATATCAAGATGCAAAATGGATCATTAAGTATTTTGGTTATATGGTACGTATCGACGATCAATTTGGATACCATAAGTCAGGTACTGCCGCCGGCCGGTATTCTCTCGTTTCTTAGTAAAGCATGCGGTTTTAAAACCGAAAACCGCCCCATGGTGCCGGTGTATTGAGAATTCTGCTCCTCGGTGGTGGGATTTTGTTTTACCCCGAGAAGATGATAAGACGCGTCGACCTGTGAACCCGGGACACTTCCGGGAACAGTCGCTCTCGCTGCATCGCACCAATCAAATGGTCGGGGTTGTGGGGATAGTCATACTGGTTTTCATCTTGAAAGACTAATCAATGATCAAGGAGCGGCTGCAGCAGGGCATCTCCTTTGCGGCGCAAAGAAGGGCGGGCATGCTCGGACCGCCCTAGCTTCGGCCAATACGGTCGATTGTGGTCAGGCTGCGCACCCGGTCGCGAACGCCTGCGACATCGGCGAACTGAAGGCAGACGAACACAACTTGAGCATATCCTATTCGTTTATGAAATTTGTCAACAACCACCTGGAGGTCGAGCAAATACTCAGTCAATCCACCACAAGGCTCAGGCATGGGTGGTCATATAGTGCATTGATTAATCGGGGACTACCCGGGCTGCAATCACAAGCTGTCGGCAATGGGATTAAAAGGCAGGCAACCATTACATTTTTATTATTTCAGGTGAAGAAAATGGTCAACAAGACGCTAAAGAGACAATTACCCCAATGTTTTTTGTTGATTTGTCTTCTGGTTTTAAGCTTCAGCTCTCAGGGGGTATGTGCCGACTTCATCGCCGACAACGGCGGCCCCGGCACGACGTTTACGGGCACGTGGTCGGTCTCCGGCGCACCTGATTACTACGGCATAAACAGTGTGTGGGCCCGGGACGGCGCCACGTATTCATGGTCCTTTACGCCCGCCACATCCGGCACCTATGCCGTTTCCATGTGGTGGACCGTATGGCCATCGCGCAGCACCAGCATACCCGTAGACATCCGGCACGCGGGAGGCACCACCCGCCTTTACATCAATCAGAAGATAAATGGCGGGCAATGGAACAGTCTCGGCGATTATGCATTTAATTCCGGACAGGCCTATTCGGTCACCATCACGGCCCAGCCCGGTCCCACCAGCACCTGCGCCGATGCGGTCATGTTCAGTGCCGTTGGCGGCAACACCCCGCCTCTGGCCGCAGACGACACGGTGGCAACCGACCAGGACACGCCGGTACAAATTAATGTAATCGCCAACGACAGCGATGTGGACGGCAGCATCGATCCCGGCACGCTTGTCGTGACGACGGATCCGGAAAATGGGTTCGCACAACCCCATACCGACGGCAGCATTACCTACACGCCCGATGCCGGCTTCGCCGGTACGGATACTTTTTCCTACACCGTTGGCGATAACGACGGGGCCAGATCCAATGCGGCCACGGTGACCGTGACGGTCCAGGGCGAATTGAGCGCAGTTGAGATCGACAATGGTTCTTCGACCACGACGTTTACGGGCACGTGGTCGGTCTCCGGCGCACCTGATTACTACGGCATAAACAGTGTGTGGGCCCGGGACGGCGCCACGTATTCATGGTCCTTTACGCCCGCCACATCCGGCACCTATGCCGTTTCCATGTGGTGGACCGTATGGCCATCGCGCAGCACCAGCATACCCGTAGACATCCGGCACGCGGGAGGCACCACCCGCCTTTACATCAATCAGAAGATAAATGGCGGGCAATGGAACAGTCTCGGCGATTATGCATTTAATTCCGGACAGGCCTATTCGGTCACCATCACGGCCCAGCCCGGTCCCACCAGCACCTGCGCCGATGCGGTGGCCTTTGAAAAAGTTCCGGGTCCGCCGGATCCACCGACCATAACCGGTCCGGAACATATCTATATGTGTTTCATGTATGGCGGAGAATCGAATAGGGAAAAAGCTCTATCGATTCTGCAGGGTTTGGGGGCGATCGAAGAAGACGGAACGTGGCGATATACCAATACCCGATTGGACAAAACGTTTTACATCCACTTTGTGTCCACTATAGCTGGCATGAGAGAAGCGCTGAGAACAGAGGGTGCCCATATCATCACGACCGGCCATTCCAACTATGGTTTGGGACCTATTTTTTCCCACGATATATACAATATTCGCTATATCGACGATGATCTGATATTCAATCTCTCTTCGCCGTGGATTAATGTCAGTGTCTCCGGCATGCGCACCGGCCAACCTTTTCCGAATTGGTGGCCCATATTCAAGGATGGAACCAGTGGAATTATGCCTTATGATTTCGGTAATCCGCTGGGAGATCCGCCCTACAATTACTATATAACCTATCAGGTGCCGGGCGACCCGGCCCATTACAAGGTCGAAAGCGTTCGAGGCGGAGCTGTCGAAAGATTTCCTGACTCGAACAGACCGGCCTGGTTCTCCGTTGACGGAAATCCGCCGGATCCGGACAATCCGGACGACCAACAGTATTACATTACCAACCCGGAGCCCTGGTATCCGTCTTTTGAATCCTACGGCATCTGGACCGCGGTCAATACCGGCAGCGGATTTTTTAAAGAAAATTATTTATACGCGCCGGCCGGTTCGGGAAACCGAGCAGTCGATTGGATATTCCAAATCCCCACGGCCGGTGAATACCAGGTCTTTGCCTGGTGGCCTGCTGCATCCACCCGCACGGCCACCGCGCCGTACACGGTAAATCATGCCTTTGGCACGACGACGGTTTTAATGAATCAGACAACCAATGGCGGACAATGGAATGAAATCGGTCGATTTTTCTTTGATGCAGGAGAAACCACGGTATCCTTGGATGATAACACCAGCAGCGGCACCGTGGCTGCCGACGCCGTTCGAATCGTCCATATGGACAATCCGCCGGAGTTGATTCAGGCTAATTTCTACGCCACCAATCGAAGCGGACCCGCTCCTTTGGACGTCGTTTTCTCCAATCAAAGCTCCGGCGATTATACGGAGCGGCGCTGGGAGTTCGGAGACGGCACCACCAATGATTCACGCGATTATATCACCCACACCTACAACTCTCCGGGCACTTACAGCATACGGCTGACAGTTACCGGTCCATCGGGCAGTGATGTCAGGACCGAAACCGCTTACATTACGGTCGGCAGCACGACGCCTCCGCTTCTGGCCGAGTTTTCCGGGGATTCACAAGAAGGGCTTATTCCGTTGGAGGCGGGTTTTGAGGATCAAAGTTCCGGCGATATTGTCGCCTGGTTCTGGGATTTCGGCGACGGGCAGGTGAGCATGGAACAAAATCCGATCCACACCTATGCCGCAGAGGGAAATTTCACGGTAAGACTGACCGTCACCGATTCAAGCGGTCAAAGCGATACGGAAGTAAAAGAGAATTTTGTGCTGGCACGAATCTACGACAAGAGTGTCGACAATGTCGATTATCCCAAGACTCACTACAGAAAGAAAACCATTCTGTTCCGCAAAGCCCTTGATATGGACAAGAGCGAGTTCAGGTACGCCCGCATGTTTTACAGTAGCTGCAATTCAGGCAACTACTATATGGACACCTTCAATCGCGGCATCATGTTCTATACCTTAAACGCGGCCAGCGGTCGCATCGATCTCTATCTTAAGGACTATCTCGCAGGCAAAAGCGACGAGGAAATATGGGCAAGACTCCAGATGTACGAACCCGTCTACGATTACTATAATTTCAACAAATACCCGTGGGAACAGTAGCGAAAAAGCTTCTGATCGGGAACCCCTGATAAAACAGTTTTTTGCACCAATCGGTGGATTTCCAGTCCAAGGGAGGGAATTTAATAACCTTCCCTGGACTGGTATGCGGCTGCTGGGACCCCCAAGGACCTGCCAGCAGTGATCTGAAGCCTGCGGGTCATTTTTCGCTGTCCATGGTGATGAGAAGCCAGAGAGTGAGACCTTTGCACAACCTCAGCAGAATTGGGCCGTCGGCTGTCCGGATCCAATTTTCATTTATCAGCTTAATTTTTCCGTTTTAAGTCAATAATTCAACAGGTTATATCGCTTGCCTGTGATACATATCTTCCAACATTACAATAAGTTGGAGGATTTCATGGGCTACAAACAAATGAACAATTCGCTCGGCTTCGCTGACCTGGCTCTCGCAAGTTCCTTGAAACATAATCGCAGCCTAAAACTCATGCAAACGCTCAACACCGTCATCGATTGGGTTCGCGTTGAACAAATCCTTATTGCCCATTATGCTGTCGGGACTAGTGGTGAAGGCGCCGATGCATACCCGCCGCTGTTTCTTTTTAAGTTTATGCTCCTTCAAAAGTGGTTCCGCCCCAGTACGATCTTCCGGACCTACGGGATAAATATCCAATCCGATCCGGAACTCGAAAACCAGATTCACCCAGTTAAATAAGATTTGAGCCTGTTCTTTAAAAACATCCTTCCGTGGTATGTTTTTAGATACTTTTCTCGGTGGGTGGCATCCTCTTGGCTTAAGCAGGCTTCATAGTATATCAATCGCAGAGGAAGACGATCCTTTGTTGAGTCAACAGTCGCGGTAGAGACCGCCCTTTCGGGCGGCCCCCCGCACAGATCCCGGCGTGCGGAATTACCGCACCGGGCTCCTATCTTGGGTAATTGGCGTAAAAGCGCACGTTAGGGTATGGATGCTGTACTGTGGGTGTTGGGATCCATCGCTTGACGATAGGCTTGAATCGCTCCCAGTTCATGCGCTGCCTACCCCTTCACCGTAAGACTCTTTCATTCTCAACTCCATGCCGGTCTCCCGGCGCACTAAACGTCCTATAAACCCCATCTTCTCAATCCAAAAAAAATCTGGCATGGTGTGATAGAAAATGGGTGAGGGCTATCTTAAAAAGCAGGGGAACAGGGATAATTGAGGAGAAAAAGGAAGAATCAATAGCGCATGGCGGCCAGAGCCTTCCTATCGATATTTTTCGGCATAAGCGCTTGGTAGTCCTCCGTCGTCCTGGCCAAAGGCAGTTTTGCAAACAGGTAACGAAGATAGGCATAGGGTTCAAGCCCGTTGGCCTTGGCGGTTTCGATCAGGCTGAAGAAGGTTGCGCTGGCCTCCGCTCCCCTGGGGGCTCCCGAAAACAGCCAGTTCTTTCTGCCCAGCACAAATGGACGAATGGCGTTTTCAGCAACATTGTTGTCGGGTTTCAGAAACCCGGCGTCGATATAAACCACCAATTTATCCCATTGGTGCAGTATTGGATCGCTTTGCCCAAAAGGCTCTTCGGGGGGACTTGTGGATGATAGGTGTCCAACCAGGTCCTGAACCGGTCCAGTACCGGCTTGGCCTTCAGAAAACAAAACCCCGACAGATGGCAGCGCTGTCGGGGTTTTGTTTAGCTTTATTTTGTGGAGCAGTTGGCTTTGAAGCTCAGTCTAAAAGGAACGCCGGCCGGGGATGCGACAAGCAATATAAACACCCTCAGTTGTTCTTTATCGATCAGGTGATGATAGAACGTTAACTTAGCTTGCGGATAGTATCCACGATGCGTCCTGCCGTATGCCCATCCCAAAGCTCAGGCACAACATGGTTTTTCATACCCCCCGAGACGATTCTTTCTATGCGACGTTGCAGGTTTTCTATGGTGCACAGCTGATTGGTGCCCTGGTCCACCGTAACCGGCCGTTCAGTGTTGGGGCGCATAGTTAAACAAGGGATGCCCAGGTAGGTGGTCTCCTCCTGTATTCCTCCTGAATCCGTAATGACGAATTTGCAGTTAAATACGAGATTCATAAAGCGGATATAGTTCATGGGATCCGATAGAATTATATTTTTAGCATCCCGAAGCGTATCCATCAGCCCGAAGTCATCGAGGTGTTTTCGCGTCCGGGGATGAATCGGGAAGACGAGCGGGGTCTTTTGAGAAGCGCCGATCAACATCCGGCATAATGTCGACAGAATCGCTGGGGAATCGACATTGGCCGGCCGATGAAGCGTAATCAAGCCGTAACCGCCCTTGGTTAGCCCGAACTCATTTATTGCGTCGGCGCATTCTATTTTTTTGCGCATCATTTCCAGGGAATCAATCATGATGTTGCCGACATTCATAATCTTTGCGCGGGGAACCCCCTCGGTTAAGAGGTTTTCCACGGCATCCGGCGAAGGCGTCCACAGGATGTCGGCCAATGCATCGGTGACGATCCGATTGATCTCTTCAGGCATGGTTCGATCGTTCGAACGCAGCCCGGCTTCCAGATGGGCGACAATCGGCCGGTTATCGTTGCGCAAGCTTCCGGCGTGTCGATCCGGAGATGATGGGTAAACGATTTTGCTCGCCGCAATGGTGCAGGCCATGGTGGAATTGACGTCTCCAGCAACGACGACCAGCGCCGGCATTTCTTTTTCAAGCACCTTTTCATAGGCGATCATCACCCTGCCGGTCTGCTCGGCATGGCTGCCGCTGCCGATTCCCAGATGGATATTGGGATCGGGCAGTTCCAGGTCCTTGAAAAATGTGTCCGACATGTTGATGTCGTAGTGCTGCCCCGTGTGGACAATAATGGGCTCGGCCCAGGTCTGCCGTTTCAGGGCGTGGTAGAGTGGCGCAATCTTCATGAAATTGGGCCGCGCCGCGGCAATCAGATGAATTTTCATGGGTTGTGTCACGTCGGTTACGCCCTCAAACAATGGCATTTGTATAGCAACTGGCAGCTATGAGCATGAGGTTTGAGGTATAAGCTTGAAGGACTCAGTTCTGCTACTTTCTACCTTAATTCTTCTACCTGAAACCCTTCCTTATAACATCATCGGCAGCTCATACTTGAATTCAATCCAGGCTCTGTTGCGCTCGCGGGAATCATCGTTGTCGATGAGATCCTTCGAACTGTTTTGATAGCTGTAGCGCAGATAGACCCTGAAGTCTTTGGTCAACCGATAAAACAGGAACGGTTCAACCATATAGTACCGGTTGTCCTCCACACCGTCTTGGCTGCTGGACAGATCATAGCTGAACACGAGCCGCCCGTTGATGCCCACACCGAATCGCTCGGTCAGAAGATAGTCGTATCTCAGGTAAAAATTGTCTACGTTGACATCCGTTCCATCAACGAGAGTCGCCAGATCGTGATAGTACTCGAACCTAGTTTGCGACGCGACCCCCTGGCGTGTCAGATTGAAGCGGGCTCGGGCACCCCAGCTATCATCACTGTTGCCATCATTGTCTTCCACAGTCGTATAGCGCGCGCCAATTGACGCGAAGGTGTTGGTAATGTCGCTCCAGTCGCGCTCCCAACCAAGATCGAGGGCGACGTAGTCCGTATCGTTAAGATCGTTGGTGCGAATATAATAAGAAGGACCGACGGATAATTCGTCCTGTTGGTTTTTCAAACGGTGCTTATACCTCAGATTGACCCGCTGCCGGTCGTAATCGGGGAATACATCATCTTCATAGCGGGCCTGTTCATATGAATAATTGGCATCGATCGACGAGATGGTGGATATATCGTAAGCAATACCGCCCATCGCGTAAAGGTATTCCCGGTTGATCCGCTCGACGACGCGGCCGGTTTCCTCGAGATAGGTGTTCAAGGTGGTGTCATCGTAATAACGAAAACCGCCGCGCACATCCCATCGTTGTCCGAGACGGTGATTGCCGTCAAGGCGATAGTATTGATTCACGCGGTTCAAGTTGCTTTCATCCAGATAACTGAGGATCTCGAAATCGGCAGTCAGGCGAATTGAGGAGAGCAGCGACTTGAAATCTGCCTCCAGGCCCGGTTCGGCATTGATAATGGAAGAGCCGACTTTATCGTCTTGGGTATAAAAGATGTTGTCATCGTAGCCGCCGGAGACACCAAGCTTCGGAGTCAGCCGCCAGTCGGCGGCAAGCGCAGGGTCGGAAAAGAAAGGAGGGCAAAGCCACAGAAACAGCATGGCAAAAAACAGTTGGAAACCGGCCTGTAAGGGCCGTTTGGTGTTGAGGCGATTTCCCATGCGGGAGCAGATGTCGGGATTCCTGCTGAGCAAAAGTTCCATTGGCAAATGCCGATCGTCCGAACCGTTTTTCTCAATCATCATTAGTATCCATCCTCCATTCGACCATCGCTGTAAATTCTCGAAATGCTTCTTGCACGGTAATCGGATTGATTGCTATTTTGAACTTTATCCTCTATTCTTGTTCAGAACCGTTCCTAAAACCCGCGTACCATTGAGTCTATCCATCATCTTCTTCAAATCCTCTTTAGAGGTCCTTTCGACCTCAACCACCGGGAGCACCCCATCCACATAGCGTGACAAAATGGTGGCATCGGGGAACGGCAGGATTGCAGGGCCATCCACAATCACCAGACGGTCGGAAGAATAGCGGCTTTTTATCTCAACCATCATCTCTTCCATCCGGAGCGAGTTTAAAAGCTCCGGAGCGTTGACCACCGGCCTTCCACCTGGGATCAGCGTGAGTTTAGCAATTCCAGGGTTAATCAGAATATCCGGTATTTCCACTTCCCCCATCAAATAGTCGGCAAGCCCTTTTTCAACGTTAAGGGAGAAAAATTCTGTGGAAAACGCGGTATGCTTTTTTGTAGGTTTTCTAAGATCGGCATCGATGATCAAAACAGTCCTATCGAATTCTTTCGCAATGCTCACACCAAGGTTGATACTGGTAAATGTTTTGCCCTCATAGGGATTCGCGCTGGTGACCAGAATGGTGTTTCCCCCAATGGATTTGAGCTTTTTCAGAATCTGTGTTTGTAATATTTTAATCTGGTCAGTCATCTCCATTTCGTCAAAAACCGAGAATATTTTATTATTTCTTAGTTTTTCCGGATCATTAACCTGAACTTTGGTCTTGGAATACCTGACCCTGACAACATTTCTGGATAGTGTATCACCTGATTCTGCCGTTTTCACATTCCTTTGACCGACCTCCGGTTCACGGTCAAACTGCTCAACCGAACGAGGAAGATCGGCCGCTTCCGGCTTTACCAGAGCGATATTCAGTCCGTCAGGTTTCGGGCCTTGATCCGTTCTGAGAGCCGATTTTGGCTCGACAGGCGGTTTTGGCGGTTCCACTTTTAAAAGCGTATTGTCGTATCCCGCATTTTTTTCCAACCGATGATTTGATCTGCGATCACGGGGTGGTGCTATCGGTTCTACGACAGGTAGCGAAGGGTGAACCGGGGGAGGCGGGTCCAACCGCACCGATGTCCTCGCATCGGGAGATGGTTCAACCGGTTCCATATCCTTTCGCGCAAGATCAGGCGATCCATGTTGATCATCCGACCATACAACGGACCGGTTTTTGGCCTGAGGCGCCGCCGGTTTAATTTTCGATCGCACCCGCTTATCTGCCGGTTGCTGACTCGACCGAGCAACACTGTCTTTTGCTGCTTTTTCAAGTGCTTTAAAAAACTTTCCCATATCATACCCAATTATGCAAAAATTTGTTAGGTTTGCCTTTATGGCAGTTTACCGCTTCAGGATAGAACTACTTTGAATCTTTTGCTATCGACACGCCGATCTCAACCAGTCGATCTTAAAATATGTCCAGCAGTTCGCCTATGGGCGCCACAAACCAATTGACCATTAACGACGCCGCAATTGTAATTACCAATAAGGTAAAAACCATTATCAGCCGTTTTGATCGACGCAGCCGCTTCTGCGTAGGAGTATCGAAAAAGGCAACGGTCGCCAGCACCGGAACGCCAAAGATGCTCTCTGCCTCATCAGTGGATTTAATTGAAGTGTCCATCCCCTCCTTAACGGCTGTCAACCCCACGGCAACTCCCAAACCCAGCAGGAATCCCAGCAGGATTATGATGAGCCTGTTGGGTTTGAAAGGTTTATCCGGCAAGAAGGCCTTGGCATCGATGTGAAAGCGCTGCCCCTGGTCAGATACATCCATCTCCTGGGAGATCTTGGCGTCGTGCAGCTTGTTCGACGCCTCATTGAATTTTCTTCTCGCATTTTCGTAATCCAAGGTGAGCTTATTGTACTCTTCATCGATGAAGGGGGCCGTCTCGAGTCTTTTTTGATAATCATCGAGTTTCTCTACCAGCTTAATGCGTTCATTCTTCAGCGCATTGACTTCTGACTCGGCCACTATAATCTGAGCCTTGATATTCATGTATCCGGGGTTGTCGGTCTGTTCATCTAAGACGGCTGCTTTTTCCGCACCAGCTTCACTTTGTCCGATTTGCTGCCTCAGCAAGTCGGCTTCTTTCGACAACCTGACGACGTCCGGATGTTTGTCCCCATACTTCGATTTCAGCTCGATAATCTCTTTTTCTACAACCCTGAGCCGGTTGATCTTTTCGACGGAGGAGCCTGTTTCACCGGCCTGCGCCTCCAATTCTTGAATCTCACTCTTCAATTTAATTATATCGGGATGCTTGTCAGAAAGATTAGCCTGCATGCTGAGAAGTTGTAATCGTAGATATTTCAAACGGTTATTAGGATTGCTGGCGACTTTGCCGGTTTCCGTCAATATTGGCACCAACGGGTCTATGTTCGCTATCTGGCTCTTGAGATAGACAATTTTATCCTGGGTCGTACGAATTCTGGCTTCAACACTGTCAATATCCTGCTCCAGCCGGAAAATGGTTTGCGTAAAAATAGCCATCGATCCGGGAAGCTGGTCGATGTTGGCAGCTTTGAACCTGCTTATCTTTTCCTCATTGATCTGGACCTGCCGCCTGAGGTCCTCCAGTTCTTTCTCAATGAAACCGGTCGTGGTGGCAGCTTGTGATTCACGAGAACGCTGGTCCTCCTCAATAAACAAATTGGCCAGGACATCTGTAATTTCTTTTGCTTTCTGAGGGTTCTTGTGCTCATAGGACAGATTGAAGGCAATGGTGGCGGAGCTGTTGACACGGCTTTTCCTGTCGCTCAACGATACATCGATGGTCTCCAACAAAATGTCCTTGCGCATCTCCTGGACAATTTCACCGTCCAGCGCCAGGTCCGGATAGAGATTGTGTTCCTTAGCGATCTTTAACAGTTTTGAATGGCTGAGTATTTTCCGCCGCAACATCTCAAGCCGCTCACTGACATAAGATGTCATCGTCGATTTGACGTATTCTTCCGGAATCTCTTGATTCTCAACAATTATCATTACTGTGGACTGGTATACGGAAGGTAAAGAGATCGCAACGATGACGCAGGTAAAGAAAATCAGTAAAAAGGATGTTAAAAATATCCCTTTTCGACGGCGGACAATGGCCTTTAATTCCTGTTTGCTAAACTCGACAGACACTTATTCTTTCCTCGTCTACATGTGAAATAGAAATATTGATTATGGCACGACAAGAACATCACCGGGTTTAAGAATGATATCCTGTTCCAGGTTGTTGCCCTTTAAAACTTCTTTGTAGTCAAAACTTATTTTTTCAATCTTGTTGCCCCCATAACGAAGAATATGAATATCACGCTCTGCGGCAAAAGGCGTCAAGCCTTGTGCCTTGGAAAGTAATTGCATCACCCGAGTTCCCAAAGTGATCGGAAATTCTCCAGGATTCTTCACCTGTCCGATTACGTAAGCTTTAAGACTGTTGATCTGTTTTATTATTACCGATACCGACGCATCAGGAACATATTCCGATAATTTTTTCTTGATGACATCCCTAATCTGAGCCACCGACATATTGGCTACATTGACGTCACCGATTAAAGGGAACGATAAGATGCCATCCGGCGGGATGACGATATCCCGACTGAGCGCGTCATCTCTCCAGACCGAAATTTCCAGCACATCACCAGGGCCGATGTGGTAAGATTCGGCATGCAGTGTGGAACAGGGAACGGCCATTATCATCAATGTAATAAAGACCATTTTAATTTTATTGTACATGCTCCCTCCTTAGCAGAAGCGCCGTCACGGAAAAATTATTATAATGAAAAATAATATAATATTCAATATTTTATATTCTACTCGGCCTATTTTTACGCAATTATCGAGCATACAGCACCAAGACCTTCAGGCTCAGAAGTATACCGGCAACCGAGAGCGGCAGCACAAAGGATTTTTTTCTAAGTTCCCCTATCAACACTTCATAGCTATAGAAAAGAATAACCGTTTTCGCCGCAACCAGCCCCAAACGGTAATCCGAAAACACGGTGTCGGGCAGGTTGGGAATCAACAGAATGACGAATATAATCAGAAAATCCAGCGGAGAACTTTTAAAACCATGTGTTCTTCGGGTAAGTTTCATGGTCATCAGGACGGAGACCAATAATATCAGATAGGTCAAATTGTACAGCATGATAAGCACGGGGGTCATATGCAGGTAGACGCTCTGATCGCAGCGGTAGATTAAAAACGGCGTCAATAAGTACAAAAAGAACTTTACGGCTCTGCCAAGCGAGTACTTGCCCAGGATCCACGCCAGAAATAGCAGACCAAGAGAACCTGCTGAAAACAAAAGACGATATTCATTCTCAGGTGTTGGAAACAAGGTGTTAAAAAGCAAAAGCAGGGGAACACCGTACTTTACGATCCCGAAGGACACCCTTATCACTTGTCCGCGATCCTTAAGGGGCTTCAACCGCGCTTTAAGCGGCGTCAGAAAGGTGTCGCGATTGATGTGATAGCCTGTAAGGCTGACAAAATGAAACGACCCAACCAAGGCACCCGCAAAAATCAGGTAGCTTGCCAGAAAGATCCAATCGTTTAATCCAGGGTTGACAACAACATATACAATCAACGCCGCTTGGATAACATAAATCGTCAGCACCGCTTCGGTGTGGAAAAGGCCCATCGCGATAAGCCGATGGTGGAAATGCGTCTTATCGGCAACGAAAGGAGAATGGCCGCTCACCAGGCGCTTGATCATCACCGTCAAGGTATCCAGAATGGGCATGCCGAGCAAAATCAACGGCATGATGGGGCTATAATGGGCATTCTGCTGGGTTAACGTGATGGACAGCAGGATCGCCACAAATCCAAGAAGCTGGCTTCCGGCATCACCCATGAACAGTTGGGCGGGATGGGTATTAAACCTTAAAAAACCGAGAACGGAGCCACCGATCGCAATGGAGACCAGAACGAAAAGCCAGTTTTCTTCTCCAGCGCTCAAGTACCCGATTCCAATGAAAATCAACAGCGCAATACCCCCTGCCAGCCCGTCGAGGCCATCCGAAAGGTTGGTGGCATTGGTGCATCCTACAATGACAAATATTGTCAGCGGTATCGCTGCCCAGTCCGGCAGAATCACGCCCGTCGGTAAAAAACTTCCCAAGTCAGTTATTTTTACTCCACCCACCAGAACGGCCACCAAGGCGGCTCCCACCTGGCCGCCCAGCTTGGTATTGGGGTTAAGGTCTTTTATATCATCGGCCACGCCGAATAATACAATGATCAGCGTTCCCAGCAACAAGCCTTTGGTGAAAGGGACCATTGGCGCCCACAGAATAATCGGAGTCATGGCGCCCACTGCCATGGCCATGCCCCCGCATCTCGGCATCAGGCTTTCATGGATTTTACGACTACCCGGTGTGTCTACGGCTTGCAACTTTAAAGCAAGCATCCTTGCATAGGGCATTAGGACAACCGTAAGGATAATAGAAATCAGCAATGTAGTTAAAAACAGCATTATTTTCTCGCAAATAGAACGCCGATCATCATCCGACGAATCCGGCTAAATGGATTGCCGCATCTAACGCCATAGCCAAATTAACCTTTCAGCGTAGTGAATGCCAAGGCTGGATGGCTAATCCGTAGCTGAATATGAAGCAATTATGATGCCTGATCTCCAAAAACGCTCTTTTTAGCATAATATCTGTCGGTTATCATTTTGTAAAGCAACAACACAGTGCATAACTATGTAATTAATGTACTATCAATTAAAAAAATCAATAAAACATAACGGTTCATTTTTTCATTCGATAACGAATCAATAACAATAAAAAGAGTGGCGAGGAAATAAAATTACGCCTCCACAGGCGTTTCGGTTCTTGAATCAAACGAGGCAACCACTCCAGGCCCAATTTCTGAAACATCGTACTGGAACGCTTTACATTGCCGGCATAAAAATCAAACACAGCTCCGATGGCGCCTACAAAAGGCACCTTGAGCCGGTATCGGTTTTGATAAATCCACTTTTCCTGTTTTGGCGCGGTCATCCCTACCCAAAGTATGTCAGGCTTAAAGTCATTGATGCAAGCGACCATCGCTTCATTGTCTGTTTCACTGAATACGGGTTTGAAGGGAGGTGAAAATGTTCTGACCTCTTTAATATAAGGATAATCCCTTTTGAATCGGACAATAATTCTGGATAAGATCAGGTCGGTTGATCCAAGAAAGAAAATCCGCCCTGTCCCCATCTCGTTGATCATCTGGCTTACGGCCTTAAAGATATCACTACCGGTAATCCGTTGCCTGATCCTACCGCCTTGCAGCCGCGAAGCCAGAACTATACCTGCCCCATCGGGTGTCAATAAATCTGAAGACAATAAAGCCTTGCGAAAAATTCTATCTTGATTGGCCAACACCAGGGAATGGGGGTTTGCGCATGCAAAATATTTTAGCGTGGCTCGGTCACCGATCCACCCCCGGATCAAAGAAACACAGCTTTCCAGATTAAGTGTCGAAACCGGATATCCGACTAAGTTTTCATTTTGCATTGCAGCTTTTTACCGATCAAAATATTCGATAACGGGCGTCATTAAAATCATGCGCATAAAACTCGATCCCGAAGTGATGCCATTGTGTGATAAATGATCACGCTGAGTCGAATTAAAACTCTGTGTGGTCAATGGAAATAGTTTTTCAAATTCCTTTCACCCGCAAACTCCGAATAATACGAATAGCCGACAAGCGGCGGGGCTGGTTTAGCACCAAGCATTCTCATTATTAATAAATTTTTATATCGAACACAAGACGTTACGATAAAAAATCCGGAATGTAAACGCGTTTGGCTTAGGGATAATCGAGGAGGAATCAAAAAGGGCAAATGGGTACAATCGTGATGCGGGAAGTCATTTTCCATCCCCGTCGCATTCCACATTAAAAAGGTCCACATCCGCCAGCATCCATGGAGCCATCGGCAGGAACTCAATACCGCTATTGTCGAAAAAATGTATGACAAGGGGTTGGAAAAGATCATGAACGCAGGCACACAAGACAACGTCCGGCCCCAACAGAGCTATTCATGTGCGGCAATAGCGCTGTTGGGCCGGACGTACACTCTATGATGCACCAAGCGAAATGGTGTTCGGCATTTTGCCGGACCGGCACTTGACCATTAAACCCTGATCAATTTTTTATTGCGCCGGTCCATTTTTTACCGGGGGGAGACTTTTTAGAGCTATAATCAAAAGTTGTGTTTAGGAAAGTAGGTGGTGTATCCCCCGGTTGA